>CALHNI010000029.1 GCA_938034975.1 Candidatus Goldiibacteriota bacterium | reverse complement strand
TTCTTTTACCTTACTCATGGGTGTATTCCTCCTTTTTTTTTAATCTTGGCATATTTTTATGCCTTTTTTTTTATTACTGGAAGAATACACCCTCTTTTTTTTCTTTTCAATTCAAATTTACACAATTTATTTTACATTACCCCCACTAAATTAATATTTGACATACTACAATTTTCTGCTATAATAATATTGACAATTCAAATTAGCAAAGTTGCTAATTTATATTTACGGCTTTAGTGCCTGCCTTTTAAATCTTCGCAATGGAGCAATATTAGAGGTCTATTTATATTTATTATTTTTTATAGATTTTTGTTATAAATGTTCAATATGGATGTTTGGTAATGATGTTCGCTTAAGATGCTAAAGATTCATAATGAACATGTTTTGTGAACATATTAAATCAAGAGGAATATTATGATACAGGAAAACAAAAATACAGGATTGTACGATGAGAGATTTGAAAAAGATAATTGTGGAGTTGGTTTTTTCTGCAATATAAAGGGAGAAAAGTCCAATTATATTTTAAAATCAGGGCTTACAATATTAAAACGGCTAACCCATAGGGGGGCAGTTGGTGCTGACCCGAAAACAGGAGATGGAGCAGGTATCCTTATACAGATTCCGGATGAATTTTTCAGGAAATTATGCAAAAAAGATAATATAAAATTGCCTGAAAATGATATTTACGGCGTGGGGCTTATTTTTTTTCCAAAAGATGAAGAGTCATATAACATTTGCAAAAAAATAATAATAGAAACAATAAAAGAAAAAAAACAGGTGTTACTTGGATTTCGTAAAGTTCCGGTGGATGATTCTGTAATAGGAGAAATTGCAAGAAACTGCGAACCGGTTTTTGAACAGGTTTTTATAGGCAAAGATAATGATATAACAGATAACGATGATTTTGAAAGAAAACTTTATATAATAAGAAAAATAATAGAAAATAAAATAAGAAAAATAGAAATAAAAGATAAAAAAAGATTTTATATTACAAATTTGTCCAGCAGGACAATTATTTATAAAGGGCTTATGATGCCAGAACAAATTGAAAATTTTTTTGTTGACTTAAAAGATGAGTCAATAAAAACTGCAATCTGTCTTGTTCACTCGCGATATTCTACGAATACTTTTCCTACGTGGGATCTTGCGCAGCCTTTCAGAATGCTTGCACATAACGGAGAGATAAATACTCTACGTGGAAATATAAACTGGATGAAAAGCAGAGAAGGATTATTTGAAAACGCTTTTTTTGGAAATGATATTGAGCATATAAAACCTGTAATAAGGGATGAAAATCAAAGCGATTCAGCATCTATGGATAATGTATTTGAACTTTTAAATAAAGGAGGAAGGACGATTGAGCATTCTATTCTTATGCTAATACCTGAGGCATGGGAACACAATAAAATGCTTCCTAATTCCATAAGGAGTTTTTATAAATATCATTCCTGCATCATGGAACCGTGGGATGGACCTGCTGCTTTAGCATTCACAGATGGTATTAGAATAGGTGCAGTCCTTGACAGAAACGGCTTAAGACCAGCAAGGTATATAATAACAAAAGATAATTATGTTGTTATGGCATCAGAAGTTGGTGTTCTGGATATTCCACCTGAAAATATTAAATTTTCTGGCAGACTGGAACCTGGAAAAATATTTTACATAGACACCCAAGAAGGAAGAATAAAAGATAATGATGAGATAAAGGAAAAAATTGCAAGACGCGCACCATACAGGCAATGGAGAAAAGAACAAATTATATATATTGAAGATTTACCGGAAATAAGACCAACAAAAAGAAATAATGGTAATTTAATTAATCTATTGGCAGCATTTGGCTGGACAAGAGAAGATTTAAATATTATTTTAAAACCAATGGCTGATGAATCCAAGGACCCAATAGGTTCCATGGGAAATGATATTCCGCATTCTGTATTGTCAATAAGACCTAAAATATTATATACATATTTTAAGCAGATGTTTGCACAGGTTACAAATCCTGCCATTGATTCTATACGGGAAAGTATTGTTATGAGTTTGAGACAATATCTTGGACCACAAAAAAATATTTTTGCTGAAATACCGGAACATGCTCGCAAATTACAACTTAAAGAGCCCATACTTACAGAAAAAGAGTTTCTTAAAATCCAGAATTTAAATATAAACGGATTTAAAACAAGAACAATTTCTTTACTTATTATGCCGGGAAAAAAGCAGGATTTCATAAATGCAATAGATAGAATTTGCAACGAAGCGGAAAAATCAATAAAGGAAGGATATTCTTTTATAATTTTAAGTGATAATGGAGTAAATGAAGAGTATTCTTCGATTCCTGCTTTGCTTGCCGCGGGAGCAGTTCATCACAATCTTGTTAGAAAATCGTTGAGGTCGCAATGCTCTATAATAATAGAAAGTGGCGAACCCAAGGAACTTCATGATATGTGCGTCCTGCTTGGTTATGGTGTTGATGCCATATATCCATATCTTGCTTATGATGCAATTAAATATATGGTGGAAGGAAACCAAATTAACATTACTTATGAAAAAGCAATTGAAAATTATAGAAAAGCATTGCATAAGGGTATACTTAAAGTAATGTCAAAAATGGGAATTTCTACTTTACAAAGTTATAAAGGAGCACAGATATTTGAAGCACTTGGTATACATCAGGAGGTTATAGATAAATGTTTTACAGGTACAACATCAAGAATAGGTGGGGTTGGTTTTGAAGAAATAGCAAAAGAAACTTTCATAAGACATAAAAAGGCATTTAAAGAATACGGCAAAAAAGAAGAAATACTTGAAACTGGGGGCATTTACCAGTGGAAGAAAGACGGAGAAAAACATCTATGGAACCCAGAAACTATTGCTACTTTGCAGGATTCTGTAAAAAACAATGATTATGAAAAATTTAAAAAATTTTCAGAACTTATAGATAATCAGGCAGATCAGCCGGTAACTTTGCGTAGTTTATTAAAATTAAAAAAGATACAACCAATCCCGTTAGAACAGGTTGAATCTGAACAGGAGATAATAAAAAGATTTGTAGTGGGTGCTATGAGTTTTGGTTCTATAAGTAAAAATACGCATGAAACAATAGCAATTGCAATGAACCGTTTAGGGGCAAAGTCAAATACAGGAGAAGGTGGTGAGGATCCGGAGAGATTTAAAAAATTACCAAATGGCAACTGGAAGAGAAGTGCAGTAAAACAGGTTGCATCAGGCAGATTTGGTGTGACTTTAAATTATTTTGTAAATGCTGATGAGATACAGATAAAAATAGCACAGGGCGCAAAGCCAGGTGAAGGTGGACAATTACCCGGACACAAAGTAAGTGAAATAATAGCAAAAACAAGGTATACGACCCCTGGTGTTACTTTAATATCTCCACCACCACATCATGATATTTATTCTATAGAGGATTTAAAACAACTCATATTTGATTTGAAAAACGCAAATCCGAATGCCCGTATAAGTGTAAAACTTGTTTCTGAAGCTGGGGTTGGAACTGTTGCGGCTGGCGTTGTAAAAGCACATGCGGACATGATTTTAATATCCGGCGGTGATGGTGGTACTGGTGCATCACCAAGAGCATCAATAATGCATGCTGGTTTGCCATGGGAATTAGGTCTGGCTGAAACTCATCAAACACTTGTTTTGAATAATTTAAGAAATAGAGTTAGGTTGCAGACAGATGGACAATTAAGAACAGGTAAAGACATAATAGTTGCAGCGTGTCTTGGTGCTGAAGAATACGGATTTGGAACTACAGCACTTGTTGTTTTAGGTTGTGTTATGTTAAGACACTGCCATCTTAATAATTGTGCGTTAGGAGTTGCGACGCAGGATCCGATACTCCAAGAGAGGTTCCAGGGTAAATCTGAATACTTAGAGAATTATTTTAAATTTCTTGCAAGACAGGTAAGGGAAATTATGGCTTTACTTGGGATAAGAACTATAAACGAACTTATCGGAAGAACGGATTTATTAGAAGTTAATTATGATATACTCCCATGGAAGGCAAAAAATATTGATTTTTCAAAAATACTTTACAAGCCAAAGACAAGTCCGGGAGTTGCAGTTTATTGCACTAACAGGCAGAATCATGAAATAGATGATATTTTAGATAAAATACTTATTGAAAAGGCAAAAGATGCCCTTAATAATAAGAAAAAGGTAAAAATTGAATCATATATAAATAATACAAATAGAGCAACAGGAACTATGTTAAGTTATGAAGTATGCAAAAGATATGGAGAAGAATATCTGCCTGAAGATACTATTAAATGTTATTTTAGAGGTGTAGCTGGACAGTCATTTGGTGCCTGGCTTGCAAAAGGTATAACATTTGAATTAGAAGGTATGGCAAATGATTATGTTGGTAAAGGATTAAGTGGTGGTAAAATTATAATTTATCCTGATAAAAATTCAGATATTAAAGCAGAAGAAAATATAATAATAGGAAATACAACTTTTTACGGGGCAATAAACGGAGAAGCATACATAAATGGGATAGCAGGTGAACGTTTTTGTATAAGAAATTCAGGGATTTATGCAATTGTGGAAGGAGTAGGAGACCATGGTTGTGAATACATGACAGGCGGAATAGTTGTAGTTCTTGGCAGAACCGGCAGAAATTTTGGTGCTGGAATGTCCGGAGGATTGGCATTTATTTATGATATTGATGGCAATTTTAATGAAAAATGTAATATGGAAATGATAGAATTGGAAAAACCAAATAAAAAAGATATAGAATTAATAAAAAAAATGTGCAGTAAACATTATGAGTATACAAAAAGCAGGAGAGCAAAGGAAATACTTGATAATTTTGAATATGAAATCAAAAAGTTTATTAAAGTTTTTCCAACAGAATATAAAAATGTTTTAAGAAAGAAATTGGTAGAAAAAAAACCGGAATTACAGGAGGTTTTGGATGGTTGATAATTTTGGTTTTTTAAAAACAAAAAGAGAGACCTTCTCATACAGACCTGTATGTGAAAGAATAAAGGATTATAAAAGCGTTACGCTCTTGCATCCAGAAGAAAAGACCCAGGAACAATCATCAAGATGCATGAATTGTGGGACTGCTTTTTGTAATTGGGGATGTCCAATTGGAAACTATATTCCTGAATGGAATGACCATGTGCATCGTGGCAGGTGGGAAGGTGCTTTTAAACTTTTGCATTCAACAAATCCATTACCTGAGATAACAGGCAGGGTTTGTCCTGCGCTTTGCGAATATTCTTGCGTACTTGGCATTAATGATGCTCCTGTGACAATAAGGGACAATGAACTTGCTATAATAGAAAAAGCATTTAAAGAAGGATATATAAAACCTGAAAAATATATAAAAAGAACAGATAAAAAAGTCGCAGTAATAGGATCAGGCCCTGCTGGACTTTCTGCTGCTTATTATTTAAATTATTTCGGACATAATGTTACAGTTTTTGAGCGTGATGGAAAAATCGGTGGGTTTTTAAGATATGGAATTCCTGATTTTAAACTGGAAAAAAATATAATTGACCGAAGAATAAATATTATGATGGAAGAAGGAATAAAATTTATTACAAATACAGAAGCCGGTAAAGATTATTCGGCTGAAAAATTACTTTATGAATTTGACGCAGTAGTAATTGCAACAGGATGTAGGGTACCGCGTGATATAAATATACCAGGAAGAAAATTAAATGGTATATATCAGGCAATTGATTATCTCATACAGTCAAATAAAAGAGTTTCCGGAGAAAAAATAGAAAGTGAATTAATAGATGCAGCAGGAAAAAATGTAGTTGTTATAGGTGGAGGTGATACAGGAGCGGATTGCGTCGGAACAGCGATAAGACAGAAAGCAAAATGTGTTGTGCAGATAGAGATAATGCCGGAACCGCCCAAAAACCGACCTCTTAATCAACCATGGCCTTATTATCCTTTTGTGTTTAAAGTTTCATCAAGTCATGAAGAAGGAAAAGTAGAAAGAAAGTGGTCAATTATAACAAAAGAATTTATTGGTAAAGACGGAAAAATATCAAAAATAAAATGTGCAAGATGTGAATTTATAAAAAATCCAGCACCGCAATTCAAAGAAATCCCCGGGACTGATTTTGAAATAAACGCTGATATGGTGATTTTATCTATGGGATTTGCAGGAGTTGAGAAAAACGCACTCATGGAAAAATACGGATTAAAAACAGACGCGCGCGGCAATATCCAGAGAGATAATAATTACAGAACGACAAATGAAAAGGTTTTTATAGCAGGCGATGCAGGAAGAGGCCCTTCTCTTGTGGTGTGGGCAATTTCGGAAGGAAGAAACGCGGCAGTTAAAGTAAATGAGTTTTTAATAACCTGAAAATCAAGATAGAAAATTACGATTTTCAGGAGAGATATTATTAAAGAAATAAAATATCTAAAACAAAACTTTTGTTTTATTTAAAATAAAAAAACAGATTAATAAAATAATGCATTATAAAAATGAAAATTTGTTAAATAAAAATAATGAAAACAGTTTGTTTTTTCGTAAAAAACTATTGCTAATGCGTTTTTTATGGAAAAACTTGACTTTTGATTTGAATAATATATAATTTTTTAAAATTTAATAATGCTTGAATACTATTGTTAAATGAAATTTAAACCAAGTGGTTTTTTTATGCTTTTTTAAATTAAAAATAGTAAATGTTAGCAAAAATACAAAAATATTATTTTATTTTAAAGATTTTTTGTTTGTAAGAAATGGGGTTAAAGAATGAAACCCAAATTTAGAAAAGAAACTACAAAAAAGATAAAAGAAAATATTATAAAGCAAGAAAATAAAATACTTACTAGTATTATTAACTTAATAGCATTAGGAAGTTCAGTAACAGATATTCTGACAAATTCATTAGAATTAATAGTAAAAGAATTTAAATGTTCCATATTTGTTGTTTATATTTTAGAAGATAATTTACTCAAGTGTCTTATAAAAAAGGTATCTGATAGAAAAATCACAATCCCACAAGAAATAGTATTGGATATTAATGAAAAACAGGAGATTTTGAAAATAAAAAAACCTTTATCAAACAAAAACGAAGAATTATTCACTTTGCTTAAGAAACTACAACTCAGTAGTAATATTTTTTATATTGTGTCTCCAATTATTAATGTTGGGGAACTTGTAGGTGTTATGATTGCAGGGACAGAAAACAAAGCATATAATGAACAACAAGCCAATCTTGTTTTTGCCGTGTCTTCATTGCTTGCGCCTTCGTTTTCCAATACAAGGCAGGCTTTTGAAAAAGAAAAGATAAAAAAACAGATAGAAACATTAATAAATATTACACAAATGATGGCTACAGAAAAAAATGTAGATGAAATTTTAAAAATTATTGTTCATTTGATCGCTGAGGTTATGGAATATAAAATATGTTCTGTGATGCTTTATGACGAAGAAAAACAGGAACTTATAATAAAAGCAACACAGTCATTGAGCAATGAATACAGAAACAAACCAAATTTAAAGATAGGACAGTCATTAAGTGGTAGGGCAGTAAAAGAGAAAAGGCCTATAAGCGCTATTGATGTTACAAAAGAGCCAAGTTACAAATATCCTGAGATTGCAAGAAGGGAAGGTCTAAAATCAATGCTTGCCGTGCCAATGATATATAAAACAAAAACAACTGGTGTAATAAATGTTTATACGGTAACAGAACACATATTTACTGAGGACGAAATAAAAATGCTTACTTCTGTTGCAAACCTTGCAGCTGTTGCTATAGGAAATGCAAAACTGGAAGAAGAAACAATAAAAGTAAAAGATGCACTAGAAACAAGAAAAATAATTGAGCGGGCCAAAGGCATACTGATGAAATTTAATAATATGACAGAAGAGGAAGCATATACCACAATGAGAAAAAAAGCTATGGATTTATGCAAGCCATTAAAAGAAATAGCAGAGGCAATAATTTTAACCATGGAAATTAATAAAAAAAAATCCGGTGGCAAAGATGTTTCCGGTAAATAAAAAAATCTTCAAGTCCGGTGCAATGGTGTTCCGGGAAAAAAAACAAAATTATTTTAAAGGAGGAGAAGGATGAATTTAAGACAACCGAATGCAAATGATGCAACAAGAACATTTAACAGATCAAAAAGCGTTGTTCCGATGAGTGGGATCTGTTCAAGATGTATTGATGGATGCACAGGAAATTGTGAAATTTTTAAAGCGACTTTTAGAGGCAGAGAACTTATTTATCCAGGACCATTTGGAGAAGTTACTGCGGGAGCTGATAAAAATTACCCTGTTGATTACTCACATTTAAATATTCAGGGTTATGCGCTGGGTGCAGTAGGATTGCCACAGGGAATGGAAGGCAATCCTGATAATGCAAGATTTCCAAATGTAAACACACAGACGGAGTATGGCTGGAAGATAAAAAGAAAAATGGCATTGCCGATTTTTACAGGAGCACTTGGTTCAACTGAAATTGCAAGGGTAAACTGGGAACATTTTGCTGTTGGAGCTGCAATTACAGGAATTACAATTGTTTGTGGTGAGAATGTATGCGGAATAGATCCGGGTCTTGAATTAGATTCAAATAAGAAAATAAAAAAATCTCCAGAAATGGATAGAAGAATAGATACATACAAAAGGTATAAAGACGTAAGTGGAATGGGAGAAATACTTGTTCAGATGAACGTAGAAGATACGCGTTTTGGCGTTGCAGAGTATCTTATTGATAAACATGGTTTGGATACTATTGAACTTAAATGGGGGCAGGGTGCTAAATGTATAGGTGGTGAAATAAAAGTAAAAAATCTTGAGCGTGCACTTGAATTACAACGCCGTGGTTATATCGTGACGCCGGATCCTTCAGATCCTGTAAATCAGGCAGCATTTAAAGATGGTGCATTGAAAGAGTTTGAAAGACACAGTAGGTTAGGATTTGTAGACGAGGAAAGTTTTTATGCAGAAGTAAAAAGATTACGTAAATTAGGATACAAAAGAATTACCTTAAAAACAGGAGCATATTCATTAAGAGAACTTGCAATGGCAATTGCATGGGGTTCCAATGCAGAGATAGATTTAATAACAATTGATGGAGCACCAGGTGGAACCGGAATGAGCCCATGGGGAATGATGGAAGAATGGGGAGTTCCTTCATTATACCTGCATTCTGCTGCTTATGAATTTGCAGAAATTTTAAGGAAAGAGGGGAAAAAAGTTCCTGACCTTGCATTTGCAGGAGGTTTCTCAGAAGAATCTGGTGTATTTAAGGCAATCGCGCTTGGTGCACCTTATGTGAAAGCAGTATGTATGGGTCGCGCTTTAATGATACCTGGTATGGTAGGTAAAAATATTGACAAATGGATAAAGGAAAACAAACTACCGAAAACAGTGAGTGAATTTGGAACTACTGTTGAGGAAATTTTTGTAAATTACGAAGCAGTGAAAAAACTTGTCGGCACAAAAGAGATAAAGAATATACCTCTGGGCGCTATTGGTATTTACAGTTTTGCAGATAAAATAAAGGTTGGTTTACAACAATTAATGGCTGGTGTACGTTGCTTCAATATAGCATCTATAACAAGAAATGAATTGATGTCTTTAACAAGAGAGTGTGAGGATGTTACAAAAATACCTTATGTAATGGACGCATACAGGAAAGATGCGCTTGAGGTCTTGAAAGGTAAATGGAGTGTAAAGAGAGATAATAAAAAAAAAATCAGCAGGAGCAAAAAAAAATAAAAAAGGTTAAAGTTAATAACAGAAAATAGCATAGTTTGTATCGGCATGTATGAAATAGTAAAGAGGCCAAAGAATTGCTTCAGATAATTCGTTTTGTGAAAACAAAATAAATTTTTTAACAAGAATAAAAATTAAAAAAATCATTTATTATTAAATGATTTTAAAGTATACGAAGTTTTGTATAGTAAAATAATCCCCTGCATTACAAATGCGGGGGATTTATTAATTAAATTAAGGAAAATAAATGAAAAAAGATAGGACGTCTAAAAAAAATTCAAGAGCGATCCTTGTTTTGGAAGATGGAACATATTTTGAAGGAATATCAGCGGGTGCCAAAGGCGAGCGCTTTGGAGAAATTGTTTTTAATACATCTATGATGGGTTATCAGGAGGTCTTAACTGACCCTTCTTACAAAGGGCAAATAGTAGTTATGACATATCCAGAGATAGGTAATTATGGATTTAACTTAGAAGATACCGAATCAATAAAGCCGTGGGTTGAGGGATTTGTTGTCAAAGAAATGTGTAAGACCCCGAGTAACTGGAGGGCAAAAGGAGCACTTACATCGTACCTTATAAAAAGTAACATACCTGCCATAGAAGGCATAGATACACGTGCTTTAACAAAGCATATAAGAGATTTTGGTGCAATGAGAGCGGTTTTATCAACAATTGATTTGGATTATAATTCGTTGTTAAAAAAAGTAAGAGATTCTGAGTCCATAGTGGGCAAGGATCTTGTTCAATATGTTTCAACAAAAAAGGAATTTAAATGGGATATAGAAAAAAAACTGCCACGTCTTAAAATTTCATCCAATGAAGACAGATTTTTAAAAATTTTTGTTAATCGTAAGAAATACAAAGTAGTTGCTTTTGATTACGGTATGAAACACGAAATATTAAGGATATTCGCAGAATTGAATTGTAATGTCACAGTTGTGCCTGCCTGGACAGACGAAAAAAGAATAAAAGAACTAAACCCTGATGGTATATTTCTGTCAAATGGTCCCGGGGATCCACAAGGAGCACCGTATATTTATGAGACATTGAAAAAACTGCTGGGATATAAACCTATATTTGGTATTTGTTTTGGTCACCAATTCCTTGCGCTTGCACTTGGCGGTAAGACATATAAGATGAAATTCGGTCATCGGGGAGCAAACCAGCCGGTTATTGATTTGCAGACAAAAAAGGTAGATATAACAGTCCAGAATCATGGGTTTGCAGTTGATGCTGATTCATTAAAAAAATCAAAATATAATGTCAGGATAACTCATATAAATTTAAATGATAAAACAGTGGAAGGACTGGAAGTGCCTGAAATAAAAGCATATTCAGTGCAATACCATCCGGAAGCATCTGCAGGACCACATGATGCAAGATATGTTTTTGCAAAATTTATAAAAAATATGGAGACATGGAAATAAATGCCAAAAAGAAATGATTTGAAAAAAATATTACTGATTGGTTCCGGTCCTATTGTAATAGGGCAGGCATGTGAATTTGATTATTCCGGAACCCAAGCATGCAAGGCATTAAAGGAAGAAGGTTATAAAGTAATACTGGTAAATTCAAACCCTGCAACGATTATGACCGATCATGAATTTGCAGATGCTACTTATATTGAGCCGCTTAATGCAGAGATCCTCACGAGTATAATTGAAAAAGAAGGACCTGATGCAATATTACCAACAGTAGGTGGACAGACAGGACTTAATCTTGCTATGGAACTTTACGAAAAAGGAATAATACATAAATATAAAATAGAACTTATAGGAGCTGATTTTGAAGCAATAAAAAAAGCAGAAGATAGATTATTATTTAAAAAAGCAATGCAAAAAATAGGACTTGATGTCCCTTTTTCAGAATATGTAATATCAATTGAACAAGCAAAGGATATACTTAAAAAAATAAATTTTCCTGTAATTATAAGACCTGCTTTTACGCTTGGCGGAACCGGCGGAGGAATAGCATACAATATAGAAGAATTTGAAGAAAAGGTTTTTAATGGACTTAAAGATTCTCCGGTGGGAAAAGTTTTGATTGAAGAATCAGTAATTGGCTGGAAAGAATATGAACTGGAAGTTATGCGAGATAAGAAAGATAATGTTGTTATTATTTGTTCCATTGAAAATTTTGATCCTATGGGTGTGCATACAGGTGATTCCATAACTGTTGCTCCTGCCCAGACACTCTCTGACAGGGAATATCAGATAATGCGCGATGCAGCAATTGCGATTATACGTGAGATAGGGGTTGATACCGGAGGTTCAAATATACAATTTGCAGTTAACCCAGATAATGGAAAAAAGGTTGTAATAGAGATGAATCCTAGGGTGTCCAGATCATCCGCTCTTGCTTCAAAAGCAACAGGTTTCCCAATAGCAAAAATTGCTGCAAAACTTGCTATAGGGTATACACTTGATGAGATTCCAAATGATATAACAAAATATACACCTGCTTCATTTGAACCCACTCTTGATTATGTTGTTACCAAGATTCCAAGATTTACTTTTGAAAAATTTAAGGATACACAAGATATTCTCGGTGTCCAGATGAAATCAGTAGGAGAAGTTATGGCAATAGGGAGAACATTTAAAGAATCCTTCCAGAAAGCTATTCGTTCCCTTGAAATCGGAAGATATGGGTTTGGTTCTGATGGAAAAGATTCGGATATCTCAGATTTAACAAAAGAAGAAATAAAGAAAAAACTCCAAATTCCTAACTCCTTAAGGTTGTTTTATTTAAGATATGCATTTGAAAAAAAGTTTACTGTTGATGAAATTTATTCTCTAACTGGAATTGATAAATGGTTTTTAAATAATTTAAAAGATATATTGGATACAGAAAATGAATTGAAAAAATGGAAAAATAAAAAAATATATAGTAAAAAGAACAAAAAAAAATTCAAAGAAGTTTTAAAAAAATGCAAAGCAAATGGTTTTTCTGATTTTCAGATAGGAAAAATTTTAAATATCCAACATGAAAAAATAAGAAAGATAAGAAAAGAATTTAATATTAAACCTGTTTATAAAATTATTGACACATGCGCAGCAGAATTCAAAGCATATACACCATATCTTTATTCTACTTATGAAGATGAAAATGAAAATCCTGTTTCTAAAAGGAAAAAGGTTATCGTTTTAGGTGGAGGCCCAAACAGAATAGGTCAGGGTATTGAATTTGATTATTGTTGTGTGCATGGGGTTTTTGCATTACGAGAGGCTGGATATGAGGTATCTATGGTTAATTGTAATCCTGAAACAGTATCAACTGATTATGACACATCTGATAAACTTTATTTTGAACCGCTTACATTGGAAGATGTTTTAAATATTGCAGATCAAGAAGGAAAAAACTCTGCATTCATTGTGCAGTTTGGCGGACAGACACCTTTAAAACTGGCTATGGACCTTTATAAAAACGGAGTCAAAATAATCGGAACTTCTCCTGTATCAATAGATATAGCAGAAGACAGAAAAAAATTTGATAAGATATTGAGTAAATTAAAAATCAACAGACCTGAAAACGGAACTGCTTTTTCATTAAATGAAGCAAAAAAAATAGTAAAACAGATAGGCTTCCCTGCTCTTGTCAGACCTTCTTATGTGCTTGGAGGGCGCGCAATGGAAATTGTTTATGATGATGAAAGTTTTGAAAAATTTGCAAGGGAGGCATTCGTCGTATCAGAAAAATATCCTATATTGATAGATAAATTTTTAGAAGATGCTGTTGAAGTAGATGTTGATTGTGTTGCAGATGGAAAAGATGTTGTGATTGCAGGTATAATGGAGCATATAGAAGAAGCAGGGATTCATTCAGGCGATTCTGCCTGTGTTATACCACCTATAACACTGAGAAAGGACATAATAGATAAAATAAGAGATTATACCTATAAACTGGCACTTGTATTAAAAGTCAAAGGATTGATGAATGTTCAGTATGCAGTAAAAAATGATTTGGTTTATGTGCTTGAAGTAAATCCAAGAGCATCAAGGACAGTTCCATTTGTTTCAAAAGCAACAGGTATTCCATGGGCAAAAATTGCTACAAAGATAATGATAGGTAAGACAATTAGGGAAATGAAGGTGAAAGAAAAACTGGATTTAAAATGGTTTGCTGTAAAAGAATCTGTTTTTCCTTTTCTTAAATTTCCAGGGGTAGATTCAGTTTTAGGCCCTGAAATGAAATCAACAGGTGAGGTTATGGGAATTGATGAAGATTTTGGTTTGGCTTATTATAAATCCCAGGTTGCCGCTGGACAGAAGATACCTTTAAAAGGAAGTGTTTTTGTAAGTGTAAAGAATAAAGATAAACGCAATATAATTACTATTGCAAATCAATTTGAAAACCAGGGATTTAAAATAATTGCAACTGAAGGGACTGCAAATGTTCTTTCTAATGCAGGTATAAAAGTTGAAAAAGTAAAAAAAGTCCATGAAGGTAGACCCAATATTATAGACATGATAAAAGATAAAAAGATTGATTTGATAATTAATACTCCGGCAGGAAAAGGACCAAGAAGCGATGATTTTGAGATAAGAAGAAATGCGATAATTTTTGGTATTCCTTATACTACTACTTTATTCGGTGCACAGGCAATTATTACTTCCATTACATCTGTGAATAAGAAAAAAGTTACTATAAAAAGTTTACAGAAATACTATAAAACATAGATTAAAAATAAATTTAATCGGAAAAATTAAAAAGGTGGTAAATTATGCCAAAAGAGAAGAAATATATTTTTATAACAGGTGGCGTTGTATCATCCCTGGGTAAAGGAATTGCATCATCTGCAATAGGAGCATTGCTTGAAGGAAGGGGATTTAAAATAACAATTCAAAAGTTAGATCCATATTTAAATGTTGATGCAGGCACTATGAATCCTTTTCAACATGGTGAAGTATATGTTACAGAAGATGGCGCAGAAACTGATTTAGATATTGGGCATTATGAAAGGTTTACTTCTTCAAAATATACTGCCTTAAATAATATAACAACTGGAAAAATTTATGGAAGCATAATTGAAAAAGAAAGGAAAGGTGAATTTTTAGGAAAAACTGTGCAGGTCATACCGCATATTACAAATGAAATAAAGAGCATGATAAAACTGTTATCAGAACAAAAAAATGTTGATATTGTCATTGTTGAAATTGGCGGAACCGTAGGAGATATTGAGTCTCTTCCTTTTTTAGAAGCCATAAGGCAGTTTGCTCTTGACGTTGGGAAAAATAATGTTCTTTATATCCATTTGACCCTTGTTCCATTTATAAAAGTAGCTGGAGAGATAAAAACAAAACCTACTCAGCATAGCGTTTCTTTGCTTCGGTCTATAGGAATTCAACCGGATATTTTGATTTGTAGAACTGAAAAAGAATTGACAAATTCAGAAAAAGAAAAAATTGCATTGTTTTGCAATGTGGAAAATAATGCGGTTATACTGGGTCTTGATGTTGCTTCTATTTATGAAGTTCCTTTGATGTTTGCATCACAAAAAACAGATGAATTGATAGTTAAAAAATTACATCTGAAAGACAGGGCAAAAAAACTTAATATAAAAAAATGGGAAGAAATAGCAAACAAAATAAAACATCCAAAAGATACAGTGAAAGTTTCTGTTGTTGGAAAATATGTTGATGTATTAGATGCGTATAAATCAATAAAAGAAGCAATTATTCATGGTGGAATTGCAAATAGATTAAAGGTGAATATAAATTGGGTTGACTCTGAAACACTTGATTGTGATGAAAATGCGCAAAAAATTTTAAAGGGTTCTGATGGCATATTGGTCCCAGGTGGATTTGGTGTGCGTGGAATAGAAGGCAAAATAATAGCTATAAGGTATGCAAGGGAAAAAAAGATACCTTTTTTAGGAATATGCTTGGGGATGCAAGCATCAATTATTGAGATTGGCAGAAATGTATTGAATCTTAAAGGATGTAATTCAACAGAATTTGATAAAGATACAAAATATCCTGTTATTGCACTGATGGAAGATCAGAAGAATACAAAAAATATGGGAGGCACAATGAGACTTGGTGCTTATCCATGTTCTTTAAAAAAAGATACAAAAGCATTTGCTGCTTATAAAGAAAAAGTCATATTTGAGAGGCATAGACATAGATATGAATTTAATAATATATACAGAGAAAAATATGAAAAGGCAGGTGTTATTTTTTCCGGCTTATCTCCAAATGGTATGCTTGTTGAAATTATAGAACTTAAAAACCATCCATGGTTTATTGCTGTGCAATTTCATCCTGAATTTAAGTCAAAACCTGATAAAGCGCATCCGCTTTTTCGTGAATTTATTGCTGTTTCGTATAAGAAAAAGAAAAAAAATTTTTGATTTAAAACTAAAGAAAAATGAGTTTGTTTAAAAATTTGGATATCATCTTTTTAAAACTATCTTTGACAATCTGTTTGTTTTATACTAAAATAAAAAATAAGGAGTGTATATAAATATGAAAACAATCTTGGTAACAGGTGGAGCAGGTTTTATAGGTTCACATTTATGTGAAGCGCTTATAAAAATAAAAAAAAATTATAAAGTTATTTGTGTTGATAATCTTGGCACTGGAAAGATAAATAATTTAAAGGAAATTATAAAACATAAAAATTTCAAATTTATAAAACATGATATAATAAAACCATTAAGATTAAAAGGAAAAATAGATTACATCTTTCATCTTGCGTCTTATGCTTCTCCGCCTTATTATCAAAAACACTCAATACATACTTTGATGACCAATTCTCTTGGAACTTATAATATATTAGAAATTGCACGAAAAAATAAAGCAAGGTTTTTAATAACATCAACATCCGAAGTATATGGGGATCCAAAAGAACACCCACAGAAAGAAACATACTGGGGAAATGTAAATCCAACAGGTGTCAGAAGTTGTTATGACGAAGCAAAAAGATTTGCAGAAAGTTTAGTGATGGAGTATAAAAGAAAATTTAATCTTGATGTGCGGATTATAAGAATTTTTAATACTTATGGTCCGAGATTACAAAAAGATGATGGCAGGGTGATTTCAAATTTTATTTATCAGGCAATAAATGATTTACCAATAACTATTTATGGTGATGGTTCGCAGACAAGAAGTTTTTGTTTTGTATCTGATATGGTAAAAGGGCTTATAAAAGCAATGTTTATTAAAAAAGCAGGAGGGCAAATTATTAATCTGGGCAACCCAAAAGAATTTACTATAAAAAAAGCAGCACTGCTTATTAAAAAACTAACCAGGGCTAAATCAAAAATTATTTATAAAAAATTACCAGAAGATGACCCGGTAAAAAGAAAACCTGATATTTCAAAAGCAAAGAAACTATTAAACTGGGAACCCCAAATTAATTTACAGGAAGGTTTGCTTGAAACCATAAACTGGTTTAAAAATGAAAAATAAAAATTTTTTTTTACTTTTTATAATTTTATTATTTTTATTTTTTTATTTTTTAAAGGATGCAATTCAAAGTAACAAAATATTATTTGGTTCTGATACAATATCAATTAGCTATCCATTTAAAGTATTTGCAAAGGAAATGCTTTTTAAGTATCATATATTTCCTGTTTGGATGCCATATTTATTTTTCGGTATTCCTTTGATTGATTCAACAAATTTAATATTTTTTTATCCGACAGATTTTATTTTTTATTTTTTGCCTGTATCAATTGAAAAAACATATTTAATAGATTTTTTTATTCATCTCATTTTGGCATTTTGGGGCACATATTTATTTTTAAGAATTCTGGAGTTAAAACAGGAATCTGCAATTTTAGGTGGCGTTTTTTATATGTTTTCAGGAGTTATAGTTTCTTTTGCCTATGTCGGACATTTCGGAAATATTAAGGCAGCATCCTTAATTCCATTTATTTTTTATTTTTTTAAAAAAGGTATAAATACAGAAAAATTATTTTATTTTTTAACCGCTGCGATTTTTTTTGCTTTGCAAATTCTTGCAATAGGAATGCAGGTTATGGCTTATACCTATCTTGCATTTATTTTTTATTTTATTTATGAATTGGTTTTTAATATTAAAGATAATAAAAAAATAATAAAATTAACTATTTTTTTATTTGTTTCTACGGTTGCAATGGTGTTTTTTAGCGCTTTACAATTTTTTCAGTCATCTGGCTATACCGCATATTCGTGGCGTGCAAATTTTAAATATGAAAATTTTGTTTCCTGGTCATTCCATCCATTTGAAACTATAACTTTTTTCCTTCCACATTTTTTTGGGCTAAAAGATGCAACTTACTGGGGAGATTATGGTTTTAATCAGACAACATATTATCTGGGGATTATTCCATTTTTATTAATATTATTTGGTTTTAATGTAAAAAAATATAAAAATTATTCATTCTTTTTTTCTTTTTTAGGTCTACTTTTCCTATTTTTATCTTTTGGTGGTTATTCAATTTTTTATAAAATTTTTTATTATGTGCCGGTTTTTAATAATTTCAGAAATCCGTCAAGATTTCTTTATATATTTAATTTTTCAATAGTAATTTTATCAGCAATTGGCTTTAATAATATTCTTCTTTATACAGAAAATAAAAATAATGAAAATTTTGAGAAAAGAAAAATATTGATTTATATTATGGCAATTTGCGGACTTATATTATTTTTTCTTTTTTTAACTAGTATTAATAACACATGGCTGACAAATTTATTAATAGCGATAAATAATATTATAAAAAAACATACAATAGAAGATAAAATGAGTTTTTTGTTGCCATTTATAAAACAGGATATTTTAGTGTTTATTTTAAATTCAATTGCTTTTATTTTATTGGTTTTTTTAATATTTAAAAAGAAAATTAAAAATGTGTTTATTATTTTAGTTTTGTTTTTATTATTGCATTGTTATGATAATTTCAGAATTAATAAAAAATTTATTTACTTTGCTGATCTAAATCAATTCACTTCATCCTCTCAATTCTTTGAAAAGTTTTTTAGGGATGATAATTCTATATTTAGAATAGCAAATTTTTCAAATATATGGTATCCGCCAAATATGAATATTTTATCTAAAATTGAGTCAATATCCGGATACCACGGACTTGCCCCTGATAAATATTATAAGTTACTTGAAAATCAGGTTTTTAATAATGTGGTTGTAAATAATTTATTTAATATTAAATATTACATAGTTAATTATGATATTGAAATTCCTTATTTTATAAAATTATATGATGATAGCAGATTAAAAATATACAAAAACCAGGCAGCAAAGGAAAGATTTATTTTTTATGATAAAATAAAAAAATTTAACAATGAAAATGAAATTTTGGAATATTTAAAACAGATGGATAAAGAAACAGATGAAGTGTTTGTTATTGATAATATAAAAATAGACAATGATGAAATCAAAAATCAATATAGTATAAATATTTTGAAATATTTGCCACACAAAATAGAATTAGAAATTAATACTGTGAAAAAGGGCTTACTCTTTATATCAAATATGTTTTATCCTGAATGGAAAGCCAAAGTTAATGGTTTTAAAACAAAAATATACAGGGCAAATTTTGCAGGAATGGGAATTTTACTTGAAAAAGGGTTAAATAAAGTAGAATTATACTATGATTTAAAAAAAATAATATTTTCTTTATTGCTGACAATTTTTGCTTTGTTGATTTATATAATAATTTTTCTAAAAAAAATCTAAAAAAAATCTAATAAAAATCTAATAAAAATTTAAGAAAGTAAGGTATATAATATATCAAAAGACATAAAAAAAAGAGATAAGAAGCATTTTTTGATGATTTATTAAAATAAAAAAATTGATATTGAATTTGAAGCGGAAACTTAATAGAATAATTAAAAAAGGCAGGTTTTAAATTGAAAACATTAATTATTATTCCGACATATAATGAGAGAGAAAATATAAAAAAAATTATACCTGAAATAAAAAAAGTAAATAAAAAATTTCATATACTTGTAGTTGATGATGCTTCTCAGGATGGCACTGCAAACGTTGTTAAAAAAATTGCAGATAAAGATAAAACAATAAAAATTATTGAAAGAGATGGGAAATATGGATTAGGCACAGCATATGTGGAAGGTTTTAAATATGCCTTAAAAAATAAATATGATTATATTTTTGAAATGGATGCTGATTTTTCTCATGATCCTAAATATCTGGTAGACTTCCTTTATCATATTAAAAAAAATGATCTTGTTATCGGTTCCAGATATTTAAATGGAATAAGTGTGGTTAACTGGCCATTAAGGCGTCTTATGCTTTCAAAATTTGCAACTTTTTATGTCAGGACAATAACAAAATTGCCGTTAACTGATGCAACAAGCGGATTCAAATGTTATAGGCGTAAAGTTCTTGAAGCCATTGATCTTGACAATATTCATTCTGATGGTTATGCATTTCAGATAGAGATGCACTATAAAGCATGGAAAAAAGGTTTTAAAATGAAAGAGATCCCAATAATATTTGTTGATAGAAATGCGGGGTCATCTAAAATGTCAAGGTCTATTGTATGGGAAGCAATCTGGATTGTGTGGAAGTTAAGATTGGGAATAATCAAATGAAAGGGGAAAATTTTATGAAGCACATTTTAGTAACAGGTGGTGCAGGTTTTATTGGTTCTAATATGACAGATGAATTAATAAAGAGAGGATATAAAGTAACGGTTATTGACAATGAATCTACAGGTCTAAAGGAAAATGTTAATAAAAAAGCAAGATATATAAAAGGTGATATAAGGGATAATAAAGTAATGAACAAAGTTTTTAATGAAAAAATAAATGTTATTTTTCATATTGCAGGTTGTGCATCAACTATTAAATCTTTTCATGATCCAGCAGCTGATTTAAGCACGAATGTTTCAGGCACAATAAATATAATTAATTATGCCATAAAATATAAAGTTTCAAGAATATTATATGCATCATCAATGACTTCCTATGGGATACCGGATAAACTTCCAATAAAAGAGACCCAGAGCACACGTCCTATTTCTTATTATGGCATAACAAAATATGCCGCAGAAAGATATATTATGGCAACAGGTTTACGAAACGATTTACCATTTAAAATAAATGTTACTGCGTTTAGAATGTTCAATGTATATGGCAGACGGCAATCATTGGAAAATCCATATCAGGGGGTTGTTTCTATATTTATCGGGAATGTTTTGCGAAATGAGCCAATTACAATTTTTGGAGATGGAAAACAATCCAGGGATTTTGTTCATATAAGAGATGTTGCTGACGCATGGATATCAGCAATTGATAATAAAAATTCTTTTGGTGAAGTTTTTAATTTGGGTTCTGGAATAAGGGTCTCTATAAATGAACTTGTTGATGTCATTTTAAAAAGTTTTGGAAAAAGCAGAAAGAATTACAAAGTTATATATAAGGAAGAAAGACCAGGTGATCAGAAACATATGCAAGCAGACATCAGTAAAGCCAAAAAAATACTCAACTGGAGAATAAAAATTCCTTTTTATAAAGGTATGAAAGATACAATTGAATGGGCAAAACAGGTTTATAAATAAATATGCGATTATTTATCGGAATACCCTTGGAAGAAAAGATATTAAATGAAATAAATAATTTATGTTATAGATTTAAAGATATAAGTAAAATTAAAATTGTAGATAAAAAAAATTTTCATATTACTTTAAAGTTTTTAGGTGAAACTGATAAAAAAAATATACCAGCAATAATGAATGCCATGGAAAAAGCTTTTAAAAATGAAGAAAGTTTTTTTATTACAACGAATAAAATTTCTGCTTTTCCATCAGAAAAAAAAGCAAAAGTAATATGGTTTAACATAGATAAAAATTTTGAAAAAATAAAAGAGATATTTGATAAATTAGAAAAAAATCTGGTAGAAATAAATTATCCACCAGAACAAAAAGAATATATTCCACATATTACAGTTGCACGTATTAATAAGAGCAAAGATATAAGCGATAAGGTTATAAATTTAAATTTTGAATTTAAATCAAAAATAACTGAAATAGTTTTATACCAGAGCGTATTAACTTCGGCCGGTCCTATTTATAGTAAGATTTTTACTCAAAAATTAATTTGAGCGGAATTATGGCATTTGATAAAGAACCTGTAAAAAAATATGAAAGCTGGTTTTTTACTCAGCAGGGAGTTTATGTTGATGAAAAAGAAAAAGAACTACTTTTAAATATGATGAGGTTTAAGCAAGGGGAAAGCGTTCTTGAAGTTGGCAGTGGAACAGGAAGAAATATTGAATATTTAAATGATCTTGGTCTTAAAGTTACCGGAATTGAGCCAATGGAAGAACTTATAAAAATCGCACTGCAGAAAAGTAAAATATCTAAAAACCAGATAATTGCAGGGGCATTTGAAAATCTGCCTTTTGAAAATGAGAGTTTTGATAATGTAATTTCTTTGATTGCTTTCCAGTTTTCAATTGATATTAAAAAAACGTTGTATGAGATGTTAAGAGTAGCTAAAAATAAAGTTGGGATAGGATTTTTAAATAAAAATTCATTATTGAATTTTTTCAATACAAAAGAAAGAAGAAGGTTATATAAAGAAGCTGCGCCTTTAACTGAAAAAGAAATAAAAAATTATTTAAAAGATATTCTGGGTGAAAATATAAAAAAAAACAATATAAAAACAGGATATACGCTTTATTTGCCGGTTAACATAGCATGTTTTTTTCCAGCAATTGATGATATTCTGGAAAAAATAAATTTGCCTTTTGGTGATTATGCTGTTATGATGATAAAAAAATAAAATTTGAAAAAGGTGAAAGAATGTCTGTTATTGGTTATATTTATACAGCAACAGGTTATCAATATGTTGGACTGGGAAAAAAGATATATGATGCCACATGGTCTATGAGACAGTATTTTGATAAAATTGAAAAAAAATATCCTGAATTTAAAATAAATAAACTTGCCTTTTTAGGGCCAAAAGAAGATTTAATGAAAGAAGAAAACGGATTGTTAATATTAGCCGCTTATCAGTCGGGGTTGTTTGAAGTGTTAAAGCAACAGAAAATTATTCCGGAACAGATTTCTGGTTTTAAATCAGGTGAACTTGTTGCTTTTTCAAATGCAGGCGGGATTTCGTATGAAGATTTAATTGCTTTACTTTTTAAAAAAAGAGAAATGATAAATTCAGAAATAAAAAAAGAAAATTTTACCCATTTGCTTATAAATTCTATTGAAATATCAAAAATAGAGCAAATAATCAATGAAATTAAAAAACAGATAATTGTTGAGATTGTTTCATATAATTCAAAAGATAGTGTTATGATAATATGTGAGAAAAATATTAAAGAAAAATTGATTGATATTTTTAAAAAATTGCAGGGAAATATCATTGAATTACCTTATGAAGAATTTAGCAATTTTTCTTTATTGAAACCTGTTGCTGATAAATTAAAAAGTTATTTTTTAAATTTAAAAACAGATAAACCAATTTTTAGATTGATTTCGCAGACACAAGGAATATATTATGATACAGTGGCAGATATAAAAGAAAAAATTTTTGATTATATATACAAACCTGCAAAAATAAATTTAGTAATTGAAACTATGTTGAAAAATGCTGTAAATACCTTTGTTGAAATTGGATGCGGTTCATTTATCGGGAGGTTTATAAGAAAAGCCGATTCCGGCAAAAGAGTTTTAAATACCCATGATTTTTCTGCTTTAAGCACAACTGTTAAATTGGCAAATTAAATTTAAAATATATAATATTGCGACAGGAGAAAATATGAAAAATATAATTTATTTAATTTTAATGATGGGAATTTTCTTACAGAGTTATTCAAAAACCTATGAATATGCAAGAAAAGTAAATGATAGAGTTGTTAAAAGTGTATGGGAAGTTACGGAAAAAAATGATATGGTAATTCTTTATTGTGGGACAGCCAACCTAAGAGAAACCTTAAAAAGCGAAAGAAATTCGGGAACATCATCATGGTTGTTTGAGAATAAGTTAAAACAGGAATTTTTAAAGGCAGAAAAATACAGGAAATTAAATAAAAATTTTATAAAAATATCAGGAAGATTAAATGGGAAAAAAATTGAAAAAGAATATGAAATTGGTGATAAATTATGGATTCAAAATATATTTTTTGAAATGAAAAATTTTATATTATCAGATAAAAAAGAATTGGAATTTTATCTAATAAGAAAGTCAGATGGCGAAATTGTATCTATGAAAATAGAAAAAAAAGAGGTCCAGGAAAAAATTATTTTTAATAAAAAGGTTGCAGTTGTTAAAACCGAAGTAAAAGAAGATAATATATTTTCTGAATTTACAAAATCAGATTATTGGTTTAGGAGAAAAGATGGTTTATGTTTGGCATATTCAGGGTATGAAGAGGCAAACCAGAAAAATAAAGTTATCATAAAATTAATTAGAGAGTGATGGATATTTAAAATCCGTAAAAAATTATTTTTTAATAAGTTTTTACGGAAAATAATGCTATTTGACCGCTTAAATTTCTTATGTTAAAATTAAATTAAGAAAGTAAATAAGGAGTATGTTTTTGAAAATCAGGGCACAATTTATAACAGCGATGATATTAATAATAGTTATTATTGTGTTTTTTATTACTTTGCTGTTAACACGTGATATAAATAAAATTTTATATGTTGAAATTGATGAGAAAGCCAAACTTGTAATTAATTATTTACAAGGGGTTATATGGGAACCACTTCTGAAAAAAGACAGGTTAAATTTGATTATGTATGCACAAAAAATATCAAAAACTCCCGGTATTTTATATATAAATATTGTTGACCATAATAATGTAATTATCGCAAGCAATTTTCAGGATTTTATGGATATTAAAATAGGAAAGGTTTTGGCAGAAACAGAAAAGTCCGGAGTTATTCAGAAGGTAATTTTAAATAAAAAAGAATATAGCAGTATAAGTTATTATGCCGATATTAATGCAAAAATAAAAAAAAACGACCTTTTGTTAGGAAAAATCTATATAGGATTTGATAAAAAATATATAGATAAAAAGGTTAATGCAATTTATTTAAAAAGTGTAACTATTGCTATTTTGTCTATATTTGTTTCTGTTTTTATCATAGTGCTATTAACTTTAAGAATGATGAATCCTTTACAAAAATTAATAGAAGGTACAGAAATCCTGGCAGGAGGTAATTTGAGATATAAAATAAAATTAAATGTAAAAAATGAATTTCAAATATTAGCAAATAGTTTTAATGAAATGTCAGAAAAACTGTTCAATTATTATGAAGGTATTTTAAATGCGTTTATAATTGCGATTGATACCAAGGATAAATATACGTCAAACCATTCAAAAAGAGTTGCAAAATATGCAACGAAACTAGCGCAGGCAATGAATTTAAGCGACAGGCAAATTGAAAACATAAGAATAGCAAGTATATTAAAAGATGTAGGAAATATAGGAGTAGAAAGGGAAATTTTGAATAAAAAAGAAATTTTAACAGCAGATGATATTGTGAAAATCCAGAAACATCCGCAGATAAGTGTAAAAATATTAGAACATATTGATGCACTAAAAGATGTTATGCCAATAATTTTACAGCATCATGAAAGGTATGATGGCATGGGATATCCAAAAGGTTTAAAAGGTAATGAAATTTTAACAGAGGCAAGAATACTTGCAATTGCAGATGCTTATGATGCAATGATTACAAAAAGAGAACATAGAGAAGCGTTATCATTAGATGAAGCAATATATGAACTAAGAAGTAATAAGAATAAACAGTTTGACCCTGAGTTAACAGAAGTTTTTATAGGTATTATAAATAAAGAATGGGAGAAATAATTATATGCCAGAAAACCAAAATAAAAAAATATACAGAGAGATTAAAAATAGCAAAGTTTTAAAAAATAAAAAAGCAAAAATAAAATTAGGATTCAAATTTAGTTTTTTTGTTGGATTGCTACTTACAATCATACTTGCATCAGTTACTACATTTATTTATAATCAGGAAAGTGCAGCTCTTGCAAACGAGGTTAAACAAAGAGGTGCGGCAATTGCAAAGAATCTTGCAAATAATGCAGCTGAGGCTCTTATCAATAAAGATGATTTAACACTTTCTTTGCTTGCAAAAGAAGCAATCCAGGATCCAATGGTTGAGGAAGAAAATAAAGATTGGATTTCGGAAATAAAAGAAATTTTTTATGAAGAATTTATTAAAGAAAAAAAGAAAGAAATAATAAAAAATGAAGGAATAATGGAAGCATATATTGTAAAAAATGATGGCACAATAGCTTCTTCGCATAATTTTAAACTTATAGGCGAACGTTATATTTTGCCTCCCGGAGTTAAACCGGTAACTAAAAATGATGATGTTTTAATTCAGGAATATTCAAAAAATGGAAGAAAATATTTTGATGTAGCAGTTCCACTTATTACTTCTGCAAGCGGAAAAAAATACATGATAGGTGAAGTGCATCTTGCAATTTCCCAGAAAATAATTTCAAAAGTTGTTTTAATTGCTGCTATCAAATTAGTTGCGATTACTCTTATTTCGCTCATAGCAGGTATTATAATGACAATTATACTTGTAAATTTAATGATAAAGCCGGTAAAATTTCTTATGGATGGAGTTCAAGCTATAATAAATGGAAATTACGATATACAGATAAAAAAGACAACCCGGGATGAACTTGGTGATTTAACAGAAGCGTTTAACGGAATGGCGAAAAGTTTAAAAGAAAAGGAATTATTAAAAGGTGCATTTTCAACCTATGTATCCAGTAGTATAATGGAAGAAATTTTAAAAGATCCAAAGAAACTATCTTTACATGGAAAACGGGTTAAGGCAACAATGTTATTTACAGATATACGAGGGTTTACATCAATGTCAGAAAATTTAGAACCTGAACAAGTGGTATCTGTTATAAATGAATATTTAACTCTTCAGACTGATAAAGTATTTAAATGGGAGGGGTTGCTTGATAAATTCGTTGGTGATTGTGTAATGGCTGTTTATGGAGTGCCATTTCCAAAGGATGATGATGCATACAGGGCAGTAAGAACTGCAATGGACATAAGGGAAGGGGTGGAAAAACTAAATGCAATCAGAAAAAGAAGAAACCAAATAACAGTTGGCATTGGTATAGGAGTTAATACAGGAGATGTTGTTGCTGGTAATATGGGGTCACCACAAAAAATGGATTATACAGTAATAGGTGATAATGTGAATTTGGCTTCGCGCCTTGAAGCAAATGCTCCTGCTGGTAAAATATGGGTAAGCGAGACAACGTATAATGAAACCAAAGATAAAATTGAATACCTAGAGTTAGAACCCATCATGGTAAAAGGAAAAAAAGACCCTGTTAAAGTTTTTGAACCAATAAAAGTAAAAGAAGGAGTATAAATTTTAAAAGCCACCAATGGAACAGAAAAAAGACATATTAAAAACAATTACAAGATTAGCAGAAATAGGAGATTGGGTTAATGTGATAAAAGAATATGAGAAATTATTAAAGTTAGACCCTAACGATATATCAATATATAATTCTATGGGTGATGCGTATGCTAAATTGGGAGAAGATAGGAAAGCGTTTGAATTTTATTTAAAAGTAATGGATGACTATCAAAAAAAAGGTAATTTAACAAAACTTTCATTTTTATATAAAAAGATTGCCAAACTAAATCCGAGAAAATTTGATTTAGATGGCAAAGCACTACATGAAAAAATTTTAAAGGGTGTAGAAGCACAAACAATTTTTGAAAAAGGAGATGTTGATAATGCTTTGCCTGCTTTAAAAGAAGCAGTAAAACAAGATAAAACAAATCCTGAATTATTTTCAAAATTAGGCGAAGTTTATGAGAAAAAAACATTAATTGGTGAAGCGGTTGAAGCATATACAAAAGCAATGAGAATTTATTTGGAAAACAATAAATTTGATGATGCTTTAGCCCTGGCTAAGAAAATATTAAACATAGATAAAACAAATATAGAAGCAACAGCGGTTGTTGCAGAAGATTTAATAAAGAAAAACGATAGAAAAAAAGCAGATGATATGTTCAGGGATATTTTTATTACGTTGGCAGAAAAAAATGCATTTTCCATAGGTAAAGATATAGCAAAAAGAGCAATGGATTTGCTTGTGCCTTACGGAAAACAGTTTTTTGCATATTTTCTATTTAAAAATAATGAAGTTGAAGCAGCAAAGAAAATTTTGGAAGAAAGTTATGAATTAAGTAATGAGGAAAAAGTTTTGCTGGCAAAAATATATTATAAATTGCAGGAATATGCAAAGGCAAAAGATGTATTAATGTCAATAGATCCGGAAATTATAGAAGAACATGAAGATATTCAGGAACAGATTGCAGATATATTTGTAAAGTTGTATGATTACAGAAAAGCCCAGGAATATTATTTGAAAGCCATCAGAATCAACATGAGAAAAGAAATGTTAGATAATGCGTTAATGATAGGAAATAAAATTTTAAATATCAATCTGGAAAATATTGAGTGTTATGAAATAATTGCCCAGATTTATTTAAAAAAAGGAATGAAAAATGATCTTATTGATACTTATACGAAACTCGCTGTTATTTATGAAAAAAAAGGAGAAAAAGAAAAAGCAGCAGAGACAAGACAATTAATTCAAAAGTTAAAAATGATATAAAAATATGAAGCCATTTCAATGTGATATATGTAATAAAAATGTAAAAATACAGGATGCTATAGTAAGATGGCATTGTGAAAAGGAAAAGAAAATAGTCAATAATTTACAGATTGTTCATAATAGTTTTCCATGTAATCAAAAAGGTGAAGATAATTTTTTTAACAGGGATTTACCACTTGAGTTTGTATATAAAAATATGCCGGAATTTATATCTTATATTAATCGTTTTGATATTGATAAAGAAGAATTTAAAAAGTTTGTCAATAGAATAGAAAAAGACAGGACCTATATCAGAAGATTTAATGTAAATAAAAGAAAAATTAAAAATATGATAATAAGATTGGATGGGCTTGGAAGTTTATGAACGAAAATTTAAAGTGTGGTAATATAAGAAAAAAACTAAAAGATTATGCTTTGGGGCAAATAGAAGATGAGATATTTAAAAAAGAAATAGAAGAACATTTGGAAAAATGTATAATTTGTAAAAGGGAATTATTGTTGTGGCAGGATGTTTTGGAAAAACAAAAATTGCTTAAAAATATTACTTTGAATAAAAGTTTTAAGGAAAGAATTGAGAAAAGAATAAAATCTCTGGAGAACGGTCCGGAAGTTCCGCGTCTTGTACGGCAGATAAATGCAATAAATACTTTTTTAACAAGTCCAAAAGGGTGTCTCCTTACCCAGATTTTAATAATAACAGCAGGATTTTTGTTTGTTTTATTATTTTTACACAAAGGAACAAATTTTTTATTTGTTTTTCTTGTTTTAATTGCTGCTTTTTCAATGATTTTCCTGTTATTTAAAAAGTGAAAAATTTTTAAACCAATCCAGAGGCTTTATTTAAAATTACTTTTTTAGTGAGTTGGTTTTATAATTGAAAAAACATGTGTGATTTTTGAATTGCAACCACACAAAAAAATAATCATCTGCATCCATAACCTGCGCATTATAGTCGTTTGATCCTGAAAATCGTATTAGAAGATTGCGATTTTCATAAAAAAAAACACCAAAATAAATATTTTAGTTAAAAAAATAAAATAAAATATTTAAAACAATACTTGTGGTTTATTTTAAATAAAAAAAGGATAAATAAAAGTAATGCAAAATAAGAACAGTAAAAATATTTTATTTTACTGTAAAAACTAGTTTTCTAACTTGTTTTTGAGTTAGCATTAAAAAACTTTAAATCTTTTTAATTTTTCAATAAAAAGTTCAAAATGTTCAGAAAAACTCCAGTGTCTGCCGTTATAAGATGTTTTATTTTTTTTAATACTTTTTCTTAAATCTTCACTGTTTTTCCCTTCAAAAATAGTATAACAGGTTCCTATTCCTTTTAATGAATGCGCATCTGATGCAGCAACTTTTGGTAAATGCCATAAATTTTCATTTAATTTTCTTGCTTTTTTTTCTGTTATTTTACCAGCAATACTTGGTCCCATAAGTTCAATTGCATCAAAATAAACATCATCATCTTTACTTTCCATAACTTTCCTGATTGCTCTTTCGCCTAAACTTGTGGTTAACCAGCTTAAAGGGTGTGGTATAATACAGATACCTCCCTGGCCATGTATATCTTTTATTGTATCTATAAGATTTGTATATCTTTTAATTCTTTTTTTCATAAAAAGTCCTATTAAATGTCCGCTTAATGTGCTTACTTCTTCACCGATAATTACTTCTATTTTATATTTTTTTTTGATAGCATAATCACGGGCAATAAAGCCGCCTTTTATCTGATCGTGATCTGTAATTGCAATTACATTAAGATCTGTATGATGTTCTACATAATCCACTATTTCTTCTGGTGTGGGGATTGCATCACCAATTGATGAATGTATGTGAAAATCAGCTTTTCCGTAAATTTTTTTCATATATTCCACATCCTTCTGAACATATACCACTGTTCAGGATATTCAGATATAACTTCTTCTGCTTCATTAAAAATTTTTTGTGTTAAATTTTTTATATCATTTTCCTGGTTGCCCTCTGGCTGAAAATCAATTGGTTTTCTTAAGATACCTTTAAAATTATTATTAGTTCTTATACAATAACCGAGAGCAACAGGTGCGCCTGTTGCAAGTGCAATTCTAGCTGCAACTGTTGCAACATAAGTTTTTTTACCAAAAAATTCAATTTCAACACCTTTTTCATTTTTTGAAGCTGGTCTGTCAATAAGAACATTCAAAATGTGGTTATTTTTAAGACAAGAATAAGCTTCTTTTAAATTTTTATTAGGTAAAATTACATTCATTCCGTATTTTTGCCTTGTTTCCTGTATATATTTGGAATAACCACCACCTAAATCATCTACAATTGCATAAACGGGTCTGAAATTTGTTGCAAGCATAATTCCTGCCAAATCCCAGTTGGCCATGTGCAGCGTTGCAAGTAAAAATCCTTTACCATTTTTTAATGACTCTCTTATATAATCCTGTCCTAAAAAATCAGTATCAATTTTGTTCATTAACTTATTTATATATAAAAATTCAACATTTAACATGCCATAATATTCAAAATTTTTTTTCATAATTTCTTTTATTTTTTTTTTGTCAAATTCGCCTGAACCACTAATTTTTTTTAAAATGATTTTATAATTTTCAAAAACATTTTTTCTTTTTGTATAAAGAATAAAAAAGATAATTTTTGTAATTGTTTTTGATAAAAAATAGAGCGGCTTTAACGGAAAAAGCATAATAAAATAAGTTAACGCTTTTAATAAAAAATACATTCGTTTTACCTTATGTGATTTAAAAATATGTTTTTGGTCTTAAAAACTTCATTATAAAATTTTATATTGCGCTTGGCAATTGTTTCCCAGGTGAATCTTTTAGCTTTCATTCTGCCACGTTTCCCGAGCTCTTTTATTAAAGCAGGATGCGATATTAACAATTCAAGTTTTTCATAAAGATCATGAACATCCCTTGGGATTGCCAGTAATCCGTCTTCCAAATTTGCAACAACATCGTTATAACCACTTATATTAAATGCTACAACGGGAAGCCCTGCTGCCATTGCTTCCAAAAGCACTATACCGAAACTTTCTCCGAAAAGAGCGGGAGAACAAAAAATGTGAGCAGTTGCATAATATTTTGGTAAATCAGAAATTGAAACAAACCCTTCAAAAAAAACGTCAGGGATAGAATTTTCTTTTACAAATTTTATATGATTTTTAAGTAACGGCCCCTTTCCTACAATTATAAGTCTAATATTTGAATATTTTTGTTTAAGCATTTTATACGCTTGCAATAAATATATGAGACCTTTTCTTTTTTCTATTCTTCCTGTAAATAATATGTTTATTTTATTATCAGCATATTTTGTAATTTTTGGGTTCTTTGGAGAAAATCTTATAGTATCAACTCCATTAGGAATAATTTCTATGTCGCCTTTAAAATATTTAGTAATACTGCTTTTTGCAGAAGGAGAAACTGCAATTTTACCATGTAGCCGTTCCCAAAGTGGCATTAAAAAGAATCGCCCTATTTTATAATATATATTTGATTCAAAATTAGCATGAAATGTTGCTATGTTGATTGCTTTTGAATGTTTTATTATATCGTGTGATAAAAAAGGAACAAAAGGTTCCTGAATATGGATTATATCAAAATTATATTTATCAAGAATCTGTTTTACTTTTTCCCCCCTTCTAATTAAAATTATTCTTCCTGTAGAACCATTTACAAGAAAAGGAAATCCTTTTCCTATTCTTATTACATCTTCTTCATCTTTACTTTTTCCGCCAAAATCACCAGTTATAATTTTTACAAAAAAACCCAGTTTTTTATATTCTTTTTTCAGATGATAAACATATTCCTGAACACCGCCATAAAGCGGATAATAATATGGGGTAACTATTGCTATTTTTTTAAAACTAAACATAAACAGTTCCTTTTTATAAAATTATTCACACCATATATCCTGTAACATACACCACTGTTCTGGATTTTTTTTTATTTGTTCTTCAATATGATTAATCAATTGTTTAGTAATCTTTAATATATTTTCGTCATTTCTTTCTAACAAGTCAAGATTTAAATATGTCTGGGAATAGAAAGGATAAAAATATAAAGGATTTATCTGGTTTCTTAACATTCCGGCAAACATAATGGGGACTTTGGCTTTCAAAGCAATCTTGGCCGGACCAGATGGGACAAATGCTTTTTTGCCGAATAATTCAAGTTTAAACCCTGTTTTATCAAGGTCCCTGTCTATGAGCAAAACAAGAATTTCACTGCTTTTTAAAACTTTTAACATGGATTTTATGTCATTTGATTCTATTACTTTCATGCCCCATTTTTCACGGGTTTCTTTAAACCATTTAAATACATCTTTTGATAACTTTTCAACAACAACATTTACTTTGCCTGGGAATAAATAAGAAAGATATGCACCACCATAATCCCAGTTTCCAATATGCAAACTTGCTATGATACATCCACCATATTTTTCAATGAAATTTTTAACAACTTCAGCGCCTAAGGAAAACTTTTCCTTATCGGTAAAAGGTATTAGTTTTTCTCTTTCTTGAAAAAGGTCAAAATAATAACGTGCGTAGTTCTTAAAAATTTTTTTTAAAAGGGTATCGGAAATATTAGAATTAAGCGCATAAGATAAATTTTTTTTAAGATTCTCTCTTTTTTTTTTATTTAAATGAAAAAGTAAAATGCCAAAAAATTCAAAAATCAAATAACCAATTTTTCTTGGTATAAATGAAAATAAGATGTTTAGTATTTTTAATAGTATATACATTAATATTTATTTATTTTTTTGCTGTAAAATCCTTCATATCTGTGCCTCTTATAAAATTCTGAACCATCTCTAAAGCTACTGAATCTGTATATTGTTTTGGAGGTGTTTTCATAAAGTAAGCACATGGCCCTTCAAGTGGTCCACCTATTTTTCTATCTAAGGCAATTTTGGCGCATCTTATTGCATCTATGACAACTCCTGCGCTATTGGGAGAATCCCATACTTCTAATTTACATTCTAAATTTAAAGGGACTTCTCCAAAATTGTGGCCTTCTATTCTTATATAACACCACTTTCTATCTTTTAACCAGGGGATATAATCACTTGGTCCAACATGAACATTTTCTTTATCGTTAATTTCATTTGCAAATTGTGAAAGGACTGAATTTGTTTTGGAGATTTTTTTGGAATGTAAACGTTCTCTTTCAAGCATATTCATAAAATCCATGTTACCACCAAAATTTATCTGATACGTTCTTAATATTTTTACTCCGCGGTCACCAAACAAACGGGTTAAAACTCTATGAACAATTGTTGCCCCAACCTGTGATTTTATATCATCACCTATTATAGGTATTTTTGCTTTTTTAAATTTTTCAGACCAGTTTTTGTCAGAGCAGATAAATACAGGAATGCAGTTAATAAAAGCACATCCGGCTTTTAATGCTTCTCTTGCATAATATCTTGTTGCTATCTCTGAACCAACAGGTAGATAACTTATTAAAATATCTGCCTTTGTTTTTTTAAGGACATTCGCAACATTGACAGGTATTTTTTTTGATTTTTTTATGACTTGTCTGTAATATTTGCCGAGACCATCAAAAGTTCTTCCTCTTTGAACTATTACACCTGTTTTTTTAACTTTAGCAAACTCTATTGTGTTATTTGGATATGATTCTAAAGCATCTTTTGCATCTTTCCCGACTTTGTTGGCGTCCACATCAAAGGCAGCGACCAATTCAATATCTTTGACTCTGTAACCACCTAAATTTGCGTTCATAAGACCAGGCACAAAAACATCATCAGGAATATTCTTATAATATTCCAGACCCTGCATAAGAGACCACGCACAATTTCCCATTCCTGCAATTGCTATACGAATTTTGTTTTCCATCCTTTTTTCTCCTCCTTAATTTAATATTTTGGTATCTTTATATACTTTTATAATTCTTTGTAAAACAGTAATTACTGAAAGAGCATTTATTATTATTAGTGTTATATACAGTTGATTAAACAATAATCCAATAACCAAAGCAATTATTCTTTCCGGCCTTGTAAAGATTCCTACTTCACAATCAATTCTAAATCCGCTTGCCCTTGCTCTTGTGTAACTTATCAGAAATGAAAAAAACATGGCAGAATAACTTAAAATTATTTCAATTTTATTTGATGTATTAATATAAAATAGTAAAATGCCTAAATACAAAACACCTTCTGATAATCTATCAACAGTTGAATCAAGAAAACCACCAAATTTGGTTTTCTTATTCATTTTACGGGCAAGCATGCCGTCCAGCATATCAAATAAACCAGCTATCAGTATAATGATTGCTCCATAAATAAAACTTCCTTTATATATATAATAAGAAGCAATTAAATTAATAATAAAACCTATGATTGTAATCATATTAGGTGTTATCTTTAAAAAATTTAAAAGAGCAATTAAAGGATTAAGTAAATTTTCACTTAATTCTTTTAAACGATTTCTAATATGCAAAATATTCGTTTTAAACAAAAAAACTCCTTAAATATTAAAAAATATGATTATCTAAAACAGTAGATATATTATATATCATTATTTATTTTTTTTGTCAAATATTTTTTTTATCACCGTAAAAACGCGTTTTCAAATGCGTTTTTACGGTACATCTTTTTATTTGACAAAACTGAACTATAATTGTAAAATTTGGCACAATTAAATTTAAAAATTTTCGGAGAATATAAATGAAATTAGATAAAAAGGCTATTTTTGGTATATTCGGCAGTATTTTTGTGATTTTTGCTTTTATTGCAGTTCTTATTATAATAAAAGGGTTGGAAACTACTGAGTTTATTTTTTGGGCATTATTTGTTGCTTTGGTTGTTGGCGAACTTTTAGTTGTTTTTACATTTAAGTTGCCTAAAAAGCATATAGTAAGGGATTGGGTTGAACCTGCTTTTGAAGCAATTATAATTGCAATAATAATCAGAGCATTTTTAATACAAGCATTTAAAATACCAACATCATCAATGGAAGATACACTTTTAATAGGGGACCATATAATTGCAAATAAATTTATATACGGGACTACGATAATATTTAAAAAAGAGAAAATATTAAAATTCAAACATCCTAAAAGAGGAGATGTTGTTATTTTCAGATATCCCAATGACCCTAAATATATGTTTATAAAAAGATGTATAGGTATACCAGGGGATATAATAGAAATAAAAGATAAAATATTATATATTAATGGAAAAAAAATAGATGAATCATATGTTTTTCACAAAGATATAAGAACAATACCACGTGAATATAGTCCCAGAGATAATTTTGGTCCTGTTAAAGTACCTGAAAATCATATTTTTGTGATGGGAGATAATCGCGATTTTTCTGCTGATTCAAGGTTCTGGGGATTTTTACCATACAGGTATTTACGTGGGCAGGCATGGATTGTTTATTGGCCACCTACAAGATGGAGAGTTATAAAGCATTTTAATCTTGATGTAGGAGATAAAGTAAATACGGATACAAAAGGGAATACACAGCCTGCTTTGGCAAAGTAATTAAAATTTATGGCTGGGTTATATATTCATATCCCATTTTGTATAAAAAAATGTCCTTATTGTGATTTTGTATCATTTCAAAATAAATCGGATTTAATTGATGAATATTTAAATATTTTACATCAAGAACTTTTAATATATAAAACGCGTTATAATATTAACTTTGAAACTTTATATATTGGAGGTGGCACACCAAGTTTTCTTTCTGAAAAACAACTTGAAAAATTATTTTTTCTTATATACTCAACAATTGAAAGGGAAAAGTTAAAAGAAATAACAATAGAAATAAACCCGGGAACAATAAATAAAAATAAAGCATTGATAATTACAGAAAATACAAACAGGATAAGTATTGGAATGCAAAGCTTTAACAATAAAGTATTAAAAATTTTGGGAAGGGTCCATAAAAATAAAGAAAATTATACAACTTTTGATTTATTTAAAAAATCAGGGATTAATAATATAAATATTGACTTAATGTATGGAATTTGCGGGCAAAAGTTAAAAGATGTTCTTGACGACATAGATAAGGCAGTTAAATTAAAACCTGATCATATATCATTTTATTTATTTACTATACATGGTAAAGAATTTAAAAATAAAAAATTGCCTGATGATGATATAATTGCTGATATGTATTTAAATGGTGTTAAAAGATTAAAAAAAAATAAATTTGTTCATTATGAAATATCAAATTTTGCTTTAGAAAATAAATTTTGTTTGCATAATTTAAATTACTGGAATTCAGGTCAATATATTGGGATTGGAGTATCAGCATCATCATTTTATAATAATGAAAGATTTTCAAATACATCTGATATATATGACTATATGAAAAGTTTAAAAAATAATAAACTGCCGGTTATTTGCAGGGAAAAAATATCAGATGAAAAAAAAATAAAAGAATATATTATGTTAAAACTAAGAACAAAAAATGGTATAGATAATAAAGAATTTTATCAGAACTTTAAATTTGATTTTTACCTAAAATATAGTAATATAATTGACAAATACACATCTGATAATTTTATGAAAAAAAGCAAAAAAAGAATTTTTTTGACTGAAAAAGGATTTTTAATTTCAAATGAAATCATAAAAGATTTTTTTTAAGGAGTATAAAATGAAACTGAAAGAATATGTTTTGGAAATTGGTAAAAAAGCAAAAGAAGCATCCTTTGAAATGTTAAAAGTAAGTACAGAACAAAAAAATTCAGCTTTATTTTACATTGCAAAAGAAATTGAAAAAAAACGTGAAATTATAAAGAAAATAAATAGAAAAGATGTTTTAAATAGTCAGAAATTAAATAAGTCAAGTGCGTTTATTGACAGATTAACTCTAACTGATAAAAGAATAGATCAGATGATAAAATCATTAAAAGAAATAATAAAATTAAAAGATCCTGTTGGTGAAATAACTAAAACATGGGTAAGGCCAAATGGTATGAAAATTTCAAAAGTGAAAATGCCGTTAGGTGTATTATGTATTATATATGAATCCAGACCAGATGTAACAATAGAGGCATCGGCATTAAGTATAAAATCCGGAAATTGTATTATTTTACGTGGAGGGTCTGAAGCAATTTTTTCAAATATTTTACTTACGGATTTGATAAAAAAAGGATTAAAAAAATCAGGCTTGTCTGAATTTGTTGTCCAAACAATAAAAACAACAGATAGAAAGGCAATTAAAATTTTATTACAATTGAAAGATTATATAGATGTTATTATACCCCGGGGTGGAAAAGCACTTGTAGATTTTGTTGCTACAAATTCAAAAATACCTGTGATTTATCATGATGCAGGGGTGTGTCATATATTTGTTGATAAAAAAGCAAATATTGATATGGCTGTAAGGGTTTGTTATAATGCAAAGGTTCAAAGACCAGGAACGTGCAATGCAATGGAAACTTTACTTGTTCATAAAGATATTTCGCGGATTTTTTTACCCCAAATTTATGATGAGTTAAAAAAAGCAAATGTTAAATTATTTGTATGTGAAAAAACAAAAAAAATTATCAAAGATGGTATTTTAGCAAAAGAAAAAAATTATTATACCGAATATAATGATTATATATTGAATATAAAAATTGTAAATGATATTGATGAAGCAATTATGCATATAAATAAATATGGAACACATCATTCTGATGCTATAATAACAGAAGATAAAAAATGTGCTGAAAAGTTCTTAAAAGAAGTGGATTCTGCAGCTTGTTTTTTAAATGCTTCAACAAGATTACATGATGGATTTGAATTTGGATTAGGGGCGGAAATGGGAATTTCCAATCATAAAATCCATATAAGGGGTCCTTTGGCTTTGGAAGGTTTAACATCTGAAAAATATATTATAAAAGGGGATGGTCAGATCCGTGAATAAAAAAATTGCATTATTCGGCGGAACTTTTAATCCACCACATATTGGACATTATTTAATTGCAAAAGAAATTATAAAGCAATATGGTATATCAAAAGTTTTTTTTATACCAGCGTATATTCCACCGCATAAAGATGCAAAAGATTTGATAGATGCAAAACACAGGGAAAAAATGGTTAAATTGCTTATAAACAAAGAAAAAGATTTGGAATTTTCTGATTTTGAATTAAAGCGAAAAAAAATATCATATACAATTGACACAGTTGAATATTTTTTAAAAAAATATCCTGATGATAAAATTTTTTTTATTGTTGGTTCAGATGCGTTTTATTTTATTGATAAATGGAAAGAAAGTGAAAAACTTTTAAAACTTGTTCAATTTATTGTTTATTTAAGGCGTGGCTATCCAAAGGAAAAAATAGTAAAAAAATTTCCGGATATTAAAATTTTATGGGCTGGGCATGGTTTAATAAACATTGCATCAACCAATATAAGAAAAAAGATAAAAAATGGAGTTAATTGCAAAGATGAACTCGGAGAAAAAATATTAAAATATATTGAAAAAAATGAATTATATAAATGAAAAAATACATCCTGAAAAACGCATTAGCGTTTTTCAGGGGAAAATAGGAATATAAAAAAAGGTTTATAAACAAATAGAAATTTTAAAAGAGAACTTATTTTAAAATTAAAAAACAGGTGAATAAAAGTAATGCCCTATAAAAATAAAAAATTGTTAAACCAAAAAGACAAAAATATTTTATATTTACGTAAAAACGCATTTTCTAATGCGTTTTTACGGTATATTTTATTAGTATCAATTGTTTTTTTTATGGTTGTAAATATACAATCTTCAGAAAATATACTAAATAGCATTTTTTTTGACGATTTTAAAAAAATAGGAATGACTGTATTGGATAATTTTTCTTCGTCTGTTG
>CALHNI010000028.1 GCA_938034975.1 Candidatus Goldiibacteriota bacterium | reverse complement strand
ACAATGGCAGGGGAAATAATAAAAAGGGAAATAAGGTTTGAAGATATACAAGTTTTAAAATTAGAGGGAAAAGTCTATAAAAGATATTTGGATGAAATGAACAAACTAAAAAAAATAATGAATGTAAATGATGTTTTTATCATTGACAGGGATAAAAACGTTATTTTTTCACTTTCTGAAAAAAAAGAAAAATTTTTTTTGGATATTGATAATTTTGAAATAAATCAGGCATTTAAAGGCAGGCAAACATCTTCTCCTTTTTATATAGGGGCAGAAGGTAAATACTTTAAAACAGGTTATACCCCTTTAAATGATAAATGGCTTATTGGAATTGAGATGAATGTTTTATATGAGGAATACCTGAAAAAATATGCAAAGGTATTTTTAATTGCAAGTATACATGTCCTTTTACTTGCGCTGATAATTTCCTATTTAATATCTTCCGGAATTTCAAGGTCTATAATCAGATTAAAAGAAAAAGCAGAAAAAATAGCAGGCAGAGATTTTAATGAAGACATAAAAATAGATGCAAAGGAAGAAGAAATTGTTATTTTATCGTTGACCTTTGATAAGATGAAAAAAGAGATTAAGGAATATATAGAAAATAGGGAAAAAATGGCAACAATAGGTGAATTTTCAGCAGGTATTGCACATGAAATGCGAAATTCACTGAATATTTTAAGTGGGTATGCTGAGTTGATTATTGAAAAAACCCAGGATAAAAAGATAATAAATTATGCAGAAGAAATAAAGAAAAATATCCTAAAATTTAATAATTTTTTAAATAATTTTTTAACCTATACAAAAGAATTTACACCGGAATTTTTTCCTTTGGATATTAAAGAAATTTTAAAAAAAGTCATTGATGAAGTTTTTAAGAAAGAAAAAAGTATTGTAAAATTGGAATGTGATGACAAAGAAAAGTATATTAAAAATGCCGATGAATATTTGTTAAAAAAAGCATTTTATAATATTTTAATAAATTCTTTGGATGCCATATCACAAAATACCGATAAAAAAATACAAATTAAACTAGCAAAAGAAAATGATAAAATAAAAATAATAATCAAAGATAACGGACCAGGAATAGATGAAAGAATAATGGATAAAATTTTCCAGCCATTTGTAAGTGCAAAAAAAGAAGGAGCGGGATTAGGTCTCGCAATAACTTATAAAATAATAAAAGAAATTCATAAAGGAGAAATTTTTATAGATTCTAAAAAAAAAGAAGGAATGCAGATAACAATTATATTATAGTCCATTAAAAATATATTCAAAGTGGACAGGAGTAAATATGGCAGAAATACTTATAGTTGAAGATAATGAATCTTTAAGGAATATATTAAAAGAAACTTTTGAAATAGAAGATTATTCAGTTGTTTTGTCTGAATCAGCAGAAGAAGCAGAAAAAAAATTAAAAGAAAAATTTTTTGACATAGTGATTACGGATTTAAAATTACCTGAAAAAGACGGAATTTATGTTTTAGAAAAAACCAGGGAAAAAAGTCCAGATACAGAAGTCATAGTAATTACAGCGTATGGGACAATTGATAAAGCGGTAGATGCAATGAAAAAAGGAGCACAGGATTTTATTACCAAACCTTTTTCAATTGACCATATAAGATTACAGGTTGCAAGAATATTATCAAATAAAAAAATAAAACAAGAAAATATTTATCTTAAAAATCTTATTAAAAGAGAAATTATAGGTAATAATGAAAGAATAAAAGAAATTATTGAAATGATTGATAAAGTAGCAGATACAGATGCAAATATTTTAATTTTAGGCGAAACAGGAGTTGGTAAAGAAGTTATAGCAGAAGAAATACATTTTAAGAGTATGAGAAGGAATTTCCCTTTTATAAAAGTGAACTGTGCTGCATTAGCCCCTGGAGTTTTGGAATCCGAACTTTTCGGACATGAAAAAGGTTCATTTACAGATGCGTATTATTTAAAAAGGGGTAGATTTGAACTTGCTGATAAAGGAAGTATTTTTTTAGATGAAATAGGTGATATGCCACTTGATCTTCAGGTTAAATTATTAAGGGTTATCCAGGATAAAACATTTGAAAGAGTCGGTGGCGAAAAAACTTTAAAAGCAAATGTAAGAATAATTGCATCCACAAACCAGGATTTAAAAGAAAATATAAAACTGGGAAAATTCAGAGAAGATCTTTATTACCGTTTAAATGTTGTTGAAATAAAAGTTCCTTCTTTAGGAGAGAGAAAAGAAGACATACCACTTCTTATAGATAATTTTATAAAAAAATACGCTGATTTCAGTCAGTTTAAAGTAAAAGGAATCAGTAAAGAAGCGCTGGATATTTTGCTTGCTTATGATTACCCGGGAAATATAAGGGAACTTGAAAATTTAATCCAACGCATTTTAGTTTTATGCAGGAAAGAGTATATAGAACCGGAAGATATACCATATGAAATAAAAAATAAAATAGGCAAAGATGATAAATATTCGGAAAAATTTACAGACAAAATAAAAAGATATGAAAGGCAATTAATTTTAGATGCTTTAGAAAAAGCACAAGGAAATAAAGTAAAAGCAGCTGAGATTTTAAAAATTAACAGAGCAACCCTGATAAGTAAGATGAAAAAATTAAAGATAAAGTAAGATTTTTAAAAAACATCAATAAAGCCTGAAAATGCAATAGAATTTGCGTTTTTTTCAGGAGAAAATATTATTAAAAAAAAATATTTAAAACAGCGCTTGTGTTTTATTTTAAATAAAAAATGGTTAATAAAAGCAATGCATATAAAAAAACGTATTTTCTAATGCGTTTTTACTGAGTAAAAAATGCTTGCTTTACAAAATTATTTTTGTTAAAATTTTGCAAATTTAAAAAACATGCTTTTGGATTTTAAAGCGGGTCCCTTTAAATAAAATAAAGGGTGCTTTAAAAGATGAAGAAAGCAAAAGAAAAAAACCAAGGAGGAAAAATTTATGCCACAAGTTTCAATGAAAGCACTTTTAGAATCAGGGGTTCATTTTGGACATCAAACCAAAAGATGGAACCCAAAGATGAAACCTTATATTTTTTCTGCACGCAATGGGATTTATATCATTGACCTTCAAAAAACAGTAAAATACTTAAAAGATGCAATCCAGTTTATACGACAGGTAATAAGAAACGGGGAAAAGGTATTATTTGTTGGAACAAAAAAACAGGCAAAAGATGCAATAAAAGAAGAAGCAATCAGATGCGGAATGCCGTATATTGCGACACGCTGGGTTGGTGGGATTTTAACAAATTTTTCAACAATAAAAACACGGATAGAAAGATTAAAGCAATTAGAAGAAATGGAAATAACCGGTGAAATAAACAAATATCCGATAAAGGAAAAAATATCCCTTCTTAAAGAATTGAAAAAATTAAAGGATAATTTTGAAGGAATGAAAGATATGGAAGAGTTGCCTGGAGCTATTTTTATTATTGATGTTAAACGCGAAGAAAATGCTGTTAAAGAAGGAAATAAACTCGGCATACCTGTTGTTGCAGTTGTGGATACAAACTGCGACCCTGATAACATTGATGTTTTAATACCAGGTAATGATGATGCAATAAGAGCTGTACGGCTGATGTGTAAATTAATTGCTGATACTATAATTGAAGAAAAAATTGCAATTGAAAGAGAAAAAGAGGTTGTCATAGAAAAAAATCCGGAATTTGAGTCTGCAGCATCAACAGAGGATCAAAAAGAATTAGTAGAATCAATTGACAAAACAGATTATTCAGAGATTTTTAAAGAGGAAGAAGAAACTTTTAAGGACCCATCAAAAACAGAATAAAAATTTTATAACTAAAAAGGAGAGAAAAAAATGGCAGAAGTAACTATTGAACAAATAAAAGAATTAAGGGAGAAAACAGGCGCTGGAGTAAATGACTGCAAAAAAGCATTGGAAGAAACCCAGGGTAATATAGAAAAAGCGATTGATTATTTAAGAGAAAAAGGAATAGCATCTGCTGCAAAGAAAAGTATTAGGACAGCAAAAGAAGGAATAATTTATTCATATATACATTCAAATGAAAAATTAGGGGTTTTACTTGAATTGAATTGTGAAACAGATTTTGTTGCAAGGACAGAAGATTTTAAAGAACTCGCAAAAGATATTGCAATGCAGATTGCAGCAATGAATCCGTCTTATATAAAAAGAGAAGATATACCGCAGGAAGTCATAGAAAAAGAAAAAGAAATTTACAAGGCACAGTTAAAAGATACCAAAAAGCCGGATAATGTACTTGAAAAAATCATTAACGGCAAACTTGAAAAATATTATTCGGAAGTTTGTTTGCTAGAACAGGCATTTATTAAAGATGATAAAAAAAATGTGGATTCTGTTATAAAGGAAAAAATAAGTAAATTAGGCGAAAATATAGTTGTTAAAAGATTTGTAAGATTTGTTGTAGGCGAAAAATAAAAAAAAGGTATATATAAATGAAAAAAATGAGTGGGAAATTTATTTATAAAAGAGTAATGTTAAAAATAAGCGGAGAAGCATTAGCAGGTGAAAAATCATCAGGTATTGATTATGATACGGTTTATAGTATTGCAAACGAAATAAAAACAATATATGAAAAAGGCATACAAATAGGTATTGTAATTGGCGGTGGAAACATATTTCGCGGGGGAAGTGGTAAACATTTTAAAATAGACAGGGTAGTTGGAGATTATATGGGTATGCTTGCAACAATAATAAATGCAATGGCTTTACAGGATATTTTGGAACAGATGAAAATCCCTACGCGGGTTTTATCAGCCATAAATGTGGAAGAATTAGCAGAGCCATTTATAAGAAGAAGAGCAATAAGGCATCTGGAAAAAAACAGGATTGTAATTTTTGCTGGCGGAACAGGGAATCCTTATTTTACCACAGATACCGCAGCTGCTTTGCGGGCAATAGAAATAGGCGCCGAAGTATTTTTAAAAGCAACAAAAGTGTCCGGCGTATACAGTGATGATCCAGAAAAAAATAAAAATGTAATAAAATTTAAAGAACTTAAATACATAGATGTTTTAAATAAAAATTTAAAAGTGATTGATTCTACAGCAATTTCTTTATGTATGGATAATAATATACCTATAATAATTTTTAATCTGAAAGAAAAAGGGAATATAGAAAAAGTAATTATGGGAAAAAATATTGGAACTTTAATAAAATAGTGAAAGGGGGAATTTAATTTCATGGAAAACACAATAAAAGAATGCGAAGTGAAAATGAAAAAGTCAGTTGATTTTTTTCATGAAGAAATAAAAGCAATAAGAACCGGAAGAGCAAATATTGCAGTGTTACAATCAGTAAAAGTTCCTTATTATGGGCAGATGACGCCTATAAACCAGGTTGCCAGTTTGTCTTTAATAGAAGCAAAAACAATAAGTGTTAAACCGTGGGACAAAAATATTTTATCTGATATAGAAAAAGCAATTATAACTGAAAATTTAGGGGTAGCTGTTGTTAATACCGGTGATTCTTTAAAAATTAATTTTCCGGAATTAACCGAAGAAACCAGAAAAGAATATGTGAAAAAAGTAAAAAAAATGGGAGAAGATGCCAAAATAAATATAAGAAATATAAGACGGGAAACAAATGAAAAATTAAAACATATGGAGAAAGAAAAAGTTATTTCAGAAGATGATTTAAAACATTCTGAAGCAAGAGTACAAAAAATAACCGATAAGTTTATTAAAGAAATAGATGATATTGTGAAAGCAAAAGAGCAGGAATTAATGACAATATAATATTATTTAATATTTAACGGAGTTTATATTGAAAAAAAAAAATAAAATCCCTAACCATATTGCCATAATAATGGATGGTAATGGCAGATGGGCAAAAAAAAGAAATTTACCCAGGATATTTGGCCACAAAGAGGGGGCAAAATCAGTCAGAGAAATAACACAAGCCTGCGTAAAATTAGGGGTGAGATATCTTACCCTATATGCATTTTCTACAGAAAACTGGAAAAGACCAAAAAATGAAATAAAATTTTTAATGCGTTTATTAAAAGAATATCTGAATAATGAAAGAAAAACACTAATTAAAAACAACATACGTTTTAAAGTAATTGGAAACCGAAACAAACTTGCCAGGGACATAATTAAAAAAATAGAGGAAACAGAAGAATTAACCCAAAAAAACACTTCGCTTACCTTGATTATTGCATTAAATTATGGCAGTCGTGATGAAATTATAAATGCAGTTAATGAAATTATAAAAGATATAAAAAATGGTAAATTAGTAAAGGAAAAAATATCAGAAAATATATTTAAAAATTATTTATATACCAAAGATATTCCGGATCCTGATTTACTGATAAGAACAAGTGGCGAGATGAGGATAAGTAATTTTCTTTTATGGCAAATTGCTTATACAGAACTATATGTGACAAAGACACTATGGCCTGATTTTAAAGCAAAAGATTTAATGAAAGCAATTTATGAGTTTAATAAAAGAGAAAGAAGGTTTGGGGGCATATAAGTTATGATAAAAAGAATAATAATTGCAATTTTTGTTTTACCAATTTTGGGATTTTTTATTTTTTTTGAAAATCCTTATCCCATATTAGTTATCGGCATAATAGCATTTTTAATTGCGCTTTATGAGATTTTTTTAATGCTTGAAAAAAAACAGATAAACATATTCAAAAAAACAGGAATTTTTTTTGCTATTTTTGTTTTTTTGCCTGAACTTTTTAAGCAGGATACAATTTATATAATTTATGCTGTTTCATCAATGATTTTATTTTTATTTTTTATTTTAATATTTACAAAAAGCATTAAAAATATAGAGGGTGCTTTTTTTACTCTTGGGGTTGTTATGTATATTTCTATTTTGGGTTCATTTGTGATTAAATTAAGATTCCTCCCAAACGGCACATATTTTTTATTCTTGCTTCCACTTTTAACATGGGTTTATGATGCTGGAGCATATTTTACAGGTAAAATTTTAGGTAAACACAAACTCATTCCTGAATTAAGCCCCGGAAAAACAGTAGAAGGGTTAATAGGTGGTATAATTATAAATATAATAGTTTTTTTCATTATCATATTCACTGTAATACCAGCATCAATAAAATTTTCAATGAAAGATGCAGTTATTTTACCATTACTTGCATCTTTTTTCGGCCAGGCAGGCGATATAACTGCATCTGTTATAAAAAGATTTTCAGGTGTTAAAAATTCTTCAAATATTTTATCAGAACATGGTGGATTTTTAGATAAAGTAGATTCTATGCTTTTTAATGCGCCTGTCATGTATATCTATATTAAATATTTTGTTATTTAAATTATATTATGAAAAAAAATATTGTTATTTTAGGTTCAACCGGTTCAGTAGGAAAATCAGCATTATCACTTATAAAAAAATTTAAAAATGAATTTAATGTTATTGGTTTATCTGCAGGAGAAAATGTTGTTGAACTATCAAAGCAGATAAAAATTTTTAAACCGGAATATGTTTCTTTAAATAATGAAAAAAAAGCAAAAATTTTACAAAAAAAATTCAAAAACATTAAAATTTTATCAGGACTTAAAGGAATATGCTATCTTGCATCATTAAAAAAGGTAGATGTGATATTATTAAGTATTGTTGGAGCAGCAGGGCTTTTTCCTTTGCTTTCTGCTATTAAAGCCGGGAAAAAAATAGCACTTGCAAATAAAGAAGCAATAATTATAGCAGGTGATATAATTAACAATGAATTAAAAAAACATAAAGCACAAATTTTACCTGTTGACAGTGAGCATAGCGCTATTTTTCAGGTTTTGCATGGGCAAAAAAAGGAATTTATAAAAAAAATAATTCTAACTGCATCAGGAGGACCATTTTTTAAAAGAGATAAAGAAGATTTTAAAAAAATAACAAAGAAAGAAGCTTTAAACCATCCCACATGGAAAATGGGAGAAAAAATAACTATAGATTCAGCAACTCTTGTCAATAAAGGACTTGAAGTCATAGAAGCGCATTATCTTTTTGATTTACCTTATGAAAAAATTGATGTTGTCATTCACCCACAATCAATTGTTCATTCAATGGTTGAATTTAAAGATGGTTCTATAATTGCCCAGATATCAAAACCAGATATGAAATTGCCTATTATGTATGCTTTGACTTATCCTGAGAGAAAAGAAAACATAGTTCATTCACTTAACTTAAAAAAGGGGATAAAACTTGATTTTAAAAAAATTGATAAATATAAATTCAGAGGATTTTTTCTTGCGTTAAAAGCAGGTAAAGTTGGAGGCACAATGCCGGCATGCATGAATGCTGCAAATGAAATAGCAGTTAAAAATTTTATTGAAGGAAAAATAACCTTTGATAAAATAACCTATTATATAGAAAAAGCAATAAAAGAACATACTTTAATCAAAAATCCTTCATTAGAAGATATTTTAAGAGTAGATACTGATACAAGAAAAAAAACACAGGAGGTGATTGATAATGATTGAGATAATTTATCTTGTAATTTTGTTTGGTTTTACAATTTTTGTGCATGAGTTTGGGCATTTTTTATCTGCAAAACTCATGGGGATAAAAGTTGAACAATTTTCAATAGGACTGGGTCCTAAAATGGTTTCTTTTAAAAAAGGAGAAACAGAGTATTTAATTTCATGGCTTGTTTTTTTAGGTGGATTTGTAAAATTAGAAGGCGAAAATCCGGAGGAAGCAGCAAAAATAGGGGACACGGCATTTTTAAACCAGCCGGCTCATAAAAAAATTATTCTTGCTTCTGCGGGTGTTTTACAAAATTTATTTTTTGCTGTTATATTATTATGGATTGTTTTTCTTTTTGGCTTTGAAACATTAAAGCCGATAATTGGGAATGTGAAAAAAGATTATCCTGCTTTTACTGCCGGGTTGCAAAAAGGTGATGAAATAATTGAAATAAATCAGAAAAAAATAAAAACCTGGGATGAATTATCAAATATAATAGCAACTTCAAAAGATGAGATTTTAGAAGTTAAAATTTTAAGACAGGGAAAAGAGATGATTTTTAAAATAAAACCCAAAATAGAAACAGTGGAAGATATTTTAAAAGATAAAAAGACAAGGGCTTTTTTAGGTATTGAACCATCAGGAGAAACTATAAAAATAAAATATGGTTTTTTTAAAGCAGCAGATAAAGCAGTTGAGCAGGCATGGTTTTTTACGAGTCTAACAATAAAGGCAATCTATAAAATGATAACAAGAAAAATTGAACCTGAAATTGCAGGACCTATAGGCGTAATCAATATAACATATAAAGTTGCAAAAACAGGGTTTTTAAATTTATTACTTCTTTTTGCAATTATAAATATAAATCTGGCACTTGTTAACTTTTTGCCATTATTGCCATTAGATGGCGGACTTGTTGTTATGTTTTTAATAGAAGGAATTATAAGAAAACCTGTTCCTTTAAAAGTTCAACAGGCATTGATGGAAACCGGATGGTTTTTATTAATTACCCTTATGATTTTTGTAACTTATAAAGATTTACTCAGGATTTTTAAAGGTGGATAATAAAAAATGACAAATGTTGTAAATATCGGAGGAGTTAAAATAGGTGGGGGAAATCCAGTTTTAGTTCAGTCAATGACAAATACCGAAACTTTTAATATAAAAAAAACTGTTGAACAGATAAAAAGTCTGGAAAAAGCAGGATGTGAAATAATAAGAGTATCTATTCCTGATTTTGAATCTGCAAAAGCAATAAAAGCAATTAAAAAAAAAATAAAAATTCCATTAGTTGCAGATATCCATTTTGATTATAAACTGGCAATAGAATCAATAAAAAACGGCGCTGATAAAATAAGAATAAATCCTGGGAATATTGGTAGTGAAGAAAAAGTTCTGGAAATCATTAAAGCAGCAAAAAAAGCAAGGATACCTATCAGAATTGGAGTAAATGCAGGTTCTTTAAAAAAAGATATTAAATACGAACTTAAAATCAAAAGTAATAATGAAATTTCAGATAAAATGGTTGCGAGTTTAATGGAACACATAGAATTTTTTGAAAAAAATGAATTTTATAATATTGTTGTTTCTTTAAAAGCAGCAGATGTTCCAACAACTGTGGAAGCGTATAGATTGATAAGCAAAATAAGAAACTATCCATTGCATCTCGGTATAACAGAAGCAGGCACAATAAAAAGCGGGGTTATAAAATCAGCAGTAGGTCTTGGTATTTTATTATATGAAGGAATTGGTGATACAATACGTGTTTCACTTTCTGATGATCCGATTGAGGAAATTTATACTGCATATCGTATTTTGGATGCAACAGGTAAAAGGAAATACGGTGTTGAAATAATTTCATGTCCTACCTGTGCAAGAACAGAGATTGATGTTATTAAAATGTCCAAGACAATAGAAGAAAAAGTAAGATTTATAAAAAGACCATTGAAGGTTGCAATAATGGGTTGTGTTGTAAATGGACCAGGTGAAGCAAAAGAAGCAGATATAGGCGTAACCGGTAGTAAAAATGCAGGTATAATTTTCAAAAATGGTAAAATAATTAAAAAAGCAGCAAAAAATAAAATATTAAAGATCTTTGAAAAAGAATTACAAAAGTTAATAAAAAAGGGAGAATGAAAAATGAAATGGAGTGAAAGTTTTATTAATACATTAAGAGAAGATCCAAAAGAAGCAGAAACAATAAGTCATAAATTAATGTTAAAAGCCGGTTTGATAATGAAAGTTGCATCTGGTATTTATAATTTCTTGCCACTTGGCTGGAAAGTGGTTTTAAAAATAATAAAAATAATAAGAGAAGAAATGGATAATGCCGGTGCGCAGGAAGTTTTAATGCCGATTCTTTCACCGGCAGAACTATGGCAGGAGACAGGGAGATGGAATTTATATGGGAAAGAAATGATGCGTGTAAAAGACAGGCAGGAAAAAGATTTTGCATTAGGTCCGACCCATGAAGAAATAATAACAGATATAGTTAGAAAATATATAAATTCATACAGACAATTACCACAGATACTTTATCAGATACAGGTTAAATTCAGGGATGAAATAAGGCCACGATTTGGTGTAATGAGAGCAAGAGAATTTATGATGAAAGATGCATATAGTTTTGACAAGAATGAAAACGCAGCAAAAGAGAGTTATAAAAAAATGTTTGAAACATATAACAGAATATTTTCAAGGATTGGATTTAAATTCAGAGCAGTTGAAGCAGATACAGGTGCAATTGGTGGAACATCATCTGCTGAATTTATGGTTTTGGCAGATACAGGTGAGGAGACAATTGTTTTCTGTCCTTCCTGTGCTTACGCCGCAAATGTTGAAAAAGCAGAAGGCAAAATAGAAAAAAAAGGCGGAAATGCCGGAGAAAAATTAGAAAAGGTCCACACACCTAATATAAGGACAGTGGAAGAACTTGCCAATTTTTTAAAATTAAAACCGGAAGATACAGCAAAAACAATACTTTATATCGCTGATGGAGAGATGATAGCAGTTATGATGCGTGGAGATAGAGAAATAAACGAAATAAAATTAAAAAATGCCATAAAAGTAAATGAATTGCGTTTGGCAACACCTGAAGAAATTGTCAAAAAAACACATGCACCTGTTGGATTTGCAGGACCTATAAATTTAAAAGAAAAAGGTATTAAATTATACATAGATACTTCAGTGGCAGAGATGTATTCTCTTGTTTGTGGCGGAAATGAAAAAGATTATCATTATATAGGGGTTAAACGTGACAGGGATTTTAAAGAAGATGGAATCATAGATGTTGTAAAAATACAAAAAGGGGATTTCTGCATAAAATGCGGCACAAAACTTTCAGAGCAAAAAGGCATTGAAGTCGGGCATGTGTTTTATTTAGGTGATAAATACAGTAAAGCAATGAATGCAACTTTTCTTGATGAAACAGGAAAATCAAAGGTTTTTATTATGGGCTGTTATGGTATAGGGGTTACAAGAATTGCAGCAGCGGCAATTGAACAGAATTATGATGAAAATGGAATTATATGGCCATTTGCAATTGCCCCATTTGAAGTAGTAATTATTCCTGTTAATAATAAATATAAAGAAGGAACTAATTTTGCTTTTGAGTTATATGAAAAATTAAAACAGGAAAAAGTTGATGTGATTATAGATGACAGAGACGTATCACCCGGAGTTAAATTTAAAGATTCTGATTTAATCGGCTTTCCATTAAGAGTGGTAATAGGCGAGAAAAATTTTAAAGAAGGGAAAGT
>CALHNI010000027.1 GCA_938034975.1 Candidatus Goldiibacteriota bacterium | reverse complement strand
TGTATTGGTTTCTGTAAATGTTGCTGTTTGTGTATATGTATAAGTTGGTGTGTTTGTGTTTGTCCAGGTATTTGTATTTGTTGGTGTATTCGTATAAGTTCTCGTGTTTGTTACTGTATAAGTATTTGTCGGCGTTGGTATTTAAGTATTTGTATCAGTCGGTGTATTTGTCGGTGTCCGTGTATTTGTCGGCGTGTTTGTGCTGGTAAAAGTATTTGTTTCTGTAAAACTCGGTGTGTTTGTTCTTGTATTTGTCCATGTATTTGTTGGTGTCCAGGTCGGCGGTGGTGTTCCTGTCCATGTCTCTGTCGGCGTAGATGTGTCTGTCCTGGTATTTGTAGATGTCGCTGTATTTGTCCGTGTATTGGTATAAGTAGGTGTATTTGTATCTGTAAAAGTTGGTGTATTTGTCCGCGTGTTTGTGTTTGTGAATGTGTTTGTTGGCGTCCAGGTCGGCGGTGGTGTTCCTGTCCATGTCTCTGTCGGTGTATATGTTCGTGTTGGTGTATCAGTCGGTGTATTTGATAGTGTATTTGTTTGTGTATTGGTTCTCGTATTTGTCTGAGTATAAGTATTGGTTGGTGTATTGGTAATTGTATTTGTAAAAGTATTGGTTATTGTATTTGTCGGCGTATTGGTTATCGTATTTGTAGGTGTATTAGTTATTGTATTAGTTGGTGTATTTGTTCGTGTATTTGTAGGTGTATTAGTATTGGTTATTGTATTGGTCGGGGTATTCGTCCGTGTATTTGTAAAAGTATTGGTTAGAGTATTTGTTGAAGTATTTGTTAGTGTAAAAGTTGGTGTAAAAGTTCTTGTAATTGTTGGTGTATTTGTCCGTGTAAAAGTTGGCGTTGGTGTATCTGTTTGACATAGTTCTATTGATAATCTCACCGGTTCTGATTTTTGCTGGAGCATGTTTGCTATATTATCAACTGCTCTTTTATTGCAATTTACCTCTATTGCTTTTACTTCTGTATCCTGTGCTGCTGTGCCACCTAAATTCATATAAGTAGACGCAGCCTTTATAATTATATAAACTGTGCTTTTATCAGGTATTGCAGCTGGCAATCTTGTTCTGACACTTTTGGGAAAATATATTGTCATTGTAGGAACGCCATAATCATAACAATTATCCCAGGATTGCCATCCGGTTATTGGCGGGTTATGCGTGTTATTTCCCTGCCCTATAAATAAATAATCAGTCCCGACATCCCATGTTCCATTTGTAGATATTACTCCTGCAACATATAAATTATTGTTTAAGTCTCCTTTTACTTCAAAATTAATTGTAAATTCTTGTCCTGGGCAAAGATAGACAGGATTGGTTGTTATATTACGAACATCTGCAGCAGCAAATAATTTCCCTGTAGTTAATAGACCAATTATAATTGCTTTTATTATTATTTGTATTTTTGTCATTTGATTTTAATTCCTTTAAAATTTTTTATGGTAAACATGTTGCCCGGACAACAACATTTATACATGCATTCACACCTGGATTTACTGTCCCTATATTCCACCAATATAATTGTCCAGAATTTCCACTTGGTGAAGGATTAGTGCTTGCCTGAACAGCCAGACAATTCGGTATGGTATCCCACACAACAACTCCTGTTAATGCTTTTGACCCAATATTATTATAACAAATCTGATATGTTGCATTTTGACCAACACATATTGTTGAAGGATTAACTGTTTTTGTTAATGTGTATTTTGTGCAATCAGCTAAAAAATCATAAACATTTTGAATATAATAACCTTCCTGTGTTGCTGTAAAACATCCTCCCGGACAATTAGTATCTCCTGTAAATGCATTTGTATCAAAATTGACAAACATTTTTCCATTGCCAACATATAAATCGCTGCTTAAAAATGCAAGGTCTAATGAATATGTGCCATCAGTTGTTACTGGTCTACCCCTTCCTACACCTGATAATAAAATTGTTCCAGGATAATATGTATCCATAACTGACAATGTCCGGAAATCAGTTCTAAAATTTTCAGGTGCATTTGCTATATTTGTCCATTGTTTATAATTAGTAACAACTCCAGGATATGATATAGCACCTGATACATCTGCAATGAATTGCAAAAGCGACATGTTCCTACCATAAAAATCCTGATGTTCACCTTGTAAATAAAGATGCCCTCCCTGTAAAAGAAAATTTTTTAATAACTCATGATCTGTGTTCCCGCCACAACAGGTTATTGTATCATCATACACCCCTGTTGAATAACTCCATCCTATGTGTGTTGGATTAAATCTTAAATCCCAGACCTCACAAAAATCATTTAAATTCAAACCGCCTAAATCATCATAAAATCCATCATTATCATTAACTCCTGTTGTTCTTATTGTAACTATTCCGCCTGCTGCCTGAATTGCACTTATAATATTCTGTGCAAATTCTTCACTGTATCCATTATCATCCCTGTAAATTACAAGAACTGTTTCTGGTGTAGGCTGTCCCATAACTGGATCTGCATTTAATTGTTTTTGTGGTATTAAAAATGATAGGATTATTGTTATCAAAAGCATTGCCAGGAATAAAAATTTTTTTCTTTGTTTCACGTTAACTTTTATTTTCATTTATATCACCATTTTATTATTTATTTTTAAATTTTGACAAAAAAACTATTAAAAAGTTTCGCTATATTATACCAAATTTTTAATATTTTATGCTATAATTTTTTTATGAATCTCAGAAAAATCATACACATTGATATGGATGCATATTATGCATCAATAGAACAAAGAGAAAATCCTGAATTAAAAGGAAAACCAGTTATTGTTGGTGGTTTTCCTAATGAACGCGCTGTAGTATGTTCTGCATCTTATGAAGCAAGAAAATTTGGAATCAAATCAGGGATGTCAACAAAAAGCGCTTATAAATTATGTCAAAATGCAATTTTTCTTCAACCTAAGTTTGATATTTACATAGCAACGTCAAAAATAATTCGCAATATATTTTATGAATGGACAGATTTAGTAGAACCGGTATCCTTAGATGAAGCATATCTTGATGTAACTGAAAATAAAAAAGGTATAATATATGCCATAGATATAGCAAAGGAAATAAAACAAAAAATTTTTAAAATTACTTCCCTGACTGCTTCTGCCGGTGTTTCATATAATAAATTTTTGGCAAAAATTGCATCTGATTACAAAAAACCTGATGGTCTTACTGTAATTACCCCAGAAAATGCACAAAAATTTATAGACAATCTTCCAATAGGTAAATTCTACGGAATCGGGAAAATTACAGAAAAAAAATTATTGTCCATTGGCATTAAAAAAGGATCTGATTTAAAAAAATTAAGTTTATCAAAATTAATTGATATTTTTGGAAAAACAGGTAAATATTATTATGATATTGTAAGGGGGATTGATGAAAGTCCTGTTGAAACAAATTATGAAAGAAAATCCATAGGCAAAGAAATAACCTTACCAGATGATACATTAAATATAAATACTATACACAGAATTATAGAAGAACTTTCCGTAGATATTGAAAAATGGCTTAAAGAAAATCATTTAAAGGGCAAAACAATTACGTTAAAGATAAAATATTATGATTTTAAATTAATAACCAGAAGTATTACTTTAAAAGAATCTTTTCAACAATCATTTATTATGATAAATTATGCCAAAGAATTACTCAAAAAAACTTTTGCAGGCAAAAAGAAAATACGTTTGGTAGGTTTAAGTATTTCAAATTTTGACAAATTAATTGATGACAATGGGCAATTAAAACTATTTTAATAAAAGGAGGCATTAAATTATGAACAAAAAAATTGCTTTAATTACCGGTGCTAATAGGGGCTTGGGTTTTGCAATGAGTGAAAAACTTGCGACTTTGGGTATAAAAGTTATTATGGTATGCAGAAACAAAAATTCAGGCAACGAAGCATTTTTAAAATTAAAAGAAAAAAATCTGGATGTAGTTTTAAAGATAGCGGATGTTGAAAATATAAACGACATAGAAAATTTATATAAAAATATTTCATCTGAATTTTCTTATCTTGATATTTTGATTAACAATGCCGCTGTAAATTTGGAAAATGAAAAGGTAACAATTGAAAATATAGATATTAACTGTTTTCAAAAAGTAATGAACATAAATTTACGCGGACCTGTTTTAATGTGTAAACATTTCATTCCCATGCTTAGAAAATCCGAATCTGGAAGAATCATTAATTTTTCATCTGGTTTAGGTCAGTTATCCCTGCCACGGACAGGTCCTTATCCTTCTTATAGCATCTCTAAAACCGCGATCAATGCATTGACAAAAATCCTTGCCGATGAACTAAAAAATACTAAAATTCTTGTATTTTCAGTTGACCCTGGATGGGTAAAAACAGATATGGGCGGACCTTATGCTCCACTTCCAATAGAAAAAGGTATAGATACTCCTGTATGGCTTGCAACAGCACCTGAAAACGAATTAATATCGGGTTATTTTTATAAAGAAAGAAAAATCATTGAATGGTAGATTAATCCGTAAAAACGAGATAAAAACGTATTTTTTAAAAAATAAAATGTTTTTTTCATGTTTTTTTGTATTTATATGCGATTTTAAGGTAAATTCTAATGATTTTACAGCATATCATCTATATCATATTTATCACATATAGCGAGACCAATTTGAGAGTGGCCACCTCTCCCATACTCATTTTCATGGGACTCACCACCCCCCCATCCCTCATACCACATATACCATTTATTTTTATATTCAAAAATCTGGGCAAACCATATTCCTCCATCATCCCACTCACCTTTTTTACCTCTTGAAAATATCGGATTTTGAGTTGACCTATACCAATTTATAAGGTCATAAGAAAAAGCAATACCAAAATAAGGGGGATAATCCAGATACTTATTGTCGCCGGCATAAACCATATAATATACATCCCCTTTTTTTATTATTCTTGGTGTTGTTACTGTCTTTGCATCCCAATCATCTTCAAATGACGAATATTCAAAAACAGGTGATTTTTTATATTCGGTAAAATTATAACCATCCCTTGATGTTGCTAAATAAATGGAATAACCCAATTTATTATTCACAAGCACATAATAAAGATAAAGCAATCCATCTTTTAAAACAATCTCCGGGGCTCTGCCAGTTAAAACCGGATTTTTTTTAACTTTTGAAAAATTAAAAAAATCTTTTGATACTGCCAACCCAATTGAATCCGGTTTAACTGTTCCCAAACCACTATAATACAAAAAAATTTTATTATTGAAAAATATGGCAGCAGGATCTAAAACAGCAAGATCGTCAAAAGATTTTTTTCCTATATCTATAATTGGATTTTTTGCATAATCAATGAATCTAACACCGTCAAAATATTCATAAGGAACTGTTGCAACAGCAATTCTGTCATTACCATCTCCCCCACGATAATAAAAATAAATCATATCATTATGAAGTAAAAGATCAGGATTGGCAGTATGAACTGATTTAAATGTATTTGGAACAATTGGAATTACAGGATTTTTTTCATATTTTGTCCAATAAATATTTTTTAAAATAACCCTGTCTTTTTTATCAGGTATTATATTATCAGGTTTTTCTATTCTATGCATTGACCATTTAATAAATGGTTTTAACTCAGCAATTTCTTCTTTTTTTAAAATTTCATAAACTTTTTTGAACTTTTTTTCACCTGCAAGTAAAATAAATTCTCTCTTTATTTCCAACTCCAAAATATTTTTAACTATTTCATACTGTTTAATTAACCTATCAGAGATGTTATCTTTATCATTGTTCAAAGCAAAAATCATAAATATAATAAAAGTTTCTTTATCTGAAAAAAAGTTAAGATTGTTTTTAAGATAATTTAATATATCATCATCTAATTTTCTTTTTTTAAATGTTAAATAAAAATAAAAAAGTGCACCATCTTTTGGGTTTTCATTTTTTAATTTTTGTAAAATTATTTTATCGTTATTTAAATTATTCAAAAAACTCAAAGCAAAAGCTGATTTTATTTTTAAATCGTTGTTAAATAAAAAATTTATTAAATTTATTGAATATTCTGTTTTATTTAAACGCCATATTTCATCTATCGCATATCTTTTGTCCAGAATATTATCAGAAACAAGCATTTCATCAATTGTTTTTTGTCTGGAACAGGATAAAAAAATTAAAAAGAATAAAACAAATAAAAAATATTTTTTAAAAAATTTTTTCATTTTAACTCTTTTTCAGAAAAAGCATATACAGTAAAAATAAAGATTTCAATATCTTTATCTTTTTTCCATGCATCAGATGGAAGTCCTGCTTTATGACTGCAAAGGTTTGATAAAAATTCTTCTTTGTTCCATCCGGTTTCTTCTGCAACCTGCGGTAAAAAAAGACCTGAACGGTTGCCTTTTTTCACAATCACTCCATGTTTCTTCATAATAATCTCATCAATATTTTTTATTTTTTGTGGTTTTGAAAGTATTGAAATTTCCAAATCTATTTCTTTTAATTCATTTTCTTTAACAGGATAAAACCGTGGATCATTAAATGCAGCAGAACATGCAAAATGCGGAATGCCTTCTCTTAAAGGCAAAAGCGGTTCTGTCATCCCAATACAACCACGAAGTTCATCGTTCTTTTTTAAAGTTACAAAAACTCCAAAATATTCATCTAAAATTTTTTCATCATCTTTTATTTTGAGAACTTCTCCTGTTTTTAAATAATGATAAATTGCCTGCCTTGCATGTTTTAAAAGTCTCTTTTTAAGTTCGTTACTTATTTTTATATCCAAATCACCCATTTTTATGTCTCCTTTCATCTCAGAATAAAAAACAATTGCAGCATATCCGACAACTCTTGAATTATCACCGGATATCATTCCTGAGTGAGAATATTTTAAAAGCATAGATTTATCTGCCCCAAATTTTTTTAAAATCTCAACCCCTGCAATTATTGCTTTTTCACCACATGCTGATGTCTGTAAATTACTTTCAATATTATCAATTACGAGTTGATACGCTCTGTCTTTTATCAATTTTGAATCCAATGATAATATTGCATCAATAATTTCTTTATCTGCTTTTTCCGCTATAAATGAAGGCGGATAATGAGATAAATCTGTGCTTATCACAATTAAAACCCTTTTGTCTTTTAATTCATCATACAAAACTTCTGCAACTTTTTTGGCATCTGAAATTTCTATATTAGAAACAACAAAAGGCAATAATTTAAAAACTTTTAATTTTTTTAATAAAAAAGGCAATTGCACTTCAACAGCGTGTTCTTTTATAAATGCATATTTATCCTCTTTTATAAATTTACTTTTTTTTATTAACTTTTTAAGAAGTTTCTTATCAACATTTACTCTGCCATTGGGAACCACAAAAGCATTATAAGGACAAGTAAGTAAACCATATTCACCCGAAGTATGCGAAGTTGCAAGTAAAATAACATAATCATAATAATCATTTATAACCTTATAACCATACCCTGCAACAGCACCAGAATAAATATAACCGGCATGCGGAACTAAAATACCATAAATTTTTCCTTTAATATCTGCTGTTTCTTTTGCTTTATTAATAAAATTATCAACAATTGTTTCTAATTCTTCTGTTTTTAATGGATAAAAAGCACCAGCAACATTGGGATATTTAACTTCTTCTGCCATCAAAGGAATGATTAAAATGAATAAAATAAAAAGGAAAACTATTTTTGGCTTTCCATTATACATTTTGCATCAATCCCCCCTCTGGTATTATAATTTGTTTCAACATATAAATACTTTGGTTTTAAAATCTTTTTTAGATCATTAAAAATTCTATCGGTTGCTTTTTCCTGATAAATTCCAACATTTCTGAAACTTACAAAATAATATTTTAAGGATTTTAATTCTATTATTTTTTTATTTGGTATGTATTTTATAATAACTTCTCCAATATCAGGTAAGCCGGAAAAAGGACAGACAGCAGAAAATTCTTTTGTTCTGTATTCAATCAATTGCCTGCCGCCATTATAAGGTATTGTTTCCAATATCTTTGTGTCAATTTTACTTTCAGGTTCAAATGGATATTTTTTTCCTTCAGCAACCGGCATCAATTTGCTCCTTTTTTATGTATTAAGTATTGCAATCAATTCTTCAATTTCTTTTTTTATTTCTTTTAATTTACTTAATCTTATTTTTTCATCAGTGGGAAAAAGTTGCATTTGTTCCCCGTCTTTCCCTGCAAGTAATTCTTTTAATTTTTTCTGAGCACCACTTATTTTATACTCTTCTTCATAAAGTAATTTTTTTATTAAAAAAATTATATCAATATCACTTTTTGTATATTTTCTCTGACCGACTCTGTTTTTTAATGGTTTTAGTTCATCAAAATTCTGTTCCCAGAATCTTATCACTGATTCCCTTACGCCTGTTATCTGGGATACTTCCCTGATTGGATAATACTTTTTTTCTTTTATTTCCATAATAAACCCTCCTTTAATTTATCTTTTATTTAAAAATTCTTTTTCTGATTTTAAAGATCGTTTCATCAAATCGCTAATTGATTGATATATTGATTTATTACGATAAATAATATTATAAATTTCAACTGATATTGGCATATCAACTTTATAAATTTTAGATAATCTATAAACTGAATGTGAAGTTTTAACTCCTTCTGCAACCATTTCCATATTTGCTAATATCTCCCTGATTTTTTTTCCCTGTCCAAGCAACTCGCCAACCATTCTGTTTCTGCTTAATTTACTTTCACATGTAACAACCAAATCACCCAATCCTGAAAGACCATAAAATGTATCTTCTGATGCTCCTAATTTAACACCAAGACGTTTAATTTCAGCAAGCCCGCGTGTTATAAGCGCTGCTTTTGTATTATCTCCGGTTTTTAAACCATCCAATATACCCGCGGCAATGGCAATTACATTTTTCAAACTTCCTCCTAATTCAACTCCTTTCACATCAGTATTAGTATAAATCCTGAAATAATTTGTTGAAAGTATTTTCTGTATTTTTTCAGCAAGTAATAAATCCTTTGATGCAGCAACAACAGTTGTAGGAACTTTTCTTGCAACTTCAGGAGCAATGGATGGACCTGATATTACAACTATTTTAACATTACCAAGTATTTCCTTGATAATCTCCGAAGGTGTTTTTAAAGTTTTAGGTTCTATACCTTTTATCAAACTTACAAAAATTTTTTTCCTGTAATCATATTTTTTTATTAATTTCAAAAATTTTCTTAAATAATGTGAAGGCGTTGCAAGAAAAATAATTTCTGATTCTTCAATTGCTTTTTTCATATCGTTTATAATTACTATTTTTTCCGGAATTTTAATACCTTTCAAAAACTTGATATTTTCTCTGTTTTCATTTAAAATTTTACAATATTCACTAAAATGTTCATATAAAAAAACATTGTAATTATTGTCATTCAAAATAATTGCAATAGTTGTTCCCCATCCACCTGCACCAATAACTGAAATTTTCATTTTTCTTCTTCTTTCTTTTTGAATTCAAATTTATTTTCTGTGCCTTCAATTAATCTTTTTATATTTTCTATATGTCTATAAATTACAAAAACAGCGGATAAAACAGAAAAAATAAAAATTAATCCATATTCACCTGATTCTCCATATATAAAAATAAAAGCAGGTAATAAAAAAGCAGAAATAATTGAACCTAAAGAAATATAATTAAACATAAAAAGCAAAACTAAAAAAACAAAAACGCAACTCAAAATAGAAAAAGGTGATAATGCTAAAAATACTCCAAGTCCTGTTGCAACTCCTTTGCCGCCTTTAAAATTCAAAAAAATAGTAAAGGTATGTCCTAATATAGCAGCCAGACCGGTTAAAACAGGAAGAATTTCACCGCCAGTTTTTGATAAATTCTGCATAATAAAAACTGGCAAAAAACCTTTTGCTGCATCTAAAATTAATACAATAAAAAACCATTTAAACCCAAGTATCCGTTTTACATTAGTGGCACCGATATTACCGCTGCCTATTTCTCTTATATCTTTACCTGTCAATAACTTAACTATCAAATAACCTGTCGGGATAGAACCTAAAATATAACCACCTAACATACCTAAAACAGCACTTAAAAAAATCATAAATTCTCACCTTTTTTTATTTTTAATTTTACTTTTATTTTTAATGGCACTCCTTCAAAACCAAATTTATTTCTCAAATTTTTTTCTATATATTTTATGTAATTTTCTTTAATCTTTTCTTTTTTATTGACAAAAACTACAAATTCAGGCGGTCTTACACCAACCTGTGTTATATAATAAATTTTCAAATTACCGCTTGCACTTTGTGGTGTTTTTCTAAATACTGTTTCAGCAAAAACTCTATTTAAAATTGATGTTTTAACTCTAAAATTATACTGATTTTCAACATAAAATACAATATCAAATAATTCATTCAATCCCTGTTTTTCTTTTGCCGAAACAAAAACTATTGGAATAAAATCTGCAAATTTTATTTTTTTTCTAATATACTCAAAAAATTTTTCCTTCATCTCCTTTATATTTTTTCTTTTCTGTCTGACAATATCCCATTTATTAACAACAAAAATCAAACCTTTATAATTTTTTAAAGCATAATCAATTGCCTTTTTATCAATTTCACTTATTTCTTCCATTGCATCCAAAAGATATAAAACCATGTCACTTCTTTTTATATTGGCAAAAGTTCTGCCTATACTATACTGCTCCACTTTTCCTGAAATATTCTTTCTCTTTTTAATTCCAGCTGTATCAATAATAATAAATTTTTTCCCTGAAATTTCAATTAATGAATCAATAGCATCTCGTGTTGTTCCAGGGATTTCTGTTACTATTGATCTTTCTTCATTTAAAATAGCATTAAAAAGTGAAGATTTACCGACATTTTCCCTGCCGGCAATTGTTATTTTTATTATTTCATCTTTTTTTTCTTCGCTTGTTTTATTTTTTATATTTTTCATCTGTTTAACTATGTAATCTAATACAGCATCAAGTCCCAAGGAATGCTCTGCAGAAACTAAAAATAATTTTTCAACGCCAAGTTTATAAAATTCATAAGCATTATTTTCAAGAAGTTTATCATCTACTTTATTTACAACCGTTAAAAATTGCAATCCTGATTTTTTTAAAAAATTATAAATCATCTTATCATCAGGAACAAGCCCATCCCTCGCATCAACAACAAGTAAAGCCAAATCCGCTTCATTCATCACTTCCTGTATTTTTTTTAAAACCTCGGTTTTAATAATATCCTCTTTTTCAAATAATATGCCACCTGTATCTACCAAGGTAAACTTTTTACCAAGCCATTCTGCAACTCCATATATTTTATCGCGTGTAACACCCGGGAAATCATCAATTATTGATTTATGCTCCCCTATTAGTTTATTAAACAAAGTGGATTTTCCGACATTTTCCCTGCCTATTATAAGGACTGTAAAATCTTTTTCTTTCATTTTTTATCCTCAAAAAAATTTATTCACATCAATTATAACTTTGTTTATTCTGTTTTGATAAGCATTTACTGACGGCATTTTAAAAATTTCCTGATTTAAAAAACACAAATTTATTTCAATATCTTTAAATATATGCCCGATACCAAAACTAAAAGCAGATTTAATTAAAAAAGGATTATAATCAGTGCCTGGATTTTCGTCAATCATATTTTCTCCATGTTTTTCAATGTAAGCCGAACCACCTTTTGTAAGATTATACCCTATACGCAAATAAATCTGGTTTTCGGTCTTATATTCTATCCCGGTTCTAAAGCCATATAAAAATAAATTATTATTTGTTTGAAAGAAATTATTTTTATTGTTTTTTTCAACATAAAAATTTTCTAAAAAAATTTCAAGCAGAACAAATATTTTGAAAAAATCAAAAGAAAAACCAGGTATTAAATTATATTGCATTATTTTAACATTATATAAATTCACTCCGTCATTATAATCAAATTCTCCTAAAATATAATTAAATTTATTTGAAAAAATAAAAAATTTATCAGCAATATACCTCAAAGATAAATCAACAGTGTGTGAAAATGAATTAGTTATATATGTTGAATTAAAACCGGATTTATAATTAATTCTGGGTTGGAAATAATGATAATCAATTTCATCTTTTATGTCACTTTTATATTTATAATTATAGTTAAGTAAAATACCTGCTATGATTGTTGCCTGTATATTTTCTTGATTAATTTCCAATCCAAAATCAAAATTATTTCCAGTAGCTTCATATTGCTCTTTTAAATAAATTTTTTCATCAAAAATTATCCTGCTTTTTAATGTTTCATTTATAAGCAGGATATTGTAGCGGTTAAAAAATATATTTTCATAATCAAATTCTTCCCCAGAGGGATTAAAAAGAGTTAAACCCGATAATTCATTTACAATAAATGGTATCCCGGATTTTCTATCACCAAAGGCAAATGCAATATTTAAATTTTTATTTATTTGATAAGCCAATGAAATCATATATTCTGTTTTTGTATAATAAAACATTGATGCTTCATTAATTTTCAACTCATTATCTTCTGCTCCCTTTTCAAAATTTTCATCTGTTTTTAAAAAAACATAATTATCATTTATATTTAATCCTAATGCCAGATTAGAAGTAATTTTTCTGGAATATCCAATTCCCGTAATCATTTGTGTTTTAATTGACTTTATCAAATTAAACAATGCAATATCTTCATTTGATTCACTGTATTCCGAATTTATTGAATTTGCCTTTAAATTTATTGTTATAATATTTTCATCATTTAATTTAAAAAAAATATTTTGTTTTTTTATTTCATTATTTAAAAAAAAATTAATATTATTTGTTTTACTATTATCGCTGTTTATATTTTCTGGATAAAACCCGGCATTAAAAAAAATTTTATTTTTTATTGGCTTGAAAAAACCTGCCGCAGTAAATCCTTTTGAAAAAAGATCAAAATTTAAAACAATATCAGAGATGGTTATTTCAGGAGAACCAACAGATAATATTCTTGCATATCCACCGTTATCTGAATAAAATCCGAAAAGTGTTTTTGCACTAAAAATTATAATTATTTTAATTATTATTTTTTTCATTTTTCCACCTTTTATATTTTAACACATATTTGAAAAAACTGATTAAAAAATTTTTTTACTATAAAATGATTAATAAAATATTTTTTCTAACATCAATAAAAGACATGCCAAATAATGTGTAATGATTATTCTTTTATCATAGGGGCAATTCATGAATTTCCTGTTTTTTTCATAATTGCATTCTTTTTCTTTTTTTTCTTCTGTAGCCGCAATCTTTATGGTTGCATTATTTTTTTCTTTCGCATCTGCAATCTTCATAGTTGCGTTTTTTTTAAAACCACGCACGCGTAAAATCTGCACTTACATCTTTTTCTATTACGTTTGCAAATGTTAAATATCTGGATCTGATCTCAAACTTAACATCAAATATATCAATATCGGATACTATCACTTATCTTGAATATTTTGAAATATTTCATAGCGCTTTTAAAACTACTAATTATTTATAACGTTATTTTAAACATATAAATAGAAAATTATATGACATTGGCATTTCTTCTGATTTTTACTTATACTAAAAAAATCTTTTTCCTTGAAGTTTTAGAATTAAATTATAAATTAACTATGGTGAAACCCGTTTATGTTTCCTAAAATTCCCACACTATTTTTAACAGTATTTTTCTGCTTGTAAATAAAAAACATGATCATCTCTTTAAAAAATTCAAAAAAATAGCAGAAAAATATAGAACGCACAATATTGAATGCAATAATAAAAATTTAAAAAAGACAAAGATAAACAACAATATTAAATTATTTTAAAAACATCAAAAGTAAAAATATAAATAAATATTTTCATCAAGGATTAAAAAATAGATAAAACCGTTAAAACGCGGTAGAAAACGCATTTTAACTAAAAAACAAAATTTTTTATTATTTTGGGTGTTTTTTTTCCTGAAAATCACAATCTTTTAATGTGGATTTCAGGTAAAAGATGCTTGTTTTCTACTTATAAAAATGCATTATATATTTATTCAACTTTAACCGCAGCAACCACTTCCCTGGGATGGACCACAAAAAGGTGGTGTTGTGGAACCACTTTTATTACCACTTATAAATCCTATATTTCCAAAGACCTGAATAACATCAATCCCCCCACAATCAGGGCATTTTGGTTTTATTCCTTTGTCTTTTTCATCATATGTCATTGAAACTTCAAATATTTTTTTGCATTTTTGACATAAATAATCATATCTGGCATATATAGATCACTCCTTTTAAATATTTTGTTTTATTAAATTTAATAACTGTTCTTCTGAGTTCGGTCTCCCAATTGAAATAACCTTTTCATCAATGGATATTATTGGCAATGCACCCCATCCAAAAGAAATTACCATTGATAAAATATCTCTGTGTTTTTTTTGAACTTCTTTATCCATAAAATCAAAAATCTGTATATTTCCTGTAAAAACTTTTTTAACAGAATTAACAATCCCATCCAATTCTTCTTTTGTCAGACCAATAGGACCGCAGCATGATGATCCGGGGCCACATGGAGTTTGCTGTTCAATTGTAAAAATTTTTAATGTTTTCATAATCTTCCTCCTTTTCATTTTATTGGTAGTGTGAAAAGTTTTAACGCTCTTCACTTAAAAATCCTTTTATTCATATACTTTGGTTGCCTTTGTTCCCCCTTTAATAAAGTGGGATTTAGGCGGATTTACATACATCCATTCTCTTTTTCTCGCTTTCTTTTAATTTAAAATCTTCCCTAACCCCTCTTTATTAAAGAGGGGAATTTTTTATTCTTATTCTTATTCTTATTTTTTTTCTCCCCCTTTGCAAAAGGGGGACTCCTCTTTTTTTCTACCCCTTTGTAAAAAGGGGATTTCTGGGGAATTTGATTTATTATTTTTAAATCGCCCTGCCTCCTATTTTTAAAAGAGGTGGAAATGTATATTATTTTCAATACTTTTAGTATATATTTTAATCTCTGCCTTCTTTCTTTTTCATAGAACTTTTCACATTATCATTTTATTATATTAAACAAATATCCTGCAAGAACGCAACCAAAAAATGAAACAATAACATATATCCATAAAACTTTTACTTTAAAAATACCGGATAACATTGCAATAGATGGTAATGATAAACCAGGTCCACCAAGAAGATACGAAAGAGTTGCTCCTTCACTCATACCTTTTTGCATTAAAGCAAGAGCTGTTGGAACTTCTACATACGTGCATACATATGCAAGAACAGCAACAACTGATGCAATTAAAACAGAATTTAAATTATTTTCACCAACAAACTGAATAATGAATTTCGTAGGAATAATAACTTTTATTGCACCTGCTATTAAAACTGCCAGTATTAAATAATAATTAAGCTGAATAAAAAGATCCCATGCTGTTCTAAATAATTTTTTTATTTTTGTTTTTATTGTTTCAGAATTTTCATTTGCAGGTAAAACAAAACACCCACCAGTTAATTCTGCCTTTGCCTCTTCTGCCGGAATAAACCATCTGCCATCTTTTTTTCTGTCCAGAACACCTGCTTCTCCTAGCATGTATAATTTTTCTTCATTACCAGGTGATAATTCTTCTGTTAATAATCCTTCTTTTTTTAATATCAATTTTTTACCAATTTCAAAAGCAAATTGTTGCATCTCTTTTGAAAGCGTTGGCATAGCATTAATTTTAATAAGGCGTCGTAAAAACCTTTCTTTTTTCTGAATATAAGATAAAATCTGACCAACTGTAAGTGCAATCGCGAATGTCCCAATTATTCTGCCTATTGCGAGTTTCCAACCAAGAATACCTGCTGTCATAAAAACTGCCGGAATATTTAACATTGGTGCGGCTATTAAAAACGCCATAGTAGGACCTAAAGGTATTCCTGCCTCAACCATGCCTGCCAACACAGGCACTATACCACATGAACATATAGGAATTACAGAACCTGCAAATGCAGCTAAAAAATTAGAACCTAAACCACCATATCCCATCTTTTTTTTCAATTTCTCCCAGGGCACAAAAATTATAAGTGCTGCTGCAATTAGCATTCCTATTATCCAGTATTGAAATAATTCAACCAAAACAGCACTGCCTTTTATGTATATATACCATGCAACTTGGGGGATATTCATTGATAATGGAGTATCAATTTCTGCGGTCCTTTCTTCTGCTCCTGTTATCCCTTTTGGCTGTAAAAGCCCATATTTATAAAGTGCCGAAAATGATAAGTTGTTTATATAAACAAAAATCAATCCGCTTAAATAAAACACTACCACCAGCAATAAATAAAAAATCTCT
>CALHNI010000026.1 GCA_938034975.1 Candidatus Goldiibacteriota bacterium | reverse complement strand
GAACAATTGTTTTTTAAATTAAAAAAAGGAGAGATAGGATTATTAAATATATTTTTTTATAATGGTGTGGTATTAAATGAAATAAATTGGCCTGAAGGATTTTACGTAGTCCCCAATATTGCGACAGGATTAAATGTTGTTTTAAGATTTTTTTTCCCTGATGAAATATCTGCTTTTATAGCGACATTGATATTATTTGAAATATTAAATATACTTTCAGTTTTTTTTATTTTAAGAAAAGTTTTGAATGTTAATTTTTTTATTTCTGTATTTTTTTCAGTGATTGTTATATTTTTTCCTTACTTTTATTACAGATTACATCATCAAAGTCTTGTTGCATTCTGGCAGGAAATATTTTTAATTTATTTTACATTACGATTTATGGAAAATCCGGATTTAAAATATTCTTTATATGTAATAGTTTTTATTTTTATTAATATATTTTTTAATATACAAACCGGTTTTTTCTTGTTTTTATCATTTGGCCCTGTTTTTATTTTGGGAGTAATATTTAAAATTCTCAATCTGAAAGAAAAAAAAGAAAAATATTTAAAAAAAATTTTAATTTATACATTTGTTGTTATTTTTTTTAGTGGATGTATTTTTTTTGTCTCCCCTTATAGTGATAAAAAATTAAAAGATAAAAATTATTATATAAAAAATATTTTACCTGTAAGAGATATAAATGAAATAAAAGCTTGGAAAGCCCCTATATATCATCTTTTTTTACCAACAGATCAAAATATTATATTTGGCAAGTTAACTGGAAAAAAATTTACAAACATATGGGGGTACCATGAAAAAGCAATATACCTTGGAGTTTCGTTTTTATTTTCATATATTATTTTATTAATTAAATTATTAAAAAAAATTAAGATAACACAAATAAAAAAAGAATTATTAAATTATAATTTTAAAAAATTATTTTTAATAACCGGATTTTTTGTTTTTTGGTTTTCTGTATTTTGGGTAATTGCGCCTGCATTGCACTTGGAAAAATTTCTCTATTTTTTAAATAAATCAGCCAGGGTTTATAGCCGTGCAATTGCTCTTGCAATTGTTTTTTGGGTTATAATTTTTGCATTTTTAATCGATTATATGCAAAAAAATAAAATTGTAAAATACAACATAATTTTTTTATTATTATTTTCTATATTTTTGGATATTTATCCCCAAAACTTTAAATCTTTAACATTAAAAATAGAAAGATGTCCTGAAGAATATGTTTTTTTATCCGCCATAACAAAAGAAAAAGAAAAATTCATTGATTACTTTGGTCGGTATGGTGGTTATGCTGAATATGGATATCTTTTTTATAAAAAATGTCATAATTTAATAGATTTTAATATAGATTTAACAGATAATGAACTGGACAGGAAATTTTATGAAAGTTTAAGAAAAAATAATATAAAATATGTTTTATTTTATAAAAATAATATGGAAAGAAATATGACGGAATATAAAATAAAAAAATTTATAAATGATTTTAAAATAGAAAAGGTGTTTGAAAATCAGAGAAGTATAATTGTAAAAATATAAAGAGGAAAAATGGAAGAGGCAAATTTAAGAGAAAAAGTGTTAACTGGAACTGGTTTTCTTGTATTCAGACAGATTTTAATTAATATTCTGAATTTTTTGGGTAATTTAATTCTGGCAAGAATTTTAATGCCGGAAGATTTCGGGATTTATGCACTGATAATGTTTATGATAACATTTTTTGTATTAGTAGGCGATAGTGGGTTGGGTGCAATTATAATAAGACGACCTAAAAAATTATCAGATAATTTAATAGCAACTATTTTTACTTTTCAGCAGTTATTTATGCTTTTTATATCTGTTATTTTGTTTATTATTACAATTTTTTTAGAACCCCAATTGAAAAAACCTGAAACAATATGGGTTTTTAGAATATCAATAATTTCATTTTTCCTTTTATCATTCAGAATTGTTCAGGTTCAGATCCTTGAAAGAAATCTATTATTTGGAAAAATTGCATTACTTGAAATTATGGAAGTTTTGGCGTTTCAGGCAACAGCAGTTACTCTTGCTTTTTCAGGGTTTGGAGTATGGGCGATGGTGATTGGTTTGCTTGCCAAAAATATTGTTATGCTTATAATTATAATTTTTATTTCAGAATGGAAAATTAAATATAAATTCTATTTTAGATTATTAAAACCGATTTTACCTTTTGGCCTTTCTTTTCAGGGAAGCCATTTTTTAAATTTTATAAAGGATAGTACTGTTCCTGTATGGATAAGTTCTGTATTAGGGGTAAAATCGCTTGGATATTTAACATGGGCAAATTCGCTTGCAATATATCCTATTTTACTTTCTAATTTATTATCAAGGATTTTATTTCCATTTTTTTCAAAAATTCAAAATAACAAAGAAAAATTTAAAAATTCCCTTGAAATTATCACCCGTATAAATTTACTTATAATCATGGCTATTGCGAGTTTGCTTTTTGCCTTGGCAAAACCAATAACAATAATACTTTACACAGAAAAATGGCTGCCTGCATTACCTTTACTTTATCTTTTAATTCTTGTTAATTTTTTGTTGGGAGCTATTATTCCTTTTATAAATGCTTTTAATGCAGTAGGAAAAGCAATTTACACATTTAAATTATCTATTGCATGGATAGTCGGGTTTTGGATTTTTTCATTAGTTTTGGTTCCGAGATATAATATAACTGGTTATGGAATTGCTGTTCTGCTTACCTATTTGATAAATATAAAATGCATGTATGATACTAAAAAAGAATTTAATATAAAAATTTTAAAAAATATTTTGCCTTCATTTGTCTCATTTGTTTTTACAACTAGCATTATACTTTTAATAAATAAAGTTATAAAAATAGATAATATATTATGGCTGATAGTTTTTTTAATTATAACCCTGGGATTATATTTGGGAATAAATTTTTTAATAAATGGAAAACAATATATTTCTGATATTAAATTTATAATAAAAAAATAATTTATTATGGGCAAAAAAATAAAAATTGGATTTGATGTAAGAACAATGTCAGAAAAGGGTTCGGGCATTGGCAGAGTTGAAATAGAAATAATAAAGAAAATGATGGAAAAATTACCTTCGGATAAATGGGAAATACATCTTTGTCCTGGCAAAGAAACAGAAATAAATTTTAATATAAAACAAAATGTGGTTATATATAACTATTTAAAAAAACATAACAGCACATTAAAAAGAGCAATATGGTTTTCTCCCTTTTTGGCCATAAAAAATAAATTAAATATTTTTCATTCGCTGGATTTTTTAGGACCTGTGTGGAAAAAAGATTTTAAAGTTATCCAAACGATTCATGATATAATACCACTGATATTCAGTAAAGAAGCATCATATAAAAGTTTATTTATGTGTAAATATATAATGCCTTTGATGTTCAAAACAGGAGATATTATTATAACTTTTTCTGATAATACAAAAAATGATTTATTAAAAAATTATAATATAAAACCTGATAAAATAAAAGTTATTCCACTTGCGGGAAGAGATGAGTTTAAACAACAAATTCCTGAAACCGAAATAATCAGAGTTAAACAGAAATATAGTATTACAAAAAAATATTTTATTTTTACAGGGACATTGGAGCCAAAAAAGAATGTTATAAGAATAGCAAAAGCATTTCTAATTATGAAAAAAAAATATGATGATTTTTGTCTGGTTTTTGCCGGTGCAAAGGGTTGGCGTGTTGATGAACTTTATGAAATTGCAAAGCAGGAAAAAGATATCATTTTTACCGGTTTTGTACCTGATGAAGATTTGATTCCATTGGTAAAAGGTGCCTATTGCTTTTTATTTCCATCTATTTATGAAGGATTTGGTTTGCCTGTTTTAGATGCATTCAATGCCGGAATACCACTTATTACTTCCAATACATCTTCAATACCAGAAATTGCCGGGGATGCTGCAATTTTAGTTGATCCGTATAGTATTGAAGAACTTCATAAAGCAATGTTGATTATGATTGAAAAACAGGAAAAGAGAAATGAATTTATAGAAAAAGGGAAAAAACAAGCTGAAAAATTTTCATGGGATAAAACTGTTGATGAGATAATAAGAATATATGAAAGTATTTTAGGGACAATGTAAAATATTCCGTGATAAGTAAAACATATTGAAAAAAAACAAGGGTTTTGTATAATAAATTAAAAAACAGGAGGAATGTAATATGGCTGAAAAATCTGTTGAAAAATTATCAGATGATAAAAGTAAAGTAATTGTGGTTCAAAAAACAACAATTTTAGGAACAGATAAAGAAGGAAATGTTACATATAAACAAAGTTTCTTTTTAGATGATAAACCTGTGAAGTCCAAAAATGGAATTGAAACCTATGCCGTTGAAGTTCTTAATAAAGAAGGAAATCTTATAAGATATGAAATGGTGGGTGAGTTGCCGGATTGCATTGTCATTGAATATTATGAGAATAAAGAAATTATGTTGGAAAAACAATATATAAATGGTGTTAAAAATGGGCCATATCGCTTATATTATCCATCAGGTGCGTTATGGAAAGAAGGCAGGTTTGGTAATGACCAATTGATAAGATTAAAAACTTATGATGAAACAGGTAAAGTTTTATCAGATAAAATTTTTGCAGAAATTGTAAGTATAAAAACAGGGAATACAGAAGTTTTTTATAAAAATGGCAGAGAAATTGCCAGATGGATATATAGTGCTGATGGTACAGTAAAAAAATATGGAGAAACAATAGATGGAATTGTTCAGTATTATGTAGGTAAAACACTAAAAGAAGAACATATTTATGATGAAGGAATATTAACCTCTATAAAAAAATATGATAAAAAAGGAAGAGTAATTTCTGAAAAAGTATTTACAAAAGATCAGGAAACACAAAAATAACCCCGGAAAAATCCTAAAGTCAATATCATGAATAACATCCCAATTATAATTTTATTTTTGGTTTTATTTTTTATCGCTGTAAGGCAGATTGGAAAAATTAAATTGCAAATTTGGCAGATAATGTCAGCAGGCGCCTTCCTTATTTTGATTTTTAAATGTATAACAATAAAAGAAGCAATACTTGCCATAGATTTTGATGTGATTTTATTTTTAATAGGAATGTTTACAGTTGGTTGTGCATTAGAGGAAAGTGGTTATCTTTCGCATTTAACTTATAAAATTTTTAAACGAATGAAAACATTGGATTCTTTGCTTTTATCTATAATATTTGTAGTTGGTTTTTTTTCTGCTATTTTAATGAATGATACGTTGGCAATAATAGGAACACCGGTTATTTTAACTCTTGCTAAAAATCATAAAATGCCAGCTAAAATTTTACTTTTGGCACTTTCTTTTTCAATTACAACAGGAAGTGTTTTAAGTCCCATAGGAAATCCACAGAATCTTTTAATTGCTTTAAAAGCTGATTTTAAAAATTCTTTTTTGGATTTTTTGCAACATCTTTTTTTACCAACAGTGATAAATCTTTTTGTGATTTATTTTATTTTAAGATTTTTTTATAAAAAACATTTCCACAAACAAATTTTAAATCACTCGCAGGAACCCATAAAAGACAAAAAACTTGCATTTTTATCAAAAATTTCCTTGTATATTATTTTTCTTTTAATTTTTATAAAAATATTATTTGTCTGGCTCGGTCTAAAAATTGAATTCAAACTTACTTATATTGCACTTTTGGCTGCTTTGCCTGTTATATTATTTAGTCAAAAAAGATTTAAAATAATAAAAAATATTGATTGGCATACGATAATATTTTTTATTTCAATGTTTATTCTTATGAGTAGCGTATGGAATACTAATTTTTTTCAAAAATTTTTAAATGGATTTAAAATTAATTCCGGTTCTTTTATTTTGATCAGCAGTATAATTTTAAGTCAATTTATATCCAATGTGCCACTTGTTGCACTTTTTTTGCCGTTACTTATACATACTGGGGCGGGAATAAAAGAATATATGATTTTAGCAGCTGGAAGTACAATAGCAGGAAATATGCTTGTTTTAGGAGCGGCAAGTAATGTTATAATAATTCAAAATGCCGAAAAAAGAAATGAGCATAGTTTAAATTATATAAGATTTGCAAAATTTGGAATACCTGTTACAATAATACATGCATTTATATACTGGATTTTTCTTAAATAATTTTTATTTATATTGAGGTGATGTAAATATGAAGATATTTAACAAAAAATTAACTTTTTATATGGGGAAAGGTCATGTGGTACGGGATATAACAAAGGAAATTCAGGAAGTTGTTAATGAAGCCAAAATTAAAAATGGCCAGATAACTGTTCAGGCAGGCAGGTCTGTTTGTATTATTACAACATTAGAATATGAACCTGGTTGTCTTCATGATTTAGAAGTTGCTTTGGAAAAGATTGCCCCAAAAGATGCTTATTATGAACATTCAAAAAGATGGAGTGATAAAAATGGACATGCGCATGTTCGTTCAGCGATAGTTGGTCCTTCCCAAACCTTTGTAATAATGGATGGAAAATTATGTTTAGAACCATGGCAGCAGATAATTTTTGGAGATTATTGTCCAAATGAACATCCTGAATGGGAAGTTTATTGTTGTGTAATAGGAGAATAAAAAATATGAAAAATAAAAGTGCTATTGTTCTTTTAAGTGGCGGACAGGATTCAACAACTGCTCTTTTCTGGGCAAAAAAAAATTTTCAAAAAATTGAAGCGATTTCATTTGATTATGGACAACGGCATAAAATTGAGTTAAAAGCAGCAAAAAAAATTGCTAAAATTGCAAAAGTAAAACATAAAATAATAAGAATAAAAGAATTTGAACAAATTAAAAATAGCGCGTTGCTAGATAAAAAACTGGATATAAAAAAGAAACATAAATTAGATAGAAAATTGCCTTTTACTTTTGTGCCTGGTAGAAATATTTTATTTCTGGCAATAGCAGGTTCTTATGCATGGACTAAAAGAATAAAAAATATTATAATTGGAGTTTCAGAAGTTGATTATTCTGGTTATCCTGATTGCAGAAAAAATTTTATCAATGCATTTGAAAAAAGTTTATGTTTGGGGCTTGATTATAAAATAAAAATTCATACACCTTTAATAAATAAAACAAAAAAGCAAATTGTTTTACTGGCAAAAAAAATGGGTGTTTTAAATTTGATGAAATACACACATACATGTTATAATGGTAACAAAATACCCTGTGGTGTATGTCAGGCATGCAAATTAAGAGCAAAAGGATTTAAAAATGCAGGTATTGCAGATCCTTTAAAATAAAAAATTTATTCAATAAAATGGAGGAAAATTATGAATGAAAGATTAAAGAATTTATTTAATGTAGAAAAATTTGAAATAAAAAATTATATGGAAAAAATGGTAATAAAAAATTTAGAATCACAGATAGAAAAACGCGATGATATTTGTAAATGTGAAAGATGTTTACTTGATATTATTGCATATGCTTTAAATCATTTACCGGCAAAATATGTTGTAACAGATAAGGGATCTATTTATACACGATTAGAAGAATTAGAAGTTCAATTAAATGCAGATATAACTAGAGAAGTTTTTAAAGCAATAGAACTGGTGAAAAAAAATAAAAGGCATGAATGAATTATAATGTAAAAACCGGCAAAATTTGCTGAAAAAAATATTAATATTTATTTTGTTTTCATAATGTGAAACCACAATATTTTGTGGTTTTTAAAATGGGACCAATCTATATATTTGAAAAAATTACATATATTTTATTATTAAAAAAAACTAAATTTGATAAAACTATTTTATGGACTTGACAATTCTTTTGTAAATATCTTATAATTCATATAAGTAAAGTATATTACAGTTTTGTTATTACTTTTTATGAGGGGATAAATTATTTATTATTAATTACAAAGGAGATCATTTAATGAAAATTGAAGAAAAAAATAATGAAAAAATTTCAGAAATTTTACAAGAAAAAAAATTTTACAAGATTAGTGAAGTATCTAAAATTTTAGGTGTGCACCAACAAACACTGCGTAACTGGGAAAGAAATAAACTAATAAAACCATTAAGAGCAGGGAATTTAAGAATTTATACAGACCAACATATTGAAATCTGCAAATGTATTAAAGATTATGCCGGAAAAGGAATTCCATTGCGTGGAATAAAAGTTCTTTTGGAAAATGGAGTTGTTTTTAAATGAAATGTGATTCAAATTACAGATAAATTTTAATTTTTAGATTATACTATATAAACATGGTTTTTAAATAAATTTTAAGAATTGAGATTATGAATGTAAAAAACATTTTTATTACAATGCTCACAGGTGTGATTTTATTAGCTTGTAGTTATATATATGCTGATGAACTTTTTAAGTTAAAAAGCAACGACATAATTGCTTATGATCCGGTTGAAAATATTTTTATTTATAAAAATCAAATTAAAAATATTGAAAATATAAAAAATAAACTGAAAAATTTCAAGAAATATAGAATAAAAAACACGGAAGAATTTTTTATAAATGAAAAAGATTTAATATATTTATATCCAACACATGATACATTAAAACATAAAAAAGCCAAAATATATATTAAAAGAAGCCAAAAAGATTTAATTAAAATAGAATTACAAAATAAAGAAGATGGCTTGTGGTATAGAATACAAACAGAAATTCCAGATGGATATGTAGTAAAAAAAATAATAAGGGATGATGGAATTGAAATTAAAAATGAAAGTAGAATGGACAGGCAAACCGGAAAAACAGAAGAAGATATAAGATGGTATGTTCAAAATAAAAAATTGTATTTTTACGATGACCCAATATCAGGATATTCAGTTATTTTATCGCCGGCACAACCTTCTTTTTCTTTGCTGCTTGAAGAGGCAATTAACGGCGCCGGACAACTTTCAATGATAGCATATCCTTTTGATTATTCTTTTGCTGATATGACTGTTGCTATAGCAGGAATTGATCATCTTGGCAGAAATGGGGATGATGGAATTGGAAATGATATACATGGGGATGCTGGCTCTAAAATTGCGTTAAGATATACATCAGGTGTAAATACATATCAATACGGGAATCCTGGCACAAATTATACTACATCAGTTACAAGAAATTTTACAAATGTTTCAACTAATTATGTTTATCTTAGCACAACTCCATGGGGAGAAACAGAATCATTAATAATAAGTGAATTTCAAACAACAGCTACAGGTGGAACAGAAATACCTTTTTATATAACACAAAAGGTAATAATAAGAGGAAATAAAAAATGGTTTGCAACAATTTATTATATAAGAAATAATCATGCAACGAGAAATGCAACAAATGTGAGATTTTTTCAGGGATGTGACTGGAATTTTAATGGCAATGCGGCTGGTGATAGTTGTTCATATGATTCTATTAATGATATTGTTTTTGGTTATAAACCTGCCGGAACACCAATATCTTATGGTGGATTTTCAGGATATTTAAATAGTGTGAATCATGAAGTTGGTTATTATGGAACTATGTGGACTAATGTCCGTAATGCAAATTTAAGTAATACAAATTCATATACAGGTGATGCTTCAACAGCGCTTGAATGGGCCCTTGGCAATTTAAATGCAGGACAGTCGGCAGTAGTAGAAATAATCTGGGGATTTGGAAATACTTTAAATGGTCAAGCGCAGCAGGATATGACTAATGAAATAAATTACGGAAAAAATAAACTTCATGATACAGGTATATCTAAGATTATAAGTCCTGTAAATAATTCAGTTTTTCAGAATAGTCAGGGATATTTGATGATAACGGGCACAGTTGTAAACTATGGTTTACGTGACTGGAACGCATTACCAGTTCATATAAGCATTACAGGACCATCTGGATTTACACCAATTAATACAACATTTACCAATGTAACTTTAACAGTTCCTGCGCTTGAAAGTGTAGATGTGAGTTATTACTTTAATATAAGTTCAGTTCCAGCAGGTGAGTATACAATTACCATGTATACTGATTTACAGAATGATACTGGTATACCTGATACAAATAACAGTAACAATTCAAAAACTATAAAAATTTATATTGGTGGTGTTACAGTAAAACCAGAATTAACCCAGACAATAAATGCTGGAGGTGTTTCAAATATAAATTTAACAGTTAGTAATACATCCGGAAGTAATGATGGCTTTGATATAGAATTAACCCAGAGTTCAAAAGGATGGGCAACATATATTATAAATACAGCAAATGGAGTGACTATTGCATCTGATACTAATGGAGATATGATATGGGACTATGTGAATCCTGCCTATGATACAAATACAAATGGAAAACCAGATATCCAGGTTAACAATAGTTCAAATTACGGAATAACTTTCAGAAAATTTGTGCCTGATACAGCAGAGCCGGGTGAAATTGATATCACAAAAATAAAATTAACAGGGATTAATAATCCTTCACTTATTAGTTATGCAGAGGAAACAACGAAAGTTACTTTAAGACCAGCAGTAAATAAGGCATTATGGCTTCATGGCAATTATATTCAGGCACCTGCTCAGCATATATACAGTTTAACAACAGTTACAGATACATCAGCAGCAGGAACAAATACCCAGGTAGATGAATATGAGTCAAGAACATGGAGTTTATCACCTGTATTATACCGGGATTTACAGATAGAATCAGATATTACAGTTAGTTTATATTTAACTACAAATAACAGAATATCTTATGGGAATATTCGGCTTTTTTATACAAATGGAATTAATAGTTATATGTTAGGTCAAATTAATACAGGTCAAATTCAGCGGGCAAATAATCAGGCGAATTTGAGATATGATTTTACAGTCCCGATAAATAAACCAACAGTTATTCCGGCAGGATACAAAATAGGAATGTTATTTACAAATACTGGAAATGCAGCAGATACCCGGAACAATTATTTCAGAGTATATCATAGCACAACACAGCAATCGGTTTTAACATTTAATACAAGTACTTTTGTTGGTGTTGACTGGATAAAAAGTTATGATTCCCTCGGGAATACACGGGAAAATTATGCTATTATACCTGCTGGTAGTTTTATGAAATTTGCAACTCAAATATCAGATCCTTTTGGTTCAACTGATGTGAGTAATGCCCAGATAAGAATTTTTGATAGCAACAATAATACACAGGTTGTATTAACAAATATGATATATGAAAGTACTGATACTAATTCGCCTTCTGGCTGGAATAGATATTATTATAATTATACCATACCTGGTTCTGCACCATCTGGATTATGGAAAGCAATTATAAGGGGCATTGAAAGAGATGGAGATATTGCAGAGAGAATTTATTATTTTTATGTAAGAGTTCCGGATCATGTTCGTTTATTACCAGTATATACAGAAATTCCTGTAAACAATGAAGTTACTTTAAATGCCCAAATAGTAGATATAGATGGTAATTCTTTATCAATTGCACAGTGGGTTACTATAACTGCCAATAATAATGCATTTTTTACGTCTGCGCCTGGTGGATGGAATGGGGTTGGTACAAATACAATTTATGGTGCAGTTAATTCAGCTGGATATGCACAAATAAAAGTAAAAGATTTAACAGCAGAAAATGTAACAGTAACTCCTGATAGTGTTTTGGTTGGTTCACAGGCAGTGCCAGATAGGGATGAAAAGGCATATATCTGGTTTACACCACCCCATCATGCATCAGCAAGTTGTGCAGATTGCATTGCTGTAACTGGAACAGCCGGAACAGGAGAACCAATAAGGATATGGTTAGAAGATATAAATGGAAATACAGTTGCGGCTGTTCAGTATATAACTGTTACAGCAAATAACGGGGGATATTTTTCAGATGTGCCTCCTGGCTGGATTGGTGTTGGAACGGCATTAGTTTTTGGACCAACAAATGTAAGTGGATTTGCAGATTTAATTTTAAAATCAAATAATATTGGCACAGTAACAGTGACTCCTAATTCTGGTTTATGGGGAAATCCTGCTTTTGATGAAAGCGTAAATGTTCAATTTGTAGCAGCAGGTGCAGACCATGTTATTCTTACTGATCCAACAGGAGGAACTTTAACAGCAAGTAATACAAAACAGTTAAATATTTCAGTTGTAGATGCTGATGGAATAACTGTTCCAGGGGTTTATACTATCACAGTTGTAACATCAGGTTCGGCAACCTTTACAGCAACAACTTTAACAAACGCAACAGGAATCGGGACAGGAAGTGTTACAGGGAATACTCCGGCAAGTGGTATTGCAACAATAGATATCATCAATTATAAAGCAGAAAGTGTAACTGTGACACCTAATTCTTCTTTGCCTGGTTCATCCGCTGTGCCGGATAGAGATGTAAGTGTGTATATAACATGGGGACCAGCAGCAAAAGATCACATTGTTGCAACCGCAACTGAAAAATATGATGAAATAGGCGGGATAATAGTTATAAATTTACAGATAGTGGATATATATGGAAATCCTGTTAATAGTTCAGAAACTATTAGCGTTTATACAAATTATCCGGGAAGTTCTGCTATTTTTATAGCAACTTCTTTATCAGGTGCTGTTGGGTTAAATACAGGAAGTGTGACAGGCACAACCAATTCAAATGGATTTGGGACTATTACAATATATAATGAATCTGCACAGACAAATACTATAACACCGCATAGCACAACCTTGCCTGGTTCTATTGCTGTTCCGGACAGGGATATAAGTGATTGGGTTACATTTACAAGTAATTTGCCGACGCCAACAATGACAGTAACTGAAACAATAACGCAGACCGTGACGCAGACAGTAACATCTACAGTTACACAGACGATAACGCAAACAATAACGCAGACGGTAACTGAGACAATAACGCAGACAGTAACGCAGACCGTGACAGGGACGATAACGCAGACAGTAACGCCAACGGTGACAGATACAATAACGCGGACGGTAACGCAAACAGTAACTGAAACTGTAACGGATACCGTGACGCAAACTAGGACGCAAACAATCACGCAGACGATAACCGAGACAGTAACACAGACAATAACGCAGACCGTGACGCAGACAGTAACGCGGACAGTGACTGAGACAGTGACGCAGACGATAACACAGACAATAACACAGACAATAACGGAAACAGTGACGCAAACGATAACTGAGACGGTAACGCAGACAGTAACTGAAACTGTAACACAGACCGTGACGCAAACAATCACGCAGACGATGACGCAGACAATAACGCAGACGATGACGCAGACAATAACACAGACAATAACGGAAACAGTGACGCAAACGATAACTGAGACGGTAACACAGACGATAACTGAAACAGTGACCGAGACAATAACCGAGACAATAACGCAAACAATAACTGAAACGATAACAAATACTTTAACACCAACTATGACTTATACACCGACCGACACTGCAACAAACACACCGACCGACACACCAACGAATACACCGACAGATACAGCAACCGATACACCGACAGATACTGCAACAAACACACCGACCGACACACCAACGAATACACCGACAGATACAGCAACTGATACACCGACAGATACTGCAACAAACACACCGACAAACACACCGACCGACACACCAACGAATACACCGACAGATACAGCAACCGATACACCGACCGACACTGCAACAAACACACCGACCGACACACCAACGAATACACCGACCGATACAGCAACCGATACACCGACAGATACTGCAACAAACACTGTTACATACACATTAACTTATACAGCAACAGATACGCTGACTAACACTTCAACCAATACGCCGACTTATACAGCAA
>CALHNI010000025.1 GCA_938034975.1 Candidatus Goldiibacteriota bacterium | reverse complement strand
TTTAAAGGATTTATACAATGTCGGCTTTTGCGTTCCGGGGATTATAGTTTTAGCTTCCAATTGTGGGATTTAAAGACGGTGCAATCAGAGCTCGGGTCTGTCGCAGGTTTTGTTTTAGCTTCCAATTGTGGGATTTAAAGCAGGAAACAACTTGTGATGCTAAAATTAATTTTGGGTCATACTAGGATTTTAGATAATGTGAAAAGTTCTATGAAAAAGAAAGAAGGCAGAGATTAAAATATATACTAAAAGTATTGAAAATAATATACCTTTCCCCCTCTTTTAAAAAGAGGAGGCAGGGGAGATTTAAAAATAATGAATCAAATTCCCAGAAATCCCCTTTTTACAAAGGGGTAGAAAAAAAAAGAGGGAAAAAACAAATTCCATCTCTTTTGTAAAGAGTGATTAGGTGAGATTTAAGAAGGAATAAGAAAATCCCCCTTAATCTCCCTTTTGCAAAGGGGGAGAAAAAATAGATGGCGTTAAAACTTTTCACAATGCTGGATTTTACCGTAGGAGCAATTCATGAATTGTCTCTATATTAAAAATTTATATTTAAACCTTAAAACGCGTTTTTTAATGCAGGGATTTTAATTTATTGACAAACGTATTTTTATGTGTTATTTTAAAATTAAAGAAATTATCCAGGAGCAGATTGTATGAAGAAAATAATTTATATCTTAATATTTTTTTTAACATTTTCTTTAAATATTTTTTCCCAGCGTGAGCCAGATCCTTTTGCATGGGATAATAACAGGATAAGAGTATCTGATGAAGAAGAACTAAAAAATGTTCCTGATATAGAAACATTGCCTGAGGATAATTTTTTACCTGCAATGCAGGAAGCAGGTAAAGAAGAAGAAAGACAAGTAATTACCGAAGGAAAAAAAATCCCCCCAACTCCTACTTATACCCCAACTTCTGTGGTTGAAAAAGAAGCGATGTTTAAAGAACCAATTTCAATACAAGAAAAAGAAAAGACAAAGGAGCAGATGGAAAAAGAGGTTCAGGATTTATTTAAAGAAGGTAAAAAATATTATGATATAGAAGATTATGAAGGAGCAGCTGAAATATGGGCAAGAATTATTCAGAATTATCCGACTTCAAAACAACTTTATGATATCCGTTATTCACTTGCAAATGCCTATGAATTTAACCGTGATTATGATAAGGCTATTGTTGAATATCAAAAAGTTCTGGCTGAAAGGCCTAATTTTGCATTGTCAACAGAAGCTACCTATCGTCTTGCTGGTTGTTATGAGAAATTAGAAAAGTGGCCGTATGCTATTGAAATATATAAGGAAATTATCAGGAAATCAAAAGGTAAAGAAGAGGCAATAAGAGCATATTTCAGATTGGCAGTAATTTATATGAAACAGGAAAATTTTAAAAAAACAGAAACAATTTATAAAAATATAATGAGATATTATCCTGGAACATTATGGGAGATACAGGCAAGATTTCAATTAGCTTCAACGTATGCTCAGACACATAGGTATAAAAGCGCTATCAAAGAATATAAACTTATAAAATATAAATTTAAAGATACAGAATGGGCACCAATGGCTGCTATGCATATAGGCGATACATATAAATTGGCAGGGGATTATAAAAATGCAAAAGAAGCATATAACAGAGTTATATATGAATATTTTACAAAAGAAAATTATGTCCATCAGGCAGAAGAGAAAATTAAATCATTAAAAAATGTTAAAGAAATAGAAAACAGGGTTTATGAATAATAAATCATATTTGTTTTTTTTGTTGTTTTTTTTTGTCCTTCCTGTGATTGCAGAAGATCTTATTAAGCAGGCCGAAGATTTATATCAAAAAGGGAAATATGATGAATCTCTTAAAATTTGTATTAAAATAAAGCAGATTTATCCTGGTAGTGATTGGGATTTGTTCGCTCATCTTTTAACTGCCAAAATTTATGAACAAAAAGGGGAAAATGAAAAAGCAATTAAGGAATATAAAAAAATAATTTCTGTTTTTAAAGATAATATTTATACTGAAGAAGCATTTTTTTATATAGCAAAGTTAAGAACAAAAATGGGACAGGATGCTAATGCTGTAAAAGCCTATGAAACTTATATACAAAAATATCCCGAAGGTAAATATATTATACTTGCAATATTTAATACAGGGCTTATTTATAAACAAAAAGCAAATTATTCTGAAGCACTAAATAAATTCAATCAAATTTTAAAAAAATATAACAATGATTTCTGGTTTTATAACTGGGCAGCAATTTACTCCGGTCATATATATGCTGAAAAAGGGGATTATGACAGAGCAATAGAATATTATGACAGGGTTATAAAAAAGGAAAATAATGAATCTTTAATTGCTCTTTCCAATTTATATAAAGGTATGATATTTATCAAAAAAAAAGATTATGAAAATGCCAGGAATACTTTTCAACAGATTTTGAAAACCACTTCTTCTTTTTCTGAGGAAGCAATGCTGGGTCTTGGGGAAGTATATTTAAATTCAAAAGAATATGAATTGGCAAATGAAATATATATGTCTTTACTTGAAATTTATCCGCAGACTATATGGAGAAAATACGCAGAAGACAAATTAAAAAATATAAAAAAATTTATAGAAAAAAAATAAAAAAATCAAAAATAAACAATGTCCGATTTAACCCCGATGATGAAACAGTATTCAGAGATAAAGAAAAAGCATCCTGATGCCATTTTGTTTTTCAGGTTGGGAGATTTTTATGAGATGTTTGGTGAGGATGCAAAAATTGCATCTAAAATTTTACAAATTGCATTAACTGCGCGTAGTGCAGGAGAAAACAGAAAAATAAAAATGCCAATGTGCGGGGTTCCATACCATGCTGCAAATTCGTATATTCTAAAATTGATAAATAATGGTTATAAGGTTGCTATATGCGAACAGGTAGAAGACCCAAAGCTTGCAAAAGGAATTGTTAAAAGGGAGATAGTAAGAATTGTAACTCCCGGAACTTTACTTGATGAGACAGGACTTGAAAAAAAACAGAATAATTATTTACTTTCCTTATTTCCTGATAATGGTATTGCCGGGATTGCTTTTGTTGATATTTCTACTGGAGAGTTTTATGTAAAAGAAACAAATTATAAAAATGATATAGATATTTTAATTGATGAAATAGAAAAAATAAAACCTTCTGAAATTTTATTGCCAGAGGTTCTTAAAAATGATAATAAATTCAATAATTCTTTTGTTAAAAGATTAAAAGATATTTATATAAATTTTTATGAGGATATAAAATTTGAGTATGATTTTGTATATGAAAAAATAAAGGAACATTTTAATATTTCTTCACTTGATTGTTTTAATCTTGAAGGAAAATTTCATATAATTTCAGCTGTAGGTTCTATTTTAAATTATCTTTATGAAACCCAGAAAACCGTACTTTATCATATAAACAGAATTGTAACTTATTCGGATAATGATATTTTACAGATGGATTCTGTTAGTTTGAAAAATCTTGAAATTTTAGAGCCGATAGTAAAAGGTATTTTCCCTGGTAGTTTGTATGATGTTCTGGATTATACATCAACTGCCATGGGTGGTAGAAAATTAAAAAAATGGTTGCAAATGCCACTTTTAAATGTTAACAAAATAAAAGAGAGACAGGAAATAATACAATTTTTTATTGATTTCCCTGATGTGAATGAAAGTATTAAAAATGTATTAAATGAAATATCTGATATTGAAAGAATAGCAGGTAAATTAGGTAGTGAAAATATAAATGCAAGAGATTTAATTTCTTTGAAAAAAAGTATAGACCTTGCAATTAGGCTGCAGGATATAATTAATAAAAGCGAGAATAAATTTTTAGAGGCAAAATTTAAATTTATTGATGATGAACTAATTAAAATAAGAGATATAATAGAAAAAGCAATTGTTGATGAACCGCCAATATCAATAAAAGATGGCGGCATAATAAAGCCCGAATATAATGAAGAATTAAAAAAATTAAAAGATATAACTGAAAATGGGAAAAAATGGATAGCAACTTTGCAGGAAAGAGAAAGAGCGCGGACGAAAATATCATCGCTTAAAGTTGGTTATACTTCTGTTTTTGGTTATTATATTGAAGTAAGTAAAGCAAATTTAAAAAATGTGCCTGATGATTATATAAGAAAACAAACCCTTGTAAATGCAGAAAGATTTATAACACCAGAATTGAAAGATTATGAAAATACCATACTAAATTCTGAAACAAAAATAAAAAATTTAGAATATGATATTTTTTGTAATGTTAGGAATCATATAATAAAATATGTAGGTAATTTACAGGTGCTTTCTGAAAAAATAGCTGAACTTGATTGTCTAGTTTCCTTAAGTATTGCTGCTATAAATAATAATTATATAAAACCTGAAATTGAAACTTCATCTGAAATAATAATAAAAGAAGGTAGACATCCGGTTGTTGAAAAAGCATTAGGCTATAACGAATTTATTGCAAATGATGTTTTACTTGATTCCAATGAAAATAGAATAATGATAATAACCGGTCCTAACATGGCTGGGAAATCCACTTATATGCGTCAGGTCGCATTGATTGTTATCATGGCACAAGTTGGTTCTTTTGTACCGGCAAAAAAAGCAAAAATAGGTGTGGTTGATAAAATTTTTACCAGAGTTGGGGCTTCTGATTTTTTATCACGGGGTCAATCAACATTCATGGTTGAAATGATTGAAACTGCAAATATATTACATAATGCAACTGATAAATCTTTGATACTTTTAGATGAAGTCGGCCGTGGAACAAGCACATTTGATGGTATTTCTATTGCCTGGGCAGTTACAGAATATATACATGATAATTTAAAATCAAAAACTTTATTTGCAACACATTATTATGAATTAACTGAAATAGCAGATTATCTATCAGGCGTTCAGAATTATAATATTCAGGTCAAAGAAATTGGTGATAAAATAATTTTTTTAAGAAAAATAGTAAAAGGCGCAACTGATAGAAGTTATGGTATACATGTTGCACAATTAGCAGGGTTGCCTGAAATTATTATAGAAAATGCAAAAAAAATTTTAAAAAATCTTGAAAAAGCAAATTATAATCAGAATGGAAAATCAAAATTAGTATTAAATAACGATAAAAATAATATTCAACCGGACTTATTCAGTTATTTAAATAGTGAATTGATAAGTGAAATTAAGGATATTGATATTGATAAAATGACGCCTTTGGATGCTTTAAAAAAATTAAAAGAATTAAAGGATAAAATACCGTAAAAACGCATTAGAAAATGTGTTTTTACGGAAATATAAAATATTTTTGTTTTTTTGTAGAATAATTTTTTATTTTTATAGTGCATTACTTTAATTCACCAGTTTTTTTATTTTAAAAACAAGTACATTTTTAAATTTTTATTTATTTATAAACCTTTTTTTATATTTTTTCTTTTCCCTGAAAAACGCTAATGCGTTTTTCAGGAAATAGGGTAATGTCAATAATTTTGTGTAAAAAAAAATCATTTTAAAACTCTTTTAAAGGATGTTTCTTCCATTTTTCATTTAAAGAACTAAATATCGCATATATTATCCTGTCACAACTCGCTTCATTTGTAAAAACATTCATCG
>CALHNI010000024.1 GCA_938034975.1 Candidatus Goldiibacteriota bacterium | reverse complement strand
TTTAATAATTTTTTATTTTTATAGTGCATTACTTTAATTCACCTGTTTTTTAATTTTAAAAACAAGTACAATCTTAAAATTCTTATTTGTTTATAAACCTTTTTTTTATATTTTCTCTTTTCCCCTGAAAAACGCTAATGCGTTTTTCAGGTGCATCATTTTAATTTACTTGTTTTTTAAATTTAAAATAAAATGTAAGTTTTCCTTAAAAATTTTTTTTTATTAACATTTTTTTATTTTCTCTCCTCTCCTTAAAAAGCAATAGAATTTATATTTTCAGGAAAATTTTGCCGAATATTTCTATTTTCCAGGTATATTTTTTTATACCTAAAAATCATTATTACAAGATTGCGATTTTCAGGAGAAAAAACACAAAAATAATATATTATCTAAAAAATACAATATTTAAAACAACACATGCCCTTTATTTTAAATAAAAAAACGGGCGAATAAAAGTAATGCATTATAAAAAATAAAAATTTATTAAATAAATATAATAAAAAAAATTTTGTTTCCCCATAGAAACGCATTTTCTAATGCGTTTTTACGGTTTTTATTTTTTTATTTGACGCCAATTTTATATTTAAGTTTTACATGAATATTTATCTATTATTTTAACCATTTTGAGTATTTGATTTTTTATATTAAACTTTTCAATTATTGTTTTTTTTGCATTGCTTCTGATTGTTTTTAATTTTTTTCTATTTTGTAATATATTTACAATTTTTTTACTCAAATCTTTGTAATCTAACTTTTTTACCAAAAAGCCATTATATCCATTTTTTATTATTTCTTTTGTTCCACCTGTTGCAAAAGCAACAACAGGAATTCCAAGTGATAAAGCCTCAAGAGTTACAAGTCCAAATGGTTCAGCATGAGACGGAAGCACAAATAAATCAAAAGCTGGTAAAATTTTATATTTTTCTATATAGCCGGCAAAAATAAAATCTTTTTCCAATCCAGAATCTTTTGCTAATTGCTTTAAGTTTTTTTCAGTTGAATTCTGAGTCATATCTGATTTACCCACCAACATAAATTTTAAATTTTTTATTAGTTTCTTTAATTCTCCTGCACATTTAATAAAAATATCAAAACCCTTATTTTCTCTGAAAAATCCTATGGAACCTATTAAAAATTTATCCCCTATTTTATATTTTTTTCTTATTTCTTTTCTTACCTTTATCATATTTATATCAGGCATTTTTATTCCATTATAAATAACTTTTAATTTATCTTTATCAACACCTATATCCACGAGCGATTTTTTTACAGCATTGGAAACACAAATAATTACATCAGCAATTTTTGAATATTTTCTTATCTGTCCTGCAAGATAGGAATTATATTTTTTTTCTATAATAACATGTTTATGCCATATTGTTTTTATTTTTAATAACCTTATTGCAGGCGATAAAAGTTTTATAGCAAAAAAACAATTGGCATAAATTAAATCAGGCTTCATTTCTTTTATGTATCTATATATTTTAAATATAGCAGGAAACATCTGCCAGAAATATCTATACTTTATTTTTTGTGGCGCCTGTATTAAGTGGTAATCAATTTTTAGTTTTTGTAATTCTTTGCTTAGCTGCCCTTCGTTTAACAGAAGCACCTTAATATCATAATATTTTTTTAAACTTTTTATTAAATTTAACAATACAATCTGACCGCCGCCTATAAATGAAAAATATTCAACAAAAAGTATTCTTTTCTTTTTTTCCATTGTTCCCCTTAAATTTTTTTCAACTTTTTTTGGCATTTTCTTTTTCATTTTTATTCATGTCTATGGTTCCCCAATGTGGGAAAATGTAATCAAAAGTAATACCTATTCTGTGATTAAATTCATCTTCCAAAATAAAATCCTTAAAAAAAGAATAATCAATTTCCATAGTAAAAATTTCAGTTATAAAAAGTTTTACTCCAAATCCAAAAGTTAATGCCCCATTATACCCTGCTCTTAATGCGATAAATTTATTTATAAATAATTCACTTCCTGTTTTTATTTTAAAATAATCAGGACCTTCATAAACAAAATCAATTCCTGTTATCAAATCAAAAACTTTTAATTCTGATAAATTTTTAAACTCATAAGAAAATCCGCATAAAAAATATTGCGGAACTGTTTCAATACGTGATGAATTGTCCCAATTTATATTCGTGCTTATATTATGTAACGCAAAGCCTGCATTTAAATTATTAAAAATCCTAAAATAAACACCTAAATCAAAACCAATTCCTCTGCCTTTGGTATCTTTTATATTTTGAAATAAGAATTTAAAATTACCACCTATATAAAAATTTTTCATAATACTGGTTGCTGTTGAAAAAATAAAAACATTGGCATTATTTGAAAATGTACTTATAGGTTCAGGAGAATTTGTTCTTCTTTCTTCTATATCAGAACCTGATGAAAAATTTATCCAGGAAAAACCTGTGGCATAATATAATTTATTTATTTCAAATGGTCTGCCAAGTGCTATAAAATTTAAATTTCTGCCAAAACTTAAAATATGTGTTTCTGCTGAAAGTTCCAAATCATATAATTTTAAAAGCCCTGCGGGATTATAATAAATGCACGAAACATCATCCGCCAAAGACACAAAACTGCCTCCCATACTTACTGCCCTTACTCCAAAATCATTTTTTAAAAAAGCAAATGATTGTCCCCCATATCCCATTAAATTTATAGCGATTAAAATAAATAATAATAAATTTACGAAAGACCTCATCGTTTCTCCATTTTTAATAAAGCACAGCTATTTTATTTTTACCTATTACTTTTGAACTTTTTATTACATAAAAATAGATTCCGTTATTTACCCTTTTGCCGGACATATTTTTACCATTCCATAAAATAGTATTATGACCATAGTTTAACTCATTTTTTTTTATTTCTCTTTTCCAGACAAGATCTCCTCCGGCATCATAAATTTCAATTATTATATCAATAATTTCATTTAATATTATTTCTATATTTGTATTTAAATCTTTTTCTGGTGAAAAAGGATTTGGCCAATTATATGTTTTTATACCAGAAACTTTACTTAAATCCCTTTGTAATGCTCTATATACATTTATTCTCCCCCATCCTGTTTTATTATCAAACCCTGGTTCTTCAATATCATCGCAGGTTTGTTCTATTAAATTTCTTACCTGTTGCTGAGTTAAATTTTCATTAAGTAACAAAAGTAAAGCAGCAAGTCCACTTACAAATGGTGCTGCAAATGATGTTCCACTTGATAGAGAATATTTATAACATGAAAGTTTATTATCAGTGCTATATATATTTTCTCCGGGTGCACAAACATCTATTTTACCTGTATTTGAAAAATTTACTTTTTTATCTAATATTCCGGATGCGCCAACACTTATTACATTTGAGTATGCAGCCGGATAAAATGTATATGTATCTGAATTACCAGCAGCCGCAACAATTACACAACCTTTAGAATAAGCATAATTTATTGCATTTCTTAAAGTTATACTGTCTTCTTTCCCACCAAAACTTAAATTTAATACATGTGCCCCATTATCTGCTGCCCATACAATACCTGAATACACAATATCATCATTACCTTCACCTTCTGAATTTAATACTTTTACTGGCATAACTAAAACATTTGCCGTATAAGTTAAATTACACAAAGTAACTCCTGCAACGCCAGCTGTGTTGTTTATATTTGCTGCAATAATCCCTGCAACAAAAGTTCCATGCCCTAAATCTATACCATCGTCATATGGCGCTTCCGCAAGATTAAGCATATTAATACCATTTACTGTTCTTCCCTGTAAATCTTCATGAAAGCAATTATTTCCGCATCCAATTCCCGTATCAATAACTGCTACTATAATTTTTTTATTCTTAGAGACATCAAAAACCATATTATTCAAAGCATAATCTGCCTTAATCCTGTTGAATCCCCACAAATTGCCTGACTGATAATATGGATCATCAGGTTTTGAAAGCGGAGTATATAAAGCATATCTTAAATAATTAGGTTCTGCATATTCTACTATTTCTTCCCCTGAAATTTCCTTTATTAAACTTTCCATTAAATTAATATTAGGTATTTTATAGCATACAAAAGGAATATTCTTTAAATAATTTTTTTTAATCAAAAGTCCGTATTTTTTTTCTATAAAATAAACAGCTTCTTCTTTTGTGGCAAATTTTTTTTTATATTTTTCCCCTAATTTATCAAGTGTGTCATTTTCTAAATTATCTTTATATTTGACAATAATCTCATCTTTATACAAAGGCATTTTTTTAATATCCACAACTTCAGCATAAAGGTATAAAAAACTCACTTTTAAAATAATCATAAAAGTAAAAAATTTTTTCATTTAAAGTCCCTTTTTTTATTCAATACAATCTAAAATTTTACATGCTAAATTTTCTTTTGTTCCACCACCCTTAAAAATTACTTTGCCTTTATTATTTAAAATAGTTATATTATTATAATCTGACTCAAAGCCATAATTTTTTCTGCTAATATCATTAATCACAATAAAATCCAGATTTTTTCTTTTTAATTTTTCTCTTGCTCTATTTAAATTATTTCCAACCTCTGCTGAAAACCCAATAATTTTTTTATTTTGTTTGTTTTTCCCTAAAAATTCCAAAATATCTTTTGTTGGTTTTAAATCCAGTTTTATTTCTTTTTTTCTTGAAATTTTTCCTGAAATTTTTTTCACAGTAAAATCCCCGACCGCTGCAGCACCTATTATTATATCAGCCCAATCAAAATTTTTAACTGCTGCTTTAAACATATCTTCTGCTGATTCTACCTTTTCCAAAATATCAACATCCGGAAAAAAAACTGTTTTACCGGTTATAAAAGTTACTTTGGCTCCCCGTGCTTTTGCTTCATTAGCTAGAAAATAACCTGTCTTACCTGAAGAAGCATTGGTTATATAACGAACATCATCTATTTTTTCTATTGTCGGACCTGAAAGAATAAGAACGTTTTTATTTTTTAATGTTTTTTTTTTTAATAAAAAAAGTGTCTCTCTTACAATTTTTTCTGTATCCTCTATATGCCCTTCACCGTAATCACCACAAGCGAGCAACCCTTTTTTAGGTTCTATAAATTTATAACCAAGTTTTTTTAATTTTTCCACATTTTCTTTAACAATTGGATTATTCCACATATTTTCATTCATAGCTGGTGCAAATAAAACAGGTTTTTTGCTTGCCATTATAATAGTTGTTAACAGATCATCTGCAATTCCAGATGCAATTTTACCTATTATATTTGCTGTAGCTGGAGCAATTAAAATTAAGTCACTATTACGCGAAAGGTCAATATGCTGGATTTTTAATGAATAATTTTTACTTAAATAAAACATATCATCATAAACAGGATTTTCACTTAAAGTTGCAAGAGTTAAAGGAGTTATAAATTCTTTCGCTGAAGCAGTTAAAACACAAATTATTTCATTATCTTTTTTTTTTAACTCACGAATGATATCGCATGCTTTATATGCGGCAATACTCCCGGTTATACCTAGTAAAATTTTTGCCAATTTTAATTAATCCTCTTCATTTATTTTTTTAATATTAAATTCAGGATATTTTAATTTATCCTGCATAAATTCCAATATAGCTGCTACCACAGGTTTATTTTTTCTTAAACTTTCATCTACATCTCCAGGATTATCAAGTATTTTTTTGGCTCTGCTTGCTATTGCAATAATTGCGGCATATTTATTGGGTATTCTTTGTTCTAAATCATCAATCCCGTAATCAATTTTTTTCATTTTATACTACCTCCTTTAAATTTTATACCTTTTAAATTTTTCCAGTTTAACAATATTTTCAATGATATTAACTGTTTCTTCTATATCATTATTTATTATTATATAATCATAATTTTTTCTTTCTTTCAATTCTTTTTTTGCCAGTTTTAATCTTTTTTGAATACTTTTTTCCGAATCTGTTTTTCTTTTTCTCAAACGATTTTCAAGTTCATCAAAATCAGGCGGCATAATAAAAATTGTAACACAATTTTTTAATTTTTCTTTTATCTTTCTTGCGCCCTGAACATCAATATCCATTATAACATTTTTTCCTTTATTTATATTATTAAATATTGGCCCTTTTGGTGTTCCATAAAAATTATCAAGTATTTTTGCATATTCAATAAATTTATTTTTTTTCATATCCAATATAAATTTATTTTTTTCATAAAAAAAATAATCTTTACCATTTACTTCTCCTTTTCTTGGCTGGCGTGTTGTTGCTGATATAGAAAGAAAAAAATCTTTTTTATGTTTTTCCATAAATCTGTTTATAATAGTGCTTTTTCCTGAACCAGAAGGTCCGGAAATTACAAAAATAATTCCTTTTTCCATTTAAGAATCCTCCCGTAAAAACGCGTTAGTAAACACTTTTTTACGGATAAACAAAACATTTTTATTTTTATTACTCATCAATTTTTTCACCTTTTTTAATTAAAGAAATATATTTTTTCTCATCTGAAAAACCCAAACCATATTGCATTTTTCAAATTATTTATTCTAAATTTTGAATCTGTTCTCTTATTTTATCATTTAATTCTTTTATATTAATTACGCTTTTTGTTATCTCTAAATAAGATATTTTAGATAATATTGTATTGGATTCTCTGTTTATTTCCTGGGTTAAAAAATCAATTTTTTTACCTATTACACCTTTTCCTTTTATTAACTGAATAATCTGTGATATATGTGATGATAACCTTACCAGTTCCTCATTTATATCAAATTTATCAAGTATCTGGATTACTTCTTTATTAATTACCAATTCATCCTGATTGAAAATTTCCTTTATTTTTTGTTTAATTGAATTTGTGTATTCTTTTTTAAACATTATATAATCTTTTGAAATTTTTTTTAATTCTTTCTCTATTTTTTTTGCTTTACTTTTAATATCGCTTGCCAGTTTTTCACCCTCTATTTTTTTCATTAAAAATAGATTATTAAGTGCTTTTAAAAATAAATTTTTAATCTTTTGCCAGTTATAAATTTCTTTAGTTTCAGTTTGCTGTTTATTTATAATTCCATCTATATTTTGTATTAAAACATCCAGTGGAATCTCATCTTTTATCCCTGTTTTTTTAAAAAGATTTTTAAACTTTATGTAAGCATTTTTAAATAATTTTTCATTTATTTTAATTGTTGTGTTTTTTTCCTCATTAACATTAATAAAAACATCTATTTTCCCCCGTGTTATTTTGCTGTTGATAAGAGAATAGACAAGTGGCTCTAAAGAAAAAAATTCCTGAGGAAGATGCAAATTTATTTCTTTGTATTTTGAATTTAAACTTCTTATATTTATTGAATAGTATTTATCTTTGCTAAAACCCCATGCAGTCATACTTAAAGGCATTTTTATTTTACCCTTTTCATTTTGCTACTGCAATAAAAAAAGCAACTATAGATATTAAAGCAGCAGTCAAACTAAGATAGGGCCATTTTGCTATGGTATCCATGATATTATCACCCTGTCCATATTGTGCTTTAAGTTCATTTATATTTTTTTTAAGTTGAGCAATAGCAAGTTCGTTATTATTAATCTCTTTTTTTAAAATCTGTAAAATATCATCCCAGCTTTGTATTTTATCTATCTGCTCTTTTAATGACCCTTTTGTTATATTATAATCATCAAGAACTTTTTTAAAATCTTTAAAATTTTTTTGATAATCATTTTCCAGTAATTTTAATTTTTCTTTTTGGGCATCAACATCTTCTATCAAATTCTTTATTTCAATATTTTTTTCATCCAATTTTCTTATGTCATTTTGAATTTTGCTTATTGAATCTGAAATATCTGATATTTTCAACTTTAAATCATCAATTGAATTTTTTAATTTTTCATATTTTATCTGCATTTCTTTTATTTCAACAGTTAAATCAGCAGTATAAACAGTTTTAACTTCTGATTTTACAGTTGTCTTTTGTGGTAAAGACATTTCTTCTGATATTTTTATTTCCTCTCCATCGGTAATAAAAACAAGGCAAAAAAATAAAATTATTATTAAAAAATTTTTTTTAATTATTCGTTGCATCTTTTCCTGCTACCCTTTCATATATATAATCAAAAATTGAAACAACAGTAAAACCGCCACCAAATACAAGAAATATGAAAGTAAAAACATTTTTCATTACCGGATCCCATTGTCCACCGGTTGTAAAAAAAACCAATATTGCAAGCACAAATAAAAATGCCCAGAAAATCAAATTAATATAAAAATAATCCTTTAAAGTAAATTCTTCTTTCTCAATATTTTGAATAGGTTTTCTTATTTTATCTTTCTTTCCCATTTTATCCTCCTTTTTGATTTTTTAATTCCTTCCAACACCCTGATACTCAAATCCTAATTTTTTCACAAATTTAGGGTCATATATATTTCTGCCATCTACAATAGATGGCCTTTTCATAAGTTTTTTTATTTTATTTAAATCCGCTTCTTTAAATTCATTCCATTCAGTTAATATGACTAAACATTCACTGTTTTCAGCAACCGAATAAATATTTTTACAAAAATGAATTCCTTTTAAAACTTTTTTGGCATTTTCCATAGCAGCAGGGTCAAACACTTTTATGTTGCAACCTTTTTGTAAAAGCAAATTTATTATTTCAATTGCAACAGAATCTCTTATATCATCAGTATTAGGTTTAAATGCTATTCCTAAAATTCCAATCTGCCTGCCTTCTATGGTCCCTAATACTTTTTTTATTTTGTTAAAAATAACTTTCCGTTGTAATTTATTTGTTTCCATAACAGCATTCAAAATCATTGGCTCATAATCTTCATGTCTTGCAATATTTATAAGAGCTGAAACATCTTTTGGAAAACAAGAACCACCAAAACCAGCACCAGCTTCTAAAAATAACCCCCCAATTCTTTTGTCCATACCCATTGCTTCTGCAACTACTTTTACGTCTGCACCAACTCTTTCACATATATTTGCTATTTCATTGATAAAAGAAATTTTTGTAGCTAAAAAAGAATTTGATGCATATTTTATCATCTCTGCACTTCTTATATCTGTAATTATTATTTTAGTACTTATTGGTCTGAAGATTTCAGCTACTTTATTCCCAACTTCTTTTTTTGATGTTCCAATCACTATTCTGTCAGGATTCATAAAATCATGAATGGCTGATCCTTCCCTCAAAAATTCCGGACAGGAAACAACATCAAATGAATATTTTTTTTTCATATTTAAATTAATTATACTTGATATTATATCACCCATTCCAACCGGAACAGTGCTTTTATCAACTATAATCTTATATCCATTTATATATTTCCCTATTCCTTTTGCAACATCTTTTACAAAAGTAAGATCCGCCTCGCCATTTTCTTTTGGCGGAGTCCCAACAGCAATAAAAATTATTTCTGATTTCTGAACCCCTTCTTTTAAAAGTGTTGTAAATTTTATTCTTTTTTTATTTCTTTTTAGAAGTTCCTCAAGTCCAGGTTCAAATATTGGAAGAATACCTTTTTTTAAATTATTTATTTTTTCTTTGTCTATATCTACACAAATAATATCATTGCCAAGATCTGCAAGGCAAACCCCGGTAACAAGACCTACATAACCAACACCAACAACACATATTTTCATTAAAATCCTCCATATAGATATGTAGTATAAAATTATATATAACATAATTTTTTATTTTTTACAATTATAAATAAATTTATTTTTATAACCTGAAAAACGCGCATTAGCGTTTTTCAGGGGAAAAGAGAAAATATAAAAAAAGGTTTATAAACAAATAAGAATTTTAAGAGTGTCCTTGTTTTTAAAATTAAAAACAGGCGAATTAAAGTAATGTACTATAAAAATAAAAAATTATTAAACAAAAAAAACAAAAATATTTTATATTTTCGTAAAAACGCATTTTCTAATGCGTTTTTACGAATCGTTTATTTTATTTAAAAACTTGCTAATATAGGTATTCGTCAGGAAAATAAAAATATTTTGTTTTAAATTAAAGATGTGTTTTTTATAACGCCTTTTTTTGTATATAATAATATTTATGTATTTTAATTATCTATTATTAACCAGGTTTTTTTAGCAATTATTTCAAACGGATTTTTATATTTATTTGTAGTTAATATAACGAATATTTCTATATTCTTTTCTTTTGCAAATACGATATTATCATCTGATATACTTCCCCGCCCATCTGTTATTATTAATATTTTTTTAAAATTATTATTTATAGCGTGTAAAATAACACAATTAAAATCTGTGCCATAGGTTGTTTTTATTTCGCCATTTTTTAATTCTTCAATACTTATCTCTTCTATCTTAGTAGAAAAAAGATATATAGGTTCGCTTATATATAACTTTATTGATTCTATCAGTTTATATATAAAAGGTAATTCTTCTAATACCGATCCTGAAACATCAATATAAATGTGTGTGTTTTTATAAAATTCATCATCATCAACAACCAAATTTTTGAAAAAAAAAGGATAAACACCTCCTGCAATAAAAAAAGTTTCACGCCTGCCCAAATTAGGGAGGACACCTCTTCGTGTTGTTATAAACTTATCAATTATTAACTTTTCACCATCTTCTTCAAGTATTTTTTTTACTATATTTATTATTGCATTTCTATTGTCTTTTTCTACAAATTCGTCAATAATGATTTTTTCTTTTTTAACTTCATCTTTTTTAAAATAATTATTATGATTACCTATTAAAACCACGTCAATAAAAACAGTATTTATTTTTAAAATTTCTTCAATGCTTTTTAAAAGCATATCTAATGAAAAATTCTTAAACCAGGCATTTATATACCACATTGCCAATTTCTTTTTATCTTTTATAATATCTTCATTTTCAAATTTCATATTTTCTATTTTTTTTACAATCTCTAATTGTTTTTCTCCATTTTCAAATATTGAATTATCTTCAAGATCAGAATATTCAAATAAAGGGTAAAGAAGTAAATTAAATACATTTTTTGTATTTTTGTAAAATCTCCTTAAAAAATGATAACCATTTTTTGAATAATTTTTTAAGATTTCACTGTTTATCTTTATGTCAAAAATAATATTTGTTATTACTTTTCTTGCTTTCCAATACTTCATATCCCTTAAAAGATCCCCGTTTATTATATGGAAAAATTCATGCAAAAAGACAAAAACCAGATCGTTTTTATTCTTTACGTGTTCTTTTAAAAAATTCCGGTTAAAAAAAATATCGTATACATAATAATCACGTCTTATCACCGCAGCTGTTTTTATATTGGAGTCATATTCCGTAAAATGAAAATACCAGTTTGATTTTATTTTATAAATTTGTTCAATAAGAAAAGGTATTTTGGTTTCTAAGATAAATTGATTTATATACATCTGTATTTCATCAGGATGTTTAATATCCATTTTAAATTCCTGTCAAACCGGTTTTTCCAATAACAAAAATTGCTCATCATCCGGTAATAATTCCTCATTAAATTCTATACTCATATTCCCAGGAATATAGATATCCGAACTAATTTTTGATATTATTTGGCGAAATATATCTATATCATCTATTACTCTAACACCCGGTTTAATGTTACATGCTTTTAATGATGGAGAAACATAAAAAATCTTATTTAGTATTTGATAATTATCATTGTTTGTTTTTTTACTTTTACTTTTACTTTTACTTTTATATTTGGCATATTCTTTTTTTGTCGGTATTCTTAATATTGCAAATACTTCTCTTGAATTATCGGGCAAAAGGTCAACATATGAAGTATTATAAATTTTTCCTGATTGGTCAATATTTTTTAAGATTACAGGATTTATATTATAAAAATTTTCATATGTTTTTATTTGACCATTAAAATAAGTTACTATATATTCTTTTTTATCTTTTATTCCTTGATAAATATAATTAATTTCTGGCACATTATAACCATCTATTTCTCTTTTTGTTTCAATTGCAAAAATCCTTTGCGTATTTTCTAATCCGGATTTATTCATAATATAAGTATTATTATTTTCGAAATAATAATTATACATTTCTGTTCTATCTTTTTTTTCTATTTCAATAAATGTATCTCTCCACTCAAAATATCTATATTCTTCTATTCTTTCAAAAAATAGTTCTAAATTTGGTTTCCCATTAATCCCTTTACACTCTTTAATTAATTCATTAAAATAACAATTTTTTGAAAAATCAATATATTTTTTTAAAAATTTTATCATTGATTTTTTTGATTCATATAAAATAATCCCTTTTATCATTCTCGTTTTATTATTTATTTTTAGTGGAATTACCATTTTATCTTTCGCAATTAATTTCCTTCTGAATCTATATCCAAAATTATATTCTTCATCAATTATTGTATATTCTCTTCCCTTTAATTTTTTATAAAAAAAATGTTCACCACCAAGAATTGAATGTCCAACATAAAACTTATCAACAACTTCATAAATTTGAAGCGAAATTTCAACACACTCATATGCAGTAGTTCCTTTGTATTCTAAAATTTTTTTAAATGCCGCAACTTTCATTTAATCCTCCTTTTCTTTATAAAAAAAATCTTTAAATATTTTTAAAGATTTTTTTAATTTAAATTCATCAATTATATCCTGTCTTTCATTTCTTAATAAGTTATAGACTATTTTAAATATATCAATATCATTTTTATCATTTTCAATATTCCCCTGGATTAGATTTTCAGCATAAAATTGTAATCCAGAATATTTATAATCATTAATAAATGACATATCAAATAAATATTTATAAGTTTCAAATAACCTTTCAATATCATTATTTTCAAGTTTTATTTCACCATCACATATTCTCTTTATCAATGATCTTAAAATTTTAATATATAATGGCTTTTTTTCCATATTATCCGGGCCTTTTATATTGCTAATTATTTTTGTAATCACTGATTTAATAGCCGGGTAGTTCCTGGAAATTGCATAATTATCTAACTGCATTACATCTTCAACGGTTTTTATGTTAAATACACCTCCGATTATTTTATCATCAACGAAATCAAAAGATATATCATGCAAATATCTTATTTTTATATCTGTAAAATCAGCATCAAAAGCATTAAAAGGCATTGTATGTTTCATTGCATAAAATATATGATCGCTTAAATTTTTAAAATCAAGTTTCAAATTTTTATCTTTTAAAAGTAATATTGAAATATACGCTAAAATATTACGTTTCGCCATATTAAGTCGCCTGCCATCAATTGTAAGTCCTTTTGTATCAGCAAAACGCATGAATTTTATTAAATAACTATCAATATCCAAATTTAAGTCTTTATCCTTATTTAACTCTTTTATTTTACTTCTTATAGCAACTATGAATTTATTAAATTCTTCTTTATCTTTTTTATTCAATTTTTTTTCATTACCTTGTGCTAAAGCTCTGCCATCATCTTCATTTATGTTATTTATTATTTCACATACGTCATTTACTTTCATTTCAACAACAGTAGGTATTTTGACTATAAAAGTAAATCTTCCTGCAAGCGCTTCATCAAGTGGGTTTGCCCCCAGATAAGAAGGAGGATTCATTGCAGCAAATACATATTTTAAACACTCTATTTTTAAGCCCATAATCTTTCTGCTTCTTATAACTTCCAACCATTTGTTCTGTGATTCAGCCCTTGCACGGGATATTTCATCTATTAAAATAAATTCTTTATCCCAGATTGAAAGTGTAGTTGGGACATATTCAATTTTACCTTTTGATATAGAATCAGGATTAGGAAAACCTATTATATCTTCAAATAATGCTTTTGATGCATCATAAGCATGAAATTTAAGATTTAAAGATTCTGCAAGTTTTCTGCACAAAGTTGTCTTGGCAGTGCCATGCGAACCAATAAGTAAAACAGGATCGCCTATGGCAATCCCTGCTATTATTATATCTTCTATATCCTGCATACCATATATTCCCATTTTTTCAAACCACATTTTTTCTCTCCTTTCTTAAATCATTAAATATTAATATCTTAGCATATTTCATACCAAAAAAAAATGCTATATTTGTTATCTTTTAATGGATATTTTTTTATTAAAATGTCAAATTTTGACAGGCAAATTTTTAAACAACGCTTATTTTTTATTTTAATTTAAAAACTGGCTAAAATAAGTGCCCTAAGAAAATAAAAATATTTTGTTTTCCAGTAAAAAATTTGTGTGAAAGAGTTTTTACAATTTAAATGTTTTTTCCCATAAATAAAATTTCATCAATCCTGTCCATTATTTCAATAAATGCCCTTATACTGTGATATGGACATTTCCAAGGCCCTGCTATTTCTTTGTTTTTATCAGGATTTCCTTTTTCATCAATAAAATAGTACCACTCACCATAAGGAGTTTTAAATTTTTCCTTGCAAAAATTCCAGATATTAATTATTTTATCTATGAATAATTCTTTTTTAGTCAATTGATATGCTTGCATATATCCAACCATTGCTTCAACCTGCATCCACCATTCTTTTTTTGTTTTAAAAGGTCCTTTTTTATCACCTTCATAAAATATTCCATTATCAGTATCAATTGCTTCTTTTAATGAAACCTCTGCTAAACTCACAGAAACCTTTTTTACTTTTTCAATCAATTCATTATTACCCGTAACCTTAGCCGCCTCAATTAAAAGCCAGCTGCATTCTATATCATGACCATAAGATATCAAATCAGAAAGTAAATTCCAATTTAAATCAAAAAATAATCCCAAATGCCAATTGGATTGTATTATCTTATAGATAAATATATTTATAAGTTCTTCAAGTACTTTAATTACCTTACTTTCTTTGGAATAATCAGCTAAATTAGAATATGCTTCCATTATATGAAGATGCGCATTCATACTTTTAGGCGCATTTAAATCTTTTTCTGAAAGACGCATGTCTTCAACAGGAGAAAAATCCTCCGCGGCTGTTTCAAAATAACCTTTATTTTTTTTATCTTTGCCGTATTTTTCAATTATTTCAAAAATTTCAAATGCTTTTGCAAGTGCATCTTTATTTCCTGATGCTTTTGTATATTCAGTAAAAGAATATATACCAAAACTTTGCCCATAAAATTTTTTTGATGTATCAATCGGGTTCCCTTTAAAATCCAATATCCAGTAAAATCCGCCGTATTTTTTGTCTATAAAATGATTGATAATATATTTATATAAAATATCAGCTGTTTTTAAATATACTTTTTCTTTAAATTTTAGATAACATTTTGAAAATGTCCATAATATTCTGGTTGCCAAAATAAGTGATTTTTCACTTTCTTTTGATTTTTTCCCATCTGATTTTATTTTCCCTATAAAATCATTATTTTCATAATCTATCACATTATTTATCCAGAAAGAAATCACATTATTGAATTCCTGGAAAATTTCATTCTTTAATAATTTTAATTTTTTCTCTATCATTTTTCCTTTATTTCACTTAACTGTTTTTTATAAATTTCTCTTATTTTTTTAAGTATTTCTTTATATTCGTTTGTTTTAAAATCTGGATAAGTCCATTCAAATTCTTTAAAATCTTTATGTGTAAATTTTAAAGTTACTTCTGCATAAATACCTTTACCGATATATATCCTATGATCATAGTTTTTTGTAGTGGCAAGAACAAATTTAGAAAGTGAAAGCAAGCCGGGATCAATGTTAATTTTCCTTTTTTGGGTTCCTTCATAAAGTAAAAATTTTTCAATAGTATTTGTAAAAATTTTTATATCAGCCAAAAAATCCGGCTCAACCAATTCTGAAAATGAAATAAATTTTTTAAAAAGTCCTTTTCCCATTTCTTCGTTATAATAATCGGTATGAATAAATGACAATTCCATGCTTTCAAAATCAATCGCACCAAACTTTTTAACAAGTTCTTCTTTTGCTTTTAAAAAAATTTCATTTTCTTTATATATAAATCCAATAACTAGTTTTTCTTTTTGAACCTTTTTTACTTCACCCATGGAGCACCTTTAAAAATTACTTTTAATTCTGTCTTTATATCTCTAAATTTCACAAATAAATTTATAATCCCATAAATAATCAATGTCAAGCCAGAAAGTAAAATAATGGTTGATTCCTTTATTATAATTGTAAGTGGCCCGGTAAGAACAGATGCAATAACTGTACCAACATTCCTTAAAACATAATATGCAGCAAAAATCCTTCCACGAAGATCATCAGGGGTTTTATTTTGCAATAATGTTTCAGCGATACTTAATATCATAACAGCAGCAATTCCTGAAAAAAAAGCCATAACTAGCATATAATAAAAATTTTTAAAAAAATAAAAAATTAAAATTAAAAATCCGATTAAAGGAAACAAAAAACGTATTAAATTAAAAGATGAAAAATTTTTTACCACCTTTTCTACAAAAAAAATACCAACGATAAGTCCTAAACCTAAAAAACCCTGCATAAAACCTATTGCTTTTATCTCCTGCATTTTAATACCTGTAGCATTGATCACGTCTTTGGCAAACGAACTAGTAAAAGACACATAAAAAAATCCGGCAACTATCATTAATATAAAAACTCTCCTTACAATAAATAAAATATCTTCTTGACTTTTTATAAAATTAAAACCTTCTTTTAATTCATTAAAAATTTGCTCAATTTTTATTTTTATTCCCTTGTTAATATTTTCTTTTGAATTTATAAATGAAAGTGTTGTTAAAGATATAATATATGTAAAAACATTTATTAAAAGTGTTTTTTCAACTCCAATTTCAGCAACAATTATACCACCCAAAGCATAACTGAATATCTGGATAATTATTGTGGTTGTTGCAGATAAAGAATTGGCAAGAAGAAGTTTTTCTTTTTCAACAATTACAGGTATAAAAGATGATTTGGCTGGTATAAAGAATTGAGTTACCACAGAAATCAAAAATACAATAATATAAACACTCCATATATTTTCCTTACCTGAAATTATTAAAAACATAATAAAAACCAAAATACCACGGGTAGCCGCAGCAAAAAGAAGCATTGTTTTTCTTTTGATACGGTCAACAAAAACACCAGCAAAAGGACCTAATATAATTATAGGAACACCCAACCAGAACATTAAAATTGACATATAAATCGCACTGTTTCCTTCTTTTGAATGAAAATTTATAACCCACGCAATTAAAGCCATTAAATTTAAACTATCACCAAATTGCTCAAAAATCTGTCCAGCCCATAAAAGAAAAAAATTTTTATTTAATAATAATTTTTTCACTTTTTATCCTGCCTTTTTATGATTTTTATTATTTCATCAACTGTCTGTTTGTCTGATTTACCAGTGACATCTATCCAAATTGCTTCTTTATATCTTTTAAACCACGTTATTTGTCTTTTTGCATAATTTTTTGTTGCTTTTTTTATTTTTTCCTTTGCTCTTTCAATTTTTTCTTTTAAATTTATATTTTCATTTTTTTCATAAAAAATATCAAGTATCTCTTTGTATCCTATTGCCTGCATAGAAGGAACATTAAAGTCAACCCCTTTTTTAACAATTTTATTAACTTCATCAATAAGCCCCGAATCAAACATTTTTTCAACTCTTTCTTCAATTCTTTTATATAATTCTTCTCTATTTATATTTAATATAAATAAAAAATAATCGTCTTTATATTTTGTTTCTTCTGTTTTTTGTTTTAATTCTGAAAATTTAATATTATCTGACATTATAATTTCCAGGGTTCTTATTACTCTTCTTGGATTTTTAATATCAATTATTTTTATCGCTTCTTTATCTTTTTCTTTTAACATATTCACTAAAAATTCAATTCCTTTTTCCTTATAAAGTCTATTTAACTTTTCTCTTAACTTTAAATCTGTTTTTTTTAATTCAGCCAACCCCCTTATTATCGCTTCAATATATAAACCTGTTCCACCAACAATTATTGGCAATTTTTTTTTATTTTTTATATTATTTAGTAATTTTTCTGTTTTTTTTTTAAAATCAGCGACTGTGAATTTTTCAAAAGGCAGAACAATATCAAGCATATGATGTTTTATTCCTTTCATTTCTTCTTTTTTTATTTTAAAAGTTCCTATATCCATACCCTTATAAATTTGCATGGAATCCGCTGATATTATTTCTCCATTTAATTGTAACGCAAGCTCAACTGCAATTTTTGATTTACCAACTCCGGTTGGACCTGCAATTATAATAAACATAATTTATTTTTTCCTTTTAAACATTTTCTCAATTTCGGCAAATGAAATTTTTATCATAGGTGGCCTTCCATGAGGACAGCTGAATGGTTCTTCTATTTCAAAATATTCTGATATCAAATTTTCTATTTCTTCTTCTCTTAAAATATCCCCGGCTTTAATTGCTGCTCTGCATGCAGCAGTTGCAATTATATCTTTTAATATTTGCTTTTTATCTATACCTTCTTTTTCCATTAAATCAGCAAGAAGTTCTTTTATTAGTTCCTTATTTAATTTTTCTTTAATAATAACCGGATGGGCTGTAATTTTATATTGTGTTTCTCCAAATTGTTCAAAATAAAAACCAAGTTCTTCAAATAATTTCAGATTATTTTCTAAAATTTTCTTTTCTTTAAGACTTAATTCTACTATTTCAGGAATTAGTAATTCCTGGATTTTAACATTTTTATTTTCCACATCAGAAAGAAACTGTTCAAAAAGTATTTTTTCATGTGCAGCATGCTGATCTATGATTATCAAATTTCCATCATCTTCACCTATTATATAAGTATTATGCAATTGCCCTAATATTCTGCAATCAAAAAATTTTCTTTTTTTTGAAATAATTTCCTTTTTTTCTTTTATTTTTTCAAAAATATTTTTTTTATCAGTAAATAATTCCGGTGTTTCATTTACAAAATATTCTTTTACTGCGTTTTCAACAGCTTCCTTTCTTTCTTTTTGTTCTATATTTATATTTGGTGTAAGTTCAGATTTTTTTAAAACATCGCTTATTGCATATTTAATTTTATTAAAAACTTCTCTTTCGTTTTTAAATTTAATTTCTGCCTTTGCTGGATGAACATTTACATCAATTAAGGCAGGATTAATATCAATAAAAATAAAAGTAACAGGATAGGTTCCTTTCATAAGAGTTGTTCCATATCCTTCATATACGGCATATAATAAACTTTTTGCTGCAACAGGTCTTTGATTTACAAAAATATTAATAAAATTTCTCGTTGTTTTTGTTATTTCCGGTTTTACAATATATCCAAAAATTTTTATATCATCTGAATAATTTTTTATTTCCAAAAGGGCATCAAAAATTTTTGAACCATGTATAACTTTAATTCTTTCTTTTAATTTAAAATTTGCAGGGAAATAAATTATTTCTTTTTCATCAATTTTTAAATTAAAAGAAATTCTTTCGTTTGCCATTCCAGCCAATGTAACTGTTTCTATTATATGATTTTCTTCTGTATAATCTGATTTTAAAAATTTAAGTCGTGCAGGTGTATTAAAAAAAAGGTCTTTTACTCTTATTATGGTTCCCTTGTTTAAAGCTTTTTTTTCTTCTTTTTTTATTTTGCCTGCTTCAAGATATAAAAAAACGCCTTCGCTTTCATCTTCATTTTTACTTAAAACTTCTACTCTTGAAACTGCGGCAATTGCCGCTAAAGCTTCACCTCTGAAACCATAAGTCATTATATTATTAAGATCATCTATTTTGCTTATTTTACTCGTTGCATGCCTTAGAAAAGCAATTTTTGCATCTTCATATCCCATGCCTATACCATCATCAGCAACTTCTATTAATTTTCTGCCTGCCTTTTTGATATCTATTCTGATATTTTTTGCTCCTGCATCAATTGAATTTTCAATAAGTTCCTTTACACACGATGCTGGTCTTACAATTACTTCTCCGGCTGCTATCTGATTTGCAACATTTTCCGGTAATATTTTTATTTTATTCATAAATAAAAACTCCTATAAATAACTGCTTGATAAATATATTTTATTTTACAACTGCAACTTTTGCTAAAACTTTTTTATCATTGGTTTCAAGTAAAATAATATAAACTCCGGCTGCTACTTTTTCACCAGATTCATTTTTCCCGTCCCAGTAAAAATCCTGACTTTCAAAAGGATTTTCATAAGAAATACCTTCTGGAACATCTTCTTCTAATAACGTCTTAACAAAAATACCGCTCAATGTATAAACTTTTACTCTTATTTTTCCGCTTTTTATTACCTGATATTTTAATTTTAATTTTTCATTTTTACTTAAATCAAAAAGATTGGAAAAAATCCTTATTTTATTTTCTGGTCTGGGTAACTCAACTTTTAAAATTGGATAGGTTGTATCCTGATTTAATTTAGAATCAACGGTCTTTATCATGTAATAATAAATATTATTCCATTCTGTTTTATCATCTAAAAAATCCGGTGATGCCGTGGCTGTTACAAAACCAAGTGTTTCATAATACGCTCCGCCGTCTTTACTTCTTAAAACATTATAACCAATAACTGCATAATCACCATCTTTGGCTTTATCCCAGAAAAGATGAATATCTTTTTTATTTTCTATTGTATATCTTATATAAGGGTTGTCAGGCAATTTTACTGTCATATAAGGTGTAATTTCTACTTCATTTGATTTTGGGCCTTCTCCAGCTGAATTTACAGCAGTTATGACATAATAATATGTTACCCCTCTTTGAACATTATAATCAGTGTATTCTTTATAAGTATTAACGTTTAAGGAATAAATATATGGTTCTATATAATAATTTGATACTGTGCTTTTATAAATATTATAAGAATCAGCTGTTAAAGTAACCCGTTGCCAGTTTATAGTTACCCAGTTTTCACCAGCATAAGCAATAAGTGTTTTGGGTGGTGAAGAAGTATTAATCAAATTTATAGTATAATATGTTTCTGAAGAATCCTCATTATCATTGTTATCAACAGATTTTATTTTATAATAATATGAAAAATTAGTGTTTACAGAACTGTCAATATAATAATTATCCGTTGTTTTTGATTTTTGTAAAATAAAATTAGCTGGGGATGTGCTTTTGTAAATATTAAATTGATTTATATTTTGATAAGTCCCTTTGGCAACAGGGTTATTCCATGTAATTAAAACTTTATTATGAATGTTACTTAAATTTATATTAGTTGGCGGATATGGTTTTATAAATGGAACTCCAACTATTTCATCTGATGCTGCACTTTCAGTTAAACCTAAAGCTGTTAATATATAGTAATACTGATTACCCGCAGTAACAGATACATCCACATAATAAGTTACACTTGTATATGAATATGGAGTAGAACCATAAATACCAGATACGGTTGACCTGTAAATATTATACTGTATAACATTATCCTCTGGTCTTGAAGCATTCCATTGCAAAAATAAATTTCCATCACCTTTTGATGATAATGTTATGTTTTTTGGTCTGTCTATAAAATTTACTGCATATGGCGTTACAGAAATATAGGCAGTTAAAGTTGATGACCAGCCAAGGTAATTTTCCGCATTTATTTTATAAAAATAACATGTATACGTATTAAGCCCTGAATCATAATGATAATTTTGAGATACGCGTGTAATATTAGAATAAAAAATTTCATCTGTGCTCCTAAAAATATTATATGCTATAATTTTTTCTTTTTCATTATTTTTATCCCATGATAGTAAAACATAAGAGTTAAATGCGGTCACTGTTAAATTTTGTGGTATTGATGGTATTGAAACAGGTGTTATATAAAAAGGTGATGATGCATTTCCTGTCACATATTCAGGCGATGAACTAAAAGTTACTGCTGCTACAGCATAACAATAAAATGTGCTGGTATTCACAGAAACATCAGTAAATTCTATGTTTCCAGATACTGTATCTGTTATCAAAATATAATAAGGATTGTTAAGATCAATTGATGAAGGCGGTTCAACTCTGTAAATATTATATATGTTTATATTTTCATTTATACCATTTGCATCCCATTTTAATTTTACTTTATCTGGTTCGCCCTGGGTTATACTAAAATTTACCGGTTGTTTTGGTTTTATTGTGCAGGTTACCGCGTTTGAAAAATCGCTTAAACCATAAGCATTAAGTGCTCTTATATGATAATTGATTGTTGCCCCTGGGGTTAAAGTTATATTATCGGTAAAAAAATTAAAAGATGTAATTCCAATTTGCTCATAAGTTGACCTGTAAACAACATAAGCAGTTACATTTTCATAACTTGAATTTGCTGACCAGGAAAGGTTTACAGAATCAAGGGCAATTGATGTAATTGTAAGATTTAAAGGCGAAGATGGTTTTCCACTTATATAAACTGAAAAATATGCAGGAATTGATGTATTACCCTTTATATCCACTGTTTTTATCTTATAGTAGTATTTATAACCAGAATCTGGTATTGTATTAATATAACCAGTTGAAGTTGAAAAACCAGAAAAATCACTTTCATCATCATAAATCAATGACCTGTATATTTTAAAACCATTCACAGGATAAGTTCCTGTTATATTTTCAGCAGACCAGGTAATTATTACATTTGTATTTCCTGAAATATCAACAGATACTGTATAGGATAATTTTTCAGGTTTAAAAGGATGCACAAATGGTGTTGCAGATTTTGTTGATGATAAAGGTGCTTCAGAAGAATTGTATATTGCTCCTATTTTATAATAATAGGTAAAGCCATTTACAACTTCGCTGTCTAAATATTCATTTGATGTTTTTGTTAAAGCAATTGCTGAAAAATTTCCATTAGTTGCTGTGCTCCGATAAATATTAAAACCACTCACATTTATAATCTGACTGTTCCATTTTAAAAAATTTTTTGAATTAAACGCAGTAATAGTAAGGTTGTAAGGAAAACAAGGAACTATACCTGATAAGACACTTGTATTTCCTAAAATATCAGCTGTCTGAACAGCGTAAAAATAAGTTTCATAGGTGTTTATTAAACTGTCCACATAGCGGGTCACATTTGTCCCTGTAGAAAAAGTAATGCCATAATAGGTTTCACTCAAATTTTCCCATGTTGCTCTATAAATAATATAATTTGCAACTGTCGTTGTAGATATGGCATCTTTCCAAATAATTTCAACCCCATCATTCCATCTTACAGGAATAACAGAAGACGGCGGTAAAATTTCAGAAAATAAAAAAATTGGTATAAAACATATAATCGCTGTATAGACAAATTTTTTAAACAACTTCATAAATCCTCCATTTATTAAAAATATGCAGTTACTGAAAGGACTATCTGTAGCGAACTATAATTATATTTCACATCCCGCACTCTATCAACATTATTTTCATAAATTAGTGAAAAATTGGATTCAACATTTTCCAAAAAATTATATGTAAATCCTGTTTCTGCTTTGTATTTTTCATTTGATTGCTTATTTGCTCGCACTCCACCCACATCATCGCCTCTCGTTATAAAAACAGATAAAATATTTTTCCATTGTAATACTTGTTCCAATTTAAATGCTTTCCCTCCAATCCATGGCATCCATGAAGGAATCAGCATTGGTTCATTAAATTTAAAAAAGTAATTTAACTGGAATCTTGGTTCCAGTGTATACATCCATATAAAAATTTGTCTGTTTTGTGTATCCTTTTTACTATAAGAAATACCAAGTCTCCCTGTTAAAGGATTTTCCAATGCATCATTATCCTTGAAATTTAATGTAATATCTGCACTGTGACTTATGGTTTCATTAATTACATCCTTTTTATTAACCGGATCTATTGTTTTTGTGTCAGAATAAATATAGTTCCCTGTTAATGTTTCATTTCTGAAAAATCTCTCAAGTCCGGGAATACTGACATTAAGAACCTGCATATTAAAAATACTTAAATTTATCGTATTGGTAAATGTATTTAAAATCCTTGAATAAGAACTTCTGTAAATACTCAAACTACCACGTGGCGTAAAAGAAAATCTATCAAAAAATTTTATTTCAGAAAAATTAAGGTCATGACTTAATCTGAAAGAACCATTATAAGATAATTTTTCTAATTCTTCTATTTTGCTGCTGTTGAATATGTTTTCCCAGGAATTTAAAAACCATTTTGATTCAAATGGCAATTTGTTATATCCTTCTATAGAATCTGAATAATAAGTATCGTTATAATTTTCATTTAAACTGATACTTACATTATAAGTGCTTATATTCGGCAATATATCCAGAATCTTTTTTAACTCTATCTTTGTCATAAAAGAAAAATCTCCGGATGTCAATAAACTCATCGTTGAATAATCCATTGTATAATTTGATTTATAAGATATTTGCGGATTAAAAAGTAAAATCTCTCCCAAAGATAAAGATAAAGAAGGCATTATGGAACGCTTTAATAAGATATAATCACTTGTATAATATTTATCAGGACTTATTCTATCAAGGTAATAAATATATCTGCCTAATAAATTCCCCTTTTTCTCATATAAGCCGTATTGATAGTCGGTTGTTAAATTTATTCTGTCAATTGTATAATTGCCTGTCCATTTATAATTTTGCTCCCTTGTCATTTCCCATTTATCATAATAGTTATAGTTAAAGTTAGATATTATTGATTCAGGCTGAATATAATCCCATTTTTCATTAACTACAGCAAGGTTGCTTTCTACAGTATTATTTCCAAGCGGTATTTTCAAATCAGCAGGTAATTGTATCTGATCCGGGACAGAATAACGGGCATAAGGAGCAATTCTGAATTTTTCATAATCATAATCCTGATAGGTATAAATTTTTATATATCTGTTTTTGGTTTTATTTAAAGTAATATTATTTGATAATGTAAAATTTGGAATCAAATTAAACGAGCCCGAATTTAAAAATTCTTCAATAACCGTATCAGGTATAATATAATTACTTGTATATTCAGGATCTTCACGATATTTTTCCTCTGTAAATAATTCTTCTCTTCTAAATGAATTCCTTACAGGTAAAAATGAAATCTGGTTATAATTAAAATTAATTGTATTTTTCCTGGAATGTTGCTTTACCATTGTTCTGCCAACATCGGCAATTGTTATAAAATCACTTTCTATTTCTTGATATGAATGCGAAACACTTCCAAAACCAGAATAATTAATTACAGCATTTGTGTATTTTCCCAATCCTAACTTTTCATCTGGATCAGTTAATCTAAAATTATTAACATAAAAAATTTCATTTGCCGGCATTGAATTTGGATTTATAACACCTATTGTTATATAATTTATCTGACGCAAATTGGGATTACCGTAAGGTGCACTTCTTTTTTTATCAGAACCATCTAATTTTAATTCTACAGTATGCCACACTCCATCAGAAGGAACATCATCTAACTGAACATTATACTGATAATAATTATTATCATCCGATGTTCCTGTCCCTAATCTTATAAAAAATATCTTGCCCGAACCAGAACTACCATCTTTTTTTGAATAAAAGATATCAAACCTTAATTTTTTAAATGGCTGATAATCAAAACCAATACTTCTGCTTAAATCTTTAGTTGCAAAGTAAATTGCTTTTCCATCAGCACTTAAATCGTAATTAGACTGATTATAAGTTATTTTCAAGGCTTTTTCAGATTTTTTATCTTCTTCTCTTTGATACTCAAAAAAATTCACATTTGGGACATAAGAAGAATCTGTATATTTATTTACTGTTGACAGGTTAAATTTATTAACATCAGGCGAATCAATTCTGTTTCCCACCCTGTCATAAGAATTTGGCATAACTTTTAAAACCCATGAATTTCCTGTAAAATCAATGGACGCTATTTTTACATATCCGTTTACAGGACTTCCCGAAACTCCCCTTATAACCAATCTTGCATGTTTTACCAGTGATAAAAAATTTTTTGAAGCCGGGTCTAAAGAAACATTATATCCTGTAAATTCACCTATTTTCTTCAAATCTATTTTTAAATTTATCCATCTACCTGTTTCTGTAATTTGTTTTCTGTATTGATAATAAGCATCAAGTGTATCAAGTATACCATTATTATTCATATCCTCTGTATCCAAATAGGTATTTCTTGCCCCCCAATATTCATCATTTGACTGGTTTATGCCTGTATCTTCGTCACTTTCTAAAATACCATTTGGTCTGCCACCATGTTTGTCTTCTGTATCAAGCACCGAATTACCATTTGAATCTTCACTAATTACACCAAGGTCAACCCCGATCTCAATTGGCTGGGTTGTATACACCCACATATCAATATATGAATAATTATTTAAATTTTCACCATAAGATGAGATTAAATACCTGTAAGCATCCCATTTTGAACTTGTTAAATTGTTATAATTAAACTGCAACATTATTTTCCTGCTTGAAGTTCCGTAAATATCCGAACCGGCGCTTGGTGCAGGATCAATATCAGTTATATTTGATTTACTTATCTGTATTCTTTCCCCTGATGAAATATCAGATGCCTGTGGTCTGCTTGCAGGGAACCAGTAATTTTTATCCATTGATGTGCTTATTATATTATCAGCGCCTTCTATATTATCTATCATTGCAACCCCATGTTCATTATGCTTATCAAATATATTAGGGTTAAAATTGCTATGCGCCATTTCTGCCTGAAAAGAAAAATCAACAGGAATTTTTGAATCTTCAATAAAAGGCAAAACATCCAGAATCTTATTTATCTGTTCTTTTTTTAAATCAAATTTTATATCACCATCCAATATATACATTCTGTAAGGAGTTGAAAGACCCTGATAAGTAGAGCGCGCATCAGGTATAATCTGACTGCTTGAATTAGCGCTTTTGTAAAGAAAAGTTGTACCCATAGATAAATTATCAAAAAGTTTATATTCTGCCCTGGCACCATATAAATTACTTGGAAACGCCTGAAAAAAAGGGAAATACTCATAAACAATTACAATTTCAGAATCCGGCTGAATTAAATTTTTGTCAATAAAAGTAACTTCCCCTGTTTCATATAATATATAATAATCTATGTCTTTTCTTAAAAGCCGGCCATTTAAAAAAATCTTTTCACTGCCATAAACAACACTTGGATAATCAAGTTTAAAAGAAGAAACATAATATTTGTATTCTAAATAAATTTTAAACCTTGAATTTACCGGTGGCTGGGTATTATATGCGTCATCTTCTGTGCCTATCCTTGTATTGCTTGTTGCCGGATCGCAAGGCGAATTATTTGGATATTTAAACGGAAAATAACTTTTAAATTTTAATAACCCAAAATCTGTATCTATCTCATACCATTTATCTGCATCAGGATGCGTTGGATACGGGATGTAATATTCTTTATTTGACATATCATATATTTTTATCACAAAATCCTTGTCAATCTTTGGATTATAAATCTGTGTATCACCAAGATAATAAAAACTTAAAACCTTATGAGAAATGTCTTTTGGATTTTGCATTGTTCCATCCTGAATTAAATGCATATATTCAGATGTTATGCCATTTTGCTCAGAAATCAAATTTGCTTCATTAAAATCAAAAGCACCACTTGCGTCAAACCCGATTTTTCTGCCATCTAAAGTTTCAAAAGCAACCGCAATTATATAATGATCATAAATCGGGATATTAAATTTAATTATTTTATTTTTATAATCAACCGTATAATCAGTACCTAAAATTAAAAGGTCAAAATCAAATTTTCCTGTAGGATATGACTTTTTTGTATTTATATTATAATCATTTATATTTGCATTATCCATGTAAACAACAACTGAGCCAGGTTTTATTTCAACGTTTTCTTTTGTTATGTAATAATAAGTATTTTTAATGAAATCAATATCAGAGATGTAAATTCCTTTTTTACCATTTACTTCTTTTTCCCGCAAATTCCCTTTAAATGTCTGGATTGCTGTTATACCTTTTGTCTGTGCTGCTATAGCAGAAAGTGTAAATTTCTCACCCAATTTTATTTTTGCATTTATACCAAACAGTGATTGGGAAAAACTAACAAATCTCGTTGCCGGAATATCAAGAGTTATATCTCCAAAATTAACTTCCTGAACTGTTTCTTCTTTTTCTCCCTGATATTTTATTGATATTTTTCTTTGTTCGTCCTGGGTTCTGCTATCATCATGGTCAACTTCTACCGTTATTTTTTTTCCTATATTCCCTATTACTCTGACTTTTAAAGGTTGTGTTATATCAAATCTTGATTGTTCTATGGCATTATCTGAAAATATATGTTTATATGAAAGCTGTATTTGTTTACTTCCTGTTATTGTTAAATTAGATTCCGGTGGTAACCCAAATTCAGAAATTTCCCCGGATATTATTCCTGTTTTTTTTAATTTTAAAAGTTCTATAGTGCCACTAACTACTTTACTTGCAACTCCTGTATTGCCATTGGTATCAATTGGCACAATTTTATAATAGTAATTTTTTCCTGGTTGTGGCGGTTCAATACTGTTTATTATATTATCATAATAAAAAATACGTCCGGCTTCATCATAATACTGTTTTATTAATTTTATATTGATTGGTTTTTCAGGAAAAGAATCAGGATTTTCACTCCTGAATATATTATAACCTGCTATACCATAAGAACCCTTTATATCAGGTTCTAACCAACTGATTTTTATGCTCTCACTTGATTTTGCCTGCACTGTAATATCAAGCGGCTCAGAAACCGGCACAAAAGGCATTGTTTCATATACATTGGATAGTTCAGAAGTATTACCCTTAACATCAACACTTTGTAATCTGTAAAAATATTTTAATCCCTGTTCAATATTTTTATCTTCATATTCATATTCCTTTATTAATTCATCATTTATTTTTATTCCTGAATCTTTTTCATCTATTGATCTGAAAATATTATAACCTGCAATTTCATACTCACCACTTGAATCCGGTTCTATCCATTTTATTAAAATTTTATCAGTAAATGGTATTACATTTACTTCTTCAGGAGGAGAAAGTTTACCTGTTGGTATGGCAAATACTATATTTGATTCTCCTATTTCCTTTTCCGAATCAACAGCAGATACTTTATAAAAATATTTAATACCACTTAATAATGGAAATATACTGTTTTTCTTTGTATCAAGATATTCATTTCCACTTATTTCATCTTTATTTATTTTTAAATATTCTCCTTGTTCTTCTGTGCTTCTGTATATATTATATTTTATATTGGGCAAATTAATCGGATCCCATTTTAATTTTACCTTTATTCCATTTACCTCTGCTTTTAAATTTTCAGGTCCTTTAAAAACATAATTTTCAATAGTTAACCTGGTATTAATTGTATTATCTTTTAAATCCTGAACAGCAAACAAAGATAAATTAAAAAATAAAATTGAAATAAAAAAAAATATGCTATGCATTTAATCTTGGGATTTCCTGATTTTCTCTATATCATTTCGTATATTTTCAGTTTTCTGATAAATTTCTTCAATGGATGAACGAAGATTTTCAATACTAGCTGTCTCCTGTTCAATTGAAGCAGATATTCCCTCTATGTTTGAAGCCATCTCATCTATTATGTTTTCAACCTCTTTAATTATTTTTATTATACTTTCTATTTTACTTACTTCATCATTTGTTAAATTATAAATATTCGCCGTTATATTCATCGTTTCTTCTATTGAATTTTTTATTTTTTGGAAGGAAACCGCTGCATCATTTGCAATATTAACACTGGTGTTTATTCTTTTGGCTGCTCCACTTATTTTTTCAACTGTCAAATTAGTTATCCTGTTTATTTCTTTGACTTCTTCGGATATTTTTTTTGAAGCATTACCTGTTGATTCAGCAAGTTGTCTTATTTCCTCTGCGACAACAGCAAATCCCCTGCCTGCCTCTCCCGCCCTTGCCGCTTCTATGGAAGCATTTAAAGCAAGGAGATTTGTCTGTTCAGCAATTTCTTTTATTAAAGATGCAACTTTACTTATTTCAATTGCTTTTGTATTCATATTGCCAATCACATTGTTTAAATCATTAATAACTCCATGCATTGATTCTATTTCCTTTATTGTTGAAACAATTGATTCTTCACCGGCTTTTGCTGTTTCATTCATTTTCTGGGAATATATAGACCCTTTATTTGTTTCTGTTCTTATTTTTTCAGTATCATTTACCATGTTAGTTGTTAAATCTTTTGTATTTTTTATACTTTCAGAATATCCTGTTATTTTTTTTGCAAGTTCCTGTGAAGCAACTGATATAGAATCAGCCGCAAGCGAAATTTCAGAAAAAGAAGTAATTACATTTTTTAAGGCATCTTTTATAACTTTTATTTTTTCCTCAGCATTTTTTTCTATTAATTTTGATTTTTTAATTTCCAATAAAAATTCATTTAATTTATCTTTTATATCAAAAAGTTCTGCTAAATTTTCAATTACCGAATTATCAGTCTGCAAGTTTTCAATAAATGATTTTATTGAACCCGATGCAACATGATTATAATAAAAACCCCATGAGCTGATTATTAATACAAAAAAAACAACAATTATAAAAATAATTCCTGAGAAGGATTGTATTTTTTTTATATATTCCCTGCTTTTTAATATTTCTGACTTTAACAATAAAATTGACGCATCTGTTTTTTTTAAAAATTCCTGATTTTTATTTATTTCTTCTGTAAGAACTTTTGTTGTAGTATCATTCAAATCTAACTCTTTTAAATTATCATAAAAAGATATAAGTTGCATTTTTATATTTTCTTTGTTTATTTTCTGAATATCTTCTTTTGGTTTATTTATCTTTAATCGCACATATTTTATTTTTGTACCATTGTTCCATTTTAAATTCCTCACATAGACAAGATTGTCATTATAACTTTTTAAGTTCGTATGTACTGATGAAAGAATTAAAATATCAGATAAATTTTTTTCTATAATTTCATTATGAATTGCAATTTTCTTTTTTATATTTGAATTTACAACGGCAAATAATATAATTGCAAACAAAAAAATACCCGCAGATAAATATAATAAGAAATCTTTTTTTAAAATAATTTTTTTTAAATTCATTTTTTTTCCATATTTATAATATTCAATTCAATTTTAGCAACATTATCAACCTTCTTTACTATTCCTGTATTTTTTGCAAACCATATAATTTCATTAAAATATGGATCAGCAATATAATGAACTCTATAAGCAGTTAACTCACCTATAGGTAAAGACATAGTTTCTTTTTCTTCTATTTTTGCATTTATAATTTTATTTTTTATTTTTCCCGCTTTGAATTCTTTACCTTTTTTTATCCTCGCCGGAAGCAGTCTGAAACCATCTTTTGTCTTTTTCCCGTAATCATATGAAACAGCCAATCTTATTATGCCTTCTTTTTTATCTATATAATAATATTCCTGTTTTGAAAAGAAATTACCTTTATCAACAATATTTAGAATTTTACATTGAAAATTATTAATATTAGCCAATATATTTAGAATTTCCCATTCTTCAGGACTCATATTTTTTTTATTATAAATAAACTTAATCCCGCTTTTTAACGGAAAATAAGTTATACATTTTTCTCCAATAATTATATTTATAATAAAATACACAGAAATTATTAATAATACTTTTAAAAAAACAGATATTATATTTATTATTAATTTTTGCTTTTTTTTCTTTTCTGCCTCGGCTTTTTCTGTTTTTTCAAGTATTTTATCTATGTCAATATCTACCATAATTAAACAACCTCCTGTTAAAATTCTAGAATTTCTTTTACTTTTTTAAAAACTTCTTTTTCATCTATTTTTTGCATACATTCTATTGTTCCATAAGGACAAATAGTTTTATCACATGGGGCACATTTAATTAAAGGGGCAACCGTCTTATGTATTTTACTGTTTTCAGGTGACCATGATTTTGGATTCGTAGGACCATATATTGTTATTGATTTTGTTGAAAGAGCAACTGCAATATGACTCGCTGCCCCGTCATTGGTTATTAATAAATTTAGATTTTTTATCAATGCTCCTAATTGTTTTAAATTTGTTTCAGGAGCAAGAAAAACTCTTTCTTGTTCTGCTTTTATCCCGCTTTTTATTTTTTCTGCTATCACTCTTTCTCCTGGTCCCCATAAAATAACAATTTTTGAATTTTTTATCTCTTTAAGTATAATATCAGCTAATTTTGAAAATTTTTCTTCAAACCACCTTTTGGTTATCCAGGAACCCGAACCACTCAATCCCACAATTAAATCATTATTCATAATGCCTGCACTTTTAAAAAAGTTTTTTATAAAATCCTCATCTTTTTTCTCCAAAAAAAATTCTGTTTTATCAGAATCAGGGATTATTCCTATTGCTCTTAAAAGGTCCAGATGATAATTAGCGTTATACTTAGGGACAATATCAGGTTTTACCCTGATATTGTAAAAAAATTTTCTAAAACGAAAGGTAAAACCAACTCTATATTTTGCTCCTGTCAAAAAACTTATAAGGGCTGTCCTTAAATTGCCCCATAGGTCAAAAACCAGATCATATCTTTCATTTATAAGATTGATATAAAATCTTATGCTTTCCAATATTTTGACAAAAGGTATTGACTTTTTCAACCTATTTTTTATGGCTTTTATGTTTTCAGGTTCTTTGTTTAAACTATATCTTTTTAGTATTTTAATTTCAGAAATATTAGGATTGCCTTCAAGTACCGGTCTTACAAATTCTTCAGCTAAATAATCAATTTTTGCATCGGAAAATTCTTTTCTTAATGTTCTTATAAATGGTGTCGTTAGTATAACATCTCCTATTGCTCTTGGTCTTATAATTAAAATTTTTTTTATTTTACTTTTTTCAATTCTTTTTATCATAAGAAAACTTGTCTCCTTGCCGCTTCCCCGATTCCGGTTAAAAACCAGAAAATCAAAACAACCTGGGAAGAAAAAAAATTATACTCAAATAAGCCATTTACAAAAAAAGAAATTAGCACAGAAAAAACAGCTAGTAAAACATATTTTAAGTATAAATCCTCTGTATTTTTAAAACTTTTATAAATATATATAAAAAAAGTAATAAAAATCCATAAAAATGCAGAAAGCCCGAACAATCCATCAATTACCGCTATCTGTAAAATATTATTATGCAGATGTCCCTGATTTTTTTCCTTTGCATCTTTATGAATATAAAGTGGATAAATTTTTTCAAGATTTGCTGTTCCTATGCCAAACAAAGGATAATCTTTAATTATTTTAAGCCCGCTTTTCCACATATATATTCTTTCGGTTCCTGAATCCCCGGAAAAATATGTAAAAGTCCTGATAATACGCTGGGCAAATGAAGTATTTATGAATATAATAAAAATTATAATAGAGATAAAAATTGACCAGGCAAACCATTTTTTATCAATAAGAAATAAAATTAAAAGTATGCCTGTAAATGACGCAAGCCATGAACCACGCGTGTAGGTATATAAAAGTCCAAAAAGTATAAGAATAAAATTTATTGTATAAAAACAAATTTTTGTTTTTTCTCTTTCTTTTATTGAATAAAGCATTAAAACAAAAACTACAATTAAAGCCATCATCAGCATACCACCTAAATGCATATAATTGCCGGAAAAAGAACTTGCTCTGAAATCATAAATCCCTTTAATGTGTTTAAAATAAATACCAGTTAATAAAGCATAAAAACCTATAAATCCTGCACCTAAAGAAAAAGCATTTAAAACCGTTTTTATTTTTTCCTTATTATTTAAACAATATGCACATAAAAAAAACATAAGAATTAAGTAAATTTTCTTTGCGTCTTTTAAACTATTTAATGGATCAATACCTGTGGCCGCTGATATAAAATGAAATAAAGTAAAAATTATTATAGGCAGACTAACAGGTGATAAAAAAATTTTTTTAATATGAATTCTTTTAGTTATTATCTCATAAAAGAATAGAATTATCGCTAATATAAAAAAAATTTCAGATATAGTAATTGAAACAACCGAAAATAAAGCATATAATATTAGTGTATATATTATTAAATTATCCTTAATTTTCATAAATATCCTTAAATTTGGTTAATGATAAATTTTTAATTATTATATAAAACTAAATTTAAAAACGCAATTGAATTTACCCGTCCGTAAAAAAGCATAGAAAATTCGTTTTTACGGAAATATAAAATATTTTTGGCTTTTTTGCTTAATAATTTTTTATTTTTATAGTAAATTACTTTAATTCACCTGTTTTTTAATTTTAAAAACAAATACACTCTTAAAATTCTTATTTGTTTATAAACCTTTTTATATATTT
>CALHNI010000023.1 GCA_938034975.1 Candidatus Goldiibacteriota bacterium | reverse complement strand
TGTGTTAGGGAAAACACCTGGGACAGGAGAGATATACGGGTTTGATGTTGGGATAAATATAGATGATAATGGAGGAGCAAGAGAAGGACAATTGATGTGGAATGGGACAGAAAATAACTGGTTAGATACAAGTAATTTCGGGGATGTTAGATTAGGAGGTGCAATTGCAACCAGCACATGGACAAGAACAGTAACGCCAACTAGCACCCATACAGCGACACCAACATATACAATAACGATAACATCAACTTATACATATACACAGACATTTACACTGACATGGACAAATATAGCAACAGAAACATATACAAGAACACGGACACCAACAGGCACTAACACAAATACAGCAACACCAACAATTACAAACACAATAGTTTTTTCATTCACACAGACAGTAACAACAAGTCCTACTTATACATGGACAAATACACCTGTTTCAACAAGCACACAGACAGGAACTCCGACATTGACGAGGACAGCAACATGGACAGGGACAAATACTTTTACACATTCTGCGACTATAAGTTTTACAGGCACAAGAACAATAACACCAAGTTTTACACATACGGCAACCAACACGTGGCAACCGACCATGTCTTTCACAACAACTAACACAATATCATCCAATACACCAACAGTAACTTTAACATTTACGTCAACAAGAACAAGGACAATGACATCAACCAGCACAATGACAGATACGTATACTGCAACAAGTACAATATCATCAACAGTAACGTATACACGAACACCAAGTCCAACAAATACGCAAACGCAGACAAGAACAGTAATATCAACAAATATGGCAACATTAACAGTAACTTTACAACCTACATTTACAATAACCCCAACAGCAATAACGGAAGTTGACAACCTGCAACCGGCAATTGACAATGTAGTAATATATCCTAATCCATATAATCCTGAAAAAGGAGATTTACGTATAAGATTTGAAATAACACAGCCATACAAGTTAATAAAGGTAAAGATATACACAAGTAGTTTCAGATTGATAAAGCAGATAACAATGAATTATACAGAAGGGAGTAATATTATAAAAATAGAAAAAAGATATTTAGAAAGATTAGCCGCAGAGGCATATTATATAGTAGTAAGCATGATAAATAACAAAGGGGAGCAGGTAAGCAGCAGGCCGGCAGTATTGGTTATTTTGAAATAAGGATTCAACACCTGAAGATGCATCAGTGATTTTTCATGGGAAAACGAAAATACAAATAAAAATTTAAATTTATTTTAAAAAAAATAATAAAAAAATTTGGTTTTCCCGTAAAAACGCATTTTATAATACGTTTTTATGGTGCAATTTTTAACTGGAAATTAAATTAATTTTAATGTATATTTTTATATAAAAGGTTGTTTTCTTCTTTTTTTTGACCATCAGGTGGAAAATTGATATAAAATATTTTCTATCTTTTACATAAGAAAACAGCCTCTTTTAATACTTTTTATTGCGGAGTTAAGGAATTATTAAAAGGATGATTTTATGCAATTTATAAATATAATAATTATATTGTTTTCATTTATACTTGATATATATGCTATGTCAGTTGATATTGAAATAAATACAAAAAATATAAAAATATATGATAAATTAGAAATAGATATAAAAGGCAATTTTAAATTTAATAATCCTTATGATTATGACGAAATAAATTTACAGGGAGAATTTATAAATCCTGATGGTATTAAAAAAACAGCAGATGCTTTTTATTATAAGGGCTTTGAATTTGATGAAAATAATAATATTAAGGAAAATTTTAAAAATAATTTTAAGATAAGATTTACCCCAGATAAAGCAGGAGAATGGAAATTTTTTATAAAAATAAAAAAAAATAATGAGATTATTTATAAATCAAAGCAATATGTTTTTAAATGTTTTAAAGGATCAGAAAAACCTGGCTTTATAAAATTAAGTGATACAGATTTTTTATTTATGGAATTTTCAAACAAAGAACCTTTTTATGCAATTGGTTTAAATCTCGCCTGGTCAACTCATAACATTTTTGAAGATTATAAAAGATGGATAAGCAGATTAAAAGAAAATGACGGAAATTTTTTCAGATTATGGATGGCAAACTGGTTTTTAGGAATAGAATGGGATGGTAGATTAAAAAATTATGATAACAGACAACAGCAGGCATTTTTTCTGGATAAAATTTTAGAAATTTGCGAAAAAGAAAATATTTATGTTTTGTTATGTCTTGTTCCACATGGCGAATTTTCAACACAACATAATTCCAACTGGGATAAAAATCCATATAATTTACAAAATGGAGGGATGTTAAAAAGACCAGAGGAATTTTTTATAAACGAGAAGGCAAAAAAAATTTTTAAAAACAGATTGCGTTATATAATTGCCCGGTATGGATATTCAACTTCAATTTTTTCATGGGAATTATTCAATGAAGTTGACCTGACTGATAATTATGACTCAATAAAAATTTTAAATTGGCATAAAGAAATTTTATCAGAAATTAAAAAATATGATATTTATAAACATTTGAAAACAACTTCGTTTTCGGATCCATATAAAGAAGATTCAATATGGGAATTAAAAGATATAGATTTTACTCAAACCCATATTTATGGAGTAAAAGATGGAGCAGAAGAGATATATGAGATTTCAAAATATAAAATAGAAAAATTTCAAAAGCCACATATAATATCCGAATTTGGTATTGACTGGCAGCAGGACTTTGCAGAAAAAGGTATTGATAAAGAAGGTATACATATGCATAATGCCTTATGGGGTGGTCTATTTACCCTTTCTTTTGGCATACCAATGATATGGTGGTGGGACATATATGTTGATAAATATGAACTTTTTAACAAATTTAAGCCAATTTTTGAATTTATTAAAGATATAAAATGGCAAAAATATGGTTATTATGAATTAAAAGACAAAAATGTTTATATAGATAAAGCAGGAGAAAAAGAATACAGGGACCTTGTTTTTTATCCTTTTTCAAGATGGGAAAAAGCAAAAGAAAGCAAGTTCATAATTAAAAATAATGGTATTTTTATAAATAAAAAATTTTTTCCCGGTTTTATTTTTGGAAAAACAAAAAGCAATTTAAAAACAGATATTTTAATAAAACTAACAAATGAAATACCGGGTAAATTTATAATAAAATTAAAAAAAGTATCTCATGATAATATATTAACAATCATTGTTAATAATGAAGAGTATTTAAAAGAAAATATATGTGCAAGGGATTTTAGTAATAAAAAATATTTTGAACAGTGGAATATTTATCAGGCGGATATTGATAAAGAATACAGTGTTGACCTGCCAGAAGGTGACAATGAAATAATAATAAAAAATGATGGTGAGGATTGGTTGTTGATTGATTGCATAAAAATTACAAATATAATTAATGCCAAATATGCAGATGTTTTTATAGGGGGTATGCAAAGTAACAGGGATGCTTATATTTATATTAAAAATAAAGAGTTCAGATTTGATAATAAAAATGTTTCTAAAATTAAAAATGCTATATTGAATATATATGATTTAATTTCCGGAAGATATGTAATACAATTTTATAATACTTATACAGGTGAAATAATAAAAGAAAGTCAGGATATAGTTGATAATGATATTTTGTTGATTGATATACCGGAATTTGAAAGAGATATTGCGGTAAAAATAAGGAGATACGGTGAATAAACAAATTTATGATTTATTAAAAGATAAAAAAAGGTTAAAAGATGAAAATTTGTTTATTGTTGATACTGAAAAAATTTTGGATGAGGTATTAAAGGAAAATTTGGAGATAAAATATTTTTTATATACAGAAAAAGAAAAAAATATTTTAAATAAATTTAAAAAAACAAATTCAGAATTTATAAAAGTTAAAGAAAGTTACATAGATAAATTTTCTGTTGTTGATTCTCATCAGGGATTCTTGGCAGTTGTAAAAGCACCGGCAGATAATGAGATAAAAAATTTTGATGTAATAAAAAAATTTGTGTTACTTGATACAATTCAGGAACCTTCAAATTTAGGTGCAATAATAAGAAGCGGTGTTGCGTTTGGATTTGAAAATTTTTTATTATTAAATTGTGCATATATTTATAATGAAAAAACAATAAGAGCGTCTGCCGGCACTGTGTTTTTATGTAAATATAAAAATATTGAACAAAATGAAATAGCAGAATTATACGGTAAGTATCAGATAATTATTACATCTTCTAATGTTGGTATGGATTTTGATATAATAAAAAATAAGATAAGCAATAAATATATAATTGTCCTAGGGAATGAAGGCAAAGGAATAAGAAGTGATATAAAAACAAAAGCAGATTTAAGTATAAAAATTATGCATGATAAAAAAGTAGAATCGCTTAATGTTGCTGCTACTGCGGCAATAATTTTTTATGAATTTAAAAGATTAAAGGAAAATTGAAATTAATATGAAGTATAAGATAATTAAAAAAAATAAAATTTATCGTCTTTTAAACACCAATCCACTTTTACTAATTTCAACTGTTTCAAAAGACAAAAAACACAATATAGCACCGATTGCCTGGGTTTGCCCGCAGGAATTAAAGCCGGCAAGATTGCTTTTTTGTATTGATACTGGTCATAAAACTTTTGAAAATATAAGAAAAACAAAAAAATTTGTTGCAAGTATTCCGCATATATCACAGGTTAATTTGGTTAAAAAAGCCGGAAGTATATCAGGAAAGTTAATAGATAAGTTTTTTTATTTGAAAATAAAAAGTCAGATAAATAAAAAAACCGGATGTAAAATTCCGGAAGGTGTTATTGGTTATATGGAGTGTGTAATTAAAAAAATTTTTATATTAGACGGGACAGCAATAGTTATTTCAGATATAACAAATGCTTATGCGGATAAAAAAGCTTTTGATGGAGAAAGATTGCTTGCTGAAAAACAAAAAGGTAAAGCAATACACCATTTAGGCAAAAATAATTTTATAACTTATTCTAATAAAATATTTTTGTCATTTTTGTTTAATAATTTTTTATTTTTATAGTTTATTACTTTAATTCAACTGTTTTTAAATTTTAAAAACAAGTACACTTTAAAAATTTTTATTTTTTTTATAAACATTTTTTATATTTTCTCTTTTACCCTGAAAAACGCTAATGCGTTTTTCAGGCTTTAAAACGGTATTGACAATTTTGATTTTTTGTGTTACTTTTTTATAAAAAAGTGTTACTAAAGGAGCATCTGATGTCAAAAGTATTAAGATTCGGAGTTTCTTTGCCCCTGGAAGTGGTAATGAAATTTGACAGAATTATAAAAAATAAAAAATATGAAAACAGGTCAAAAGTAATTGGCGATCTTATAAGGAATTTTATTGTTGAAGAACAATGGAAAACAGGAAATGCAATTTCAATCGGAACAATAAACCTTGTCTATGACCATCATAAAAGGGATTTACTAAAAAAAATAAATGAAGTCCAGCATAATTTTTATAATTATATTGTTTCAGATACCCATGTCCATCTTGACCATGATAATTGTCTTGATGTAATAATTGTAAAAGGGAAAACATCAAAAATAAAAGATATTGCGGATAAATTGATAAGTATAAAGGGAATTAAATTTGGCAAGCTTTCAATTGCCACAAAAGGAAAAGATTTAAAATGAGTAGATACATCACAATACTTAGTTTGTTTTTGTCGGTTGCATTACATGCAGGTATTTTTACAGGCATAAGTTTTTTATCAGGCGATATGAAATTAAAAAAAATCAAAATTAATAAAAAAAATTTTTTTTCAATAGAAACAATAGAAAGCAGTGATTTGCCGGATATTGGTAAGATTGATAAGGAAAGTAAAATTGCCAAAAAAGAAAATAAAAATGAAATCCGCAATGAAAATGTTTCAAAAGAAGAATTTGGTGATAAAAATAAAATAATAAATAGTAATTCAATTTATAAAAATATAGATGAAGGCTTAAGATATGAAGACATGATAAAACTTAAAATTCAAAAAGTGCGTAATTATCCTGAAATTGCAAGAAAAGAAGGTATAGAAGGCAATGTATATCTTTCTTTTGTGGTTCTAAAAGATGGCAGAGTTGAAAATATAAATATTTTAGAATCTTCAGGAAACAGCATACTTGACGAAGAAGCGGTAAATACATTAAAAAGAGCGCAACCATTCCCAGAAATACCTGAATATTATAATTTCAATAAAATGAATCTAAACGTAAAAATAATTTATAAATTAAGATAAAAGGAGCACTATATGAAAAAAAATCTTGTTTTTATTTTGTTTTTGTTTTTGTTTTTTATTTTTATTTCATCGTATGCTCAGTTTGTTGGAGCAGGTGGAGAAGAAAATAAAGATATTGGCAAAATTTATGTTGAAGAACAAAAAGAACAAATAATAAATGGTTTGAATTCTAATATTCAGACAACAACAACCCTGTTAGGTGATATTATTAATGCAAATGGCAAAGTGATTCTGCCGGAAATATTAAAATATTCATCAGGTATTTACTTTGAAAAATCCGGTATAATAGGTTTTGCAGCTGGAGGAGCAGCACCGTCTGTATTAAAGATAAGAGGATTAGGTGAACTTCCAAATTCCGGTATTTTAATTTTAATTGATGAAAGACCACAATATATGGGAATATGGCGGCATCCTTTATTTGATACGCTTGCCCTGGATTCTTTTGAAAGTGTAGAAATTATCAAAGGGCCATCTGGAGTTGAACTTGGTAATCAGGCAGTTGCAGGGGCAATAAAAATTAAAACACAAAAAATAAAAAATGAAGGATTTAAAATTAAGTTAAATACTGCTTTTGGTAATTATTATACCCAGGATTATTTTTGTGGCACTATGGGGAAAATAAGCAATTTTGATCTTGCTTTTTCTGCTGGTTACAGAGAAACAGATGGTGCAAGACCAAATTCTGATTCTTACCACCAAAATTACACAGGTCATTTAGGCTATGAACTCGGTGAATGGTATTTTGATGTAAATGGAAATTATTCTTATATAAGGGCCTTTAATCCTGGGCCAACTTATGCAATTTCATGGGACAGGGAACAGGAAGCACTCCAGACATTGCAACGGGCAGGTGATGTAAGAGTAAAATATGAAAATAATGATACCAAATTTCAAATTATTACATATACCGATTCAGGACATAATAATTTTTTAAAAACATATAATAAGTTTTTGGGAAAATTAATAGATGGAAGTTATAATAGATATCAAAATTATGGATTGAGATTATTAAATGAATGGTATATTTTTCCTGGTAATATAACTAAGATAGGTTTTGATTGGCAATATTTTGGGGGATATTTTGATAACAGAGTTCCTACTGCGGCAAGGAAAATAGAAGAAAGATATGAAAATGATTATGCACCATATATTTCTTTTTCACAGGATATAGGAATTTTTGGTATTTATCTTGGAACACGGTATGGAATAAATAATAAATGGGGACAGGAGATAACACCACAATTTGGTTTAAAAGTTGAATTGGTTAAGGATTTTATAATGCATATTAATTTATCCAAAGGTTATAAAACACCAGCCATGGGAACAGTAATCTGGGCAACCTATGATGAATTAAAGCCGGAAAATTTCTGGCAATATGAATTGGGTTTAAAAAATAAATTCTTTGAAATTTTAGATTATGATTTAACAATATATCAGATTGAAGGGAATAACCTTTTACAGACAGATCCAGTTGATAAAAAATTAAAAAATACCGGTTTTATTTTAATTCGTGGCATAGAAACCGGAATAGAAACAAAGATTTTAGATAAATTTATAATAGGCTTTAATACATCTTATACTGACCCAGGAGATAAAACAGCAAGATTTGCATATTTAACAGGAAAAGTTTACACTGATATATCATTTTTTAATGATTTTTCAATAAAAATTGAAACTGAATTTGCAAGAGACAGATTTGATGATAATGAACGCCAATTAAAGTTAGAAGAATATACAATTTTAAATACCTATTTTAATTACAAAACAACTATATATAATATTGATACAAATTTTTACCTTGATATAGAAAATATGTTTGATAGAAAATATCAGATAAAAACTGGTTATCCGAATTCCGGATTCCTTTTAAAATCAGGTATTTTGATTAATATATAAAAATAGACATAGGCAGATAAAAAGGAAGAAAATGAAAAAATATTTTATTATATTTTTTATCTTTATTTGGAGTATCACTGCATATTCCAATCAAAATTTTTATGTTTTAACAGGAACAAGTATATTAACATCACTTGCAAATGACGTTGCTTTTAATACCAATATAAAAGTTTATACCCTTGTTCCACCTTTACAATGCCCGGCAAGCTTTGATTTAAAGCCGGATGATGCAAAAAAAATAAAAGATGCCAAATTAATTATTTTACATTCATTCCAGCAAAATTATATAGAAAAAATAAAAAAAATAAATAAAAATGTCAAATTAGAGATTTTTCCGGTTCAGGACCTTACAATATTCAGTAATTATACTTATGGTCTTTACGAAATGAAAAGGATATTAAGCAAATACCATAAAAAACAAATAAATAAATTTGAAAATAATTTAAATGAAAAGCGACAAAAAATAGCTGATGCTATAAAACCCGATATTAAATATATAAATGAGGTATTAAAGAAAAAGTCATACAAAGTTTTATGCAGTAAAAACCAATTAAATTTTGCAAAATGGCTTGGATTTGATGTGATTTTTGCTTTTGAAGGACCAGACAGGATGTCGGCTGGCGATATCAAGGAAATAGTTAAACTTGGCAAAGAAAGCAGAGTAAAATTTATAATAGGAAATTTAGCAGGAAATCATAATGAAACAGCAAAAATATTTTCCAAAGAATTAAAAGTTCCTATAATAACACTTTCTAATTTCCCAGAAGAAAAACAAAGCGAAAGTTTATTTTTAAATTTGTGGGAATATAATATTTCTGCAATTAAAAAATATATAAAATGAGTTGCACAGTAGAAATAGAAAATCTTTATATTAAGTTATCAGATAAAGTAATTTTAGAAGATATAAATTTAAAAGCAGAACACGGAGATTTTATAACAATTTTAGGACCCAATGGTTCTGGTAAAACAACTATTTTAAAAACTTTGATGGGATTTTATAAACCTTATAAAGGCATAATAAAAATTTGTGGTGAAATATGTACTGAAAAAAATATTTTAAATTGCAGAAATAAATTGGCATACCTGCCGCAAAATTTTGAAGTGGACAAATTTTTCCCAATATTAACAAAAGATATAATTGAATTTTCATTAAAAGAAAAATATTATAAAAATGAAAAGGCATTAAAAATTATTAATGAATTTAATATTCAAAATTTACTTGATAAACCATTTGGGTTATTATCGGGCGGAGAAAAACAAAAAACAATACTGGCAATGATACTTTTAAGAGAACCGGTTATACTTCTTTTAGATGAGCCAAATTTAAACCTTGATTTTTTAGCATATAAAAATTTTTTAAAAATAGTTGAAAAAATATATAATCAAAAAAAACTAACGATATTTCTCATAACTCATCTTTTAAGCCACATATCTGATTTAAGCAAAAAAGTTATTGTTTTAAAATCCGGTAAAATAGTTTTTTCTGGGGATAAAAAAGAAATTTTTAACAAGAAGGATTATCTGGAGTTTATATATGATTGATGTATTTCTTTTTAAAACATTATCGGCAGGTATATTGGTTGGATTAGAATGCGGAATGATAGGAGTTTTTATTTTTTTGCTTAATATACCATTTGTTGGTGTTGCAATGGCTCATGCAGCAATGGCTGGTGGAATATGGGGAATTATATTTAATATACCAACCAAACTTTCTGCATTTTGTTTGTCTTTAATTTCTTCGTTTTTAATTGGACCTATGACAGATAAGTTAAAGATAAATCCCAATATAACAATTTCAATAATTTTTTCTGCTGTTATGGGATTTGCATTTTTAGGTATAGGTATTTTAAAAGGTAATAATGAAATGGTTTTGAATTTTTTATGGGGAAATATTCTTTTGATAGATTTTTTTGATATAATACTTTTACTTGGTACTTTAATTTTAGAGATAGCAATTATCGTTATATTTTATAAATCCTATCTTGCAATAATGTTTAACAGAGAAATTGCAATTTCGCTGGGGATTAATGATAAAATATTATATTATTTAATTTTTTTTCTTATAGGTATTATTATTTCCATAAATCTTGACATAATTGGCGGGTTGATGCTTTTCAGTCTGATAATTACACCCCCGGCAATTGCATATCATATCACATTTGAATTAAAAAAATTTTTTATTTTATCAGGTATTTTTGGTGCTATTGGAACAGCAGGTGGAATTATTCTTTCATTTTTATTAAATTTACCTGTAAGTGCATCGGTTGTTTTATTTATGACTTTGCTATTTATAATAACCACAGTATTTTCGCCTAAAAGGAAAAAGTATGGGCAATCGTGAAATTTTTAATAATCTTGCAGAAAGATATGTTAATAAATGGAATACTTCAACAGAAGAAAAAGAAAATTTAAAAAAAATAATAAAATTTTTAAAATTAAAAAAAGGTGATATTGTTTTAGAACCAGGCTGCGGTAAAGGTGATTTTTCTGTTTTTATACTTGAAAAAATTGGTGAAAAAGGTTTTTTATATGCAGTTGATATGTCTGAAAATATGTTAAATTATGCAAAGGAAAAATTATTAAAATTTAAAAATGTAAAATTGATTAATTGTGATGTTAAAAACACAAAAATAAAAGAAAAATCAATTGATAAAATCATTTGTTTTAATTGTTTTCCGCATTTTTATCCAAAAGAAAAATACATAAGAAAATTTTATAATCTTTTAAAAAAAAATGGTCTTTTAATAATTGCTCATTCTTTATCAAGGGAAAAAATAAATAATTTACATAAAAAATGGGGATTTAATATGAGAGAACATTTTCTTCCAGGTATCCCGCAAATGAATAAAATGCTTAAAAGAAATAAATTTACCATTGAAAAAAAAATAAATAAAAAATTTTATTTTATTAGAGCAAAAAAAGTATAAAATATGTTATTATAATGTAAAAAATACTTTATACTTTTTTAATATTAATAAAATGAAGTTTGCCGGAGAAAAAATGCAAAAAAAAATTTTTTTAATATTATTTTTTATTATTTGCGTTCAAAATGAATATATCCTGGGAGAAGAGAAACAGAATAAAAAACAAATAAAAGTTTTAATTGAAGGTGTTGAAGATATTAAAGAACATCAGGAGGCAAAACCTTATATAATATGGGAAAGATACGATAAAAAAGGAGAAGAGCAAAGATTAAAAGATATTGCAATAAAATCAAATATAGAAAGTGAAATTTTAGATGCTTTGATAAATAAAATTGTAGATTTGGAAGATAACGTAAAAAAAATGAAAATATTAAATATAATAAATTTTTGGATTTCTTTTATTTTTTTAATAATTATTATTTATTTAATAATAAAAAAAAAAATAGTTAATGATAAAAAATATCAGCATAATAACTTTTAGCCAATACAAAAATGAATAGAAAATTTATAGTTAACTTAAAAAGATTATACAAAGAAAAAGAAAAAAAAATAAAAGAGCGATTGAAATACTTTAAAAGTAATTATAATTCGGAAGAAAAAATTTTTCATGAGTTTATTTTTTGTCTATTAACTCCGCAATCAAAAGCAAAATTTTGTTGGGAATGTGTGGAAAATTTGATAAAAAAGAACAAATTAAAAAATGGAAATGAAAAAGCAATTTTGTGTGAATTAAACAAGGTGAGGTTTAAATACACAAAAGCAAAGCATATAATTCTTGCGAGAAGAAAATTTAGCGAAGTAATATATAATTTAAAACACAATAAAGATGCTTTTGTTTTGCGCGAATGGCTGGTGAAAAATATAAAAGGTTATGGTTATAAAGAAGCAAGTCATTTTTTAAGGAATATTGGTTTTACAGAAAATTTTGCTATTTTAGACAGACATATTTTAAAAAATTTAAAAGAAGCAGGTGTTATAAAAAGTATTCCCAAAACTTTAACAAAAAAAATATATTTTGATATTGAAAATAAGATTAAAAAATTTTCTAAAAAAACAGGAATTCCGCTTGGAGCTCTTGATCTATTATTTTGGAGCAAAGAAACAGGCGAAATTTTTAAATGATAATTATGACAATAAAACAGGCACTGGTGAAGTTGGGCGGGTAGATGGTTCAAAATATTTTTTCCAGGTTTCCATCCTTTTTACGCCATGTGTAAATGTTGTATAGATTAGATAATTTGGTTCTTTGGGCTCTTTGATTAATTTTAAATTTGCTTCTTTTAATGTTTTATTGCTTTTTTTATTATTACATTGTGGACATGCGGTTACAACATTTTGCCATACTGTTTTGCCGCCTTTTGACCTTGGTAAAACATGGTCAATAGTTGGTTTGGTTGTAAAATTACCGCAATACTGACATTGATAATTATCCCTTATAAATACTGCTTTTTTTGAAAATTTAGGCTTTGTATATGGTTTTTTAACAAAATAGGTTATCTGAATAACAGATGGTATTCTTATTTTTGATTTTATTGTATATGTAAAGAAATTTGTATATTCAATTGGATGTGCTTTTTTGGAAAATAGTAGTTTAAAAGCCCTTTTGGCTGAAATAATAGTTAAAGGCTCATAAGTTGTATTTAAAAGTAAAACACCCTGATTTAACTCCATATTTAAACTCCTTAAAATAATTTATTTAATTTTATAAAAAAAATTTTTTAAAATCAAGTATTTTTTCTATCCTGAAAATCGCGATTGAAAATTGCGTTTTTCAGGAAAAAAATATAATTAAAGAAATAAAATATTTAAAACAACTCTTTCGTTTTATTTTAAATTAAAAAACGGGTGAATAAAAGTAATGTATTATGAAAATAAAAATAATAAAAAAAATTTTTCCCGTAAAAACGCATTTTCTAACGCGTTTTTATGGTGTTAAAAAAACTATTGAAAATAAAAATTAATTATATATAATAATAGAAAATAAAAAAGGAGGTCAAGGGATATGCGGAAAATTTTAGTTTATATCAGTTGTATTTTATTAATTGCTTTTTCAACTTTATCTTTTGCCGCATGGACAAATATTGAAGACTACAAAGCATATAAGAAAGCAAAAGAGTTAGCTGTAGAAGCAGAAGGTGCAGGTGATACCTTTAATGCTGTTGCAAATTATATAAAAGCAGCACAACTTGCAGGGAAATCAGCAACTCCGGATATTCAATTATGGCAGTATAATAATGCAGCATATTCTCTGATTAAGCAGTTTAAAATATTAACCGGGTATGAAGAAAAATTGCAGAAACTTTCTGAAATGAAAACAGGTAAAGAAAAAATTGTTTACCAGACAGAAATAGCAGAACTTTTTAATCTTCAGGCAAATTTACTTGACGAAGCAGAAAATATACTAAATGAAGGGAAAGGGTTATTAAAAGAAGAAGAACCTGCGGAAACAGCTAATACAAAAGAAGCCAAATCAACAACAGGACCAAAAGATAAAATAGAAAGCAATTTACAATTTATAAATTGGGTAAAAGAGTTTATTAAAAATAATTTAAAACAAGAAGCAGAAACAACATCACAAACTAAACCCGCAGAAGAAAAGAAAAAATAATTGTTATAAAAAAACAAAGGAAATTTTCTCTGTTTTTTTAAAAAGGAAAAACAAATGAAACAGAATATTTATTTTATTATATTTATATTTATTTATTTTAATATTTTTTCACAAAACCAGGAAAATCAATTTAATATTGCAAAAAAGTATGCTGATAAAAGCAGAACGCCTGTTATGATATTAAATCCTGAAGATGGGAAAAAAATAGGTTATATTTTATATTATGACCTTGATGAAGATGGGGAAAAAGAAATTATTATTCCTTATAAAATAAAAAAGACAGAAAGCGAAATAGAAAACAAAGCAAGTCCGTATAGACAATATCTGGCAATAGATATTGTAAAAAAACAGGAGATAATAAGAGATTTTATAAAAGTTGAACTCGCTTATACTTATACTCCCAAACCTTATATTTTTATAAAAAGAATTCCTGAAAATGAGTTGCCCAAAATTTTTTTGATGATAAATAATGGTATTTCAAAGGAAAAAGGACCTGACAATAAATACGAATTAATTATCAAAAGTTTCAATAAAGAATATTTTGATATAAGGAAATTTGAAACAGTTAAAATGCCATGGCAATTTATTTTATATCAATTTTCAAATACACCTACAATCAATGAATTTTATACATTGGCTAAAGAAGGTAAAGGAATTTTTTATATAAGGACATTGAAAAAAGAAGACAGATGGCCCAAAATTCCAATTTCAAAAATAAAAGAATTTAGTACTAAATTACACGAATACAGAAAAGAAATTTCATGGGAATATGGTCCAATTTCTTCTGGTTTAAAACCATGAAAGGTGAATTTTATTTAAAAAGATCCTTTTTCTATTTTCATACCACCATATTTTAAAATATCATTTTTACTCATAATATAGGCAAAAGAAATGTCTTTTTCTTTATTTTCATAAAAAATTTCAATTTTTGTTCTTTTAAAAAGTGAAGAGTCAGGAGAATTTTCATAATACTCTTCAAATTCATCTGTAATTTTCAAAATACCAGGGTCATTAAAAACCAACAATTCTCCTTCTACTATGCCGTCTCCGTAGCATATAGCAGGACAGCTAAAGTTTGGCAGATAATAAAGATTTGCTTTTGTAAATGCTTTATGTTTTTCAACTACTTTGGATTTTAGATGTGTATCATAAAAAATACTTCCACTTTTTAAAAGTCCATATACAAATAATTTTATTTTTTCCATAGTGATTATAATGAATCTTCTAAAAATTTTTTATTAAAAATTATTTTATCCTTTCCTTTTTCAATTACCCAGGTTGACCACAAGTCGGCAAAATGAATTAAAAATGTCAATGGATAAGGATCTGAAGCAATATCTTCCCAGGCTTGAACATAAGGACCATCATGATACGCAATTGCCTGCATCTCATCGCATGTTAATTCAACAAAATGAGATATTATAAGTAAACTTTTATGCGCACCTGAAAAACTAAATTGATTTTTATTCCACAGGTAAGGCTGTTTTTCTGAATCATTAGATTCATTTTTTATATAGGTGGTATTTGAAAAACCATCTGTAACTTTATGACAATCATGAAAAAGAGCACATAAAATTACTGATTCATCAGATATATCGGTTAATAATATTTTTTTTAATTCAATAGCAAGTTTAGCAACATTAACAGAGTGAAAAACAAGACCACCTTCTGTGCAGAGATGATATTTTGTAGAAGCCGGTGCTTTAAACAGACCATGTTTTTCAAGATAGGTATTCAGTTCATTTACACCTTTGCGAACACTAATCTTTTTAAGAAGGGAATAATAATCATTTTTTAAAGATTCAAAATCAAATTTTGCCATTTTTATTTTCCTTTCATTTATTTTTTATAGATTTAAACATTAAATTTTTTTTAGGTCAATAGTATTTTAAAACCGTAAAAACGCGTTAGAAAAACGCGTTTTTATGAAAAAACAAAATTTTTTATTATATTTATTCAATAAATTTTTATTTTTATAATGCATTATTTTATTACCCGGTTTTTTTAAATTAATAATAGTATTTTGGTGTTTTTTCTACTGAAAATGGCAATCTTCTAATAATGAGAATTTCTGGTAAAAATTCATAAAAATTTTAATTTACAATTAATCAATAACAAAAATTAACAAAAAAATAAAAAAATACAATTTTACACAATATATTGTATTTATTGAAAAATAAATATAAAAAATACACAATATATTTGAAAAATAAAGTTTTTAAACTGAAAATAAATATAAATAATACAATCTATTGTGTGCAAAAAAAAAACACATACAATATATTGTTTTTTTTCTTGACAAATTAATTTTTTTTTATTATTATTACATTAAATAAATTAATTACAAAAATTAAAGAAGGGAGTTTATTATATGTCAGAAATAAAGTATATAATTAAACGTGATGGCAGAATTGTTGATTTTGACAAAGCAAAAATCACAGAGGCAATATTCAAAGCATTTAAAGCAAATAATGATTTTGAAAAACAAAAAGCAGAAAAAATATCTGATCAGGTTGTTGCAATACTTAATGTTGTATATAAAGATGGCAGGGTTCCAACGGTAGAAAATGTTCAGGACCTTGTTGAAACAACATTGATAAATAATGGATATACAACAATTGCTAAATCATATATATTATACAGAGATCAACATGCTAAAATTCGTGAAGTGAAAAATCTTTTAAAAGATTCTGCAACCCTTATAGAAGATTATTTAAGAAAATTAGATTGGCGTATAAAAGAAAATTCTAATATGAGCTATTCGCTTCAGGGGCTTAATAACCATATTTCTTCTATTGTTACATCCACTTACTGGTTAAATAAAATATATACTCCGGAAATTAAAAAAGCACACAACGATGGTGATTTTCATATACATGATTTGGGTTTACTTTCTGTTTATTGTTGCGGCTGGGATTTAAAAGATTTACTTTTCAGGGGGTTTGGCGGTGTGGAAGGAAAAATTGAATCAGCACCACCAAGGCATTTAGAATCTGCACTTGGTCAGATAGTCAACTTTTTTTATACATTACAGGGTGAAGCCGCAGGTGCGCAGGCTTTTGCAAATTTTGATACGCTTTTAGCACCTTTTATACGATATGAGAATTTATCTTATGGCGATGTGAAAAGAGCGATGCGAAGGTTTTTGTTTAATATGAATATTCCAACAAGAGTTGGTTTCCAGACACCTTTTACAAATATAACCATGGATATAACTGTACCGGAAAATATGAAAGAAGAACCAGTTATAATAGGTGGCGAACTTATGGATTCTTCTTATGGGGAATTCCAGAAAGAAATGTATATGATAAACAAAGCATTCGCTGAAATAATGTTAGAAGGCGATGCAAAAGGCAGGATATTTACTTTTCCAATACCAACTTATAATATTACAAAGGATTTTGACTGGGATAATAAAGAATTAGATCCAATATGGGAAATGACTGCTAAATATGGTATTCCTTATTTTGCCAATTTTATTCAATCTGATATGAAACCAGAAGATGCTCGTTCTATGTGTTGTCGTTTACGCCTTGATAACAGGGTTTTAAGAAAAAGAGGAGGAGGACTTTTTGGCTCAAATCCATTAACCGGTTCAATAGGTGTTGTTACAATAAACATGCCGAGGTTAGGTTATAGATTTAAAAATAATAGAGAAGGATTTTTCAGAGAACTTTTATATCTGATGGATATTGCAAAGGAAAGTCTGGAAATTAAAAGAAAAATTCTTGAAAGAATGACAGAAGAAGGACTTTATCCCTATTCAAAACATTATCTTGAAAAGGTAAAATTGCAGGTTGGGCATTACTGGGCTAATCATTTTTCAACAATAGGACTTGTCGGTATGAATGAAGCAATTCTTAATTTTATGGGAAAGGACATAGCAAGTGAAGAAGGAAAAAGTTTTGCTTTGGAAGTTTTAGAATTCATGAGAGAAAAATTATTAAAATACCAGGAAGAAACAGGGAATTTTTATAATCTGGAAGCAACCCCTGCAGAAGGAACATCGTACAGATTGGCAAAAATTGACAAAGAAAAATATCCTGATATAAAAACAATGGGCATAAAAGAACCATATTATACAAATTCAACCCAGTTACCTGTTTATTATACCAAGGATATTTTTGAAGCATTAAAACACCAGGATGCATTGCAAACAAGATATACAGGTGGGACAGTTTTTCATGTCTTTATAGGAGAAAGATTGAATTCAATAGAAGCAACCAAAAAATTAGTAAAAAAGATAGCACAGCAGTTTCATCTTCCTTATTATAGTATAACACCTACTTTCAGCGTATGTCCTGTGCATGGATATATTGCTGGTGAATATGAAGAATGTCCTAAATGTAAATCAGAAAAGCAGCAGGCAATAAGAAAAGAGATAATTGAATTAAAAGAAAAGATTTCAATAAATTAAAAAAATTATTAAAGGAGGTATTTAAATGCAAAAGGAAGAAATTTTAAAAAGGATTGAAGAATTAGAAAAAGAACTAATTAACGTAAAAGGAACAGAATGTGAAGTTTATAGCAGGATAGTTGGTTATTTCAGACCAGTTAAACAATGGAATAATGGAAAACAGGAAGAATTTTCACAGAGGGTTACTTTTGAAATAGAAAAGGATCCTGCTGTAATTAATGCGCAATAAATCATTTTTTTAATAATATGCATATAAGTGGTTTTACAGGGATTTCGCTTATTGATTATCCGGATAAAATTTGTTCAATTATTTTTACTTCGCCGTGTAATTTCAAATGTCCATTCTGCCATAATGTTGATTTAATTGAAAAAAACGAAAATATAATTGAAGATTTTTTTATTTTAGATGAAATAAATAAAAGAAAAGATTTTATAGATGCTGTTGTTATAACAGGAGGTGAACCGACTTTACAGGATGATATAGAGAATTTTTTGTTAAAAATAAAAGAAACAGGATTAAGTATAAAACTGGATACAAATGGTTATTTGCCAGAAGTAATAGAAAGATTATTAAAAGCAGATTTGATTGATTATATTTCAATGGATATAAAAACATCCACGGATAAATATGCTTTTGCCTGCGGAGTAAATATTGATATAAATAGAATAATAAGATCAATTGATATAATAAAAAATTCAGGGATTAATTATAATTTTAGGACAACATGTGTTCCGGATATTGTAAACGAAGCAGATATAGAAAAAATTGCACATCTGATAAAAGATGCAAATTTATATATTTTACAGCAATTTAGTAATGAAAAAACTTTTGATACTAATTATCAAGAGATATTACCTTATGAAGAATCTGTATTAGAAAAATTTGCACAAATTGCAGGTAAATATGTAAAAAAAGTAAAAATTAATAACATTTTAAGGTTATCTGAAAACATTAAAATATCCCCATAAAAACACATTAATTTTTATAATTCATTACTTTTATTCGTCTATCTTTTAATTTAAAATAAAACATAAGTATAGTTTTAAAAATTTTATTTTTCTTGTGGAAAATCGCACCGTAAAAACGCATTAAAAAATGCGTTTTTACAAAAAAATAAAATATTTTTGTCTTTTTTGTTTAATATTTTTATAGTGCTTTACTTTAATTCACCTGTTTTTTTAATTTTTTATTAACTTTTTTTATATTTTCTTTTTTCCTCTGAAAAACGCTAATGCGTTTTTCAGAGCGCAATTTTTATTGCGATTTTCAGGTGTTATGATAAAATATAAACTCAAATAAAATATTAAAGGGTTATTGATGATAAAAAGTTTTCTTTTAATTTTGGCAATTTTAACAGGTGTTTTGGGTCAAATATTCATAATAAAATCCCAGATTATAACAGGTTTAATATTAACTTTTTTTACTTTTTTTATTATTGGTTTTATTTTTTTTGAATCATGGCAAAGAGATATAAAAAAAAGTTTTAGTATGAAAAAAATTGATTTTTCTTTTATTTTTATTTTATTTTCTTTATTGTTGAGTATCATTAGTATAATTATAATTAAGAATAAAGCAGAATTAAGTTTGATTTTTTTTATAATAGCAAGTGTTTTTATGGCTATAACAGTTTATTTAAATAAAGACATATTTGGAAATTATGGAGAAATTAATTATAAACAGATCAAAATGGCAACATGGGAGAAATGGTTTTTCTTTTTTTTCCTAATTTTAATTATAGTTATGAGGCTTTATAAATTGAATGATTTTCCGCCCGGGGTTCATGGTCATGAAGCTATTATTGTTTCAAATTGTGATGGATTTAATAAAGGAAAATTTGTCTGGCATATGGGTGCGGGTGCAGAATGGCCAACAACAACTGCTTATCAGGGGCTATTTTTTGCAAAAATTTTTGGATGGAACATAGGCAGTTTTAGAATTGAAGGAGCGATATGGGGTGTTCTTTCAATTATTGCTTTTTATTTTCTTGCAAGACAGTTAGTATCACCTGTAAGTGCTGCTTTTGCGTCAGTATTATATTCTGCAAATTTTACTCATCTTTTAATATCAAGAAATTTTTTAGCTAGTGCTATTTTACTTGTTGCACCTGTCCTTGGTCTGTATTTTTTAATAAAAGGAATAAAAACAAAAAATTTTTATGATTTTTTAATTTCTGGTATAGCAATAGGATTGTCATTACATGGGTATATCCCTGGTCGTGTTATACCTTTGGTATTTTTAGCCTGGTTATTTTATCTTATTATTTTTGACAGAAAAAATTTGCCTTCTTTTTCAAATTTGTTTTGGCTTTTAATAGGTTTTTTCATAATAGCAGGTTTTATAATTTTCATGGCAATCAAAGAACCTGATATTTACTGGGAATATTTAAAAAGTGTTGATCCCAATAAAAGAAGTAATAGTATTATAGGATATTTTAAAACATTTTTTGATTATTTACCTATACATTCTGGCATGTTTCATATTAAAGCTGATAGTGATATCTCATTTCATATCGCAAATGAACCAATACTTGATCAAATAAGCGGATTATTATTTCCTTTGGGTTTTTTTGTTTCTTTATTGTTTTTTTTCAAACCTATACCTGCTTTTTTTATAGGAATTTTCATAGCTGGAATGATTCCTTCAATGCTGGGTGGGGGATGTTCGCCACAACCAAATATACGTAGAATGATAGTTGCTCTTCCAGCTATTTATATGTTAAGTGCATTTGCATCTGATATAATAATTAAAGTGTTTGAAAAAAATAAAAATAAAATTTTAAATTTTTTTGTTATTACGTTAGTTTTTTTATCTGCAAACTTTTCAATAGGCAAAGTAATATATGACTATTTTTATAGATTTTTCAATTACCATCCACAATTAGTTGAAATTTCTCATCATTTGTATATTGCGGGAAAAGAAATTGAAAAGTATTTAAAAAAATATAAAGATATAAAAATTATTGCGAGTCGGTATATTTTTTCAAATAGCAGCAATGTGATTTTAATTCCTAAAAATACAGATTATTCTTTAATTAAATCGCCTGAAGAATTTTTATTTTCTGGAAAAGCAGAAAATAAATTAATATTTTTAGAGCCTTTTTATGAAAGTATAAAAGCACAGATAAATATTTTAATTCCCGATGCAGAGATTGAATTATTTAAACAAAAAGAAAATAAATTTGTAAATATTGATAATAATTTAAATAAAGAAGTGGATCCTTATAATAAATCAAAATATATTATGAAAATTTTTATGCCTGAAAAATCTTTTGATGATTTTCGTAAAATAATTTGTAAATATAATAATGAAATAATAATGGTAGCTCCTGATTCAGAAGAGTTAAAAAGAAAATTTTTAAACAAAGAAGTTGAATTATTTTTTGGTATTTATTTAAAACAAAAACAGGATAATGTAAAAGTGACATCAGGTGATAATAAATGGAACATCAAAATTGATGGAATCGTAGTAAGGCATGGAAATAATTTAACGCTTGAACAGGGTATACATTATTTTAATCTTAAAGGAGTTATAACAGAAAAGTTTGAAATTAAAATAAACAACGATACTCAAAATTTATTTTTACCAGAGAATATTTTTGCATCTGAAAAACCTTATGGCGCAGTGCTTTACTATATGAATGGAGCGAGAGCATGGGATAGAAAACCAGAAATAATAAAAAGTTTATTTTTTTATCCCAAAAGATTTTATGATGTTACAGAATTTCCGGTTCCTTTTTCAGTTAAATTTAAGGGCATATTAAAACCAGATAAAACCGGAAAATATTTATTTAAAATAGAATCAAATGCCCAATGTAGAATTTTTTTAGACAATAAAATTGTATTTAATAATCTTGAGAACAATATCCAGACAATGGAAATTGAACTAGATAAAAATAAAAGTTATGAATTAACAGCTGATTTTCAAGTTGAAGGTGGTGAACTTAACAGAACTTTTTTAATATACTATAAAACGAGGGATATGCGGGAATGGACGATGTTGCCCTCTAATTGGGTTTATTTATACTGATTTTGGTAAAATATTTTTTCGTTAAAATTCTAGAAACAACACTTATTTTTCATTTAAAAAAACTGGTAAATAAAAGTAATGCATTATAAAAATAATAAAAAAATTATGTTATTCGGTAAAAACGCGTTTTTACGGTATTTTAAAAAAATAGAAAAAACATATTAAATGTGGTATAATTTTTTAAAATTTTTTTATTTTTAAGGAGGAAAAAAATGGAAATAAAAGATGGTTTATTTACATCAGAATCAGTTACAGCAGGACATCCTGATAAGGTTGCAGACCAGATATCAGATGCTATTTTGGATGAAGTGCTACGGCAGGATCCCAAAGGCAGGGTTGCCTGTGAGACATTGCTTGCAAAAGAATTAGTGGTTGTAGCCGGTGAAATAACAACTGATGCAAAAGTTGATTTTGAAAAAATTGCAAGACAAACAATAAAAGAAATAGGATATACCGATTCAGATACTGGCATAGATCCGGATAATTGCAAAGTGATAGTTTCTATAAGCAGACAATCGCCTGATATAGCAATGGGTGTTGACAGGGAAGGAGCAGGGGATCAGGGAATGATGTTTGGATATGCAACGGATGAGACAAAAGAATTTATGCCATTACCAATAATATTATCCCACAGACTGGTAATGCGACTTCAGGAAGTAAGAGAAAAGGGAATTATTTCTTATTTAAGGCCCGATGGAAAATCACAGGTATCGGTAAGATATAAAAATAATAAGCCTGTTGAGATTACTGCTGTGGTTGTTTCAGCACAGCACAATCCAAATGTAAGTTTAGAACAAATAACAAAAGATATTAAAAAATACGTAATAGAAGCAGTTATACCTGAAAAGTTAATTAAAAAAACAACAAAAATATTTGTAAATCCAACAGGAAAATTTACAATTGGCGGACCTGCCGGAGATACAGGTGTTACAGGTAGAAAAATCATAGTAGATACTTATGGTGGAATGGGAAGACATGGTGGCGGTGCTTTTTCAGGTAAAGATCCATCCAAGGTTGACAGGTCTGCATCATATATGGCTCGTTATATAGCAAAAAATATTGTTGCGGCAGGACTTGCCAAAAAAGTAGAAGTTCAATTATCTTATGCAATAGGTGTTGCAGAACCAACTTCTATACTTGTTAATACGTTTGGAACAGGAAAATTGAAAGATAATAAAATAGCAGGGATAATAAGAAAATACTTTTCATTAACTCCGCGTGGAATAATAGAAACGCTTGATTTAAGAAGACCGATTTATAAAAAGACAGCTGCATACGGACATTTTGGTAGGGATGAAGAAAGTGATTTTACCTGGGAAAAGTTGGATAAAGTGCCATTATTAAAAAATGAACTTAAAAAAAAATAAAGAAAGGAAAATAAATTAATGGAAAAATATGATATAAAAAATTTACAACTTGCAAAATCAGGTAAGAAAAAAATAGATTGGGCAGAAAAACAGATGCCAGTTTTGAGATTGATAAGGCAGGAATTTATTAAAACTAAACCTTTAAAAAATATTACACTGGCTGCCTGTCTGCATATAACCACAGAAACAGCAAATCTCCTTTTAACATTAAAGGCAGGCGGGGCTTTTGTTGTTGCATGTGCATCTAATCCTCTTTCAACCCAGGATGATACTGCTGCTGCACTTGTTAAATATTATAAAATTCCAGTTTATGCAATTAAGGGAGAGACAAATAAAATTTATTATAAACATATAAATTCAGTTCTTGCCTATAAACCGGATATAACAATGGATGATGGAGCAGATTTGGTTTCAACCATTCATAAAACACATAGAAATTTAATACCTAAAATAATTGGTGGTTCTGAAGAAACAACAACAGGGGTAATTAGATTAAAAGCAATGGCAGAAAAAGGAGTTTTATCATATCCTATAATTGCGGTTAACAATGCAAAAACCAAGCATTTTTTTGATAATAGATATGGAACCGGGCAATCAACAATTGATGGTATAATAAGGGCAACTAATATTTTACTTGCAGGTTTGAATTTTGTTGTTTGTGGTTATGGATGGTGCGGCAGAGGAATTGCAATGCGGGCGCATGGTGCTGGTTCAAATGTGATAATTGTAGAAACAGATGCAATAAGGGCATTGGAAGCAAAAATGGATGGATTTTCAGTTATGCCTATGTCAAAAGCAGCAGAAATAGGAGATGTTTTTGTAACAGCAACAGGCAATATAAATGTTATACGAAAAGAACATTTTTTAAAAATGAAAGATGGTGCTATTGTTGCAAATTCCGGGCATTTTAATGTTGAAATAGACCTTTTAAATCTTGAAAAAATTTCTGAAACAAAAAAAGAAGCAAGGCCTTTTGTTATAGAGTATAAATTAAATAATGGCAAAACAATAAATGTGTTGGCAGAAGGCAGATTGGTAAATTTATCAGCAGCAGAAGGGCATCCAGCATCAGTTATGGATATGAGTTTTGCAAATCAGGCAAAGGCAGCAGAATATTTGGTCAAAATGAAAGGCAAATTGGAAAAAAAAGTTTATGATATGCCTGAACATATAGATAAAAAAATAGCAGAATTAAAATTAAAATCATTAGGTGTTGAGATTGAAAAGTTAACTTTAGAACAGAAAAAATATTTAACAAGCTGGGAAGAAGGAACATAGTATGAAATTTAATGAATATTAAGTTGATTTTTATTTAAGGAGATGGAGTTCTCCTTTTTAAACTGCCAATAATATGGCTGATAACTCCTGCCAAAATATTTAAATGGAGTTATTTATGCTGTTTTCTAAAAATAAAATAAATGATTACCACGAAATACTTCAACAATTAAAACAAATTTTAAATAAAAGCGGATATTCGTTTGATTTAATACAAAAAAAAATTGATGAAAATATTTTAAAACTTAAAAGTGAAGAAATAGTTGTTTCTGTTATTGGGCAATTTAAAAGGGGGAAAAGTTCTGTTATAAATGCATTACTTGGAGAAGATATTTTACCAATATCAATTTTACCATTAACTGCAATACCTGTTTTTATTTTTTATGGGGAGCAAAAAGAACTTTATATAAAAACAAGGGAAAGAGATTTTGTTTATAAAAATATAGATGAAATAAAAAAGGGATTGTTTGATTTTGCAACTGAAAAAGGAAATCCAGAAAACAAAAAAAATGTTTTAGAAATCAAATTGTTTTTTCCTTCTGAACTTTTAAAAAATAATATAATTTTTGTAGATACGCCAGGCATTGGTTCAATATATGCACACAATACAAAATCGGCAGAGGATATTATCCCAAGAAGTGATATAGGTGTTTTTGTTGTTTCACCGGATCCGCCTTTTACAGAAACAGAGATGAATTATTTTAAGTCCATTTTACCAAAGATAAAAACGAGTTTTTTTGTGATTAATAAGTCAGACACAGTTTCCGAAAAAGATCTGGATGAAGTAAAAAATTTTTATTCTAGTATACTTGAAAAAATATTTGATAAAGAAACAAACAATTATGTATTTACAGTAACATCAAAAAAAGAATTAATAAATGGACAGAATCCAGATACAGGTATAAAAAGGTTAAGAGATGCTATTAAATCATATATCAACATTAAAAAAACAGAAATCCTGATTGATGTATCAAATAACAGGATAAAGGAAATTTTAAATACTGCGAAAAACGAAATAGGTTTTATGTTAAATTCTTTAAAGATGCCTTTGCAGAAACTTCAGGAAAATATTGGACTTTTTAATAATTGTTTAAATGATATAGATGCAAAAGCAGATATGATAACAGGAAATATATTAATAAGGAAAAATAAACTAACAGAATATATTGAGGATAGATTAAATGAAATAGAAGAAGAATTAAATAAAAAATACCTAAATTGTTTTTTAAAAGGAACAGAAAATGGGACGATAGATGAGAAAAGTATCAATAACAGTATAAATAAAATTTCTGAATATTTTGAAGGTGTCCAAAAAGAAATAGAGAATGAAGTTGAAAAGAGAGTTTTAAAATATTTGTTTGAATTAAAAGATGATTTTGAAAGTCCATTAAGAGAATTAAAGCAGAAAACATTGGAATTTTTTAACATAGATATAGATATACCAGAAGAAGCAACAGATTTTAAATTTGTTAAAAAACCATATTTTATTGATAAAAATTTCAGCTTTTCTTATAAACTTTTGCGGGATAATCTGTTTTTTCGTGTTTTGCCCGATTTTTTTAAAAGAAAAATACTTATAAAATATTTAAAAAATGACTTTGAAAATATTGTTCTTAGAAATATAAATAGTATAAGATGGGAGACAATCCAGTGTATTCAGGATACTTTTGTAAGATATGAAGGATATTACTTTGAAAAATATGAAAATATTAAAGAAACTATTCTTGATTCTCTTGAAAAAGTAAGAAATGCAATTGCTGATTTTAAAAAAACAAAAGAAGAAAAAATAAATGAATTAACTGTGATTTACAATGAAGTAAATAATTTATTTGAAAGGTTATAAAAAATGGCACCAGAGCGACATTTGAGTTATTATAGTTTGATGGATGCTTTTTCTTTAAATTGTGGATGCCCTTTTTGTTTAATTATAGAAAAATCAATGATAAAATATTTTGACGATTTACTCTATGAAGGGGTAAATTCAGTTGAAATTGCAAAAGAACTTTCAAAGTCAAAAGGATTTTGTAAAAAACATGCCAAAATGTTACTTGATTTTAATGATGCGCTCGGGATAGCAATACTATATCAGCGTATATTACAGGAAATGATGAATGAACAAAAAAATATTCAAAAAAATATAAGTGAAATCCAGAATAAATATTGTCCTGCATGCAAAGCGGAAAAAGAGTTAAATGAAAGATATGCCCAGATATTTATAGATTTTATAGATGAGTTTTTACAAAAATTTAAAAATAATGGATTCCCATTTTGTTTTGAACATTATAATCTCATTATTGATAAACTTGGCAGAATGAAAACTCAAAAAGTAAATGAGATTAAAACCATACAAATAAAAAATATTAAAAAATTTTTAGTAAAACTTGATAATTTGATAAATAGTTATAATTATCAGTATCATGACAAGAAACTGACAGAACAGGAAAAAATTGCCTGGATAGATGCTGTTGAAATTGTTTCGGGGAAGAATATTGGGAAAAAACGTTATAAAAAGTAAAACAATAAAATAATACCAATTAAAAAAAATAGAAAAATTTAACTGTAAAATAAGTTTTCTAAGGTGTTTTTACGGATTTTATTTTTTTTCTTGCGTTATATTAAAATATTGGGTTAATATATAATAACAATACTATTACAAATTAAATAAAAAAGTAGTAAATTACTTTTGTGTATAATAAAGGCACGAGTGGGCTGACCGTTAATTATAGAAAATTAAAAAAAATTTTTATAAAAGGAGTGATTTATATATGCCTAGATATGATTATTTATGCCAGAAATGTAAAAAAACTTTTGAAGTTACTATGACATATAATGAAAAGGATAAAGGCTTAAAACCAAAATGTCCAACCTGTAATAGCAGTAAAGATGTTATTCAGGTATTTGGTAATATTGGAATTGTAAGCAGGGATGTAAAAAAAACAGGAACTAACAATCCACCGTCATCATGTAATTTTTCCGGTGGCGGTTGTGGATGCTGTGGTTAAATTTTATAGATGATTAATAATAAAAGAATACAAAAATTAAATAAAATTGAGATAAAAAGAAATAAATATGGCATATACTGGATGCAGGCGTCCCAACGTGTTTATTTTAATGATGCTTTGAATTATGCAATTTACCTTGCCAATCAATTGAATATACCACTTTATGTTATCTTTGGAATAACAGATAAATATTTAAATGCAGATATCAGACATTATATCTTTATGATTGAAGGATTAAAAGAAACTTTTCAAATTTTAAATCAAAAAGGTATAAAAACAATTATTGAGATAGTAAAATACCCTTATGAGGCGGTTATTAAATATTCAAAAGATGCTTCTTTTGTTATTGCTGATGTTGGTTATACGAAAATACAAAGAGAGTGGCGGAGCAGATTGGCACAAAAAATAAATTGTGCATTATATCAGGTTGAAAGTGATGTAATAGTTCCTGTAGAGATTGCATCAAAAAAAGAAGAATTTGGTGCATATACTATTAGAAATAAAATAATAAAAAACATACCTGAATTTTTAGGATATCAATCAGACATTCCTGAAATAAATAAAAAAATTTTGCAAAAAAATATTTTATATGATTTTGAAAAAATAATTGACAGATTGAAATTGAAAAGAGAAGTTATGCAATCAAAAAAATTCACCGGTGGATATTCACAGGCAAAAAAACTGTTAAAAATTTTTATAAATAAAAAATTAAAAAAATACGAAAGATTAAAAAATGATCCATCTTTTGATTTTCAGTCAAATTTAAGCCCATATATACATTTTGGACAAATATCCACATTTGAAATAGCATTAGAAGTTTTTAAAGCCGGAATTAATATAAATCATGCTTTTCTGGATGAATTAATTATAAGAAGGGAATTAGCTGTAAATTTTGTATATTATAATAAAAATTATGATAATTTTAATTGCTTACCTGACTGGGCAAAAAAAACCCTTATTGATCATGAGTCGGATAAAAGATCATATATTTATAATTTGAAGCAATTGGAAAATGGGGAAACCCATGATATATACTGGAATGCAGCACAAAAAGAACTTTTAAAAACAGGGAAAATGCATGGGTATATGCGTATGTATTGGGGTAAGAAAGTTATTGAATGGACAAAATCATTACTTGATGCATACGATATACTTGTTTATTTAAATGATAAATATGAATTGGATGGTAGAGACCCCAATGGGTATGCCGGAATTGCATGGTGTTTTGGTAAACATGATAGACCATGGGGAGAGAGAAATATTTTTGGTAAAGTAAGATATATGAGTGAAAATGGATTAAAAATAAAATTTGATATGGATAAATATATTGAAAAAGTGAAAAATGAATAAAAATAACATTTATGATTTATCTTTTTATGATTACAAAATTGATGAGGGTCTAATTGCTCAAAAACCACTTACAAAAAGAGACACTTCGCGGCTTCTTGTTTTATATAAAGATACAGGAGAAATAAAACATGATGTGTTTTATAACCTGGAAAAATATTTACAAAAAGATGATTTATTAATAATAAATAACACAAGAGTAATTCCGGCAAGATTATACGGAGAAAAAGAAAAAACAAAAGCAAAAATTGAGATTCTTTTGTCTGATTTTATAGATGAGAAAAAAGCAGAAGTTATAATGAGAAATTCAAGAAGAGTAAAAGAAAACGATTGTGTGGTTTTTCAGGGTAATTTAAAAGCAAATGTAATCAAAAAGAAAGGGAAAATAGTAGAAATTGAATTTAACTGTGATAAACAAAAAGTTTTAAAAATTTTTAAAAAATATGGGGTTATGCCTTTACCACCCTATATAAAAGAAGAAAAAAATGCTGATTTTCATAAACAAACTTATCAGACAATTTATTCAAAAATAGAAGGAGCAAAGGCAGCACCAACTGCTGGTTTTCATTTTACTAAAAATTTGATAAAAAAGTTAAAGGCCAGGGGAATAAAATTTGCAGAAATAACTTTACATGTTGGATTAGGAACTTTTGAACCTGTTATTTCAGATGATATAAGAAATCATAAAATGCATTCTGAATTTTGCATTCTGGATAAAAAAAATTTAGAAGTAATAAACAATGCAAAAGAAAAAGGTAAAAAAATAATTGCAGTTGGTACAACTTCATTACGAACAATAGAAAGTTTTGTTAAAAATGATAAATTGATTCATGGGGAAAAATGGACTTCGCTTTTTATTTATCCTGGATATAAATTTAAAATAATAAATGGACTAATTACTAATTTTCATCTCCCCAAAACAAGTTTATTTATACTTGTTTGTGCTTTTGGTGGCATAGAAAATGTAAAAAAGGCATATAATGAAGCTGTTAAGGAAAAATACAGATTTTATTCCTATGGCGATGCTATGTTAATTATTTAGTAATTTATGAAACAGGATGCATGATATTTATGTGTTTTGTAATACGAAACCCAACCAATTCAATATAATTATACAATATTAATCACTAATTATTCGTAATTTTATTTTCCTGGTAGGTATATTTGACAATAATTAAAAATTTTGTTATATTATAATAAGCGGAACTTATACGATTAAATATTGTCTAAAAATAAAAAATTGTTTATTTGAGGATAAAAAATGAAAAATAAATGGGGAAATAAAATAAATATTAATAAAAAAGTATTATATATTTTGGTATTCATATTATTTTCAAATTATGCTTTTTCAGAATTGGATTTACAATTTGAAATAACAAATAATCCATGCTCTAATGAAAGAATTTCATTCAAATTAAGAATATATAATACTGGTTCAACATCAGTTCAAATAAATCAATTAAAAGTGAGATTATGGTTTAATTCAACATCTGATCCTACTTTAAATGATTATGGATCAGGATTATATAATCCTAATAACTGGCTAGGAAATATTTTGCAAAGGACGGTTGGGACATGGCCATATTGTGATGATTCCCCTGGAAGAAAAGCCAATAGATATCTTGATATAACATTTAATAATACTTCAAGCATAATGCCTAACCAATATTTAGAATCAAGTGGAGATATGCCACGAGCAAATCCATTTGACCCGGAATGTGATGATTATTCAACTCATTTAGATGGTGCGGATCCATCACCAATGGGGAGTTATCCATATGTTGCTTTATATTTAAATAATGTTTTACAGGCAGAGGTTTTATCAGGCGGTGCACCTGATCCAAATACTGGGAAAGAACCATGTTCAATACCTACATCAACTCCTACAAATACACCACCTTATATATTAAACATAGCTCGGGAAACCCATGGTGCAACTTCTGTTGCAACAGTTAATGTAATATTAGAAACACCAACTTTTACACCAACTTTTACGCCGACAAACACAAGGACAAATACACCGACTAATACACGGACAAATACACCGACTAATACAGCGACAAATACGCTGACAAATACACCGACAAACACAAGGACAAATACACCAACTAATACAGCGACAAATACACTGACAAATACGCCGACAAATACACGGACAAATACACCGACTAATACAGCAACAAATACGCCAACTAATACAAATACAATAACAAATACAGCAACAAATACAGTAACAAATACACCGACAAACACAAGGACAAATACACCGACTAACACAGCAACAAACACACCGACAAATACAGCAACAAATACAGTAACAAACACACCGACAAATACAGCAACAAATACACCAACTAATACGCCAACAGATACAAAAACAAATACGCCGACTAATACCTTGACAAATACACGGACAAATACACCAACAAATACAGTAACAAATACATTTACAAATACAAATACACAAACATATACACCAACATTGACCTGGACAGGAACACCGCCACCTACATGGACACCAACAAATACTTTTACAAATACTAATACAAGAACAAATACAAATACACCAACAGATACATTTACCAGCACTTTTACAAATACGCCGACAAATACACGGACAAATACACCAACAAATACAGTAACAAATACATTTACAAATACAAATACACAAACATACACACCAACATTGACCTGGACAGGAACACCGCCACCTACATGGACACCAACAAATACTTTTACAAATACTAATACAAGAACAAATACAGAGACCCCAACTGATACAAGAACACCGACAAATACATTTACATTGACAAATACTTTCACTCCATCTTATACACGAACTAGTACAAATACTCCGACAAATACAAATACTCCGAGTAATACACCCACTTTTACTAATACAAATTTACCAACAAATACTGACACAAATACTCCAACAAATACATTTACAAGAACAAATACACCTTCAAATACAAATACAAGAACTAACACAAGCACACCAACAGAAACAAATACTTATACATATACCAGCACAGTGACAAATACAAATACTTTTACTTTTACGAATACATTTTCAAACACGCCTACAAATACAAATACAAGGACAAATACGAATACTCCAACAGAAACATTTACATTTACATTTACAAATACAATTACCAATACTTATACATCAACTTATACATCCACTCACACAAATACACCAACAGATACATTTACACCATCAAATACTCCTACAAGAACAAATACACCAACAATTACTATGACTTTACCACCATATCCATATATATTGACAATAGAAGTATATAATGAAGCAGGAGAAAGAGTGAGGTTTATTACAGAAACCAAGATAACAAATAGAATATCAGATGTATTGCTTGTTTTAAATGGAATTGAATCAGATAATTTAAATAGAACTTTTAATCCTGCAGAAGAATCATTAAAGATTAAGATACCTGGTCTTGAAACACCTGATCAGAGGGATAAAGGATTTATAGAATTTGAATGGGACGGAAATAATAATAATGGACAAAATATAGGTAATGGTGTTTATTATATTAAATTTACCACACAGGATGGATATGGGCATTCTGAAGTTTTAATAAAGGATGTAATGTTGGTAAAAAGCGAACAATACATAAGATTAAATATTTATAATTCAGCAGGCGAATTGGTAAGAAGAATTGAAAATTATTATTTACCTTTGGGGAGTGTAAAATTGAATATTGATGATGTTTTATATGTTGGTAAAAATTCTGATAGTATTGATATAAATTACGCTGATGGTCAGAAAATAGAATGGGATGGTTTAAATTCTCATGGTGTAATTGTTTCAACAGGAATATATGAAATCCAGATTGAAGTAAAAACAGAACAGGGTTATAAGGTTATTGCATCTAAAACCGTTTCAATAATAAGTCAGGTGGTGGATGATATATTAAAGAATATTAAAATATATCCAAATCCATATTATATAAAAGGTGAAAATACAGGGAAAATTACTATGAAATGGGAAAATTTAAATTCAGGTAATGTGGATATAAAGATTTATAATTTGGCAGGTGAATTAATACGAAAACTTCATACAACTTTAGAAAGCGGTAAAGCAGAATGGGATTTAAAAACTTCTACAGGTCAGATGGTTGTTAGCGGACTTTACATTATTGTGGTTGAGGGTAAAAAGATAACAGGAGAAAGAGAAATAAAATCAATTAAATTAACAATAATAAATAAAAATACATTAAAAGAAGACAGGGTTAATTAAATATAAAGATAAGAAAAGATTGGCAAGAAAAAGAGGACTGAGTTAATTTCTTTATCTTTTCTTTATTTTTTTCAAATTATAAAAAAACACTTTTAAAATTTTATTTTATATGTTAATATTATGTAAAATATATAAAGGGGTGGGAAAAATGGATGAAGAAAAAAATGAAGGTGAACTTTTAATACAGGGAAATGAAAAAAGAGAATATCCAAGGGTTCCGATGAAAGTTGCTGTTAAATATAGAATATTGGAAAGTGAAGAAGCGGAAACAGCATTAACTAAATACTTTGATGCAGATAAGTTGTTGAATGATTTTCAAAAATCAGAAACAATAGATGTGTCTAAAACAGGACTTTTAATGTTCGTTAATGAAGAAGTCCCGGTAAAAAGTTTTATTGTAGTGAGTATGTATATATCGGTGCCTGGTATATCCTGTTCTTGTAAAGCAATAGCTCAGGTTGTAAGAAGAGTAAAAAATGAAGATACCGGTAGTAATTTTAATTATAAAATAGCAGTAAAGTTTTTTAAAATTTTGCATCAAAATCTTAAAAACTACAGATTCTTAAAATTAGAACAATTACTTGATATAAAAGATAAATTCTCACAAGAGGATTAAATTATGGAAAAACAAGGGCAAATTCTATTGCCACAGGAAAGACGTGATTATCCTAGAATAGCAATAAGTGTAAATGTAAGATATAGAGTCCTTGGTGATGAATTAGAAGATAAAGAAATAATCAAACATTTTGATCCGGAAAAAATTTTTTTAAAATATAATGAAAATATAACCGAAAATATATCTGCATCAGGGCTTTTGATGTATTCTGATGAAGAAATACCTGTAAAAAGTTTAATAGCGGTGAATATGTATATTCCTTTACCTGGTTTATCATGTTCATGCAAGGTCCTTGGGGAAGTTGTAAGATGCGAGAAAGATGAAAAAAAATATAAAATGGCAGTTAAGTTCTTAAAGGTTCTGTGGCATAATTTAAATAAGTATAAATTTTTAACACTTACAGATTTACTTGAAATAAAAGGCGAAGATATAAAAATTGATTGAAAGAGTTTCAAATGATTGAAAAAAATAATGATGAAAAAGAGATTAAGAATGCAGAATTGATCATCCCTTCCCTGGAAAGGCGAGAATATCCCAGAATAGCTTTAAGTGCGCCAATAAAATACAGGATATTGAAAAGAGAGGATAAAGATAATTTAATTGAAAAAGAATTGGATAATTTGTTTAATGATAATATGCGGGAAAGCGAAACTATAAATTTAAGTTCTAGTGGACTTTTAATGACTACGGAGGAAAAAATTAATTGTGGAAATATTTTATATGTCACTATGCATATTCCATTGCCAGGTATTTCATGTAATTGTTCATTGCTGGCAGAAGTAGTAAGATGCGAAGAAAGACAGGATAAAAAATATAATATTGCAATAAAATTTCTGAAAATTGTTCATCATAATTTAAACAAATATAAATATGCCACTTTAAAAGACATATTAAATTTAGAAGGTCCGCAAATAAAAATATATTGAAAAATAACTATTAAAAAGTATAATACTAAACAAATATGGCGGCGTAGCCAAGTGGTAAGGCAGAGGTCTGCAAAACCTTTATTCAGCGGTTCAAATCCGCTCGCCGCCTCCATTCTTTTTTTTGCCAAAAAAGGAGAAGTAAATAATGTTTAAAAACAGAGTTTTATCATTCATAATTTTAACTTATAGTATAACTTTCTTATATTCTTTACTTTATCTTGTTTTTCCATACAATTTTAATAAAAATAAATTAATAACATTTTTTATAACTTCTTTTTATATGTTTATACCTTTAATATGTTCAGTAATTTTACAAAAATTTATTTATAAAGAAGAACTAAAAAGAATAGGTTTTAATTTGAAATGGACATGGTGGTATTTGTTTTCAATATTTTTTCCAATCATTTTGAATTTATTTGCATTTATAATTTCATTATTATTCCCGGATATTAGTTTTTCCCCTGATATGTCAGGTATGATGGAAAGATATGAAAGAAATTTTACATCAGAACAGTTAAAATTAATGAAAGAACAGATAGAAAAATTGCCAGCGGTTGTTTTTTTGGTCGGAACAATTTTACAGATAATAATTTTTGGAACAACAATAAATACAGTTTTTGCTTTTGGAGAAGAGGCTGGCTGGCGTGGATTTATTTTAAATAATTTAAAATCAAAAGGATTTTATAATGCATCAGTTATTATTGGTTTTATATGGGGAATATGGCATTTTCCGGTAATTATACAGGGGCATAATTATCCTGAACATAGAATTATTGGTATTTTTATGATGATTTTATGGACAATTTTATTGTCGCCTTTTTTTACATTTATAGTATATAAAACAGGAACCTTATTATCTGCTGCTTTAATGCATGGTGTTTTAAATGCATCTTATGGTTTATCAATTATGTATATCAAAGGCGGAAATGATTTAACAGCAGGTTTAACCGGCGTAAGTGGTATAACAGCACTTATAATAAGCAATTTAATTTTATTTTTCTATATTAAATATTTTGAAACAGATATTTTAAATAAAAATTATGAAGTATTTGCTTTGGAAGAAAACATTGGGAATATTGACAAAAATGATAAAAACTGATATTTATATATGATTATTAAGGAGGTTGGTTATATGACCAAAGAAATTCAAAATCATAAAGAACATCATAAAGAAAAAGTAGAACAATACAGTAATAAAAAACAAGAAGAAACTATAAAAGAAGAAAATTTACAAAAAAAAGAAGAGGAACTTAAAATAGCGAAAGAGGATAAAAAAGAAGATGAAAAAGAAAAAATAATTAAGGAATTAACTGATAAATATTTACGGTCACTTGCAGAGTTTGAAAATTTTAAAAAACGTGTTACAAAAGAAAAAGAAGATTTTATTAAATTTACAAGGGCTGATATTATATTGGAATTTTTACCAATCCTTGATAATTTACAGCGGGCAGTTGATTCAATAAAAAACGCAAAAGATACTGAAACAATAAAACAGGGTATTGAAATAATATTAAAACAGTTCATTGATAATTTATCAAAATTAGAGGTAAAAGAAGTAGATACCAGTGGCAAAGTGAATACTGATTTTCATCATATACTTGCAAAGGAAGAAAGAGAAGATAAAGAAGAAGGTGAAATACTTGAGGTTTTTCAAAAAGGATATATGTATCAGGATAAGTTAATAAGACCTGCGCTCGTAAAAGTTGCAGTTAAAAAAGAAAAATCAGAACAAGATAATAAAAATTAAAAAATTGGATTTATTCAAATGGAAAAAAAAGATTTATACGAAATTTTAGGAGTTTCAAAAACAGCGACCCAGGATGAAATAAAATCTGCTTTTAGAAAACTTGCCAAAGAATACCACCCTGATATGCATAAAAATGAGCAGGACAAAAAAAAAGCAGAGGAAAAATTCAAAGAAATTGCATCTGCATATAAAATTTTAAGTGACCCTGAACAAAGAGAAAGATATGACAGATATGGATGGGATGCTTTAAAAACTCCTGCTGGTTCAGGTTATAGCGAAGGATTTGATTTTGACAGTATATTTAATTTTGATATGGGTGATATATTTTCTGATTTTTCAGATATTTTTGGTGATTTTTTAGGATTTGAAAGTCAAAAAGGAAGAGCGCGTGGCAAAAAAAGAAAAGGCAGCGATATAAGGTATGATATAGAAATTGATTTTTTTGAGGCTGTTTTTGGTGCTAAAAAAGTAATTGAAATAAAAAGAAAAGAAAGTTGTATAAATTGTAATGGCAGTGGTTTAAAACCCGGGAGTAAAATGAAAGTTTGTTCAACATGCGGGGGACATGGTAAAGTAAGGCAGAGTCAGGGTTTTTTTACAATAGTAACAACATGCCCAAAATGCCATGGGCAGGGAGAATTTCCAGAGCAGATTTGTCCTGAGTGTAAAGGTGAAGGAGTTCAAAATAAAAAAAGAAAAATAGAAATTAAAATACCTGCTGGCATAGAAAATGAATCTTATATAAAATTAGAAAATGAAGGTAATGAAGGAAGTTCGGGTTACAAAGGTGATTTATATGTTGTTATTCACATCAAAGAACATCCGTTTTTTAAAAGACAAGGTGATGATGTAATAATTAATTTACCAGTAACAATAGGACAGGCGGTATTGGGAGATGAAATTGAGGTGCCAACTATTTATGGTTTGGAAAAGATAAAAATCCCAAACGGAATTCAAAATGGAGAAATTATAACTTTAAAAAATAAAGGTTTTCAAAAACCTTATTCTTCATCAAAAGGTGCAATGCATCTTGTTGTAAATATTGAAATACCCAAAAATCCAAATTCCAAATTAAAAGAATTATTCAATCAAGTTAAAAATGTTGAAACTGAAAATGATTATTTTTCTGTAAAAGAGTTTAATAAAATAAAAGAAAATTTTAAAAAAGGAGAAAAAAATGGCTGAGGAAAAATTTGATGTAATTGTTGTTGGCGGCGGTCCGGCAGGATTAGCTGCTGCTTTTATTGCTGCTAAGGCAGGTTTAAGTGTAATTGTTCTGGAAAGGGGTGATTATAGTGGAGCAAAAAATGTATTTGGCGGAATCTTTTTTACTAATGTGTTAAGAGAAATGATACCTGATTTTTTAAAAGATGCTCCCGTTGAAAGAAATGTTACAAAAAGAAGATGGTCGTTACTTACACCTGATGGAGAAATAGCAGGTGAATATAAATTTAACAAGTTTAATAAAGAGCCATTTAATGATAGTTTCACTGTTTTAAGAGCAAAATTTGACAAGTGGTTTTCAGAAAAAATTGAAGCGGTTGGAGCAATGGTGATAACAGGTGCTGTTGTTGATGATTTCATTTTTGATAATGGAAAAATAAAAGGTGTAAAGGCAAGAATGGAAGATGGAGAAATTTACGGTGATATTATCATACTTGCTGATGGGGTAAATTCTTTACTTGCCAAAAAATTAGGACTTCATAAAGAACTCCAGAAAGAAGATACCATTGTTTCTGTAAAAGAAATACTTTACCTGCCAAAAGAAAAAATAGAAGAAAGATTCGGATTAAGTGGAAATGAAGGAGTTGCATTTGAATATTTTGGTTATGCTGTAAAAGGGGCAATAGGGTCAGGGTTTATTTATACAAATAAAGATACTATTTCAATTGGTATAGGAGCAACCATAAAATCTTTATTAGAACATAAAATAAATCCAAATGATGCTTTAGAGGCATTTAAAAATCATCCTGTTATTTTACCTTTAATTAAAGGAACTGAACAGATGGAATATTCTGCTCATTTGATACCTGATGGTGGTTATAATAAAATATCAAAATTATATACAGATAATGTGATGGTTGTTGGAGATGCTGCTGGTTTTGTAAATGCCTCTTTATTTCACGAAGGAACCAATCTCGCAGTGATGTCAGGTAAATTAGCAGGAGAAGTCGCAGTTGAAGCTAAAAAAATTAATGATTTTTCATCAAAATTTCTTTCTCTTTATGAAGAAAAACTAAAAAATTCCTTTGTTTTAAAAGATTTAAAACAATTCAGAAAACTTGCAAAAACATTGGAAAAAAACCCGCAGATTTTTGAAAAATACCCAATAATTATGGAAAAATTTATAAGTGGCTTATTCACAGTGGATGGTGAACCTAAATGGCAAAAAGAAAAAAGATTGTTTTTGGAATTATTAAAGGAAGAATCACTATTTAGTTTTATTAAAACAGCTATAAATTTAAGGAGGGTAATATTATGAATAAATTCAAGACAATGGAAGACAAACTTGGCCTTGACAAATTTAAACCATCTCATGAAACGCATTTGAAAATAAAAAAGGAAGTGAAAGGAAACAAGGTAGATGAAAAAAAATTAGTTGAAGAAGTTTTATTTATTTGCCCGGCAAAAGTTTATACTTATGATGAAAATAAAGGGCAGGCAATTGTATCATTTGAAAATTGTTTGGAATGCGGAACATGCAGGGTTGCAGCTCCGGATGAGATTGAATGGGAATATCCGACCGGAGGATTCGGTGTTACTTATAAATACGGATGATTAAATAATGATACTTGTATTTGATTCAGGAAATTCAAATATAAAGGTAGGGATCTTTAAAAGCAATAGATTAGTATTTACTTTCAGATTATCTAATAATAAGACTTTAAAGCAGTATTATAACACTATAAAAAAAAATCTAAAAAAAATAAATAAAATTACGATAAATGAAATTGAAGGAATAGCAATAAGTAGTGTGGTGCCTGAAATAAAAAAAAAGTTAATTGAATTATCACAAAAATATTTTTTTATAAAGCCGGTTTTGATTACAAAAAAGACAAAAGTAAATTTTATAAATTTATATAAAAATAAAAAAAAATTAGGAGAAGACAGAATTGCGAATCTCGTTGCAGCAGAATCTTTATATAAAGCAAAAAATAAAATTATTATAGATTACGGGACAGCGATAACCATTGATGTTTTGGATTATAAAGGCAGATTTTTAGGGGGGGTAATTATGCCTGGTTTAGGACTTATTTTAAGGTCCTTGCATAAAAACACTGCACAACTTCCTTTTATTAACAAAAAATTTACCTCTGTTTTTTTAGGCAAAAAAACAGATGAATGTATTCTTGCAGGTTTAAAAGCAATTAGTATTGGTTCAATAAAATATTTAATATCAGGAATAAAAGAATATTTAATGAGCAAGGATATAATTATAATTTTAACTGGTGGAGATGCAAGTAAGTTAATAGCAAAAAGACTGGATGAATCCCGTATCATTATTAAAAAGAGTTTATGTCTCTTGGGAATGAAAAAAATATATGATATGAATATTAAATAATATGCAAAAAATTGGCAAAAAAATATATACTATCAAAAGGCCTTCGCATCCAGATGATGCTCACAAAAAAGCAAAAAGATTTTTTAAAAAAAAAGGCAGAAAAAAAGCCAGGACTTATTTGAAAAAAGTATTATCAAAAGAATTACAAAAAGAAGTAATTTAAATTTATAGGTAAAGAATGTATTTTTTTTGTAAAAAATACTTGAAAAATTTTGTGTAATATGCTATAAATATATATGGCACAGGGTTGAGCCTACCTTATAGCTCGTAAAAACCCCTCTATAGCCCTGTGCCGCTTTTTTTTTCATAAAATCCAAACTCATTATTATTGATAAGAAAAAATCAATAAGTCACAAATGACAACTGAAAATCATAATTTCCTGTTGAGATTTTTAGGAGAAAAAATACAGAGAAATATTATTTATTAAACAAATCAAATTTTTAAAATAATACTTATGTTTTACCAGAAAAACGCATTAGCGTTTTTCTGGGGAAAAAAGGAAATATAAAAAAGGTTTATAAACAAATATAATTTTTAAAAGAGAACTTATTTTTAAATTAAAAGACAGGTGAATAAAAAGTTATGCATTATAAAAACAAAAATTTATTAAAAAAAATTTTCCCATAAAAATGTGTTTTTTAATGTGTTTTTACGAAGGTCATTTAATAATTGAAAAATAAAAAAGATATTGTTAAAATAATATAAAAACAGGAGAAAAAATGGGAAAAAATATATATTTATTGCTTATAGTGATATTTATATATGATTTATGTCTGGCTGATATAATTATTTTAAAAGATGGAAAAAAAATAGAAGGAGAAATCATAACAGAAGCGCCTGATCAGATAGGTATAAAAACAGAAAAAAAATTTTTTTATATTTTAAAAGAAAAGATTGAAAAAGTAATAATAGAAAACAAACAAAATAAAGAAGAAACAAATTGGGTTATTGTTTGGTCTGCAACCGGGCTTATCATTACATTTATTTTAATTTTTTTATTAGCAAAAGTAGGGAATGTATATTGAAAAAGATTATTTTTATTAATATATTTTTTTTGTTAAATTATTCTATGCAGGTATTTTCAATTGATATGCCATTTTTTTATAAAGGTGCAAGACCAATGGCTTTAGGAGATGCATTTACATCAGTTGCAGATGATGAAAATGCAGTAAGTTATAATCCAGCAGGACTTACAGATATATCTGAAAATAAAATTACAATAACAGGGCGAATATTTTCTTATGATTTTCTAAATGAAAATTACACAAATAACTGTGTCGGTTTTACATTGGTATATGCGAGAAGTTTTGGAATACAGATTTTTTATAATTTATTAGGAGATAAAATATTATTATCACAGGAAAAAATTTTTCTTTATGAAGGAATTAAAATTACATCTGCTTTTGCTCATAGTATTAATGATACATTTGGTGTTGGTTTAAATGGAAATGTTATTGTTCAGACTGGTAAAGCAGGTGGAGTGGAATTTGACATCGGATTTATTTATAAAATAAATAAATATTTAAAAACAGGACTTGCTTTAAAAAATTTCATAAATTCAGGAAATTTTCTTATTATTGATGATGTGGGTGATGTAAGAATAACTTCATATCCGTTTTTTTTTAATATTGGCATAAGTGCCACTCCTTTTAAATTTTTTTTAATATCTTTTGAAATTAAAAATATTTTAGAGACAGAAAGTTTTTTTACAGATAAAGATATGGAAGGGGAAAAAAGTATAACTTTCAAAAGGAGTTTTCATTTGGGAAGTGAGTTTAACTTTTTAGAAAATTTTTTTGTTATGACAGGATTAGAAGCAAGAGAGGATATTCCTTATTTAAAATTTCCGTATATTTATAAAATGCGTTATAATATGAGTTATGGTTTAGGATATAATTTCCAATTTATAAGGATAAATATAAGTGTTGCAAATGATTTTAGGGAAGTTTCTAATGTAAAAAATCCATGGCAGATTTATTTGTCAATAACAGGAAATTATTGATCTATTTTAAGTATTGCAAGAAATGCTTCCTGTGGTATCTCAATAGAACCAATCTGTTTCATTCTTTTTTTTCCTTCTTTTTGTTTTTCAAGAAGTTTTCTTTTTCTTGTTATATCTCCGCCATAACATTTAGCCAGGACGTTTTTTCTAAGGGCAGGTATGGTTTCTCTTGATATAATGTTGCCACCTATTGCTCCCTGGATTGGAACAGCAAAAAGTTGTCGCGGAACAACTTCTTTTAATTTTTCAACTAATGCTTTGGCTTTTCTATATGCAAAACTTTTATGAGTGATAAATGAAAGTGAATCAATACGCTCATGATTTACTAAAATATCAACTTTTTCCAAATCGCCTGGTCTGAAATCCAGTATTTCATAATCCATTGTAGCATAACCCCTGGACTGCGATTTTAATTTATCATAAAAATCCCATATTATTTCAGATAGTGGAATTTCATAAGTTAAAATTGCTCTATCAGTTGAAATATATTCGGTTGTAATATAAATACCCCTTCGTTCCTGACATAACTGCATTAAATTACCTAAAAATTCTTTTGGTGTAATTATTGAAAGTTTAACATAAGGTTCTTCTATCCTTTCAATTTTTGAAAAATCAGGAAATTTTGAAGGACTATCGCAAAAGATACATTCATTATTTGAAAGAATAATTTTATATTCAACATTTGGAGCAGTTGCTATTAAATTTAATTTATATTCACGTTCCAGACGTTCCTGGATTATTTCCATATGTAAAAGTCCTAAAAAACCACATCTGAATCCAAAACCAAGGGCATCCGAAGATTCCGGTTCAAAAAATAAAGAAGCATCATTTAACTTTAATTTTTGTAAGGCATCTTTCAATTCGTTATATTGTTCTGTATTAGTTGGAAATAAACCACAAAAAACCATTGGTTTTACTGTTTTAAAACCAGGTAAAGGGTTATCAGTCGGGTTTTTGGCATTTGTTATTGTGTCTCCGATTTTTACATCGCTTATGCTTTTTATACCTGCAACTATAAAACCTACAAAACCAGCCTTTAATTCGTCAACTTCCATCATTTCAGGTTTAAAAATTCCAACCTGGGTCACTTCCCATTCAGTATTGGATGACATCATTAGTATTTTCATTCCTTTTTTTATAATACCATCATAAACCCTGACGAATACAATTACACCTTTATAATAATCAAATTGGGCATCCATTATTAATGCTTTTAACGGGTTATTAATATCACCTTGTGGTGGTGGAATTTTTTCAACAATTGCATCTAAAATTTCTTTTATCCCTATTCCTTCTTTAGCACTTGCAGGAATTGCAAATTCGCCCGGAATCGCAAGTAATTCTTCAATCTGCTTGCGGGTTTTTTCAACATCAGCGTTTTTTAAATCTATTTTGTTTATTACAGGGATTAAAGTCAGATTCAGGTTTATTGCAATATATGCGTTAGCCATTGTCTGTGCTTCTACCCCTTGTGAGGCATCAACAACTAATAATGCACCTTCTGTTGAACTCAAGCTCCTTGAAACTTCGTAAGAAAAATCAACATGACCGGGAGTATCTATTAAATTTAAAATATATTCATTTCCTTTAAAATTATATTTTAACTGAACTGCTTTTGCTTTTATAGTAATTCCGCGTTCGCGTTCCAAATCCATACTATCTAAAATCTGCTCCTTCATTTTTCTTTTTTCTATTGTGTGTGTGATTTCAAGAATCCTGTCTGCCAAAGTTGATTTACCGTGGTCTATATGGGCAATAATACTGAAATTTCTTATAAAATTTAAATATTTGTTATCCATTTTATTCAACTGTTATATATTTAAAATCAAAATAACGCTGCTGGGTTTCAAGGTTGCCGTATTGCACCATGAAAGCAATTAATTGTTTATTGGCTTTTTTTGTGTTTTTTTCCATAACTTTTATCTGAAAGTTTATAGTTTTAACTTCTGATGGTGATAAAACAAATTTTTGAGTTAAATCGCCAAACATTTCAAGATTAGTTATTTGTATAAGTTTTATATAAAACTCATTTGAAATAGTAGAAGTGTTTTTTACATTTATTTCAACTGTAAAAATTTCATCTTTTTTTACTTTGTCAGGGCAATCCCATTTTATTTCAAATGGAAAATAATCCTGTTTCTGTCTTAAATAAGTAAATGAACTTGCACCAGCAACAGCCCATTCAAGCGCAGAATAAGGTCCCCTTGTAATTTTAAATGCTCTTGTTAAGTCATGCCAGAAAAGGCCCAGTGATGGGTTTACAGGTAACAATTTATCAATAAGGTATTTTTGTCTTAAAAAATGTTCTTCAGGACCAGGAGGTTCATAAGTTCTGCCTAATAAATTCCAATCAACACATTGACCAGCAACAAGAGAGGTAGGAAATTTTTTTAAATATTGTCGCCAGGTTTCAATCATATGGGGAAAAGTGTGTTTATCTATAGAGTAAAACATACCAGCATTTATATCAACGCCGGCATCAATAAACATAAGCGGATCCTGACCGTGTTCTTTTCCCTGTTTCCATGTAAGGCTATAGACCCATAAAGGTTTTTTTATTCCTGATTTTATTTTGATTTCATTTATAATTATTGACATTTTATGGGCGCGCCACCATTGCCACATTTCTTGAATTACTGGATTTTTTTCAATTTCTAATTTGTGGGCAAGCCACAACATTTTTTCTTCTTTGTTAAAATTTGACCAGTCCTTGGGTAATTCTTCAATAGGCATATCTGATGTAAATTCTTCAACGTATTCATAACCACCAAAATCTGTTCTCATATAATCAAGGCCTAAAAAATCTATTTCTGGGATTTTATCAAGGAATTGTAAAAGTTTTATTATGTCTTCCTGTCTTTTCTGGTCATATATTGATATATATATGAGTTTTCTTAAAGTGTCATTTTCTTTATCATATCCTGTTGTTAACTCATAAGGAGATAAATCTTGTCTGTTTCCGGGTAGCACATAGCCTATAATATATGCGCCATATTTAATATTATATTTATGACATTCTGAAGCCAATGGTTTTATCTGGTTTAAGGTTAATTTCTCCCACGGAAAATTTTCAGGATCAAATTTATTCCATATCTGGGTTTGTCCAACACAATGCCATAAAGCATTTGCACCCATAAATTTTGCCCATAGTAAATAATTTTCCCATATTTTCACTGTCTTACCGCCAACCCCAGGAACGCGTTTTATTATACTGTCTCCTGGTTCTATATCCATCACACAAAAACCTTTTGGTAATTTGTTTGGTGTTTTTCCTTTAACTGTAAATGTTACATTCCCGGCAAATTTTTTATTACCTATTTTTAATATAGCAATTAATTTATAAGTACCGAGATATGGGTTCCATGGAATTGGCCATTTTCCTACCCATTTATCAAGGGAAGGTATATATTTCATTTCTATTTTTTCCAAATTTCCAATTGTTTTTACAGTTTTATTATTGTAATATATTGAAAAATTACAGGAAGATTTTAATTTGTCGGTTTGTTCATTATTGCCAAAAAAAGCAGGGTTTTTATTTGTTTGTTTTAATTCGCAAGTTACTGTTACAATCTCATACCGCCAGTATTCTGATTTGTCAGTTTTTAAAGAGAAAATATAGGCATTTGAGCTTGATATTATAAAAAAAAACAAAATTATAAAGTAAATGTTTTTCATAATTCTCCTTAATGTAAATAAGTTTGATAAAATTATATATGCACAATAAAGAGTGTCAAGTAAAATTCTATATAATAATTTAAGGGAAAGTATGATTAAAATAAATGAAATTTTTTATGATATAGAAGGAGAAGGTAAAAATTCCGGGATACCAACTCTGTTTATTCGGGTTACAGGATGTAATTTAAGATGCCAATGGTGTGATACAAAATACGCATATTATAAAGGGAAAAAAATTACTTTAAAATTTTTGGCAAATAAAATAAATAAAAGCCCATATAGATATATCAATATTACAGGAGGGGAACCTTTATTATATAAAAAAGAAATAAAAACTCTTTTAAAAATGATAAAAGGTAAATATGTTACAATAGAAACTAATGGTTCAATATCTGTAAAAGATATAAAATGTGATAATATTAGTATGGATATAAAATTACCATCATCAGGCGAACATAAAAAAATGTTATTTGAGAATTTAAAATATTTAAAAAGAAAAGATCAGGTCAAATTGGTAGTTGGCTCTGAATATGATATGATATATGCTAAAAAGATTTTAAAAAAGTATAAAACAAAAGCACAGATAATAATTCAACCAGTTTATAAAAAAATCTCCCTTGATAATATAAAAGAATTTATTTTAAAAAACAAATTGGAATGGAAGTTATCAGTGCAATTACATAAGTTAAAAAATTTTTAATTTTATAAAAATGGATTATATTATGAAAAGAATAAAAAAAGTTATTTTAGTATTAATTTTATTTAATAATTTATGCTATGGTTTTTTTGATTGGGAAGTTTTAAAAACAGACAAAGTAACATTATTCTATAAAAATAAATTTGAAAAAAGGGCTTTAAAATTACTTTCATCAATTGAATATTTAAGTGTTATACCCGAAAATATACTTGATAATAAAGTTTCTTCTTTGGCTGTTGTTTTAGAAGATTACGGGCTTTATACAAATGGCTTTGCAAATCCTGTCTATATTAATATTCATATAATAAATAATGAATCGGGTGATAAGGATTGGTTATCGCTTGCATGGGTGCATGAATACACGCATATTTTACATTTGACAAAAGCAGATGGACTACCGGGATTTTTTAAAAATATAATAGGGAATATAATTTGTCCACAAATTTTTTCTCCTTTATGGATATATGAAGGAATAACAGTATACAATGAATCAAAAATAGATAAATATATGGGCAGATTAAATGATGGCGGGTATGATGCGTATTTGGCTGTATCTGTATCAGAAGATAAATTCCCGACAATACTAAAAGCAACCTATATGCCGTCAGAGGCACCTTTTGGGAACGGACCTTATATTTTTGGGAGTCAATTTGTAAAATTTTTATCTGAAAAATATGGAGAAGAAAAATTGAAAAGTTTTTATGATTCCTATGGTAAATCATTATTATCTTATTTTTCTCCACTTTTCCCATGGCTCGGTATAGATAGAACATTTCTGGAAATTTATGGCAAAACAACAGAAGATTTGTGGATGCTGTGGAAGACAAATGAAAAAGAGAAATACTTAAATTATAATCAGCCGGGAGAAAAAATCACAGATTTTAAAACATACGTATCTTATCCTGCTATTTATAATGATGTGCTTTATTTTGCGAAAATCAACTATGATAAAAATGGTGCTTATTCAATAAAAACAAGGCAGGATATAATGGTAATGGATTTAGAAAAAGACAAAATTGAATTATTATTTTCAACTACTTCCAAAATAAATCATCCATTAAGATTTTTTAATGATAAAATTTATTATTCAATAGAAGAAATAGAACCTGGTTTTGAAAACAGATCAAATTTTTCATATGGTATTATATCAGTAATAACAGAAAGGGATCTTAAAACAGGAAATGAAAAAGAAATTATAAAAGGAGAAATAAAAACCTTTGACTTATTAAAAGGTAAACTTATATATGTAAAAGATAAAAAATACGAAGATGGTTCTGAACTTTATGAATATGATATGCAAACAAAAGAAAACAAATTAATTGCAGAATTTGAGAATAATATTTTTTTGATAAATTCTTTTAATCAAAATCTTTATTGTGTTGCAAAAAAAGACAAAGAAAATAAAGGCATTTATAAAATTGACTTGGAAAATAAAAAGATGGACATTGTTATTGATACGTCATATATAGAAGATGGAATTTCAATTATAGATGACAAGATATTTTTTCAATCAAATTATGAAAAAATTTATTCATTGTATTGTTATGAAATAAAAAATAAAAAGGTTTTTAGAATAACAGATAGTGGTTTGGCTGGTTCACCGGCTTTTGATAGTAAGAGAAACAATCTTTATTTTATAGGACTTAATTCTGATGGCTTTGATGTTTATAAATTAAAACCTGTTTTTAATGAATTTACTTTTAAAAAAGAAAAAGAAAAAGTAAAAGTAAATTATTACATGGATAAAGAAAAAATAAAAAAAGGCAGTTATTTGGATAATCTTTTAACACTGGCACCTAAAATAAGAATACCGATTGCATATATGGATTCGCAAAATTATTTTAAAACAGGTTTTTTGATTGATAGTATGGATGCCATAGGAGATTTTGGTTACACTTTTTTATTTTTGTATGATTTTAAAGAATCAATAACTTATCAGGATTTAAAATTTAACTCTTATATATTAAGTCCGCTTACAATGAATTTTTCTTATTCGAATTTTAATAATAAAAGAAAAGATGTGTTTGGGTTGGGCATTGATTATACTGTGTATGCAAGTTATAAACCTGGCGTTTCATATATTTTAACAAGTATAGAAAATTATTTTTATGAAAATTTTACAAAACAAAGAGTAATGCCTGGTATAAAAGCAGTGCTTAATTATCCCTCGTTGAATATTGGAATAGCCACCAGTTTTATTTTTGAAAATGAAAAGCAAATTTTGTATGAAAAAACAAAAGAGGGATATTACGGTAGAGTTATCTTTTCGTATTTTTTACCTGAAACGAAAATAACTTTTTTAACTGATGGTTTTTATGGACTAAATAAAAATATAGATAATGAAATACAGATAAGAGGCTATGGTGAAACTATAAAGGGGAAGCAGGGTATTCTTTTTACAAATGAAATATCACGAAATATTTTTAAGATAAGAAGTGGATTGTGGAATCCTGTAAATATTTATTTTGAAGATTTATCAGGAGTCGTATTTTGGGATTATGCGCTGAATGAAAATACAAATTATTATTCAGGAGGAATTGAATTACATACTGAAATGAAACTTTTATTTTTTGTGAATATGGATTTGGGAGTTTATTTTAGTGTAAATAGACAAAATGAAAAGAGTTGTGGAATCATATTAAAGTCACCACAGATTAGTTTTTAATATATGATATAATCTAAATTAAATAGGTTTTGACAGTTATTATTTCACAGTGTTAAAATGAGAAAGAAAATTTAAGGAGAAAAAATAAGAAATGAAAAAATTTTTTATAATTATATTTTTTTTAATAGCTGGTTTTCTGAATGCGGAAAACAAAATAATTGTTAATTATCTGACAATAGATTCTTATCCTGAATATTCCGCAATGGGAGAAAATATTGGAGCGGCTTTAAATGGAATTTCTGCTTTAAATTTAAATCCTGCATCACTTTCTTTGATTAAAGATTTTGAATTTTCAGCAATGCATAATATGTGGATAGGAAATATGACAAATGAAAAAATAAGTTTGGGGAAAAAATTTAATTTCGGGAATATCGGTTCAGAAATTTCTTATTTTAATTTTGGTAATATGAAAAAAATAAAAATAGATGAAAATGAAATGCCTGTTTTAACAAATGAGGATATTTTTATGGATTCTTTCGTATTGAACCTTGCTTTTGCCCAGAAGATAAAAGATTTTTCATTTGGTTTTAAATCCGGATTGATTTATGAGAGACTGGGTGAAGATACATCAACTTATTATAAATTTGATTTTGGGGTTATCATAGAAAATTCTTTTATTAATAATTTAAAAACTGGATTAAGTCTTTTAAATATATCAAAAGAAGAAGATGGATTTTCTTTACCTTTGAATTTGAAAGGCTCTTTTGTTTATACAATTTATAATGAACGGGAGATTTTTTTAATTCTCGGAATAGCAGGAAATTATTTCATAAAAGAGAATGATTTGGAAACGTCAATTGGTTTTCAGTATAATTTATTTAAAGGTCTTATTTTAAGAAGTGGTATTTATTTTGATAAAAAATTTAGAGTTAATCTGACAGCCGGATGTGGCGTTAAAATTGAAAATTTTACAATTAACTATTCATTTGAGATGCTAAATGACATTGGGAATATAAATAAAATATCAATAAATATATATTCTGATTTAATAAAAGAAAAACAGGATATAAAAGAAAAAAGTGGGGAAAACACTTTTGAAAATTTAATAAAATCCGCTGAATATTATTATAATGAGAAACAATACAGCAAAGCAATAAAATATTTTGAATATATAAATTTGATTTACTGGAAGGAACTTGAAGAAATAGATGCAAAAAATAAATCAATTTTTTATCAAAAACTCGGGATATGTTATTATAATACAGGGGATAAAAGCAGGGCAAAGCAATACTTTGAAAGGGCATTATTTTATGATAAAGAAAATGAAGTTTTAAAATACTGGGCGGATTTATTAAAATGAAAAGCAAAATATTTTTTTTTGTTTTATTATTATTTCATTTTTATTTTAATCTTTTTGCGCAAACAGATACTGAAACGCCTACAAATACGGAAACAATAACAGAAACATTAACACCAATATTAACAGAGACGATAACCGCAACATCAACCCGGAGTTTAACAGAGACGTTCACCTATTTTGAAACAGAAACTTTTACACAAACAATTACTGAAAGTATAACTGAAACCATAACAGCAACTGTAACAAAAACAACAACAGATACAATAACGCCAACTTTAACTTTAACAATCACACCTTCTTTGACTTTTACCATTACAATTTTTGGTTATACATATACACCGACCAAGACTTTTATAGCAGGGGCTACCATAACTGAAACTTTAACTCCTGCTTTTACAGTGACTTTTACAGATTATCATAAGCAAAATTTGTATTATACTTTTTATCCGAATCCTGTTAAATACGGAGAAAATCTTTTTATGCTTTATGAATGCAATGAGATTTCTGATATTTTGATAGAAATATATGCAGTAAATGGCAGAAAAATAAAAGAATATAATTTTGAAAATCAGGAAAGTAATGGAAAAATAAAATTAAAAGTTAATGATATTGCACCAGGGATATATTTTTACAGGGCTATAATAAAAAACACAAACAAAGAAAAAAAAGAAAATATTAAGAAAATACTAATTTTAAAATAAATACAATAAAAATTTAATTTATATTTTAATTAAATATATTGAAAATTTTTAAATAAGGTTTGATATTATAATATTTCTTATGGTCCTGAAAATCGCGATTGAAAATTGCGATTTTCAGGAAAAAAATTAAAAATAAAATATTTAAAACAGCACATGATATTTATTTTAAATTAAAAAACTGGTAAATAAAAATGATGCATTATAAAAATAATAAAAAAATTTTGTTTTTCCGTGAAAACGCTTTTTCTTACGCGTTTTTACGGTATGATAAAAAAACTTTACATTTCAAATAGTTTATTATAAATTTATATAAATAAATATGGAGATTTTATTATGCATCTAGAAGAAAAGGTAAAATTTATAGAACATAAAAATAAAAAGATTTTATTTATTGATATGTCAAATCTTTTGGAAAATGAAGTTCTAGAAATTATAGAATATGCAAAAAAAATAATAAGAAGCCAGCCAGAAAAATCAGTTTTAACTTTGACAGATGTTACGCATGCCAGATACAATGCTGTAGTTGTTGCTGCAATGCAGGAATATACAAAAGGAAATAAACCATATGTCAAAGCAGCTGCTGTTTTAGGGATTAATCCTATTAAAAGAATAATTTTCAATAAAATAATGGAATTTTCAGAAAGAGAAATTCATGCATTTGATAGTGCGGATAAAGCAAAAGATTGGCTGGTTGAGCAATAAAATACAAATAAAAATATTATTAAAGAAATAAATTATATAAAACAACACTTGTGTTTTATTTTAAATTAAAAAGATTATGAATAAAAGTAATACAATATAATATTTTCGTAAAAACATATTATTACGATCATAGATAATTGAGATTAGAATGAAAATAAAATATTTTCAAATGAATAAAGAATATTTAAGGGAGGATAAATAATGAAAAATTTTAATATATTTAACCCTGTTAAAATAATATTCGGCTGGGGAGTTATAAAAGAGAGTGGTAAAGAGGCATTTTATCTTGGGAAAAAAGCTTTGATAATCACAGGAAAGAATTCAGCAAAAAAAACAGGAATACTTGAAAAACTAATAAAATTATTAAAAGAAAATATGGTTGATTCGGTTGTGTTTTCTGATATAACTCCAAATCCCAAATCCGATGAAGTTGATGAAGCGGCAGAAATCGGAATAAAAGAAAAATGTGATTTTGTGATTGGTTTAGGCGGCGGTTCGGTAATGGATGCTGCAAAAGGCGCTGCCATAGTTTTAAAAAGCGGTGGAAATTTATGGGACTATGTAGCATTACCAGGAAAAAAGGCAAAACAGATAGACGAAGTTGCTCCTATAATGCTAATACCTACTTTGGCAGCAACCGGTTCAGAAGGAAATCCAGCTGCGGTTTTTACAAATAGTAAAACACAACAAAAAACTGCAATTTATAACCCTTTAAAACTTTATCCTAAAGTCTCAATTGTTGATCCTTCTTTAACTTTAACAGTTCCACCAAAACAAACAGCAGAAGGGATTATTGATATAATAATGCATGTTTTAGAAGAATATTTAACTGGTGATACTGATTGTGATTTACAGGATAGGATATCAGAAGGAATAATATTAACCTGCATTGAAAATGCTCAAAAAGTAATTCAAAACCCGGAAGATAAAAAAGCAAGAACGAATATTTCACTTGCTTCAACAGTTGCATTACATGGGTTGCCTAATGCAGGAAGGGCAGGGGCATGGGTGGTTCATCCTATTGAACATGCAATCTCTGGTATTTATGATAATATTGCGCATGGTTCAGGGATTGCTGCAATTTTACCTTCTTATTTAAGATTTTTAGGAAAGGTAAAACCTGAAAAAGTAAAACAACTTTCAATAAGAGTTTTTAATGCGGATGAATATTCAGATGAAACCGAACTTATTGAAGTTTGCGCTAAAAGTTTTGAGGATTTTATAGAAATGATAGGACTTAAAAATAATCTTAAAGATTCAGGTATAGAAAAGAATTTTTTAGGAAAAATTGCAGATAAAGTAGTTGAAGTGTCAGGGATACCTTCAATTATCAAAAATAAAGAGAATTTATTAAAAATATTAAATAATGCATTTGAATCAAAATATTAATAAAAAATTAATAATAAATTCATTTTTAATTAACATAAATTATTTATCATTAAAAAAAAAATTAAAAATGAGGGAAACATGGAAAAATTAATTTATGTTGTAGATGATGAAAAAGATATAAGAGAACTTCTTTCTTTGAATTTAAAAAAATACGGGTTTAAATCAAAGGAATTTACAGATGGGGATTCATTATTAAAAGCAATAACGAAAGTTAAACCGGATTTAATAGTCCTTGATATAATGATGCCAGGAGTTGACGGTCTTGAAATAGTTAAAATACTAAAAAGGGAAAAAGATTATTCAAATATTCCAATAATAATGTTAACAGCCAAAACAGAAGAATCAGATAAAATAGTGGGACTGGAAATAGGCGCTGATGACTATGTGTCAAAACCTTTTTCGCCAAAAGAATTGGTAGCGAGAATAAAAGCGATATTGCGCAGGTATTCTGAAAGTGAAGAAGAACCTAAAAATAAAGTAATAAGACATGGCCCTATCACAATTGATAAAGTAAAAATAGAAGTTTCAGTAAATAATAAAATTATAGATTTGACTGCAACGGAGTTTAAAATACTAAATATTCTGATAGAAAACAAAGGCAGAGTTTGTTCTAGAGATGCCATACTAACTAAATTATGGGGCGATGAAAAAATAGTCATTGACAGGACAATTGATGTTCATATAAAGCATTTGAGGGATAAACTTGGCAGTGCCGGAAAGATGATAAAAAATATCAGGGGGTTTGGATATAAAATAGAAAATGCAAAATAAATTATTTTATAAAATATTTTTTAATTATATTTTTATTCTTTTTTTTCTTTCGGTTATATTTATACTGATAGTGTTTAATTTTACAAAAAAATTATATTTTATGAATATAGAAGATATTTTAAGAGACGATTCTTATTTAATAAATGAAAATATTAAACAATTTATGCAAAATCAGCAATATAAAGAAATAGATAAATATATAAAAAAACTCAGGAGCGATTTAAATATAAGAATAACAATTATAAAAAATGATGGGACAGTAATTGCTGATTCTGATCAGGATCCTCTTGATATGGCAAATCACAAGGAACAACCAGAGATACAGATGGCATTTAAAAGAGAAACAGGACACTCGGTCAGATACAGTTTAACAACTCGGCAAGAAATGTTTTATTTGGCAAGGAAATTTGATTTAGGTAATAATAATTATTATTTTATAAGAACAAATTTTTATTTGAAAAGGATAAATGCTGGTTTTATTGATTTGAGAAATAAAATATTATTAGCGGTTTTTTTTATTTTTTTAATTGCAGCAGTTTTTATTTATTTTTATTCAAAGAATTTTTATAAACCAATTTATGACTTAAAACATGCAGCTATGAAAATAGCCAGCGGTGATTTTGAACATCGTATTCATTTTTATAAAAATAACGAATTTAAAGATTTGGCGGATAATTTTAATTTAATGACTGATGAGATAAAAAAAATTTTTATTCAGTTAAATGAAAAGCAGGAGCAATTAAAAACTATTATCTGTTCAATTGATGAAGGAATATTGGTAATAGATGAAACCGGTAAAATCATATTTGTTAATAAAAAGTTTAATGATATTGTGAATAATATATGCATAGAATCAAAATATTATTGGGAATTTTTATTGCCACCAGAATTAATAAAAATTATAGAAACTATAAAGAAAAATAAAAATGATATATTACAAAATATTGAAATAAAATCAAAGAATTTTTTATGCCAGGTAAATTTTATTAAAAGTTATAATGAGATAATTGTAATACTTTATGATGTTTCAAAAATAAAAGAACTTGAAAAACTGAAAAAAGACCTTGTAGCGAATGTTTCTCATGAAATAAAAACGCCTTTAACTGCTATTAAGGGGTTTGTTGAAACCGCCATAGAAGAGACCAAAGATAAAAAAATGTTGCATTACCTTGAAATAATCAACAGTAATACACAAAGATTAATAAATATATTAGAAGATTTACTTATTTTATCCAATCTGGAACAGGAGAACAGAAAACTACAAATTGAGGATATTGATTTAAAGGAAATACTTTTTAATATAGAAAAATTATTTGTAAAAAGATTAAAAGCGAAAAATCTGAGATTTTTATTAAGTGTTTATCAGGAAAAAATAAAAGGAGATAAATTTATTATTGAACAGATGCTTATAAACCTTATTGACAATGCCATAAAATATACAGATAAAGGCGAAATAAGAATTATAGTATATAGAAGAGACGATGATAATATAATAATTGAAATAAGTGATACCGGTATAGGTATTCCAGAAGAGCATATACCAAGAATTTTTGACAGATTCTATGTTGTTGATAACTCACGTTCAAAAGAAACAGGTGGAACAGGTTTGGGTTTATCAATAGTCAAACATTGTGTTAACTTGCATAAAGGAGAAATAATTGTTGACAGCAAACCTGGGCACGGAACAAAATTTCTTATAATTTTGCCAAATAAAAAAGTATAAAATGTATTTTTTTTGTCCGAGATGTAATGCCAGTTTTTATAATAAAGACTATGATATATGTCCTGAGTGCGGATTTAATATTAAAAGATATAAAAAAAGTGATTATATTACAAAACTTATAAAATCCCTTAATCACAGATCAGGCGAAATAAAAAATTTTTCAATAAATATTCTGGCTGAAAAGAAAGTAAAAAAGGCAATTCCTTATCTTAAAAAAATCATAAAAAAAACAAATGATCCATTATTAAAAATAAACGCAATAAATGCAATAAAGAAAATTAATAGTTAATATTAAATTCTAAGCTGCACTGAAATTTTAACCCAAAATTAATTTTTAAATAATATTATTTTAATCATCCTTTTTTATAATTTGTGCAGTAAATAATTTTTATTTTAAAAATATAAAAAGGAGGTGATGATAAGAAAAAAAATTGCTCTTTAAAAAAAATAAAAAATTAAAAAGGAGGAAGATTAAATGAAAAGAAAAATTTTGATGTTTTTAGCGATGGTTTTAAGTTTTATGGCATTTTCAACTATTTCATTTGCAGAACTTAAGACGAAATTTTATGGTTATCAGTGGATAAGGTATACTGATGTAATTTATGGTAAAGATAAGCAAGGTGAATCTGGAATGTCAATACAAAGGACATATTTACGCTGGAAAATGGAGGATGCTGATGCAGGATGGCTTGGCGAATTAACTCTGGATATTAATAATGTAAAAGGCGGGCAGGAAGTTTCAACTTCTTCTGCTAATACAGGAGCAACAGATGCAGATGGTCCAGGGACCACAATAACAGTCACTCATACCCATACATATGATAAAGCATCTGGTAAACTTGATTTTGCAATTTGGCCCAAATATGCATATGTTGATTTTAGAAAAATCCCTTTATTATCAGATTTTGATATTAAGTTAAGAATTGGAATACAGAAAAATTATTTTGGAACAGTTGAACTTTGGGAATATCCTTTAATTGAAAAGGATATATCAGATCTTCGTAAAGTTATTTCAAGTGCTGATATGGGAATTGCATTACTTGGTGAACTTCCGGAAGGGTATGGCTCATATGAAATAGCAATGCATAACGGCAAGGGATATAAAAATTTAGAAGATAATGTAGAAAAACAATATACAGCAAGTTTTATGATTATACCACTTAGCGGTTTAACTTTAAGAGCATCTTATATGATGAATAACCAGGCTGCACATGGAACAGCAGAAAAAACAAAAAGAGCAACAGCTGCTTTTGCACAGTACAGAACAAATATATTTTTTCCTTTTGAACTGTTAGGTGAATATGTAGTCGTAACAGATCCTTTGGCAAGTGTTGGTGGTAAATCAGGAGTTTCTGTTGGCTATACTTTTTTTGGAAAATTTGATGTTTTGGAATGGATGGGGATTTGTTTAAGATATGATAACTGGAATCCGGACACGAATAAAACAAATGATGAATCAAATCTGTATATAGCAGGTATTAATTTAAAGATAAATGAAAACAACCTTTTACAATTAAATTATCAGTTAGAACAACCACAATTCGGCGGTTATTCAGCCACAAGTCATAAAAATACTTGGATGGCTCAGTTAAAATGGTCATGGTAAAAATTAACAATAAATTAACAAATTTTTAAATGAATTTTAATATGTTCTTTGTAAATTAGAAACAAAAATTAAAAAGGAGGAAAGGAAAATGAGCAAAATTTTAAAAATGTTCTTGATGTTAACAGTGCTTTCCGGATTATGTTTTAACCTGTTTGCTGGCTCAATGATAAAAATAGACGGCTCAAGCACGGTGTATCCGATAACAGAAGCAATAGCAGAGGAATTTCAGAAAATTTATAAAGATATAAAAGTCATAGTTGGTATTTCAGGAACAGGTGGAGGTTTTAAAAAATTTACATCAAATCAGACAGATATTTCTAATGCATCAAGACCTATTAAATCAAGTGAACAAAAACAGGCAAGAATGAATGGTATTGAATATATAGAATTGCCGGTAGCATATGACGGTCTGACGGTTGTAGTAAATAAAAACAATAAATTTGTTGACTATATGACAGTTAAGGAGTTAAAAAAATTATGGGAACCTGCTGCACAGGGAAATATAAATAAATGGAGCCAGATAAGAGAAGGCTGGCCATCTGAAAAAATTAAATTATACGGCCCCGGAACTGATTCAGGAACCTTTGATTATTTTACAGAAGCAATATGTGGAGCATCAGGAAAGAGTCGTGGTGACTATACACCAAGTGAAGATGATAATGTTTTAGTTCAGGGAGTTGCAGGCGATAAATGGGCTTTGGGATATTTTGGACTTGCTTATTTTGAAGAAAATCAGGATAAATTAAAAGCAGTAAAAATAGATAATGGCAATGGTCCGGTAGAACCTACTTATGAAAATGTTCAGACAGGAAAATATCAGCCGCTCTCCAGACCT
>CALHNI010000022.1 GCA_938034975.1 Candidatus Goldiibacteriota bacterium | reverse complement strand
TTAATCCCCCTTTGCCAAAGTGGGATTAAAATAAACGAGAATGACTTTCAAGTCGCTGCATCATTTATGGATGCGTATGTATTTTTATATTCAAACCCAGTAGGCATGAAGCATCCTGGAACAAAAGAATAATCGTCTCCCATACATAACTAACCGGTTACGTTCTTTAAATGAAAAATGTAAGAAACATCTTTTAGAATAGTTTTAAAATGATTTTTTTTTACACAAAATTATTGACATTACCTTATAATAAAGAAATAAAAATTTTTTTAAAAAAACAGTGAATAAAAGTAATGCACTTTAAAAATAAAAATTATTAAACAAAAAAGACAAAAATATTTTATATTTCCATAAAAAATGCATTTTCTAATGCGTTTTTACGATTGAAATTGGTTTATTGACTTTTAGTAAAATATAAATATAATATTCAAAATCAAAAATCCAAATTTCAAAAGGAGCGTAAATGATAAAAGTTGAAGAAATTATGTCTAAAAATGTAGCAACTGCGAGATTAGATGATAGCACGGATAAAATTATAAATATTCTACATAACAACAGCATAGGCGCTATAGCAATTGTTGACAAAAAAAATATACCTGTTGGTATAATTACAGAACGTGATATAGTAGCAGGTCTTTATAAATACAGGGACAATATACTTAATAAACTCGCAAAAGATATAATGAGTTCTCCTCTTGTGTATATTCAACCTGAAAGCGATATAGAAGAAGCAGCAATGTTAATGGCTTTAAACAGAATAAGGCGATTGCCTGTAATAAAAGAAAATAAGCTTCTTGGAATAGTTACATATAGAGACCTTACAAACATTTTAAGAAAAAGTTATTATTCTTTGGAAGAAAAAACAGAAATATTAGAAGATAAAGCAAATAAAGATTCACTTACAGGATTGTATAACAAAGGATATATTATGGAACAATTAAAATATCATATAAATCTTTCATTAAGCATTAAAAAACCACTATCAATTATTTTAGTAGATATTGATCATTTCAAAAAAGTAAACGACATATATGGACATTTATGTGGTGATTATGTTCTAAAAAAAATATCTTCTATTTTTCAGGAACACACCCGTTCTTTTAATATAATAGGCAGATATGGTGGAGAAGAATTTTTAATTATTGCACCCGGTAGTAATGCAAAATCTGCTTTTGATTTTGCCGAAAGATTAAGAACAATGATTGAAAATATTCAATTTTCTTATGAAAGTAAAAATTTCAAAATAACAATTAGCGCCGGAATTGCAGAATTAAATCCCAAAATCAAAAAACCAGATACTCTAATAGCAAATGCTGATAAAGCTTTGTATCAGGCAAAAAACAGCGGCAGAAACAGAACAATGATTTTTAGTTAAATTTTTTTTATGCCTTTATTTTTATTTTTTCAAATAATAAAACCCAAAAACCAACAAGTATTGGATATGTAATTATTGTTCCAACCAAGCCCATACCAGCAACTGCAGCATTTATTGCGACAAGAATTATTAGAATCAAAACATGCATTAACAAATTATTATTAACTACTGTTTTATAACTTAGCTTCATTGATTCTATAATCCCTTTTTCTTCATAAGCAAGATAAAAAGGAGCATAAATAAAAATCGTTAAAATCAATATCCCGGGTATGATTAATAAAATTAACCCAATACCTGTCAATATCCCAATTAAAAGCGTTAATATAAATAAATTTAAAAATTTATTAATATATGCAAAAATATCTTTATAATCTACCTTTTCATCCTTTTTTAATTTTAAAAATACAAGCCCTAATCCTGTAAAAGCAACTCCGTGTAAAATACCCAGGGTTAAACCACTAACAACAAGAGCAATCAAAGAACAGATCAAAATTGTAACAACATCTTTTTTTACAACTTCTACTAATTCATCAACAACTGCTTTAATATCCATGCAACCCCTCCTTTTTAAAATAATTTTTTGTTATTTTTATATCATTTTTAACACATTCTGTCAATTCTTTTTTGCTTTTAAATTTTTTTTCATTCCGTATTTTTTTCAAAAAAGTGATTTTTAAAATTCTATTGTATATTTTTTTATTAAAATTCAAAATATAAACTTCAATAAGGGGTTTTTTTTCTTTTTTCAAAGTTGGAGCAATTCCTATATTGGCAACCCCCTGGTAATTCTTTTTATTATATGTGACCAGAACTATCCACACACCTTTTGCAGGTATATTTTCATGTTCAATTTTCAAATTGGCAGTTGGGAATTCAAAACCAATATGTCTTCCATGAACAACCTTCCCTTCTATAAAATATTTTCTTCCAAGCATTTTTTCAACTTCTTTTATTTTCCCCTGTTTTAAATACCACCGTATTAAAGTACTGCTTATCCTTTTTCCTCTAAATTTTACATCATTTACTATTTTTACAAAAAAGCCGTACTTTTTTGAGTTGTTTTTTAAAAAACTTATATTTCCTTTTGCGCCTGCACCAAATCTAAAATCCTTACCAAGAACAATATACTTCATATTGTATTTTTTTATTAAAATTTGTGTTAAAAATTTTTCAGGATTTAAATTAGATACTCTTTTAAAATCCAAAATCTTAACTAAATTTACCCCTAATTGCTTTATCAATTTAATTCTTGTCTTTATATCTTTAATAATCCCTTTAAATTTTACTTTTTTTCTCTCAGGAATTGTTTTAAATGTTAAAACTATTGACTTTAAATTTTCTTTTCTGGCAATTTTAACAACTTCTTTTATTATTTTACTATGTCCTGCATGAACACCATCAAATATACCTATGGTTATAACACTTTTTTTTTTAAATGCAGTCATTTTATTTTATCTTTATAATATTGAAAAATTTCAGAAATGACACTTTTTTCTGCTTTTTTCAATGGTTGCGATATAACACAACCAGCAGCATGTTTATGCCCACCTCCACCAAATTTTTTTGCTATCACATTTACATCAAATCCGTTTTTTGATCTGAAACTTGCTTTTGTTATATTTTTCCCATATTCCTTAAAAAGGACAGCAATATCAACTTCCTTTATTGAACGTATTGAGTTAATAAAATTATCCGTGTCACTTTCATCTGCCCTGGTTTTTTTTAACATGTCCTTTGTAATAAAACTCCATCCAATATTTTTTATTATTTTTAATTCTGAAAGCATTCTCCTGAAAAGTTCTGTGCTGTTTTTTGTTGTAGCATAAACTTCTGATGCAATAAATTCCGGATTAGCACCTGCTTTTATAAGTTCTGCTGTTATTAAATGAACTTCTGGGGTTGTGTTTGAATACCTGAAAGAACCAGTGTCAATTATTATGGAAGTATAGATACAGGTTGCTATATCTTTATCTATATACCAATTAAATCCTTTCATCATTTTATATATTTGGATTCCTACGGCTGCTGCTTTTGAATCAATAACATTTAAATCCGCATACATCATATTTCCTATATGATGGTCTATATTTATTGAGTATTTCACTTGTTTTTTAAAATCTATTATATTTCCAGTCCTTTCTATTTCAGGGCATTCAAGTATTATAGCCAAATCAAAATTTTCATTTATTTTTGACAAATTCTTCACTCTTTTGCTGCCTGGTAAAAATTTATATATTTTAGGTAAAGGGTCCCTGTTTATAAAAGATACCTTCTTTTTCAGTTTTATAAGTTTATTTACAAGAGCAAGACCAGAACCAATACCATCACCATCAGGATTAATATGAGTTGTAATAAGAATTTTTTTAGATTGGAATATTTTTTCCCTTATCTTAGCAATTTCATTTTCTGTCATTTATGTTCATCCTTTATTGTTTTTAAAATTTGTTCTATCCTCATCTGTATATCATAGGAATCATCAATTGAAAATTTTAATTCAGGAGTATAACGCAACCGCATTCTTTCTCCTATTTCTTTTCTTATGAATCCACAGGCACTTTTTAATCCTTTCATCACTTCCTTTTTTTCTTCTTCTGTTCCCATAATGCTGACATTGATATAAGCAATCCTCAAATCATTGGTTAAATTTGCACGTGTTACACTTACAAACTTCACACGTGGATCTTTTAAATCTTCCATAATTATAAAACTTATTTCTTTTCTTAGTTGACTTTCTATTCTTTGTTTTCTTATATTATTCATTGGTCATAATACCTTTTAAATTATTTCAACATCCTTTTTTAGAATTTCATACCCGTCCTTTGCTTTTTCTAATAGATCTATTATCCTATCAAAAGTACTATTTATCATCTTTTCATTATTATATATACAGGATATTCCTATTACGCTTCTTTGCCATTTATCCTGAAAATCAACTTCTGCAATTGATATATTAAATTTGTTTCTTAATCTGTCTTTTATCTTTTGCAAAATAAATCTTTTTTGTTTTAAAGAACCACTTTGGGACAGATACAATTCAATTACCAAAATTCCTATTTTCATAATTTTTTTACTTTTTGAACTTCCTCAAAAAATACTATTTTATCATTTTCCTTTGCATCATTATATTTATCAATAACAAGTCCAAATTCAAATCCTTCTTTTACTTCTTTAACATTATCCTTAAAGCGTTTTAATGAAATAACTTTTCCTTTTAAAATCTCATATCCGTCACGAAATACCGCAGCAAGTGAATCGTTATATGTTTTACCATGCAACATATAGCACCCTGCTATTGTTTTATTTTCACTTAACACCTTAAATACCTGTCTTACAACTGCCTCCCCAATTTTTACCTGTTCATATTCTGGCTCTAATAATCCTTCTAAAGCTGCCTTTATTGCATTTACAACATCATAAATCACATGATATATCTTAATCTCAACGCCTTCTTGTTTTGCAAGTTCTAAAGCAGTCGGAATAACCGAAACAAAAAAACCAATGATAATAGCATTAGAAGCATCGGCTAATAGAACATCGCTTTCTGTTATATCTCCAACATCTTTATGAATAATTTCAACTTTAATATCACTTTCATTTGATAATTTCATAATTGCTTCATATAATGCTTCTGCTGAACCTATGGTATCTGCTTTTATTATTAAATAAAGTTTTTTCTCAGCTCCCATTTGAATCTTTTTGTGCAAATCTTCAAGAGTCATTTTTTTCTTTTTCTTTTCTTCCATAAATCTTTTTTTATCTACCATTCTTTTCATAGCAATCTGTTTTACCTCTTTTTCTGAATCCAACACTTTAAATTTATCGCCTGCCTGGGGTACTTCTTCAAATCCTAAAACTTCAACAGGAGTTACAGCGGCTACTTCTTTTAACCTCTGTCCTTTATCATTAATTAACGCTTTAACTTTGCCAAAAGTCATATTTGTAATAAACGGGTCACCTATTTTTAATACTCCTCTTTGTATTAAAATTGTGCCGACAGGTCCACGACCTCTATCCAATCTGCCTTCAATTACTGTTCCTGATGCTTTTACTTTAGTATTTGTTTTTAATTCCAGCATCTCAGCTTCCAAAAGTATCTTTTCCAGCAAATCATCTATTCCTATTTTTTTCTTTGCAGATATTAAAGCAAATTGTGTTTTTCCGCCCCATTCTTCTGAAATGAGGTTGTATTTTGTAAGTTCCTGTTTTACTCTTTCAGGTTGCGCTCCTTCTTTATCTATCTTATTTATCGCAACTATAATAGGAACGTTTGCTGCCTTTGCATGATCAATCGCTTCTATTGTTTGTGGCATAACCCCATCATCAGCGGCAACTATCAAAATAACTATATCTGTTACCTGGGCACCCCTTGCCCGCATTGCAGTAAACGCTTCATGCCCAGGGGTATCTATAAAAATTATTTTCCCTTTTTTTGTCTGAACCTCATATGCACCTATCTTTTGTGTTATTCCACCTGCTTCTTTGTCAACAAGATTTGATTCTCTTATGGCGTCCAAAAGAGATGTTTTTCCGTGATCAACATGTCCCATTATTGTTACTATTGGCGCCCTTGGCTCAGTATCTTCTGTTTTTTCTTCCTCTGTATTAAATAAATCATCTCCATATAAATCTTTAAATTTTATTTCTTTACCGAATTCTATGGCAATAATACCTATTTCTTCTTCTCCTAAACTTTGATTTATTGATGCAATGAAGCCAAGTGACATTAATTTTTTAATAAGTTCGGTTGGTTTTATATTTAATTTCTGTGCTAATTCAGACACAGTTATATTTTTTGTTACTTCCAGAACTTCTTTATGAACATTTTTTTCTTTTTCTCCAACAATTTCTTTTTTTGTATCCTCTTTTTCTTCCTCTGTTTTTACAAAATCTTGCTTTATTTCTTTCTGCTTTATTTCCTTTTCCTGTTTTTCTTCCTGTTTTTTATCCCTGTCTTTTATTTCTTTTTCTATTTCCTCAATTATATTTTCCTGAACTGTGCTCATATGACTTTTTGCACTTATTCCTTTTTCATTCAATATTTTAATCAATTCTTTGCTGTCTATATTTAAATATTTTGCTGCTTCATGAACTCTCATTTTTTTCTTCACTTCCTTTATCAATTATCTGAATGGCTTTATCTTTCAATTCTTTTACTCTTTCTTCGTTAACCCCTATAATTTCTGATAAATCCGCATTTCTTGCAGCAATAAAATCCTTTAAATTTTTTATCCCGTTTTTTTTAAGTTGTTTTAAAACTTTAATATCCAGAATTTCACCTAATTTAAACAGATCATAAAATAATTGCTCTTTGAATTTTTCCATCATTTCTGAAATCTTTTCATCTGTAAACTCACTTTCACGCAGAACCGACACTTTCCATTTTGTTATTTTTGCAACAAGACGCATATTTACACCGTTTTTCCCTATCGCCTGTGAAAATTGCTCATCTGGAACTCCTATTATAGTATATTTATGTTCATTATCAGTATAAATTTTTTTTATTTGTATTGGAGCAATTGCACTTTCTAAATATTTATTTATATCATCACTGTATAAAACAACATCAACCCTTTCTCCCTGTAATTCTTTTATTATAGTTTGTATTCTGCTTCCTTTTACTCCTATACAGGCACCAATAGGGTCTATTTGTTTATCTTTTGAAACTACAACAACCTTTGTTTTAACACCAGGTTCTCTTGCAACATATTTTATTTCAACAATTCCCTGATCAATTTCTGTAACTTCCATTGCAAATATTTTTTTAATAAAATTTGGATGTGTCCGTGTAAGTTCAAGTTTTGCCCCATCTTTACTTCTTAAAACTTTCAGCACCATTGCTCTTATATTATCACCAACGTTAAATTTTTCTATGGGCACCTGTTCTTTTTTCCTTAAAATTCCTTCTGCAAGTCCGAAATCAATTATTAAATTACCTTTTTCTATCGTATGGACAACCCCTGTAATTATCTCACCTTCTTTTTCTTTAAAATCCTTAAATATCTGATCTTTTTCAGCTTCTCTTATCTTCTGTGTTAAAACCTGTTTTGTTGTTTGTGCTGCTATCCTACCAAATTCTTTAGGATAAAAAATTGTCTCTATTTCTTCTCCTACCTGTGCATCATTTTTCAATTGCCGTGCATCATTAAGACTAATCTCCGTGTATTCATTTGTAACATTTTCTACAATCTTTTTTTTCCAGAAAAATTTTATATCGCCATCTTTATACTCTACTCTTATATTGGGCTTTACTCCATAAACTTTCTTTGTGGCAGAAATTATCCCGCGTTCAAATGCCCTTATCAAATCCTGCTCATCAAGATTTTTTACTCTTTCTATCTGTTTCATCATATTGATAATTTCATCCGACATCTTTTTTCTCCTCGTTTAAAATAAATCCACTTCTAAATTTGCTTTTTTTATATTATCAAAAGCAATTTTTAATTCATTTTTATCACATTTTAAAATTACATATTCATTATCAACTCCATTTAAAAAACCTATAAAAGTATTTGATTTTTCTATTTTATTTTTTGTGATTATCTTTGCTTTTTTTCCTTTGAATCTTTCAAAATCTTCTTTTTTTATCAACGCTCTGTCTATACCTGGTGATGAAACCTCAAGAGTAAAATTTCCTTCCATTATTTCATCAAGAGCGTCTATTTCCAAAATTTTCTGGCTGACTAATGTGCAATCATCTATACTTATTTTGCCTTCTCTTTTATCTATAACAACCCTTAAATATTTATTTTTATTAATTTCAACATCAACTAGTTCAAAAAAGCAATCTTTGATAATTGGTTCTATTATCCGTACTATTTTTTCTTTTTTTTCTGTAAATTTATCATCAATATGCATTTTTTCTCCTAACAAGAATATAAAAAGTGGGGTTTTTGCCCCACTTCGTCAGCATTCTTTAAACGTCTTTTGCTTTTATTACTGCTTAAAACATTTTATACTATACCACATAATAATTAAATATGCAAGGATAATTTTAATCCGTAAAAACGCGTTAGAAAATGCGTTTTTACGGATATAAATTACTATTTACAAATAATTTTTAATATCATATAATTTTAAAAATATCATAATAAAAAAACCATATGCGAATAAATAAAGAATATTTAATTTTATTCACCATTCTCATTATTGCTTTATACATAAGATTAAGTTTATTGAGTTTAAATCGTATGCATATGGACGAATGTCTTTATTCAGCATATGCAATGAGAATCGTGGACAGAGGTGATATAGCATTAAACGGCGGTCTAAAAGTTGATAAACCGCCTTTGTTTTTTTATTTTATTGCTCTGTCTTTTGCGATAACCAAAATATTCTCTGAAAGTTCAGCAAGATTACCCAATATAATATTTTCTATTATTACTGTATTTTATTTTTTTAAAATTATAACAATATTATATAAAAATTTTCACATTGCTGTTTTAACTGCTTTTTTTACAGCTTTTTCGGTTTATTATATAGCATTTTCTGTTACCGCATTTCAGGATATCTCAATGACTGCTTTTTTTGTTTTATCACTATATTTAATATTAAAAGAAAAATATTTTTTATCTGCATTTTTTTATGCCTTTTCAACAGGTTGCAAACCAATGACTTTATTTTTGCTCCCTGTTTATTTATTATTTATTATTCTTGTAACTGAAAAGCCATTTAATACATTAAAGCATCATTATAAATCCTTAATTTATGGTGCAATCTGTATCTTTATCCCGATTATATTATGGAGCGCATTTCTTGCAAATCCGAGATTTGGAATTTTTAATTTTTTTATTTCCCAGCAACCCGAAGTTATGACTTTTTCCTATAATTATAAGGAAAGATTTATTGTATGGTTGGATTATTCAAAAAATATTTTAAACACTCCCGGATTTTTTTATTTTGCCATTGCAGGATTAACTTTTTTAATAACAGCAGGCATATTTAAAAAAAATAATTTTTTAAAAATAGATTTGTTTTTTTTAACAGGCATTTTTTATTTTTATGTTTTAATAACATTTATAAAATTCAGACAATTTGACAGATATTTAGTTCCAATAGTTCCTTTTATTGCCCTTGCGCTCGCCAGAAGTATAAATGCTATTATATCAATTCTGAAAAATGAAAAATTTAAACTGATTTTTACAACAATTATTATGCTGTTTTTTTATTCATATATTTATAATATAAAAACCCTGTGTAAAGGACAAGGGATTTTTTTTCAGGATGCCAATGGGTTTGAAAACATTGCTGAATATTTACATCTTAATCAAAATAACGATACCCGAATTATATATTTGGGTCACACACTAAGCAATTATGGATTTTTTTATCTTTATAGAACAAAATTTAATTCCGCAATAAGTGTATTTAATATTGATGATATAGAAAAAAACTCAAAAATTGGCAAAAACTATATCATAGTTAACACTCAACAAACCTCAGATAAAGATCTTGAATTTCTTAATAAGAAATACAAAAAAATTTTTCAAAGCGGCTATGTTTTTTCAGAAATTAAAAAAAGTTTCACCTATAACTATCAAATTTTTGAATATATTAAATTAGTTTCCAACAGGTAAATATTATTTAACGTCTAACGACCTTTTCTTTTATAAATTCATCTGGTTTTAATGCATGCAACTCAAATTCTTCTTCTTTTGTCTTTGGCACTGGTTTTTTGCCCTGCTTTTCTGCTATTCTTGCTGCCTGCAAACATAAACTCTCAAATTTTGCAAGTAACAATTGCGGATATGGATTGCCATCAACTTCTATGGTTAAAAACGGAATTTTTTCGTTTTTATCAAATTTTTTGGGGTCATATTTTTTCCCTGCCATTTTATATGCCTCTATTTTGTCTTTCATATCAAGATGAGCTGATGCAACTGATTCTGTATATCTCGTAATCATACAACCAAAAGGACCAATATTTATAAATCCAGCATATTTGTCAAAACTATCTTTTAATATTTTCCCTGTGCTTAAACCTGGTTCCCCTGTTAACCTGCTTGGAATCAAATGCTCTGAGTATTTATCAAACTCAGATACATCTATTACTTCAGGATCATAAAGTCCGGATTTTATCATTATTTTTTTTATTTTTCTCTCAATATAAAGTTGTAAAAAATCTGATATATAAAATTCAATCCAGTCTTTTAATTTATTATCTGGTTTAAAAATTCCTTTTTTAATCAGATAGTTATTATAAAATAACCATTCATGGATAGGCGCATGTCTGGCTATGAAACCACGGGATGCGAGCATTTTGGCTATTCCGTTATTACACCATGAATCCCGACGAACAAAAATTTCACCAGTTACTGATATCATTGGCGTATCTTCAAAACGTGCTTTTAACTTTATCTCTCTTAATCTTTTAGCTGATTCATTTAGTTTCTTATATAAATCTTTTTTTATCTTACCTGAGATAATATTCAATATTTCTGCATATTCATTATATAATATTTTAAGAGCATCATGAACATCTTCTGCGAGAGTATATAAAGCATTTCTTATATCATCAAAAACATCAGATATTACTATTGCTTTCCATGCAGCCAGAGAGAATTCAGGTCCTAAACCTGTATAACCTACTTCCTGTGCAAAATAAAAAGGTGTTGTATCTCTGAGTTTTTTTTCTTTTACCAGTAATTCAGCGGTTACATAATATTGTCCTAACCTACAATATCCATGCGCTTTAGGTATAAAAAGTGCTACTTTTTCACCTTCTTTTTTATCATGTTCTAAATACTTAAGCCAGGAACCAAGGCATACAACAAGTGGAATGCATTCCTTCCCTGTTAAAACACCCCTTCCTAATCTTCTTACTTCACTATCAGCAACTGGTAAAGGATAAGCATTAATTCCTACTTTTTGAAACGCAGCTGCCAATGCTCTGTTTCCCAAGTCTCCCATAGAAGGCAAAATAACTGTAACCGAAGGATCGGTAAAAGGAACTTCATTTCCATTTGAATCTACAAAATAAAACTTACCATCTTTTGTAATTACTTTTGATGGTTTAAAATCCTCATCTTTTTTTTGTTCAACTTTTTTTTGAACCTGGATGTAATTTTTAATTACATCTATGAATGCGTCTATACGTGTATTTATACCGGCATCTGCTGTATGACCATCAAGTTCTAAAGTTAAAGATGGTTTGGTTCCCATTATTCTTCTGACGTGCTGAACTAAAAAAGAATCAATTGCACATAAAAAATTTGTTATATAAACCACAAATAAGTTTTTATCGCGTTTTATAACCTGGGCTGCTTTTAAAAGTTTCTGGCCTATTTCCCAGTGCATACTTGAATTGAAAGGTTCAAGTAATTTTTCATTTTCAAATTCAATCATCTCATATGGAATTATCATGTATCCTCTTGTTGTTATTTTTCTGGGTATCCCTTTATTAACTTCATCTATAAAAGCATTATGAGGCCTGCCAAAAAGCACAATCGCAAAAGAATTTTCTTTTTCTTTTAATTTTTCTATTGCTTTTTTACCGATTTCCTTGCATTCTTTTTCAAACTCTTTTTGAACCGAAACTGCCTTTTTAAAAGCTGTCTTTGATTTATCCTTTGAAAAACCAAGTTTTTCCCCGATTTCTATAAAAACATTCTCTTCTTTTTCATAACCCTGCCTGAAATTCAAAAGCGGATCAATTATTTTTTTCTTTAAATCTTTTTCTTTATATAGCGCTGCCATCCAGAACGCTTCTCCCTGACTGAAAATACAGGTTGCACAGAAATCAGGTTTTAAATTTCCACCAGGCACATAAAGTTCTCTTACCTGTGGTATAAAATAATAATCTGGTTTTTTTTCAACAAGATTATCAAAAAGCATTATTGCGAGTTGCGCAGGATAACAAAATGATGTTGTCTGCCTGTCCAACGCATTTTCATTGGGTTTATCAGGAATAATTACCTTGCATCCTAAATTTGTAAAAAAATTATAATATAAAGGAAAAAGATTGTGAGTAAGAAGACTTTTATTTAATCCTATAGTTATAGCGTTTTCATTTAAACTATGGATAGGCGCATATTTTTCATACATTAAATAATTACGTTTTTTAACATAATCATATTCATCTGCTTCAACATCTATATTATAATGAAGATTATAGTATCTGTTGCATGCTCCGCCAAATGCATAAATTTTGTTTTCAATTTTAACCCTGTTAATTACACATTTTAAATCACACTTTTCTTTTCCGCCGGCACATACAAATGGTTTTTCATGAATAACCTGTCTGTCAATCAATTGTTGTAAATTAAATTGCCTTTCATGAATTAATCCAAGTTCAATTCTTTTTTTAAGTTCAAGTGCAACACCAAACGCTCCCATTAAACCAGGCTCAGGTGGAACAATTATCGGTTTTTTTAAGATAGCAGCCATTGCAAGCGGCACTGCTTTATTATAGCATACACCGCCTTGCATAAATATTTTATCTCCAACCTGCCTGTGCCCTTTTACCCTGTTTATATAATTAAAACATATTGAATAAACAAGACCTGCGAGTATATTTTCACGCGATATACCTTCATGAGTTGCATTTTTTATATCAGATGATATAAAAGCAGCGCACTGGTCATTAAAATTCGGAGGTCTGTCTCCTTTTAAGGCAAGTTCTGCAATATCCTCTGCTTTAATACCAAATGATTCAAAGGCAGATTCTTCCAAAAACGAACCTGTTCCTGCCGAACATGCTTCATTCATAGCATAATCAGATGCGACTGAATTCGTAAGATGGGTATACTTTGCATCCTGACCACCTATTTCAAATATTGTATCAACAGCAGGATCAAAATATGCAGAAGCTGCAGCATGAGCAATTATTTCGTTTATTATTCCATCAGTCAAAGAATAAAGACCCGCTATGTGCCTACCTGAACCTGTAACACCGATACCAACAATGTTTACATTGATTCCTTTTAATTGATTTAAAATATTCTTATAGCATTCCCTTGATGCTTCAACAGGATTTCCGTTTGTTCTTAGATAAATAGATGCTAAAAATTTATTGTCTTTCATTCTCATCAATACCGCTTTTGTCGTTGTTGAACCAACATCAAGTCCTATTATGCATTTATCTTTTTCTTCAGGATAAGCGTATTCCATTGTATTAAACTTTACAAGATGAGCTGCATTTTTAAGTGGCTCTAAAAAAGTAAAACTTGACCTCCCTGAATAAAAAATATCATTTTTATTTACAGGTTTTCCTTTTTCAAAAGCACAAATTGCAGCACCTAATGCTTCAAAATATGGTGCTTCCTTGGGAACATATACATTTGCTATTTTCTGCTTTAAATATTTTATGACAGCAGTATTTAATGCTGTTCCACCAACTACAATTACTTTATCGTATGAAAATTTTGCAACCAGTTCTATTATTTTTCCAGCTATCATTTTACATAATCCGGCAGTTACGTTTGTTATTGGTTCGCCTTTGTTTAAAGCATGCGTGCAATCAGATTTACAAAAAACAGAACATCTGCCTGAAACAGTATATGGTTCCCCTACTTCAGCATATTTTACTGCTTTTTCAATATTAAGGTTCATCCTTTTTATCTGTTGTAAAAAAAACTCCCCGGTCCCGGAAGCGCATTTATTTCCTGTTGTCACACTAATAATTTTATGATTTTCATCAAGTTTATAAACCATAAATGTCTCTCCACCGGCAGAAACTAAAGTATCGTATTTTTCTCCTCTTGAAATGTATTCAATACCATATTCTGTTGCTTCTGGTTCAGTAATTGAAGGTATCTTTACAAATTCCCTGAATTTTCTGCCAGTAACCAAGACTGGATAATTTTCTGTATTTAATTCTTTTATTACTTTTTCAAATTCTATTTTTGGATTGCCTTCATGATGTTTTCTTATTACTTTTTGAATTTTAATAGCATTTCCTTCTTTTATAACCTCAACCGCACTTATTGTTGATGCACCGAGGCAAATTCCAAATGCTTTATTTTGCATTTTTCCCTCCAATTATTTTAAAATCAAAGATTATTTTTTAAGTAAATAATTTAAATTTTAGTAAAAGGATTATAGCAATATTTAATTTATGTTGCAACATTTTTTTATGGTCCTAAAATCGCATAAAAATTCAAACTATAAAAATGAAACAAAAAATTAAGGAGTTAAGAAAAAATGATGAAATAGACAGAATAATACCGTATTTTATATATATTGTGGAGTTAAGGGTAACAAAAAAATGTTGCAAAGATTAGAAAAATATGTTAATATTGAAATAGATAATTTAAGAGTGTATAAATTGCTGAATAGCCAAAAAGCAGATGTAATAATATTGGGTAAAAAGAAAGTCATTGAAG
>CALHNI010000021.1 GCA_938034975.1 Candidatus Goldiibacteriota bacterium | reverse complement strand
GCTTTGGGATATTTTGGACTTGCTTATTTTGAAGAAAATCAGGATAAATTAAAAGCAGTAAAAATAGATAATGGCAATGGTCCGGTAGAACCTACTTATGAAAATGTTCAGACAGGAAAATATCAGCCGCTCTCCAGACCTTTATTTATATATGTAAACAGAAAATCTGCAGACAGAGATGATGTGCAAAAATTTGTAGAATTTTATTTAAAAAATGCAAGTAAAATTGCAAAAGAAGTTGGTTATATTGCATTGCCAGCTAAAGCATATGAACTTGCATTGAAAAAATTTAATGAAAGAAAAACAGGAACTGTTTTCAAAGGAGCACAGGTAGGAATCAGAATTGAGGAACTATTAAGCAAATGAAGATTAATAAAAATAAAATTATAGAAAAAATAACAGAGGGAGCGCTTTTTATAAGCGCTTCCCTCTCTATATTTGTAACAATTGGGATAATAATAGTTCTATTATTTGAAACTATTGAATTTTTTAAAGAAGTGCCATTAATAAAATTTTTTACTGAAAAACAGTGGACTCCATTATTTGAAGATAAACATTTTGGAATTTTACCGCTATTAAATGCTACAATTTTAACAAGTTTGATTTCAATGATAGTTGCTATATCATTTGGCTTAACTATAGCTGTATTTATAAGTGAGTATATTAAACCGGAAAAAAGAATGATATTAAAACCTATAATGGAGATTTTAGCAGTTGTCCCGACTGTAGTTTACGGATACTTTGCTCTCTTATTTGTTACTCCGCTTTTACAAAAAATATTTCCTGACATTTCTACATTTAATGCATTATCTCCTGGTATTGTTATGGGATTTATGATAATACCAATAATAGCAACAATGAGTGACGATGCTATGCAGGCAGTTCCCAAATGGTTAAGAGAAGGTGGTTATGCCTTAGGTGCTAATAAATTTCAGGTCACAACAGGGGTTGTAATTCCATCTGCATTATCTGGTATAATGGCATCATTTATACTCGGTGTATCCCGAGCTGTAGGAGAAACAATGATAGTAACAATTGCAGCAGGACAGATGCCAAATTTTACTTTTAATGTATTAGAACCGATGGAAACGATAACAGCATACATTGTCCAGGTAAGTTTGGGAGATACACCGGCAGGAACTTTGGAATTTAAAACAATTTTTGCTGCTGGTATGACACTTTTTGTATTAACTTTTGTTTTAAACATCATCAGTTATTTTTTAAAAAGTAAATACAGGGAAAGATACAGGTGATTTATGAAAGAAAAAAAATTAATTTACAAAATAAGAGATAACTTTTTCCCGGTTGCCGGATTGTTTGCAACCATTATCAGTTTAGGTGTTTTATTTGTTCTTATAATAGATGTTTTTAAAGACGGCTATTTGCGGTTAAATTGGCAATTTTTGACAAGCTACCCTTCCAGAATACCAGAGAAAGCAGGAATATTATCCGCATGGGTTGGGACATTATGGATTATGGTTTTAACCGCCTTTTTAATTTTCCCAATAGGAGTTGCTTCAGGAATATATTTAGAAGAATATGCAAAACCGGGAAAAATTAAAGATTTTCTGGAAATAAATATATCTAATCTGGCAGGGGTTCCTTCTATAATATACGGTTTACTTGGTTTGCAGATTTTTGTTTATTCCTTTAAGATGGACAGGAGTATTCTTGCTGGTGCTCTAACTTTATCTCTTGTTGTTCTTCCAATAGTTATTGTTGCAACGAGGGAATCATTAAAAGCAGTTCCTATTTCACTTCGTGAAGCATCTTTTGCGCTAGGAGCAAATAAACTACAGACAGTTATATTTCAGGTTTTGCCATCAGCGTTTTCAGGTATATTAAGCGGTGTTATTCTTGCGATGTCGCGTGCTATAGGAGAAACAGCGCCACTTATAACAATAGGGGCACTAACATATATTGCTTTTTTACCGACAGGACCTTTTACAACAGAATTCCCATTTATTACTTTTAAAGGGCTTAGAGATTTTTTTACAGTTCTTCCTATACAGGTTTTCAACTGGGTATCAAGACCGCAAAAGGGTTTTCATGCTAATGCAGCAGCCGGAATAATAATACTACTTATAATTTCCCTGTTTATTAATTTCCTTGCAATATATTTAAGAATAAAATTTGAAAAATATATGAGGAGAAAATAGATGGAAGAAAAAAATATAAGAATAGAAGCTAAAAATTTTAGTGCGTATTATAATGATAAAATAGCATTAAAGGAAGTAAATTTTAAAATATATTCTAATAAAATTACTGCTATTATCGGTCCTTCTGGATGTGGAAAATCAACTTTTTTACGTTCAATAAACAGAATGAATGATTTAATAGAGAATTTTAGTGTAACAGGTGAATTATTGTTGGATAATAAAAATATATATGAAAAAGAAACTGATGTTATTGATTTAAGAAAACGTGTTGGCATGGTATTTCAAAAACCAAATCCTTTCCCGAAATCCATATTTGAAAATATCGCTTATGGATTAAAAATACATAAAATGTATCAAAATTATGATGATTTATATATGAAGATTGAAAATAGTTTAAAAGAAGCAGCGTTATGGGATGAGGTAAAGGATGATTTAAATAAAAGTGCTTTTGATTTATCAGGCGGTCAGCAGCAACGTTTATGTATTGCGCGCGCTCTTGTCATAAAACCAGAGGTAATATTGATGGATGAACCAACAGCGTCATTAGACCCTATATCAACAGCAAAAATAGAAGAGTTAATTGTAAAATTAAAAGAACATTATACTATAGTGATAGTTACACATAATATGCAACAGGCAGCAAGAGTTTCTGATTATAGTGCTTTTTTTATGCAGGGAGAAATGATAGAATACGATGAGACAGCAAAGATTTTTACAGCTCCTTCTAATAAATTAACAGAAGAGTATATAACAGGCAGATTTGGATAAAATAGATAATGTGAAAAGTTCTATGAAAAAAAGCAGAGATTAAAATATATACTAAAAGTATAGAAAATAATATACATTTCCCCTCTTTTAAAAAGAAGAGGCAGGGGAGATTTAAAAATAATGAATCAAATCCTCCATAAATCCCCTTTTTACAAAGGGGTAGAAAAAAAGAAAGAGGAGGAAAATCGCCTTTAGTCTCCCTTTTGCAAAGGGGGAGAAAAAAAATAAAAATAAAAAATTCCCCTCTTTAAAAAAGAGGGGTTAGGGGAGATTTTAAATTAAAAGAGAGCGAGAAAAAGAGAATGGATGTATGTAAATCCGCCTAAATCCCCCTTTAATAAAGTGGGAACAAAGGCAAAATAAGTATATGAATAAAAGGATTTTTAAGTGAAGAGCGTTAAAACTTTTCACACTACCATAAAATAAAGAAAGGGGAAAAAAATGGAAAGAAAATTTGATGAGGAATTACAGGAATTAAAAAAGAAGATATTTGAAATGATTTCTCTTGTAAATGAAATCATAGAAAAATCAGTAAATATTTTGATTAATAAAGATGAAAAACATGCCGATGAAGTAGAAAAAAAAGATGAAGAAGTAGATAAATATGAAAATGATATTGACAAATATTGTTTGGAACTTCTGGCAAGATATCAGCCGGCAGCAATTGATTTGCGTTATATAACGTCAATAATGAAAATCAACAACGATGTTGAAAGAATAGGGGATCTTGCAACAACAATAGCCCATAAAGCCAAAATAATAATTAAGCAGGGACCTGTTGAAATTCCACAGAATATAATAGAAATAAAAAAAATAATCCTGAATATGTTAAAAGAAATTACAGAGGCATTAACAGAGATAAATCCGGATAAAGCAATTGAAGTTTGTAAAAAAGATAAAACCATAGATGAAATGTATGTTGAAACATTCAGACAGATAATTGATTTAATTTTAAATGGTAAATTAACAGTAAAAGCAGGAATTGAAATGATACTTTCAATTAAATATCTTGAAAGGATAGCTGACCATATTACTAATATTGCGGAAGATATAGTATATATGGCAAAAGGCGAATCAATAAAACATAAAAAGGAGTAAGTATGGATAAAATCAGGGTTTTATTTGTTTGTGTGCATAACAGTGCACGATCACAGATGGCAGAAGCGTATTTGAATAATCTCGCTGGAGATAAATTTTTTGCAGAAAGTGCAGGAATTGAGGCAGGTATATTAAATCCTTATGTTGTTGAGGTTATGAGAGAAGATGGTATTGATATATCTGGAAATAATACAAAAAGTGTGTTTGATTTTTATAAACAGGGAAGATTGTATTCTTATGTCATAACTGTCTGTGATACAGAAGCAGCAGAAAAATGTCCTTTATTTCCTGGCGGTGGAAGGCGTTTACACTGGAGTTTTCCGGATCCATCCCGATTTACAGGAACAAGGGATGAGATTTTAGAACAGGTTAGAAAAGTCAGGGATGAGATAAAAAATAAAATAAAAGAATTTATAGAAAAAGAAAAATAAAAAATTTATAAAGGGTATATATAAAATATTTTAAATTTTTTTAAGTATTTACCATATCTTTTGTCATTTTCATATTCCAGTTAAAAAAGTAGAAAAAAATAATATATATTGTTATATTATATTAAAATTTAAGAATAAAAGTAAATAAAATTAAAAGAAAAAAGGATGGCTGTTCTAAAATATTTTAAATTTATTAATTGATTGATAATGTGAAAAGTTCTATGAAAAAAAGCAGAGATTAAAATATATACTAAAAGTATAGAAAATAATATACATTTCTCCCTCTTTTAAAAAGAGGGGTCAGGGGCGATTTCTCCTTAAATCCCCTTTTTACAAAGGGGTAGAAAAAAAGAAAGAGGAGGAAAATCGCCCTTAGTCTCCCTTTTACAAAGGGAAAGAAGAAAAATAAAAATAAGAATAAAAAATTCCTCTCTTTAATAAAGAGGGGTTAGGGGAGATTTTAAATAAAAAGAGAGCGAGAAAAAGAGAATGGATGTAAATCCGCCTAAATCCCCATTTGATAAAGGTGGAACAAAGGCAACATAAGTATATGACCTGAAAGACGCATTAGTGTTTTTCAGGAGAAAAAAAGGGAATATAAAAAAGGTTATAAAAAATAAAAATATTAAAAAAAAAGGAAGAAGGAAGGCAAGGATGAAAAGGGATAAGATGGTAATAGTGGCAATAGTATTAATTATGATAGTGCTTTTTAGTTGTTTCAAAAAAAAGATTTCGCCTACAGGAAGTGAAGTAATAACACCGACGCCGGTAGATAAAATATTGTTTGTAAGTTTAAGAGATGGCAAATATGAGATATATGTAATTAACGCAGATGGGAGTAATCAGGTTAACTTAACGAATAACAGCGCAGATGATTGGATTTGGATTAATTGTTGGAAATAAAGGGAAAAATAAAAGAATATTTATATAAAAGATTAATTATAGAATAGTTAAAATATTAAAATAAAAGTGGATTATGTTAGAAGATATTCTAATTGTTGGTCCAGTAAAAACGCGTTAGAAAACGCGTTTTTACAGACCATATATGATTAGTGGAAATAATATATTATATAATAATAAAATAAAAATTATAAGGCAGTTTCATTAAAATAAATTATCATATATATTTATTTTTAAAATTTTGTATATTTTTTTCTTTATTCCACCATATTTTAAATGGAGTTATGATTCTTTGGGTTTTACCTGTTTTTGCAGAAACATACGCTTTATGCATTACTTCCATAATATGAATTGACTGCTCTGCATCGTATACTGGGTGTTTGTTTTTTCTTATTGCAGTAATAAATTTACCTAAAATGTCATTTTCAGATGTAAAAGATGGTAATTTAGGGAACCAGCAATCAGACAAATTTCTCCATTTTATTTTTTTTCCCGGAATTTTTTTCTTTGTATGAATTATAACAGGATATTCATCAAGATTATCAAAATTTATATATACAGCACCATGCCTTCCATATATTATGGTTCTGTTTTCCAGGAATGGATGCTGCCAGCAGGCTTTTACTGTTGCAAAAACACCACCAGAAAATTCAAGAATTAATACATTATTATCATCAACCGAAGGTTTTACTTTTTTGCCTGATGGCAATAATCTTTTAGGTATGAGCATATTAGAAAAAGCAGACACCTTTTTAACAGGACCTAAAATTGATATTAAACGTGATAATGCATAACAACCCACGTCAAGCATAGCGCCACCACCTGCTATTTTTTTATCATAATACCAGTTAAGCCGCGGTGGTCCAGGAAAGGAAAGTTCAGAATGAGCAGATGTAATCTTTCCTATGTATTTTTCTTTTATATATTTAAGAGCAGTAATAAAAGGTGGGTAAAGGTCAAAGGGAAGGCCATTAAATATTTTTTTGTATTTTTTTGCTGTCTCATACATTTTTTTTGCATCATTAAAATCAGTTGCAACAGGTTTTTCTACTAAAACGTGACACCCTGCTTTCATACAATCAATTGCATGTTTTGCATGCATTGAATGCGGAGTTGTTATTACAACTGCATCGGGTTTTATCTCTTTTAACATTTTTTTATAATTATTGTAATAATGAGGAATATTGTATTTTTGGGCTTTATTTTCTGCATTTTGCAAATTGCGGGAATAAATGGCAATATTTTCAACATTTTTTAGTTTTTTGGCCATTATTATAAACCTTTCTGAAATCTGTCCTGCACCAAGATATGCAATACGTATTTTTTTCATAAGTCACCTTATAAAATTTTTTTTATTATATAAAAAATAAAGTTATATTCAAGAAAAAATCATTAGACCTAAAAGCACTTAAAGGTTATAATATAAAATTATGGAAGAAAAAAATGATAAAAAACCACAGAATTTAAAATGGCTTTTATATAAAAATACAGATATTGATAATAAAAATTTTCCATATGTTTTATTTTTGGAAAAATCCCCGGGGATATATTTATTTTTAAAAACACAGGAAAAATGGCCAACATCTGGTAAAAAAGTTTTTTGCAAATATAAGGGTGAGATAAAAGAGGAAAATATACCTGAATTAGAATTGATAGAATCTTCAACTATTAAATTAATGCGGCAATATGGAAAAAAGTTAACTGTAATACTAAACAGAAAATTAAAAAAACGTTGCTGGTTTATATTTATAGAAAAAGAATATAAAAATAAACCAGGTAAATATTATCAGATTTTTTGGGATACTCAGATTTCGGCTGTGTCTGAAAGACCTGGCGCATATATTTCCGCAGGTGGAAAAAATATTAAATTTGATATTATTATTGATACCAATGAGAGATATCCATATAAGTTTCAATATCAAAATGTCATAAGACAAAAATTAGATATTGGAGATTATGCATTAAAAATTGAAAATGAAATAATTGCTGTTGCCGAAAGAAAAACATACAAGGATTTTAAAAACCAGATTGAAAAACTTGATGTATTCAAAGCACAACTTTTAGAACTTATGAAATATAAATACAAGGTAATTATTTTTGAAGCACCTTTTGCTGATTTTATAGATAATGAAAAATTAAAATATTATCCCGGGTATTTTGTTGCAGAAATAATTACCCAACTAATGGTTGAATTTAAAGAAATTCAATTTGTTTTTTTAAGCAACAGAAAGGTCGCAAATGAATGGTTATTCAGATGGTTTAAAAGAATTTTTATTACAAAAAAAAAAGGAAATAAAAGATAAATTTTTAACATAAAAAACAAAAGGTAAATAAATGTAATGTATATAAATAATAAACTATTAAATATAAAAATAAAAAAATTTTTTATTTTACAAATTTTTTTAGTTTTTATTTTTTTATGTTTGTTTTATTTATATCTGAAAATTTTATACCCGGCTTTTGCGTTAAATGATTCTCCGGAAACAATAACTGCAATTTATACTTTGGGGATACCTCATCCACCAGGTTATCCTTTATTTAATATGCTGGGAAAAATATTTTTATCATCAAAAATAGGGGCACCGGCATTTAATGCTAATTTGTTCACTGCCTTTCTTTCAATTATCAATTTATTGTTATTATTTTTTTTAATAAAAAAAATATATGAAAAAGAAACAATAGCTTTTTTATGTGTTTTAATATTTGCTTTTGCTTATGGATTTTTAAAAGAAGCAATTCAGGCAAAAGGCGGAATTTATGTTTTGAATCTGATATTTATAAGTTTAATACTGCTTGTTATTTTTTCACTATTTAAAAATTATTCAATTAAAAAAATATATTTTTTATTTTTTATTTATTTTCTTTCTCTTTCAAACCATTGGCAAACAATGATATTTTTTATTCCGTTAATCATTTATATTTTGATTTATAATTTTAAGGAATTAAAATTTAAAAATTATTTATTTATTTTAGTTTTTATATTAACTGGGATTTCGCCATATTTATACCTTTTAATAAGGGCATCAAACGGTGCTGTTTTAAATAATGGAAATCCATATGATTTATTAAATTTGCTTAAACATGTTTTTAGAATAAATTATACAGGAGAATTTGAAAATTTGAATTTTAATATTTTGGTTTTTCAAATAAATGAATTTTTAAGAGTAGTTATAATGAGTTATTATTTTATTGTTATATTGATTTTGATAGGATTATATTATTCTTTTAAAAGAAAAGAAAAAATCTCAATAATTTTGTTTTTATTTTTTATTATAAATATTTTATCCGTGATAATTTTTTTTAGAAGAAAACAGGATTCGTCATGTTATTATTTGCCGGCGGTTTTCATCTCTGTTTTTTTTATGGCAGAATTTTTAAAAAAATTGTATCTTTTTAAAAATAAAATTATAAAAGTTTTTTCATTTGCTGCAATTCTTTTTATTTCTTCAATAAACATAAACTATAATTATAAACTTTTAAATAATTCAAAAAATTATCTGAGTTATGATTATATAAATAATATTTATAAAACAATTGAAAAAAATGCAATTTATATAGCATCATCAGATTTTGATATAAATCCTGTTTTTTATATGAAGTATGTCTTGAATAAACGTAATGATATAAATTTTATTTTTTTAAATTTCCTTGCGTTTGACTGGGGAATAGAACTATTTAAAAGTGATTTTAAGGATTTTAAAGTAGATCTGGAAATAAAAAAGCCAAAAAAAAATATAGTTAAAATAATAAAATATTATTTTGATAAAAAAAGCATATATGCAGGTTATAATTATGAAACTGTTAAAAAAACAGGTATTTTACACAAACAAAAAGGATTACTTTTGGTAACCGGTAAAATATTTAAAAAAGTCCCTGATTTGGATTATTTTAAAATTTATTCATATCGCGGTATATTTAATAAAAATTATTATAAAATAGGAGATAGTTTTAGATTAATTTCAAATTATGCAGGGAATATGGTAAATTATGGTAGTGAATATCTTAAAAATAAAAAAATAGATAAAGCAATTGAACTTTATAAAATTGCGATAAAATTTCCTTTTAATGGTTCAAAAAAAGGTTTTTATTATAACCTTAGTATTGCTTTTAAAATTAAGGGTGATATAAAAATGGCAGAAGAATATTTTAAAATTGCAGAAAATATTGATAATGTGAAAAGTTCTATGAAAAAAAAAGAAGGCAGAGATTAAAATATATAGTAAAAGTATTGAAAATAATATATATTTCCCCATCTTTTAAAAAGAGGAGGCAAGGCCGATTTAAAAATAATGAATCAAATCCCCTTAAATCCCCTTTTTACAAAGGGGTAGAAAAAAAAGAGGAGGAAAATCGCCTTTAGTCTCCCTTTTGCAAAGGGGGAGAAAAAAATAAGAATAAGAATAAGAATAAAAAATTCCCCTCTTTAATAAAGAGGGGTTAGGGAAGATTTTAAATTAAAAGAGAGCGAGAAAAAGAGAATGGATGTATGTAAATCCGCCTAAATCCTCCTTTGATAAAGGGAGAACAAAGGCAGAATAAGTATACGAATAAAAGGATTATTAAGAGAAGAGCGTTAAAACTTTTCACAATACTAAAATATTAAATAGGAGAAATAAATGAAAAAAATTTCAGCATGTATTATAACTAAAAATGAAGAAAAAATTTTACCTTATTGTTTATATTCTCTTAAGTGGGTGGATGAAATTATAATTGTAGATAGCGGGAGTTCTGATAAGACCACCCAAATAGCCCGTAAATATGGGGCAAAAGTTTTTTTCAAAAAATGGGATGGCTATGTAAATCAAAAAAATTTTGCAATCTCAAAAGCAAAAGGAGATTGGATATTAAGCATAGATGCAGATGAAATTGTAAGTGATGATTTAAAAAATGAGATTTTAAACGTCATAAATAAAAAAGATAAATTCAATGGATATTTTATAAAAAGTAAAAACAATTATTATGGAAGTTTTTTAAATTATGGTGCTTTAAGAAAAGATTATCATTTAAGATTATTTAAAAATAAAATTGGTAAATATGAAGAAACATATGTTCATGAAGTGGTAAAAATTAAAGGGCAAGCAGGTTATTTGAAAAATTATCTCTTTCATTTTACTGCAGATAATATTGCAGAACATATAGAGACGGTAAACATATATACAGAATATGAAATATTAAACCTTAAAAAAAATGGTTATACGCCAACTGGATATTCTGTGCTTTTTAAATGGATAATTATTTTTATTAAAAATTATTTTTTTAAGTTTGGATTTTTAGATGGAATAAAAGGTTTAATTTTTAATGTGATATCATCTTATTATGTTTTAATAAAAGAAGTAAAATATGCACAATATTATGGTTTTCATAAGATAAATTTCATAAAAACTTTATTTAAAAGGGCTAAATAAAAATTATCTTCTTCTTAAACTCCTATAATAAAGATACCAGGGAGATATTTTCCTTTTAAAAGTAAACAAAGAATCCTTGGGCTTGATAAAAATTCTTCTTAATTTATAAAGGTTATCAGTTGTAAAAAAATTATCAGATTCAACTGCGCATGCACATCCGTAACCAGCTTTTTTAATTTCTTTAATTATTTTTTCGTTATATCTGCCATAAGGATAACAAAAACTCTTTATACCGGTTCGTAATAAATTTTCAAGTTTTTCTTTTGATTTTTTTACTTCGTTTTTTATTTGAAAGGATGTCAAACTTGTAAGGTCCAGGTGGTTTAATCCGTGAGAGCCGATTTCCCAACCAGACATCAAAAGATATTTTAATTCACCTTTACTCATACAATTGGATTTTTCTATATTTTTTTTTATATCCCATAAATTATATTTATCAATAGCATTATAAACAACAAATACCACCGCTTTAAAATTTAAATCGTCAAGAACAGGTTTGGCGTATTCGATTATATTTGAAAATGCATCGTCAAAAGTTATTATGATTGATTTTTGGGGTAAAGAAATTTTTTTATGAATAAAATCAATAAGTTCTGATAAAAGTATGGTGTTATAACCTGATTTTTTAAGATGTTGCATTTGTTTTTTAAACTGGTCACAGGTTATGGTAAGGTCAGTATTATCCCTTTGGGGAAGAATTTTGTGATACATTAAAATTGGTATATTCATTTTATAAGTTTATTTCAAAAGTTCTTTAAAAAAATCAGCAGCAATAGGCGCAGCAATCTGCATTCCCTTGCCTTCTTCATCTCCTATGATTGCAATTGCAAATTGCGGGTTATTAGCCGGGGCAAAAGCAATAAACCATGCATTAAGTCCGTTTTTATCACCGCCTGATGTCCCGGTTTTGCCTGCTATTTCTAAACCCTTCACTTTTGCTTTCTGTCCTATACCTTTTTCAACAACATTTATCATCATAGATTTTATTCTTTCTGCTGTCTGTGAAGAAATTGAATTTTTTAATGGTTTAACTTCTGCTGAATAAATAAGTTTTCCATTTATATTTCTTATCTCTTTTATTAAAAAAGGATTCATCATTACTCCTTTATTTCCAACAGCAGCAGCTAGCAAAGCGGCATGCAGCGGTGTTATTAAATACGGTTTATTTTTTTCCGGAGTTAAACCGCATGCATGCATAGCAAGTTCATATCTGTTTTGATCATCAGATGGAAATAAAGATTTTTTAACCGGGATAGATATCTTTTGACTTCTTAATATATCATAAAATCCTATGTCAAGATCGGTATTAAATCCGAATTTTAAATTATATTCAGAAAGTTTTGGATAACCAATTGCAAAACCAATGAATGCTGCACCAATATTACAAGAAGTTTCAATCGCCTTTTCAATTCCTGAAACTTTTCCATGTTTCTGCCAGCACCAGAATGCCTTGTTGTCAAAAACCGTAGAGCCAGCACATTTTACCGGAAAAATATTTTTTTCATTAATCCCTGATTCAAAAGCCGCAGCAATTGTGATTATTTTGGCGATAGAACCAGGTTCGTATAATTTATCAATGGCACGATTCAAAAATGGTTTATTTTTATTAGTGATAATTTTGTAATAATATTGTGGTTGATTTATGTTGTTGGGGGAAAAAGTTGGTTGGTTATAAAGTGCTAAAATTTCACCTGTTTTAGGGTTTAAAACCACAAAACTTCCTTTTCGCCAACCCATTGCCTTAACCACGGCTTTTTGTACTTTTGAATCTATTGTAAGATAAATTTTATTACCTGGGATATAATCTTTTAAAAATTTTTCAAGTCCTTCGGCTGAATTTCTTTTTTCATCTATATATCCTGTTATGTGAGCTGTTTTACTATCAAGCATATAAGTCCTTTTATTTTTTATGTCAATAAGATTATATCGGGCAAGTGGTTCACCATTTCTATCAAAAAGATAATAAATTGCACCTTTGTTTTTGTCATCTTCTGCAATTGCGAGATTTTTTCTTGCAGGTGTAAATTTAGGGTTATAAGTAAGTGCTTTATTATAATAAATAATTGCAGAATCAAGTTTGCCGGTTGCATGGTAACAGCAGGCAATGCCAAAAAGTGCTTTATAATCCGTAGAATAAAGTTTCAATGCCTGGGTAAATTCCATTTCAGCATAAGAGTAAAGTCCGGCATTCAAATAATTCTGGCCATATTCTACATGCTTTATAGAAGAGTTATATTTTAATCCAAGAGATAGTGCTTCGTTAAAATATTTTGTTGCTTTTTCAAAATCGCCTTGTTTTAAATAAGCAGAGCCAAGGCCATCATAAGCAAGTGGATTTTTGGGATTGAAATTTATCGCTTTGTTAAAATCGGAAATTGCATAATTTAATTTCCCTTTTTTAAAATTATTAACAGCACTGTTTATAAGCAAATTGTATTTTAAATTTTTGCTTCCAAAATTAAAAATCAAATATAACCCAGCAAGTGTTGCTATAATAATTAAAATCAGATTAATTCTTTTCTTGTTAAAATAACTCTTTGTTGATAAATGAGTTATTGGTCTATATTTTATCATTTGGTTATACTCCTTAAAAAAATTTAATAAATATTAACATGAAAATAAATTTTTTAAAACCGAAAAATTAATTTTACTCATAAATAGAAAAGCACTGTGATAAGAACTTTTTTACAATAATAATTTTGTATTTTAAATATAGATGGGAAAAATTGAAAAATTATTAAATAAAAATAATAAAACAGTTTGTTTTTTTCGTAAAAATGCGATTTCTAATACTTTTTTTACGGCATATAGTTATAATTTACAACAATAAAAAAATTTGTTATATTTATTTTATAATAAAATAATAATATGGAGAGAGAAAATATGGGTATATTTTTACTTTTGACTGCAATTTTGTTTTTTATACTTGCATATTTTATTTATGGAAGATATATAAGTAAACTTTTGAATATTAATGATAAAAATCAGGTTCCATCCAAAGCAAAAAATGATGGAATAGATTATGTGCCTGCCAACAGGTTTATTCTTTTAGGGCATCATTTTGCTTCTATAGCAGGTGTAGGTCCTATTGTAGGACCAATCCTTGGAGCAACTTATGGATGGCTCCCTGCTTTTTTGTGGATAATATTTGGCAGTATTTTTATTGGTGCTGTTCATGATTTTTTAGCAATTGTAATATCAATAAGGAAAGAAGGGAAAACAATAGGGAGTATAATAGAAGATTTTTTGGGTGAAGAAGGTAAAATAGTTTTTCTGATTTTTACCTGGTTTACACTTATTCTTGTAATTGCTGTTTTTACTATAATAGTTTCAAAAACTTTTGTTGCTCATCCTGAAGCTGCAACAGCTTCTATTTTATTTATACTTTTGGCAGTTATGTTTGGTTATTCAATATATATGTTAAAAATAAATATAGGCATTGCAACTTTTTTCAGTGTTATTTTACTTTTTGTTTCTGTTTACCTTGGTTTAAAATTTCCTGTTAAATTATCCTATAACACATGGGTTATTTTGCTTATTGTATATATATTTTTTGCATCAATAACGCCTGTTTGGATATTATTGCAACCCAGGGACTATCTTAATTCTTTTTTACTTTATTCTATATTACTCGGTGGTGTTTTTGGTGTATTTTTTTACAGGCCTGAAATAAAACTTGAAATTTTTAATGGGTTTTATGATAAAAATCTTGGGTTTTTATTTCCGGTTTTATTTGTAACTATTGCCTGTGGTGCTATATCGGGTTTTCATTCTTTGGTTGCATCAGGAACGAGTTCAAAGCAGATAAGCAAAGAAACTGATGCACAGTTTGTAGGTTATGGCGGTATGTTATTGGAAGGTATACTGGCGGTTCTTTCCTTAATTACCGCGGCTATGTTAATAAGAAATGATTTTATATCAGATGTTAAAAATCCAATATCGCTTTTTTCAAACGGATTAGGTAATATTTTAAGTTCAATTGGTATTCCGCTTGTTGTTTCAGTTTCTTTTTCAGCACTTGCAATAAGTGCTTTTGCTTTAACATCCCTTGATACATCAGCAAGGATTGGAAGATATACATTTCAGGAATTATTTGAAAAAACAAAATTTACATTTTTAAAAGGTAATGTAATTTCTGCATTTATAACTATTTTTGCCGGTGCTTTGCTTGCATTTAATGAAAACAGTGCTATGTCAATCTGGCCAATGTTTGGTTCTGCAAATCAGATGCTTGCAGCTTTGGCACTTATAACTGCCACATTATATCTTATAAATATGAAAATAAAAAGTAAAATTGCTTTTATTCCGGCAATTATTATGTATACAATAACAATAACTGCTCTTGGCAGTTTAATATATAAAAATTTTAAATCGGGTAAATTTGTACTTGTGGTGATTGGTCTTATTTTATTCTTTGTGGCAATTTATATTGGAATTATGGTGTTGAAAAATATTTTTAAAAATAAAAGTTTATAAAAAAAATTAAACAATTGTATCTTAAAAATTTTAAATAAAAACCGTTTACTTTATTTGTTTTTTTTATATAATTACTGACGATTTAATTCTGCTATTTCAAGGAGTAAAAACAATGGATAAAAATAAACTTATTAAACCTATTCTCACTGAAAATGCATTAACAGTTTTAAGAAAAAGATATTTTATAAAAAATGATAAAGGCGAGCCAATAGAAACAGCCCAGGATATGTTTTTAAGAGTTGCTGAAAATATTGCCCAGGCAGATTTACTATATGATAAAAATGCGGATGTGGAAAAAGTAATATTACAATTTTATGAAATTATGGCATCTTTGGATTTTTTGCCGAATTCGCCTACATTGATGAATGCCGGTAGAGATTTGCAACAACTAGCTGCCTGTTTTGTTTTACCTGTTGAAGACTCAATAGAAGGTATATTTGAAGCAGTGAAAAATGCTGCTTTGATTCATAAAAGCGGTGGAGGAACAGGATTTTCTTTTTCGCGCTTAAGACCCAACCGTGATAAAGTAAAAACAACAAACGGAGTTTCTTCTGGTCCTGTTTCTTTTATGAAAGTATTTAATGCAGCAACAGAAGCAATAAAACAGGGCGGAACAAGGCGTGGGGCAAATATGGGAATTTTGCGAGTTGACCATCCTGATATAAAAGAATTTATAAAATGTAAAGCAGATAATAAAGAAATTACAAATTTTAACATATCAGTTGCCATAACAGAAGAATTTATGAAAGCATATAAAAATAAAGAAAAATATAAATTGATAAATCCGAGAAATTCAGAAGTTGTTGGTGAAGAAAACGCAGAAGAAATTTTTGATATGATAGTTCATTACGCCTGGAAAAATGGAGACCCGGGTATTATTTTTATAGATAGAATAAATAAATATAATCCAACTCCAGGGGCAGGCGCAATTGAAGCAACAAATCCATGTGGTGAACAGCCACTTTTGCCTTATGAAGCATGTAATTTAGGTTCTATAAATCTTGCCAATTTTGTAACTGATGATAAAAAAGTTGACTATGAAAGATTAAGCAAAATTGTTGATATATCAATCCATTTTTTAGATAACGTAATTGATATGAGTAAATATCCATTGCAGAAAATTGATGATATGGTAAAAGCAAATAGAAAAATAGGGCTTGGCATAATGGGATGGGCAGATATGTTAATACAACTTGAGATTCCATATGATTCTGAAGAAGCGATAGAACTTGCAGAAAAATTAATGAAGTTTATTCATTCAGAAGCTGAAAAAACATCATCAAAAATAGCTGAGAAAAGAGGAGTTTTTCCAAATTTTGAAAAATCTGTTTTTAAAGGCAAAAAGAAGTTAAGAAATGCAACACTTACAACCATTGCGCCTACCGGTACGTTAAGTATGATTGCCGGATGTTCATCTGGTATAGAACCGTTATTTGCAGTTGCCTATACCAAGACAGTTATGGATAATGATAAATTGCCTGAGATAAATCCTTATTTTGTAAAAAAATTAAAGGAATATAATATTTATAATAATGATTTAATAAAAGAAGTTGCTGAAACCGGAAAAATACAACATATACATGTAATACCTGATGAAATAAAGAGAATATTTGTAACCGCACATGATATTTCACCTGAATGGCATATAAAAATGCAGGCAGCATTTCAAAAGTCAACAGATAATGCTGTTTCAAAAACAGTTAATTTTAAAAATGAAGCAACAGAAGAAGATGTCAAAAAAGTATATCTTTTGGCTTATGATCTTGGGTGTAAAGGTGTAACAATTTACAGAGATGGTTCAAGAGAAGCCCAGGTTTTGACTCATTCTGTTACACAGAGCCAGACAAAGATACAATTAGAACCAAGAAAAAGACCAGAGGCAACTTTTGGCAGAACCATAAAAATAAAAACTGGGTGTGGAAATCTATATGTGACTATAAATGAAGATGAGCAGGGATTATGCGAAGTTTTTACAGCAATGGGTAAATCCGGTGGATGTGCAGCAGCACAGTCAGGCGCTATAAGTCGTTTAATCTCAGTTGCTTTGAGGGCAGGGGTTAATCCAGAGGTTATAATAAAACATTTAAGGGGAACAAGGTGTCCGGCTCCTGCATGGCAGGAAGGTGGCATTGTTTTATCCTGTCCTGATGCAATAGGAATTGCACTTGAAAAATATTTGCATGAAAAAAGCGGAAAAAAAGAAAAGTTTACAATAAATTCTTATAAAGAAGAAAAATTCAATGAAAATTGTCCTGAGTGTGGTTCTACATTGGAACATGAAGGCGGTTGTAATATGTGCAGAATTTGTGGTTATTCAAAATGTTTGTAATTTTTATAAAAATTTGATTAAATATATAACAAAATAAAAAATGGAGGAATTATGTTTTTAGGTTTTACAGGACCTAATGCAGCAGGTAAAGGTGAAGCAATAAAATATTTAGTAGAAAAATATAAATTCATAGCCACTTCTTTATCTGACATAATCAGGGCAGAAGCCAAGGTAAGAAATTTGGAACCAACAAGAGATAATTTAATAGCCATAGGAAACGAATTAAGACAAAAAGAAGGACCTTCGGTTCTTGCTAAAAGGGCAATAGCAAAGATAAAAAATATGCCGCAGGCAGTTATTGATAGTATAAGGAATCCGGCAGAAATTGAAGAATTAAGAAAAAATTTAAAAAATTTTAAACTAATAGGTATAAATGCTGATATAAAAATAAGATTTGAGAGAGCAAAAAAACGTGGTCGCTTAGGTGATGGCGTAACTTTTGAAGAATTCAAAAGCAAAGAAGAAAAAGAATTAAAAGGTGATGAATCTTCACAGCAATTATTAAAATGTTTTGAAATGTCAGAAATAAAAATAGATAATTCAGGTGATTTAGAAAAATTATACAGTGAAATTGATAAAATTCTGAAAGAATTGGATTATAAACCTTATAAAAGACCATCCTGGGATGAATATTTTTTAAAGATGGCTTACCTTGTTGCAGAGCGTTCAACATGTTTAAGGCATCATGTAGGCGCAGTTATAGTTAAAGACAATCATGTTATAAGCACTGGGTATAATGGTGCAGCAGCAGGTGTTAAAGATTGTCTTGAACTTGGTTGTCTTCGCGATCAACTTGGAATAGCGTCAGGCACAAGACACGAAATATGTAGAGCAATTCATGCTGAACAAAACGCTATAATCCAGGCAGCTCTTCACGGAAAATCAACAGAAGGAGCAACTATATATTGTACGCATTCGCCATGTATTATATGCGCAAAAATGATTGCAAATGCGAAAATAAAAAAATTCGTAACAGCAAATTATTATCCTGATAAAGCATACGAAGAACTCTTTAAAGAAGCAGGGATAGATTTTAAGGTTATTAAAAGACCTGACCTTAGTATCACAATTCTTGATTGATTATGAAAAAATTTTTTTATGTTTTGTTTTTTTTTGTTTTTATAAATTTATATTCCTTTGATGTTAACGAGATTAAAGAATATTTTAAAAATTATGATAAAAAATATCTAATTTATATATCAAAACAACAAAAAAAACTTTTTTTAATAAATTCTGAATATAAAATAATAAAAACATATATAGTTGCAACAGGATTTAAAGAAGGAATAAAGTTATATGAAGGTGATGAAAAAACTCCAGAAGGTGAATACAAAATTATAGAAATCTGGTCATATAAAAAACCCAAAAATTTAATTGAAAAAGAAAAAAATTTAATGCAAAGGAAATTGAATGATAATGAAATCAAAAAGATAAAAAAAATAATTGATGAATATGAATATGGGAAAAAACAATTAAAAAGAATTAATAGTGTTTATTTAAGTGCAAAAGATGGACATAAAAAATTTAAAAGTGAAGAAGATCTTGGTTACAACTCCTATGGTCCTGTTTTTTTAAGAATAAATTATCCTAATAAAGAAGATAAAAAAAGGTATGAAGAAGCAATTAAAAATAAAATTATTCCTAAAAATAAAAAAATAGGTTCTGGAATTGCCATACATGGGACAAATGATGAGGCATCTTTGGGACATAATGCTTCATCAGGTTGTATAAGAATGAATAACAATGATATAGAGGAATTGCTTGAATATATTGAAAAAGATACAAAGGTGATTATAAAATATTAATTTTAAAATGATACAGGAGGAATAGGAAATGACAAAAGAAGTAAAGCTATCAGTAAAAGATAAAGAAAAAGTTGATAAATTAAATGAAGTTTTTTCTGAGGTTGAAAAAGTAATAGTTGGTCAAAAAGAAATGATAAAATCGCTTATTATAGGTCTTTTATGCAAAGGTCATATTTTGCTTGAAGGAGTTCCAGGACTTGCAAAAACACTTACAGTAAAAACCCTTGCAGATACAATACAGGCAAAATTTTCAAGAATACAATTTACACCGGATCTTTTACCAGCTGACCTTACAGGAACAAGAATATATAATGCAAGAACAGGAACATTTTCAATTTACTTTGGTCCTATATTTGCCAATATAATACTTGCAGATGAAATAAACAGAGCGCCAGCAAAAGTCCAGTCAGCTTTATTGGAAGCAATGCAGGAAAAACAGGTTACAATTGGGGATAAAACTTTTCAATTAGAAGAGCCGTTTATTGTTCTTGCAACACAAAATCCAATAGAAACAGAAGGAACCTATCCTTTGCCGGAAGCCCAGGTTGATAGATTTTTAATGAAAGTGATTATTGATTATCCAGATAAAAATGAAGAAATTGAAATTATAAATAGAATGACAACAGGAAAAGAAATAAAAATAAATACAATTTTAAAACCAAAAGATATAGTTGAAATGCGTGAAATTGTAAATAATATTTATGTGGATGAAAAAATTAAGCATTATGTAACTGATATTGTTTTTGCAACAAGAAAACCCGAAGAGTATAAATTGGAACTTAAACATATAATTGACTTTGGATGTTCGCCAAGAGCATCTATAAACCTTATATTGGCAGCAAAAGCAAATGCATTTTTAAATGGCTATGGTTATGTGTCCCCTGATGACATTAAAGAAGTAATATATAACGTATTAAGACATCGCCTTATTTTATCATACGAAGCAGAAGCCGAAGAGATAAAATCTGAGGATGTTATAAAACAAATAATAAATAAAATAAAAGTCCCGTAAGAAATGATATCAAAAGATATTTTAAAAAAAATAAAACGCATAGAAATAATAACAAAAAATCTTGTAAATACAGTATTGCAGGGGGAATATCTTTCCACTTTTAAGGGAAGAGGTATAGAATTTACAGAAGTAAGGGAATATGTAGAAGGTGATGATGTCAGAACGATTGACTGGAATGTTACGGCAAGAATGAATCAGCCATATATAAAAACATTCATAGAAGAAAGGGAATTGCAGGTAATTTTTGCATCTGATATGAGTGCGTCTTTATTTTCAGGGACAAAAGAAAATTTTAAAAATGAATTGGTATTTGAATTTGTTGCAACGCTTGGTTTTACAGCAAATATAAATAACGATAGAGTTGGTTTTTTGGGATTTACATCAGAACTTGAAAAATATATACCACCAAAAAAAGGCAAGAAACATATACTAAGAATTATAAGAGAAATTTTATATCACAATGTAAAAAAAGAAACAACAGATATAAATTTTGCATTAAATTATTTAAATCATTTATTAAAAAAGAAAAGCACTATATTTTTAATATCTGATTTTTACACAAAAAAAGATTTCTATGATTCGTTAAAAGCACTTAGATACTATCATGACATAATTGCAGTTATTGTAAGGGATTCAATGGATTTTGAACTATTACCTGTTGGTTTATTACCTGTTTATGACCCGGAAAATAAAAATTTATTATGGCTTGATACTTTTGATAAAAAAGAATTAGAAAAATACAAAAAAATAAGTTTAAATTATGATAATAAAATAATAAAAAATTTTAAATCACTTGGGATTGACTATATTTATATAACCTGTGGAAAACCTTTTATACAGGATTTGATTTCATTTTTTAAAAAAAGAGAAAGAAAACTGGCAAGATGAATATGACGTTTGCAAATATAAAATTATTACCATATTTGATTGCTGGATTTATTTTATTATTAACAGTTTTACTGATGAAAAATATAAATTTTAAAAAAATAAATTTTTCAAATTTTTTATCACTTGAAAAAATAAATCAAAAAATTACCAATTTTTACTGGTTGGTTGATGTTTTAAAAATTGCAGGAATAATATTTTTAATAATAGCTGTTTTACGACCACAGGAGATAAAAAGAGAAACAACAGAAAAAATAAAAGGAATTGATATAATAATTGCACTTGATGTATCAGGAAGTATGCAAGCAGATGACCTTTTACCCAACAGGTTAGAAGCTGCAAAAGAAGTATGTAAGTGGTTTATAAATGGTCTTAAAAGTGACAGAGTCGGACTTGTTGTTTTTGCTGGTAAAAGTTTTACGCAATGTCCATTAACAATTGATTATCAAATAATAAAAAATTTTATAGACCAGATAAATTTTCAGACAGTCCGTATTGATGGAACAGCGGTTGGTGATGCAATTTTAAATGCAATAAACAGATTAGAAAATTCAAAAGCATCAAAAGTTGTGATATTGACAACAGATGGTGTAAGTAATACAGGATTTTCACCTATAGAAGCTGCAAAAATGGCAGCATATAAAAACATAAAAATTTATACGATTGGAATAGGGAAAAAAGGCGGAGCACCAATGATACGTTATGATAGTTTTGGAAGAAAAGTCCAGGTCTATGATAGATGGACAGGGCAGCCATTAAAATGGGAAGAGCCGGATGAAAAAACGTTAATGCAAATTGCAGATTTAACAGGAGGTAAATATTTCAGGGCAATAGATGAAAAAAAGTTAAAAGAAATATATGATTTAATTGCAAAGATGGAAAAACAGGATATAGATGTAAAAACATATAACAGATATGAAGATAAATTTTATATTTTTTTAATATTCGGTTTTTTATTGCTTTTTTTTGCACTTTTAATTGAAATTTTTAAATTTACAAGAATTATTGCATAAAAGGTGAGAAATGAAATTTGCAAATGAAAATGTTTTTTATCTGTTTTTTATTTTAATACCAGTTTTTATTTATTTTTTTTATAAAATAATAATCATTATAAAAAATTACAAAAATTTTTTTGATGAAAAAATACGCAATAAATTTTTTATACAGATATCAGAAAGCCAAATTTTAATTAAATATTTTTTACTGTTTTTGTCTTTTATATTTTTTACAATTGCACTAGCAAGACCATTGGGAGAGCCAATAAAAACTGAAATAGAATTTAAAGGTATAGATATTATGATTTTATTGGATGTTTCCTCAAGTATGGCTGCAATTGATATACAGCCGAACAGAATGGAAGCAGTAAAAAAGGGCTTAAAAAATTTTTTAAATTTATTATATGGTGACAGAGTTGGGATTATTACTTTTGCCGGTGTTGATTTTATACAATGCCCTTTAACAACTGATTATGATGCTGTGGATTTAATACTGGATGGAGTTTATCCGGGAATGCTGGCAAAGGATGGAACGTACATGGGGAATGCAATAAGGTCGGCAGTTGAAAGATTAATAATTGACGCTGGCAAATCAAAAATTCTTATTTTAATAACCGATGGGGAAAACACTGGTGGTATATCTCCGATTGATGCAGCCAAATTTGCAAAAGAAAAAGACATAAGAATTTATGCAATAGGCGTTGGCACAAAAGAAGGTGGTAAAATTCCACAAGGTCAGGATTTCTGGGGTAGAACTTATTTTAAAACATATCAGGGTGAAGTTGTAATATCACGATTGGATGATACTGAATTAAAAAAAATAACAGAAATTACCAATGGAAAATATTTTAGATTAACTAATGCAGGCGTTTTTAATTCAATTGTAAATGACATAAAAAATATGGAAGAAAATAAAATAAAAGAAAAAAAGACAGTAAAATACAAAGAAGATTATCAAAGGTATTTACTATTTGGTTTATTATTCTTTTTATTTTCCCATATAATACCAGGCAGAAAAGTTATTTTATTTAAAAATAAGCCATAGTCCTATAAAAATCTGTAAAATAGCAAGTAAAATATTTAAAAAATTCCTGTTTGCTTTTATTGCTATTTTTGAACCTGTAATTGCTCCGAAAAATACAGCCAAGGATAATGGCACAATAAGAGATTTATTTACGTTTCCAACAAGGGAATGCCCCAAAAGACCTGTCAAGGAAGTAAGGACTATCATAGCAGACGATGTTGCTGCTGCTACTTTTATTGGCGTTTTAAAAATAAGAGTCATAAGAGGAAGTTTGGCAAATCCGCCGCCAATACCAATTATGCTTGATACAAGTCCTGCTAAAAAGGATATAGGTATTCCAAACCATAAATTTATTGAATAAAAACTATTATTATGTTGTTTATGAATTATGCCAAAGTGGTTGATTTTTGGTTTTTCGTTGTTTATTGTTTGTGGTAAAAAATGCAGAATAGCTGATATAAACATAATTATAGCAAAGAGAATTTCAAGAAATCTTACCGGTAAAAATTTTGAATTATAACTGCCAATAAATGCACCAATTATTGAAAATGGTTCAATTGTAAAAAAAATCTGCCAGTCAATAAGTTTTTCATTATGATAAATTATAGTTGCTGTAAGGCTCATCACTGCCATTATTGCAAGGGAAGTTGGGACCGCCTGATGAAAACTGATACCTGCGTTTAATAAAATTGGAACATAAAAAATGCCACCACCTAATCCCAACATTGAAAAAATAATTGCAATAGAAAAAAACAATAAAATAAGTAGAGAGTTCAATTATAAATTCCTTTTTTATAATTTGACTTTATTTTAAAAAGTGCAATCAACATTTTAAAAGAATCTTTTATTGCCTTGACTTTGGTTCCTTCGGAATTATACCAATCAACCGGATATTCTTTTATTTTATACCCTTTTTTTTGTGCTATATAAAGTATTTCAGGATCAAACCCAAAATCAAAAATTGTCTGTTTGGCAAAAATAGCCTTTGCAACCTTATTTTTAAAACTTTTAAAACCACATTGAGTATCATTGATATTTAATCCCAGGATAATTTTTACAAGTAAATTAAAAATTTTTCCCATAATGTCACGGATAAAAGGTTGTTTTACTTTTTTTTCAGCGCCTTTTATTGCCCGGGATGCAATAACAATATCATATCCCATTTCATGATTTTTGATAAAAGGAATTAAAAATTCAATTGGAGTTGAAAGGTCAGCATCTGAAAAAAGAACAATGTCATTTTTGGCTTCTGAAAATCCACGATTTATACAAAACCCTTTCCCCATGTTTTTTTCATTATTGATAAGGCGTATTTTATCGTTTTTTGACATATAATTTTTAACAATATCAGCTGTTTTATCAATACTGCAATCATTTACTACAATAATTTCTGTTTTTAAGTTATTTTCATTTATAAACTCATTAATTTTATCAAGTGTATTCGGTAATCTTTTTTCTTCGTTATATGCCGGTATAATTATTGAAATTGAATACATTTTTAACTCCTCTTTTAATTTAAAAATACTATAAATTAAAAAGGATAAAAAGTCAAATTATAAAAAATATTTGATTAAAAAGAAAAAATTTGATAAAATTAATAAAAAGGAGAAATTTATATGATAAAGGCAGATGACATTTTAAATAAAAATATAGTTACAGTAAAGGAAGGCAGACAGATTAATAAAATAAAAGAAATTTTTATAGATAAAAATCAATTTGAAATAAAATATCTTTTTCTGGATAAGTTAGAAAAAATATTGGATTTTGCTGATATAACATCAATAAGTGAAAATAACATTGTTATTCAATCAGAAGAAAAATTAAAAGATATGAATTTATTAAATGACAAAGAAAATTTAATAGAATACAGTGCTTTAAAAAAGTTAAAAATTATTTCAGAAAAGGGATTGGAAATAGGTAAAATACAGGCAGTATTTGTAAAAAAAGAAAATGGTAAAATAACACATTATGAAATAGCAGAAACCCCGATAAGCGAACATAGTATTTTATCCCAGGAAGGCATTTTATCTATTGGGCAGGATGTTATTATTATAAGTGAAACAGCATTTGATATTTCAAAGATGATGAAATCAAAATCAGGATTTTTAAATATTTTTAAAAAATTATTTGTAAAAACAAAAAAAAAATCTGAAAAAGCAAAGGATAAATTAGAAGAATTAAAAGTAGATATTGGTAAAAATATGGGTAAAATAGTAGAGGCAACCCATATGACAATATATAAAACTAAACCTAAGATACAAAAAATTTCAGATAAAATAAAGAATATCATAAAAAGTGATAAAAAAGATAAGCAATAAATAATTTAAGTCTGAAAATCGTATTAAAAGATTGCAATTTTCAGAAGAAAAAACACAAAAATAATATATTAATTAAAAAAACAAAATATTTAAAATAACATTTGAGCTTTATTTTAAATAAAAAAAATGGGGGAATAAATATAATAAAAAATTTTGTTTTTCCGTAAAAACGTATTTTCTAACGCGTTTTTACGGAATTATTTAGATAATTGCATGGATTTTCATTTTTAATTACCAGGTAAAATAGGGACATTACCAAGGTAGAAAAATTTTGACATTTTATAATATAATTGATATAATTTAAAAAATTAGTTTTAATAAGATAATGTGAAAAGTTCTATGAAAAAAAAAAAGAAGGCAGAGATTAAAATATATACTAAAAGTATAGAAAATAATATACATTTCTCCTCTTTTAAAAAAAGG
>CALHNI010000020.1 GCA_938034975.1 Candidatus Goldiibacteriota bacterium | reverse complement strand
CGTTTTTCAGGGGAAAAGAGAAAATATAAAAAAAGGTTTATAAACAAATAAGAATTTTAAAAGTGTATTTATTTTTAAAATTAAAAAACAGGTGAATTAAAGTAATGTGCTATAAAAATAAAAAATTATTAAACAAAAAAGTCAAAAATATTTTATATTACCGTAATAACGCATTTTCTAACGCGTTTTTGCGGTTATAATGCATTACTTTTATTCACCAATTTTTTTAATTTAAAATAAAACTCAAGCGTTGTTTTAAAATGTTTTATTTTTTAAATAATATATTATTTTTGTGTTTTTTCTCCTGAAAACCGCAACTTTCTGTTAAATGCCATTTTCGGAAATATATTTATAATTGACTTTTTTTTATATTATTGGATAATACTTATAGTAAAAAATTATTTTATAGGTAATAATAATGAAAAAAAATAAGAAAAAATCTTTAGATAAAAATTTAATAAGCAGCAAATCAAATAAAAATAATATCTGGTTGGTTATAGTCACTGTTTTTATTATATTTTTTTTACTTCTTATTTTTTTTTCTAAAATTAAAAAAGAATCGGATATTGATACTTCAGTTTCAATGTCCACACTCAATTCTGATTTTATTATTGTAAAAGATAAAGATGGGAAGCATGAATACAAAATCCCTTTAAAACCAGCAATGGCTAAAAGTTTAGGATTCCCCGCAACTGCGGTTACTCCAGAAATAACTATTATTACAAAATCAAATCCAAAAACTACTTTAACTATAACAGCAAAAGAAGAAAAAAAAGATTTTTCCTATTTATTTAATCCGATTGATTCCAAAGATAAAATTCACAGAATTGATATAGAAGAAGCAAAATTTTTATTTTATAGTGGAAAAGCAATTTTTATTGATGCAAGATCCATCCACGAATATGAAGAAGCACATATAAAAGGAGCAATACCCATACCGGTTAATATGCTAATGGAAAATATATCCAAATATAAAAATCAATTAAAAGACAAAGTTCTGGTAACCTATTGCCATGGTATTGGTTGTCATCTATCCGATAGAGTTGCATATCAATTATTTGACAGCGGTTTCAGAAAAATCTGCATATTCTTCAGTGGCTGGCCCAAATGGGTTGAACATAAATATCCTATTGATAAAAAATAAACTATTTATACTTTAAGATTATTTATTATATTTTTGTGAATTTTTTTATTTTTGGAAAAAATTATATTAAATCCTTTTGAAAGTGATAAATCTTTTAATCGGATTCTTTCTCCTTTATCATCAGTTAAAATAGCACCTGTATGTTTTGCTATTAAAAAAAATGGCGCAAAATTTTCCAAAGTTAATTTGCCTCTTATATCAATAAAAGTATCTATTTCTCCTTTTGCAACCATCATCATTTCTCCAACAGTAGCCCCAATTGCCCTGATATGTTTAAATTTTGTAATAATTTTTTTTAATTTATAATATCTGGTTTTATCAATCCCTGAAAAAATAACAAATGCGAATCTTTCATTTTTTTTATTTTCTGGTTTATATCTGTAAATAATTTCTTTTTTATCCGCTATAATATAATCACCATTAAAATAATTACCGGCAAATGATAAAACAGGATTTAAATCTTCATCAAAGACTGCTATCGCCATACATACAAAAGGAATATTAAAAATATAATTATCTGAACCATCAACAGGATCTATAACAATATAATATTTTCTCCCTTTAATATTTTTATTTATTATTAAATTATTTTTTAACTCTTCTGATACAATTTCAAATTTTATTTTAATTTTTTTTTTTAAATATGAAATGATTTTGTTTTCAACAAAAAAATCAAAGTATTTTGTAATTTGCCCTTTGGAATTTTTACCGATAGCTTTTGTGGAAATTCCTTTTAAAATTAATTTTCTTATATCTTTAAAAATTTTTAAAAAAATTTTTTTATTCAATTTACTTTTTATAAATTATAACAGATTCCTTATTTACAGCAGCATACCATCTGGGCGGATCCGGAAAACCACCATAAACAGTTGCTGTTGATTCAGGAACTTCAAAATCTGTTAATACTGGTGTTGGTTGTGACATATCATAATACTGACCGTTAGCTGCAACTTTTATAGTGTTATTTTCTTTTAATTTAATAGTTAAACTATTTTTTTCGTTGCATTCTGAATCATTTTTGGCATATTCAGTTGGAAGAAACCAGTTATTATTATTTTCAGAATTTATATTTATTGCAACCCAGCCATAAGACGAATTTATTCCCGTTGCATTATAAACAGTAACATTTAACTCCTGACCACATCCATAAAAAAGAAATATTATAAATAAACACAAGGAAAATACCAGTTTTTTTCCCATACAGAACCTCCTTTTAAATTCATTAATATTGTAAAAAGTTTTTTATCCTTTTCACTTAAAAATCCTTTTATTCATATACTTGTGTTGCCTTTTGTTCCCCATTTATCAAAGTGGGATTTAGGGGGGGATTTACATCCCTCCATTCTCTTTTTCTCGCTCTCTTTTAATTTAACCTCTCTTTATTAAAGAGTGGGAAATGTATATCATTTTCAATACTTTTAGTACAGCCTTCTTTCTTTTTCATAGAACTTTTCACATTATCAATTAATTTATTTTATTAAATCACAAAAAATTTTATTTTACAATATTTATTTTAAAAGAATTGGGAATAAAAAAAAGATATTCCATAAAAACTTTATTTTTATAATGCATTACTTTTATTCACCTGTTTTTTTGAATTCAAAATAAATATTTTATTTTTTTAAATAATATATTATTTTTTTCTCCTGAAAATCGCAATCTTTAAATGCAATTTTCAGGACATAATTACCATTTGCAAAAATTTATATTTTCTTATCCATAAATGACACAATTTTTCCCCTGCCTTTTACATTTATACATTAAACTATCTGCCCTGTGAACCAAGGATTCAACTTCATCATCTTCTTTAAATAAGGTTGCACCTATTGAAATTGAAAGTTTTACTTTTTCATTATTCACAAAAAAATCAATGCTATTAATTAATCCCCTTAACTTTTCAGCAATCCTTATTAACTCATCATTATTAACCCCTGAAACAATAACTATGAATTCTTCTCCACCCCACCTGCCTATAAAATCAACTTCTCTTATATTTTTTAATATTGTCTGAGCTATAACTTTTAAAACATCATCTCCAAATTTATGACCATAAATATCATTTATTTTTTTAAAATTATCAATATCAATGAATAACAATCCACTTGATTTGATTACGCCAAACTTTTCAATTTCCTGTATTCTTGTTGCTATTTTAATTTCTGAATATCTCCGATTGCCAACCATTGTCAGCGAATCAATAAAAGCCAAAGATTCCAATTTTTCCATTTTTTTAAAAGCAGCTATTTTAGCTGAATTATCAGAAAATATCTGCACCGCACCTATTATACGTCCCTGTTCATCTGTTATCGGAGATACCCGGATTTTCACAGGAATTCTAAATCCTTCTTTGTGTTTTAAAAATAGTTCTTTTTCTATTACACTTTTTTCCTTAATTGCTTTTGCTATTGGACATTCTTCGGTTTTACATAAATATTCACAGTTAATATTGGTATGAGAAAGTTTATTTTCAAAACATGGGGAATTTATAATTTCTTCTTTTTTATATCCTGTTAATTTTTCAGCTGCTTTATTCCATAAAATAATTTTTCTTTCTGTGTCAGTAAAATATACTGCGTCATATAAGTTATCAATTATCAATTCAAATATTTTTTTATCAATTTTATTGTATTCAAATGTCATTTTGGGATATTTTAAAATTTAACCTGTAAAGATAAAATATGATTAGAATCAAAATCCGAAATACCCATCCAGAAAATTGGTTTCCATACATAATTTAATGCAACATTTATATCAAACTGAGTTATTGCAATTCCTGCACCCAAAGAAAGAGAAGATGGGGTGTTTGTATTTAATGAAACATTATATCCTGCTCTTAAGAAAAATAAATTTAATATATTATTTTCCAACCCTATTGCAACTTTTCCTGTATCATAAAAATTATGGATATAATCAAGTGCAAATTTTAAATCATTATCTTTATCAAGATTCACATCAAAAGAAGAGCCTATTCTGATTAAAAAAGGCATAGGTGATTCTTCATTTATATATTTATAAGGAAATCCGATATTCTGTAACGAAACCCCTATTTTTAATTTTGAATCAGGCATATTCCATTTTGTTCCAATATCAAATGCAAATGCAGATACATTATACTGCGCTAATGTTTCCATAATAAATTTTATATTCAAACCCACAATAAAATTTTTTAAATCAGGAGAATTTATAAAATAAAAAAGTTTATTTGCATAAGTAATAATAAAAGCCATATCAGAAAATTTGACCGGGGAATCCTTGGCATCTTCATTTTTTATTTCAGGCATGGTTCTGTAAAGTATTGATACTCCTGCTGTTCCTTCAAGAAATACAGTTTCAATTGGTTGAGCAAACGAAAAAGAATTTATGTTTATATCCGCATAAGATATCATATACATATAAAAAAATTCTTTTTTATCAATAAGTGCTATTCCTGCCGGATTATAATAAATTGATTCAACATCATCTCCTGCAGATGTATAAGCCCCGCCCAACCCAAGTGCTCTTCCCCCTGTTGAAATATTCAGAATATCAGCCCCGGATGAACCACCAGCAAAAATATTGTGATTGAATAAAATAAACAATAAAAAAACAATTTTTTTACTCATTTTAATTTACCGTAAAGTTTGAATAATTCTATAAAAGCACGAAGTATCACTTTTAATTTTGCACCTGTCTGCTTACCTGCTTTTCTTGGATAATGATTAACACCGACTTCTTTTATCTTGTATCCTAATTTATTTGCTTTTGCAAGAAGTTCAGTTGATATCATCGCACCTTCTGCTTCTAATTTTATTTTATCTATGATTTCCTTTTTTATCAGTTTAAAAGCACAATCAACATCTCTTACATTAAATCCAAATAATAATTTTACAAGAACCCCCCATGCAAATGCATTTATTTTTCTGTAAAAAGGGTCCTGTCTTTTTATTCTGTATCCTGTTGCTATATCACACTCTTTTGATAGTTCAATTAACTTTGTTATTTCATTTACATCAAATTGTCCGTCTCCATCAGTAAAAAAAATCCATTCATATTTTGCGTTGTAAAAACCGGATTTTAAAGCAGCTCCGTATCCCTTGTTTATTTCATGATTTATAAGTTTTATATGACTATCTTCTTTCATTAAATTTTCTACAACTTCTTTTGTCCTGTCTTTTGAGCCATCATTTACAACAATCACTTCGTATTCATCGCATATACCAGAAAGCACTTTTGATGTTTTTTTTGCAAGCTCAACTATATTCGCTTCTTCATTGTGAGCTGGAAAAAATGCTGAAATTTTCATCACAGATTCTCCTTTATTATTAAATTACTTACCGCATTTCCTATTTTAACACTATAACTCATTCCCCTGTCTTCCGGGTAAATCTGACTCATATTTGCTATATATATACCTTGGACAGGTGTTTTATAATCTAAAAGTATTTCTGAATAATTTTTTTTCACTACTGGCTGAGCATATGGTTCTCTTACAACCTTATAATCTAGCACATCCTTTTCATTTAAAAAAGGGAAAATTCTTTTTAAATAATTTAAAAATAAATTTTTTACTTCTTCATCCCTCATTTTATATAAAATATTTTCAGTTGAAAGATATTTGCCAAGATAAATTATATGATTATTATTATAATTTTCTTTACTTATAAAATTCGTATGTTCAACAACTGCGACAAAAGGGCTGTTTTCATCTGCAATATTTAACCAGTAAATTTTACTTAATGAATATTTTATACTCATTATCAGTGTTAGTGCACCAAAATATTCATGTTTGCCTAATTTTTCATCAAAATCCTTATGCCAGTTATATAATTTTTTTATAATATCAGGCGAGCAGGTTAATATAACAATATCAAGCGGATATTCTTTTCCATTTGCAATTATTGCTTTTAACTTATTATTCTCTGTAATTAATTTTTCCACAGTTGTATTTTTAAATATCTGACAATTGCTTTGTTTAATAATATTTTCCATTTTATCTATAAGAACCTGATAGCTGCCTTCCAAATACCCCAAAACTTCTTCTGTTCCGCCTTTTTTACGTGATTTAAATCTTGCCGATATTCTTCCATAAAGAAAAGTCATGGCAATTTCATCTGCTCTGTCTCCAAATTTCTGCCTTAAAAGCGGCCCCCATACAACATCATATATTTTTTTGCCAACATATTTTTCCATCCACTCTTTTATTGTTATATTTTCATATTTTCTCCAATTTTTAACACCCTTTAAATAAAGGGACATAAGTCCGAGTTTTATTCTATCAATAAAAGGCAAAGGTGAAAATTTTAAAAGATCAACAGGAGTTGAAAAATTATAAATTTTACCTTCATAATAAAATCCCATAGGTGTTTTAATCCATTTTAATTTATTCTGCAAATTTAATTCATTTATAAGTTCAATTATTTCTTTATCACTTTTAAAAATATGCCTGTAAAATTTATCAAGTTTAGCACCTGAAAAATCAATTGCCTGGGCAAGTCCCCCTAAATTTTCATCCTTTTCAAAAAGAAAAATTCTGTGTCCCCGGTTTATCAACCTTAAAGCAGTAGTTAAACCTGCTATTCCACCACCAACTATACCAATATTCATTAATTTTGGCTCCTTTAATAATTCTATTGTAAGTATATAATAAAAATATTATTCTTTCTATATAAAAAAATACCGTAAAAACGAGTTTTTACGGAAAATTTTTTTATATTTATTTATTAAATTTTTATTTTTATATTGCATTACTTTTATTTACCTTTTTTTAATTTTAAATAAAACGCAAGTTTTGTTTTAAATATTTTTTTTTTATAATAATATATTATTTTTTGTTTTTTTCCTGAAAATCGTAATCTTTTAATAATGCGATTTTCAGAAAGTAAAAAACATCAAAAATGTATTCCAGGAAACAAAATAAAAGTAATTGGTTTTAAAAAGAAAAAATTTTTTGATTTTAAAAAAAATACAAAATAAATATGATAAATTCTATATCAAAAATACTTAATGCAAAAATTAAAATATTTTTATTTTTACTTTATTTACTTTTTCACGTTATAAAAAACCGCTCTTCCTTTAAACTGTGCAAGTTCCCCGAGTTCTTCTTCAATCCTTAATAACTGGTTATACTTTGCAATTCTATCTGTTCTGGAAAATGAACCTGTTTTTATCTGACCCGCATTGACAGCAACAACTACATCCGCAATTGTTGCATCTTCGGTTTCTCCGGAACGATGAGATACAACCGCTGTATAATTTGCCTTATTGGCCATTTCAATTGTATCTAATGTTTCTGTTAAAGTTCCGATTTGATTTAACTTTATTAATATGGAATTACATATTCCTTCTTCTATACCTTTTTTTAAGATTTTAGGATTTGTAACAAAAATATCATCCCCAACTATCTGTATTTTATTTCCCAGTCTTTCGGTAAGTAATTTATGCCCTTCCCAGTCAAACTCTGCCATTCCATCTTCTATTGATACTATAGGATATTTGTTTACTAAATTTTCATAAAATGCAACCATATCCGAAGATGTCAATTCTTCATTTGTTGATTTTTTGAATACATATTTTTTCTTTTGTTCATCATAAAATTCAGATGCAGCCGGATCCAAAGCAATTGCAACCTGATCTCCTGGTTTATATCCTGCTTTTTCAATCGCTTCAACTAAAAGTTGTAAAGGTTCTTCATTTGATTTACAATTTGGAGCAAAGCCACCTTCATCTCCAACTGCTGTGTTATAACCTTTGGCTTTTAAAACAGATTTTAAAGCATGAAATGTTTCAGCGCCCCATCTTATTGCTTCTGAAAAAGAAGGTGCACCAACTGGCATTATCATAAATTCCTGTAAATCAACATTTGAATCAGCATGAGCCCCACCATTTATTACATTTGACATTGGAACAGGTAAAACTTTTGCATTTACACCGCCTATGTATCTATACAATGGCAACCCAAGAGTATTTGCCGCTGCCTTGGCAACTGCCAAAGAAACTCCAAGTATAGCATTTGCACCCAGTTTCCCTTTATTTTCCGAACCATCCAAATCAATCATTTTTTTATCTATTTTTACCTGCTCAAACACATTTATTCCCTTTAATTCTTTAGCAATTATTTTATTTACGTTTTCAATTGCTTTTAATACTGATTTACCACTGTATTTTTTCTTATCACCATCTCTTAATTCTACTGCTTCTTTTGTGCCTGTTGACGCTCCGGATGGAACTGCAGCCCTGCCAATAATACCATCATTTGTAATAACATCTACTTCTACTGTTGGATTTCCACGAGAATCTAAAATCTGTCTTGCATTTATCTTTTCTATGAAACTCATAATAAAGCCTCCTTTTTTATATAAAATTAATCACATTTTAAAACTAATATTTTTTTTGTCAACAAAATTATGAAAAATCAAAATTATTTTTTACTTTAACAACATTTTTTTTGCTGTTTCTAAATTATTTTTTACTCTCCTTAAAGTTCCTGCTTCACAATAAATTCTGAGCAATGGTTCTGTGCCTGAAAATCTGAACATTATCCACTCATCTTGTCCCATTATAAATTTTATACCGTCTTTTTTGTTGATAGATGTTATCTTTTTACCATTATAAATTCCTTTTTCTTCTATCTCAATAAGTTCATTTTTTATCTGATTCCTCTGATTTTCATTAAAATTAATATCTATTCTGTCATAACGCAATTTACCGTATTCTTTATCTAAACTCTTTAATATCTGCCTTAAACTCTTTTTTTCTTTTGCTAAAAACTCAAGCATTAAAAGTCCGGAAAAAATACCATCTCTTTCTGATAAATAATATGAAAAACCAATTCCACCGCTTTCTTCACCGCCTATTACATCTTTTTTACTTTTAACCATTATCTCTGCAATATTATTAAATCCAACAGGAGTCTCCTGAAGAGAAAGACCATATTTTTTTGTTATGCGATCAATTAAAAAGGTACCTGATACAGTCCTTACTACATCCGGGGTTAAATTTTTATGTTTTATGTGATGTAATAACAATAAAGAAAATACTTTATGTGAGGTTAAATAGTAACCCTTATTATCAACAATTCCAACCCTGTCTGCATCACCATCAACTGCAATTCCAATATCTGCTTTTTCGTTTTTAACTTCTTTCATTAATTTTTCTAAATTTTTATCAATCGGCTCGGGATTTAATCCACCAAATAAAGGGTCACGCTTATTATTAATAAATTTTATTTTTGAGTATCCCTTAAATATTTCTTCAAAATACCCTTTCCCTGAACCATACATCGTATCAACAATTATTTTGATTTTACTTTTCTTTATTGCAGTTATATCTATGAATTTTAAAATACTTTTTATATATTCCTCGCTATAATTTACTTTTTCAAGTTTCCCTTGTTTTATCTTTAAATCTTTTTTTGAATATAAATTTTTCTCAAGTTCTTTCACCTGCTCTCTGGAAAACCCTGCCCCATTTTCATTTTTTACTTTAAAACCATTATAAAAATATGGATTATGACTTGAAGTGATAACAATGCCTCCATCATATTTATAATTTTTAATACTCCAAGAAACTAAAGGAGTTGGAACTTCTTTGTCGCAAAGATAAACTAAAAATCCGTAATTTTTCAGTTTTTCAGCAACAAATTCCGCGTATTTTTCAGACATAAATCTGGCATCGTAACCAATGATTACCACTGGTTCAGATTTTTTATTCAAAATAAATTTTGCATAAGCATTTATTACATTTTCTAAATTTTGAAATGTAAAATTTTCTGCAATTACTGCACGCCAGCCATCGGTTCCAAATTTTATAGAACTCATATATTTACCTCACCTATAATTTTGCTAAATTCTGTTACTTTTGAATTATCACCCAAAACTACCCTTTCAATAATACTATTTGACTGAATCTCACAATTCTTGCCAATAACAGAATTAATAATCTTTACATTTTTTCCTATTTTTACATTATCCCATATAATGCTATTATATATTATACAATCCTTATCAATCTCGCAATGGTTACCAATAATTGTGAGCGGCCCATAATTGCTTTTTTCAATTTTACAAAAATCACCAACCATAACAGGTCCTTTTAAAGATGCCCTTAAAGAAATATCTGTTTTTTTCCCTATTTTAATATTCCACCTTGATAATTTTTTTGAAATAATTGGTATTTTAAATCTTTTTTCAAGAACATCAAAATTTGCCTGTATATATTTTTCAATTGTTCCTATATCTATCCAGTAAGCGTCTGTTTTAAAACCCATTACAATTTCACCATTTTCCAGAAGTTTTGGAAAAACCCCGCGTTCAAGAGAATAATTTTTACCTGCGGGTATATAATTTAATATCCTTTTGTCAAAAATATAAATTCCGGCATTTATCCATTTGGATTTTGCTTCTATCCAACTTGGTTTTTCAAGAAAATTTATAATCCTTTCTTTTTCATCTGTCTGAACAACTCCATACATGGTTGGGTCATCAACCTCGTGAAGTCCTATTGTTGCTATTGCATTATGTTTTTGATGAAGATGTAACATTTTATTTAAATCTATATCAGTTAATACATCTCCGTTCATAACAACAGTTGTATCAGCAAATAAAGATTCTGCATTTTTTACGGCACCTGCTGTCCCAAGCGGGATATCTTCTATGGCATATTTTATATTTACCTTATACTTTTTACCATTACCAATTATATGTTTTATTTTATCCGGAAGATAACAAATGCTTAATATAATATCTTTTATTTTATATTTTTTCAGCATCTGTATCTGATACTCAAAAAAATGTTTATTAGCAATAGGCACCATGCATTTTAAAGTATTTAAAGTAAGTGGCCTTAACCTTGTGCCTTCTCCACCTATAAGTATTAACGCTCTCATCTTTCCTCCTTTAAAAAATAATTGTAGGTTTGCTTTATGCCTTCAATTAAAGAAATTTTGGGTACCCATTTTAAAATTTCTTTGGCTTTTTTAATATCCAAATAGTTTGCAAGAATATCCCCTTTTCTGAATGGTCCTTGTAGCGCTTCTTTTTTAAATCCTGTTACTTTTTTTATTATTTCAAATAATTCATTAACGCTGGTAGGTTTTCCTGTTCCTATATTAAATTCGGAATTATCGCCTCTTTTCAGACAGATTAAATTTGCTTCTGCAACATCCCCTACATAAATATAATCTCTTATACACTTGCCCTTTCCAAATATGACAGGTTGTTCTCCATTTAAAATTTTCTTAATAAAAATTGCAACAACTCCAGCTTCTCCATGCGGAATCTGCCTTGGGCCATACACATTGCTATATCTTAAAATCACATATTTCATGTTATATTGTTTGCAAAAAAATTTTACATAATTTTCTCCTGCAACTTTGCTTATTCCATAAGGATTTTCCGGTGCAATTTTAAAATCTTCTTTTGCGGGTAATTTTTCTGGTTCACCATAAACAGTTCCACCGCTAGATATAAAAATAAATCTCTTTACTTTATTTTTAATCGCACAATTAAGAAGATTTAGTGTTCCATTAATGTTTATATCTGCATCAGAAAAAGGATCATTCACAGAATCTGGAACACTTATCTGGGCTGCATGATGGTTTATAACTTCTATTTTTTCTTTTTTGATAATATTAAATATCTCTTTGTCTCTTATATCAACTTTGTAAAATTTAGCTTTTTTATTTATATTTTTTATATTTCCCATTATTAAATTATCAACAACCACAACGGAATGCCCACTTTCAATATATAAATCAACAACATTAGAACCAATAAAACCTGCTCCACCGGTAACCAAAATTTTCATAATAATTCTCCTTTTAAATTTATAAGGTATTGTGAAAAGTTTTAATACTCTTCATTTAAAAATCCTTTTATTCATATACTTTTGTTGCCTTTTGTTCCACCTTTATCAAAGGGGGATTTTAGGCGGATTTACATACATACATACATTCTCTTTTTCTATCTCTCTTTTAATTTAAAATCGCCACTAACCCCTCTTTATTAAAGAGTGGAATTTTTTATTCTTATTCTTATTCTTATTCTTATTCTTATTTTTTTCTTCCCCTTTGCAAAAGGGCAACTAAAGGCGATTTTCCTCCTCTTTTTTTTCTACCCCTTTGTAAAAAGGGGATTTGTGGGGGATTTGATTCATTATTTTTAAATCTCCCCTGCGCCCTCTTTTTAAAAGAGGAGGAAATGTATATTATTTTCAATACTTCTTTTAGTATATATTTTAATCTCTGCCTTCTTTCTTTTCATAGAACTTTTCACATTATCATTTATAATCAATAAGCATGTTTATGATGAAAAATTTCCAGTATTGTTTGTATAATTATTTTTATATCAAACCATACAGACCAGTTTTGGATATAGTATAAATCATATTTAACTCTTTCTTCCAAAGAAGTATTACCACGTAAACCATTTACCTGAGCCCAACCGGTTAAACCAGCTTTTACTTTATGTCTTTCTATATATTTAGGTATAGTTTCTTTAAATTTTTTTACAAAGTATGGTCTTTCTGGCCTTGGGCCAACCACACTCATATCACCTTTTAATATATTTATAAGTTGTGGTAGTTCATCTATACTTGTTTTTCTTAAAAATTTTCCTATAGCAGTTACTCTGTCATCATCTTTTTTTGCCCATACAGGTCCTGTATGTTTCTCTGCTTCTTTTTTCATTGTTCTGAATTTATACATATTAAAAATTTTTCCGCCCCTGCTCAACCTTTCCTGTTTATAAAAAACAGGTCCTTCAGATGTCAATTTGATTATTATTCCTATTATTATAAATAAAGGCAATAACAATATTAATCCAATAAGTGAAATTATAATATCAATTGTTCTTTTAATTATACGGTTCCTTAATTTATCAAGGGGCAATTCCTTCACACAAAAAACAGGTATACCAAAAATCTCATCATAATCAATATCGCGCACTATAATACCCAAAATATCCGATGCAATTTTAAACTGAACATTATCATTTTCCAAAATTAATTCTGTGAGTTTTTCCCTGTCAAAATCAGGCAATCCAATGAAAACCTCATCTATATTATATTCTTTTATAATATTGCTCAAATTGTTTATATTTCCCAGATATTTTACCCCATAAAAATCTTTTGCATTATTTTTATCCAAAATACCTGCTATTTTATAACCTGATGCCGGTTCCCTTTGAACTCTTTCTATGAACATTTTGCTTAATTCTGACATGCCTATAAGTATAACTCTTGTTATAATAAATTCTTTTTTGTATAAAAAATGATAAAAATTCTTATAAATTATTCTCCAGAAAGATATAATAATAAAACTTAAAATCCATAAAGAAAGCATTAATATCCTGGAATAGGTTATTTCTCTTATAAAAAAACTAAATGAAAGAACAAGTATTATTGCAAATGTGGTAGAAATTAATACCTTAAAGAAAATATCCAAATTTGATTTTTTCTCTATTTCTCTGTATAAACCAGCGTAATTAAAAGTTATCAAATAAAAAATAATTAGAAATGGAATTAAATATAAATAATATTTTAATTCAGGAATACCATAACGCACAGGAATAAAATTTAAATAGAATCTTAAATAATATGTAATTAAAACAGATATTATAATAAAAAATATATCTCCTAAAATTAAAAAAAATTTTAATAATCTCTGTAAATTTCTTTTATCCAATTTTTTCCCTCTCTAAAAAACTTTTAAAATTTTTTATAAAATTTTCTTTTGAATATTTTTCTATGGTTTGTCGCATCATATTAGCATTATATAAAGTATTTTCTATTTTCTCAAGTTTTTTTATAAAATCCTGTTGACTTCCATCAAAAAAATCTCCACTTATTCCTTCCTTTATAATTTCAAGTGCCCCGCCTTTATTTAAAGCAAGAACCGGTGTTCCACATGCTATCGCTTCTACCATGGTAATACCAAAATCTTCTTCTCCTGGAAAAATGAATACTTTTGCCTTTCTATACAAATCCCTTAACATCTCATTTGAAGGATTTTTTATAAATTTTATATTTTTACCGCCTTTTGATACCAAATAATCAAACATAGGTCCATTACCTGCTGCAATCAGTTTTTTATCCTTTAATATTTCTGTAAATATATTTACTACAAAATCTGGTTTTTTATATTCAACAAAAGCTCCTGATATTAAATAAAAATCTTCTTTTTTCACATTGTCATCTATATTAAAAAATTCAATATCAACAGGTGGGTAAACAACCTTTGCCTCTTTATTATAATATTTTTTTATTCTTCTCCTTACATTTTCAGAATTTGCTATGAAAAAAGATACTCTATTTGCTGATTTTATATCCCATTTTTTTAAATAAGGCATAATAAAAGAAATTATTTTATATTTTAAAAATCCATTTTTTTCAGGAGAAAAATAATTATTAAACTGATCATAAGCATATCTCATTGGTGTATGACAGTAACATAAGTGCAATATTTTATTTGGTATTTTTACACCTTTTGCAACACAATGACTTGAAGAAATTACAAAATCAAATTTACTTAAATTAAAACTTTCTATTGCAATTGGAAACAAAGGAAGAAAATTTCTGTAATTTTTAAAAATTCCGGGTATCTTCTGCAAAAACGATGTATGAATTTTATGCTTTTTTATTTTTTCTGAAATTTTATTAAAATCGCATATTAAAGTAAAAATTTCCGAATCAGGAAAAATTTCCAAAATTGCTTCCAGAACTTTTTCTCCTCCGCGCATACCTGTAAGCCAGTCATGAATAATTGCTATTTTTTTCATTTTAAAATATCCGTTATTTTATTTATCGCATTAAAAACATCTTCTATTTTTATATTTTTCATACATATATTATCATTACATTTTAAAAATTCTTTTTTATGCACAGTCTCAGGAACATAACATGGGCTGCAATTTTCTTTTTTCCAGATATATACTGCATTTTTATTTAACGGTGCAACAAGTTCAGGAGATGACGGGCCAAAAAGTCCAATAGTTTTTACACCAAGAGCTGCCGCAATATGCAAAGGTCCTGTATCACCGGCAATGAAAATATCCATCCTGGAAATATAATTAGCAAGTTCTTTTAAAGTTTTTGTTATTATTATTTTAAAATTTGAATTTTGCAACCTGCTATCTTTTAAAATACATTTATCAATTTCTCCACCAAAAAAATAAACAGTTATTCCTTTTTCCTGTAGTAATTCCGCTAGTTTTAAATAATTTTCAAAATGCCATCTTTTTGTAAACATAACTGTTCCTGGATTTTTACCCCCACCTGGAAATAATCCTGCTCTCTTGGATCCTTCTATTTTATATTGCAAATCATCTATAGGTTGAGCAATTAAAAGAGTATAATTGTCAACTCTTTCAAATCCAAGTCCTTCTGCAATAGATAGATATCGGAGACTCTCATGCAATTTACAGTCAAAGAAAAATTTATGAGTTAGTAATTTTTCAAAACCTTTCCATATAAATCCTGCTTTAAATTTTGCACCAAGCATAAATGTAAAAATATATGATTTTAAATCTCTATGAAAATTAACTATTAAATCATATTTTTCTTTTCTTAAATTAATAATGGTATTTATTACATCTAAAATGTTTTTTGGGTTAATTAAAATTTTTTTATCAACAAATGGAATCATATCAATAAGTTCATCCACCCATTTAACACATAAAAAATGTATACTTGCACCACCTTTTTTAAATGCTTTTAAAGCTGGTATTGTTTGTATTATATCCCCTATACAACAAAGTTTAATTATTAAAATTTTTTTTATGCTTTTGTTATCCATCTTTTCCTTTTATTTTTTATTGTTCTATCCAGTTTTTAATTGCATTATAAACTTCATCAACTGTTATTATTTCCATGCATCTGTGAGCCTTTTCTTTTGGGCATTCTTCAAGTTCGCAGGGACCACAATTAACTGGTTTTGAAAAACCAACAAAGTTTTCCTTGTTAACTTTGGGAAGCCATCTTTTATTATTTAATACAAAACCATAAATCACAGCTGTTTTTTTACCCGAATAAGCAGCAAAGTATTGCAAAGATGAATCACATCCTATAAAAATATCAGAATTTTTTATAAGTTCAATTGCTGTTTTAATTTTAAATTCTCCTCCTATACAATCTATTATGTTTTCATTATATATAAATTCTTTTGCATATATTCTTTCACTTTCACTTCCTGTTATAAAAATTTTAATATTTTTATTTTTTAATATTTTGTCAATTAAACCCTTAAATTTATTAAATCCCCATAACTTGGTTTTTGCGCGGGAAAAAGGATGTATTACAATTTTTTTATGTTTTTTACTAATGCAATTTTTTTTAAAAAATTCATTAATAATTGCTTTATCTTCACTGGAAGTTACGAATTCCAATTTTATATGATCGTCTGCTTTTTCATCTATTAAAAATAAATTTTTGTCTATCTCATGCATATCCCTTTCATATCTTTTTTCACAATCAAGTAAAAATCCTCCACCTGCACATCCATAACCGCAAATATTTTTTACTCCGGATAAAAAAAGCAGTAAAATATTACGTAAATCTCCTCTTAGATCAAAAGCAATATCAATTTTTTCTTTTCTTATTTTTTTGATAATTTGCAAAATCTCTTTTAAATTTATTTTTCTTTCTTTATAAAACCAGGAATTTTCAATTGTAAAGACTTCTTTTATTTCATTTTTATTTTTTAATAAAAATTCTGTTTGTTTTGCACATAAAGCATAAATTTCGGCATCAGGATATTTTTTTTTTATAGCATCAAAAAAAGGCAATGCCTGCACCATATCACCAATTTGATCAAGACGCACAACAAGTATTTTTGATGGTAAAAAAATTTTTTTTCTCAGTTTTTTAAATGGCAAATAGAACAAATATCCCAAACTATCAAAAATTAACATTAAAAATCTTTTTATCCATTTTTTAAAAACATATTTTTTCATTTTTTCTTATTTTTATTAATTAAAATTGCGATATCAATAACTTCATCCATAGTTTTTACCAAATGAAACTTTAATCCTTTTTTTAAATAATCAGGCAATTCTGATAAATCTTTTTGATTATAGTAAGGGATTATAACCTCTTTTATATCATTTCTTAATGCTGCAAGAATCTTTTCTTTTAATCCTCCAATAGGTAAAACCTTTCCTCTTAAAGTTATTTCACCTGTCATTGCAATACCTTTTTTGACTGGTTTACCAGTTAATGCAGATATAATGGCAACTGCAATAGTAATACCTGCAGACGGACCATCTTTGGGGATTGCTCCTTCCGGAACATGAATATGAATATCGGATTTCATAAATAAATTTTCGTCTATTTTAAATTTTTTTGCTTTTGAACGAGCATAACTTAATGCTGCCTGGGCTGATTCTTTCATAACATCACCTAATTTACCTGTAAGCAAAAGTTGGCCTTTCCCTTTTGATATACTCACTTCTATTAAAAGAACATCTCCTCCAAATTCAGTCCAGGCAAGTGCTGTTGATATACCAACATCATTTGCATCTTTTGTTGGAACATCAAGGAATTTTGGCGCACCCAAAAATTTGTTTAAATTTTCTTCAGTTATAAAAATCTTTTTATATTCTTTCTTCAAAGTAACTTTCTCTTTTGTAACTTTTCTCAAAATTGATTTTATTTCTCTTTCTAAATTTCTTACCCCTGCTTCTTTTGTATAATTATGAACAATTGAATATAAAACTTTTTCATCAAATACGACATCTTTTTCTGTAAGTCCATGTTGTTTAAGTTGTTTAGGTATTAAAAACTTTTTGGCGATATTTACTTTTTCAACATCCGTATAACTGTTTATCTCTATGATTTCCATCCTATCCTGAAGCGGCAAAGGAATTCCATAAAGAATATTTGCTGTTGTTATAAAAAGAACCTCTGATAAGTCAAACTCAGTGTCAAGGTAGTGATCTAAAAATGTTGAATTTTGTTCAGGGTCTAAAACTTCCAAAAGAGCAGCAGCTGGATCACCTCTGAAATCAGATGACATTTTATCAACTTCATCAAGTAAAAAAACCGGATTTTTGGTTTTTGCCTTTCTTATTGATTGGATAATTCTTCCCGGTAAAGCTCCAATATAGGTTCTCCTGTGCCCTCTTATTTCAGCTTCATCACGGACACCTCCTAATGAAACCCTTACAAAATCTCTGTTAAGTGCTCTTGCAATGGATTTTGCAAGAGATGTTTTACCAACGCCAGGCGGACCTACGAAACAAAGTATTGGATCATGGTGTGTGCGGTCCTCCTTGACATTTTGTTTTACAGCAAGATATTCCACTATCCTCTCTTTTGGCTTTTCAAGTCCAAAATGATCCTCATCCAGAATATTTTTTACTTTTTCTATATTAATTTCTGTTTTTGCTTTTTTATTCCATGGTAAGTTGATCAGCCAATCAAGATATGTCCTTATAACAGTTGCTTCTGCAGACATTGGCATCATTTTTTCCAGACGGGATAATTCTTTTAATGCTTTTTCTTCTGCATCTTTTGTCATTTTTGCTTTTTTTATTTTTTCTCTCAATTCTTCTATTTCATTATATGAACTATCAACTTTTCCTAATTCTTTTTGTATTGCCTTTAACTGCTCTGATAAATAATACTCTCGCTGGGATTTTTCCAGTTGCCCTTTTACCTGCCATTGTATTCTTTTTTCTATTTCTAAAATTTCATTTTCCCTTTTTAAAATTATTGATATTTTTTCCAGTCGTTTTTTTAAATTATCAATTTCCAATAATTCCTGCTTTTCTTCATTTTTTAAAAAAATATGTGCTGCAATAATATCTGCCAATCTACCTGTATTATCTATCTCAGTCACTGACATTACTGTTTCTGGTTGAATTTTTTTATTTAATTTAACATGCTTTTCAAACTCTTCTAAAACAACCCTTTTTAAAGCTTCCATTTCCTTATCGTTTTCCTCTATTTCATTGACTTCTTCTGCAGCAATCTCAAAATAGTCATCCTTTTTTATATATTTCTTTATCCTTGCCCGTGTTAAACCCTCAACAAGAACTCTTATTGCTCCATCAGGCAATTTTAAAATCTGCAATATTTCAGAAATTGTTCCTATTTTATAGATATCTTCTTCTTCTGGATCATCTTTTCTTGGATCTTTTTGAGCAACAAGAAAAATAATCTTATCCTGCTCCATTGCAGTTTCAAGAGCTTTTATTGATTTTTGTCTACCCACAAAAAGCGGAATAACCATATTAGGAAAAATTACCAGGTCCCTCAAAGGAAGTAAAGGAACCTTATCTAAACTTTTCAGATATGTTTTTTCTTCTTTTTTTTCTTCTGTCATTTTATCACCTTTTTAAGCACTTTTTTCTGAAATAATAGCAGACAATTTATCTTTTTTACCGGTTACAATGTCTTTATCAATAATAACCTGTTTGGCATTTTTAACAGATGGTATTTCATACATTATATCAAGCATTATTGACTCTATTATAGCCCTTAATCCGCGTGCGCCTATTTCCTTTTCAATTGCAAGTTCAACAATTGCTTCTTTTGCGTCATTTGTAAATTTTAGTTCCACACCTTCCATCTTTAGCATTTTTGCATACTGTTTAAATATTGCATTTTTGGGTTTTTCAAGTATATTCATGAGATCTTCTTTTTTTAATTCTGATAATGTTGCAATAACAGGTATCCTGCCAACAAACTCAGGAATTAAACCAAACTTTATAAGATCTACTGGCATTGTTTTTTCTAAAACTTCATACTTATCATAATCTTTTATTTCATTTTTGTGTTGATAACCAAAGACCTTTTTTTGCAATCTTTTTAAAACAATTTTTTCAAGACCAACAAATGCCCCTCCAAGAATAAAAAGTATATTTTTTGTATTTACTTTAATAAAATCCTGATAAGGATGTTTTCTACCACCTTTAGGCGGGACATTGGCAATTGTCCCTTCTATTATTTTTAAAAGTGCCTGTTGGACACCTTCGCCGGAAACATCACGGGTTATAGAAACATTTTCTGATTTTTTTGCTATTTTATCTATCTCATCTATGTAAATTATTCCACGTTCTGCTTTTTTCACATTAAAATTTGCGTTTTCCAGTAATCTCAATATAACATTTTCAACATCTTCGCCAACATAACCTGCTTCTGTCAATGGAGTTGCATCAGCAATGGCAAATGGCACATTAAGAATTCTAGCTAATGTCTCGGCAAGAAGCGTTTTTCCTGAACCTGTAGGACCAATGAGCATTATATTACTTTTATTTAATTCAACTTCTCCATTATCAGTGCTTAGTATTCTTTTATAATGATTGTAAACCGCAACAGAGAGTATCTTTTTTGCTCTTTCCTGTGATATAACATAATTATCAAGAATACTTTTAATTTCTTTTGGCTTTGGAAGTAAAGTTATATCTTTAATTTCATCGCCTTTTTTAAAATCAGATATATTATTAAAAAGTTCTATACATTCATTGCATATATTTGCATTGTCAGAAACTATCAATCGTTTTACATCTTTTTCATCTTTCCCACAAAATGAACATGACTTCATTTCTTTTCAATCTCCTTCCTTGATACAATAATTTCATCAATTATACCGTATTCTTTTGCTTCTTCTGCTGACATGTAAAAATCCCTGTCTGTATCTTTCATAATCTTTTTTATGTTTTGTCCAGTATGTTTTGCAATAATATTATTTATTCTTTCTCTTATTTTTAATATTTCCTTTGCATGAATATCAATATCTGTTGCCTGACCTTCAACACCACCCATGGGCTGATGAATTAAAACCCTGGAATTGGGCAGAGCAAATCTTTTTCCCTTGGTCCCTGCTGCTAGTAAAACAGCCGCCATACTTGCTGCCTGTCCGACACATATAGAAGTTATCGGCGATTTTATATATTGCATTGTATCATAAATTGCAAGCCCTGCAGTTACAACACCGCCAGGACTATTTATATAAAGAGATATTTCCTTTCCCGGATCTTCACCATCTAAAAAAATAAGTTGCGCTATGATAAGATTTGAAATTTCATCTGTTATTGGTGTCCCAACAAAAACTATTCTTTCCTTTAACAACCTTGAATAAATATCATAAGCGCGTTCTCCTCTTTCGGTTTGTTCAACAACCATCGGTATTAAATTCATAAAATTACCTCCTCTTTTTTATTTCCTAATTGGAAATTATTTCAGAGACACTCAAAAGATAATTAATTACTTTATCTTCAAGCAATCTCATCCTGAATGTTTCCCAGTTCCCTTTTTGTTTTGTCTGTCTTATTATTGTATCTGCTTCCTGTTTTATATCAGCTGCTATTTTTCTTATTTCATTTTCTATATCCTCATCTGTAACTTCAATTTTTTCTTTTTCGGCTATTTTTAAAAGTATATAAATTAATCTGACATTTTCTTCGGCTTGTTTTTCAAATGATTTACGTATATTTTCCATCGTCTCACCAATTTTTTCCAAAGTTAACCCTTCCTGCATTAAATTATTTAAATATCTGTTTGTCAGATATGTTATCTCCTGCTCAATAAGTCCATCCGGAACTTCAAATTTATTGTTGGATAGCAGATAATCTATTACTTGCTCTATTTTATGATTTTTAATATCTGCTTCTGCATTTTTATTTAACTCTTCTTTTATTTTATTTTTTAAATCATCAATTGATTTATATTCGCCTAATGTTTTTGCAAATTCATCATTTGCCTCTGGCAATTCCATTTCTTTTATTTGTTTTAATTTTATCTTAAATACTGCTTCCTTTCCTGCAAAATTCTTATTAAAATAGTCCTCGGGAAATTTTAATGCAATTTCTTTTTCTTCACCAATTTTCATCCCTGTTATACCTTCTTCTATTTCTTTTAAAATTGAATTTGAACCGGGATTTATTGTAAAATTATTTGTAGTAAGTTCAGCAATTGCTTTACCATCAATGAACGCAGCCATATCAACAATAGCATAATTTCCATTTTCAACTTTTTCATTTTTTGATTCTACAAGTTTTCCTCTGTATTGCCTTATCCTGTTTAATTCTCTTTGAATATCTTTTTCAGTAATTTCTTTAATCTTTTTTTCTTTTATTTTAATTCTTTTATATTCCGCAGGTTCAAACTCAGGATTTACCTCTACCTTTATTTTATAAACTATTTCACCTACATCATTGTATTTTATTTCATTTAACAAAGGGTCGGTTACTATTTTTAAATTTAATTCTTTCATAATTTCAGAATAAGTTGCCGGAACTACATCTTTGATAATTTCTTCTTTTATTTTATCTTTAAAATGCATGTTTATTAATTCATCCGGCACATTCCCTTTGCGGAAACCTTCTAATTGGGCATTTTCTTTTATTTCCTTAAAAATTTTTTTCCTGCTTTCTTCTATTCGTTCTTTATCAACAACAACATCTATTACCTTTACACATTTTTTTTCATCTTTTACATCATACTTCATTATTATTTCCTCCTTAAAAATAATTTTGGTGCGAAGGGCGGGACTTGAACCCGCACCCGGAAAAACGGACCAGATCCTAAGTCTGGCGCGTCTGCCAATTCCGCCACCCTCGCTTTTAATTTTTTTCTACTCTATAATTTTAGATTTTACTATATTTTTGAAATATTTCCATACATTTATTTTATTTTTATTAAAAACTTTTTCTTCCAGATATTCTTTTAAATCACTTCCAATACCATAATATTTAACATAAAAAACAACTTTTTGCCCATAATAATTCTGTTTTTTTATTTCCCTTATTCCTGGTATTTTCTGAATGAGTTTTTCCAATTGGTAAATATCATCACCGGATCTTACCATAATTTCCAAAACTATATTTCTGCCTTCTTTTATAATTTTTTTTATATACTGCCTCTCTACATAATCATAAAGATCAGATAATACTTTAATTAAATTATCCTGATTTATCAAATAAAGAATTTCAAAAGTTGCTCCGTCTTTTATAACTATATTGGCTCTTTCATCATAATTAACAATTATATCACTGTTTGGGATTTCCGAATGATTTTCCAAAATATCCACAGTTGAAAATATATACTTATCAGCAAAAAAGGTTTTAATTATATTTTCTGTTTTTGATTTTTCTGTTACATTATTTAAAACAACTGCAACGGCAATTTTATCATAATTAAAATTCCAGTTTATCCAGTTATCTTCTGAATTATAATTTATTTTTTGCTTTATTTCATTTTTTGAGTCAAAAGCAATACCATCATAAATATTTAAAACTTTTTTATCCGCATCTATATCAAAACTGCCGTATTTGATTGTGTATTTATCATCTTTAATTTTTAACTTTAAATCATTTGCCGATTTTAGTTTTCTTATCCAGAACTTGCCTGATAATATTTGTATAAAATCTTTTTCAAAACTGATTTCTGAATTTTCATTACATCTTATTTCTATTTCATCATTTAAAATTAAAATCAGTTTTGAATCTTCTGTTGTTTTTATATATGCCGCATTTAAATTAAAATTTTTATCATAAACCAGGTTGGCAGTTCCGTTTTTTTTTATTTTATCATTAACAAAAACTTTTCCTTTTAAAAACAAAACTTCCCCTTGGAAAGCCAAAATAATATTAAAACAAAATAATAAATCAAGTAAAAAAAATATTTTAAATGATGATATCAAGAACTTCATATACAGTTATACTTTCTTCTTTTCCCCTTATTTTTATATTTTCAAATTTTTTTACGCGTACTATATCTTTCACTTCCCTGTATGTGTTTTCACTTATAAGTATCTCTGTGCCTAATTCTTTATTCATAGATTCCAAACGCGATGCTAAATTAACATTATCTCCTATCACAGTATATTCCAGTCTTTTTAATGAGCCCATATTTCCTGCAATTACTTCACCGCTGTTTATTCCAATCCCTATTTTTAAATTTTTCTTACCTTCTTTTATCCATTTTTCATTTAGTTCGTTTAACCTTTTTATCATCTGAACCGCTGTCTTTACTGCTCTTTCTGCGTGGTCCTTTAAAAAAACAGGCGAACCAAAAACAGCCATTACAGCATCACCGATAAATTTATCAAGCGTTCCCTTATTTTTAAAAATTATGTCTGTCATTTCTGATAAATATTCATTTAATATTGTAACAACGTCTTCTGGTTTTATTTTCTCTGACATTGAAGTAAAACCTCTTATATCAGAAAATAAAACTGAAACTATTCTTTTTTCTCCGCCTAATTTAACTTCCTGATTTTTTAATAACTCTTCCACAACTCCTTTTGAAACATATTTTGAAAAAATATTTTTTATTTTTCTTTTCTCCCTTTCTTCAACTGTGACTTTATATGTACTTATACTTATATAACAGAATAATATAGTAAAGACAGGATTTACAAAACTAACTATCAGATTCAGTTTATTAAATAGTAAATTTGACGCAATAACAATAAATATAATTTCAAAAAAAACCACTATGAGTCCCTGCCAAGCTTTTATATTAAAAATAAAAAAACTTGTCAAAATTCCGATTATTAATAAAAGCAGAAATAAATTTAATCTGCCAATATGCGTTAAATACTTTGCTGTAAAAATTGTATTTAAAACATTGGCATGTATTTCAACTCCCGGCATCATTAAGCCAGGAGTTGAAAATGGAGTTAAAAATACATCATGTAAAAGTTCAGATGTTGAGCCAACAAGTATAATTTTATTTTTGAATATGTCTTTATCTATACCTTTACCATAATATACTTTATAAAAAGGAATTGTTATAAAGGATTTGGGACCACCGATATAATTTATAATTATCTGATTGCCTTTATATAATTTAATTTTTAATGAACCCCATTTTATCTCATTTTTATCTATTTTTATATTGTCTTTTTTTAAATTAAAAAAAGCACCTAAAATTTCCAAAGCTAGGGAATAATATCTTTCTTTACCATAATCCAAAAACAAATAACTTTTTCTGATATGAGAATCAATATCAAAAACATGATGAATAAGCCCCATTGAAAAACAATTATCTTTAAGTTCTTTAATAGGAAAAACCGGATAAATTTTTTCATAATTTTTTTCAATATTACTAAAAATCCCCATACCCAATATTACATTTCCTGCCTTTTTAACAGCTTCTGAAAATAATTTATCTTCTTTGGGATTTTTGGTAGTTGGTTCAGAATAAATTATATCAAAAGCAATTACCTTTGCACCCCATTTTTTTAAATTATTAATTAGGGTTGCATAAAAATCTCTGGGCCAGGTCCAGCGTTCAGGCATTTCTTTAAATGATTCATCATCAATAGCAACTATGATAACAGGTGATTCTGGTTTAATTTCACCTCTTTTTAAAAATAACCAATCAATACTTTTGCTTTCCAATCCCTTAAATATTCCTGAACCAGTAATTAATAAAGAAATAAAAGTTGCCAAAATACCAATTAAGATTATATACCTTTTATGGGTTGCTTTATTTTTTATTATTTTTGATGCCATTTTTCCTCATCATTAAATTAAGTGATAGGTTAAATATAACAAAATAAAGGTATTACGTCAATTATAATGGTTTAACACAGATGAAAATTTCCCAACCTTTTATAATCAGTTAAAAAATTTTAAAGCAATAATATCTATTACTTCGCAAAAACGCATAAAAAAACGCGTTCATTTTTACATAAAAACAAAATTCTTTTATTGTTTTTATTTAATAAATTTTTATTTTAAAAATACATTACTTTTTATTCACTCGTTTTTAAATTTAAAATAAAACGCAATTGTTGTTTTAAATATTTTTTTTAAATAATATATTACTTTTGTATTTTTTCTCCTTAAAAATCTCAAATTTCTATTGCGATATTATCAATTAATTATAATAATTTTATTTAAGGTAATTTATAATATATTTTTAGCAATGGCCCGGATGTTGTTTCTTTGGTATCCCAGAAAATAGAATTATTTATTACACTTTCATTTTTTGCTATTATTATTATTCCGTAATTTGTCAAAGGATCTGAAATCCAGTTTTGAACCATTGATGTATCAAGTGAAAATTTTATTGTTTGTGGTAATGTTCCTGAAACATATACTGAATTACTGACAGGTGTTGGATCATAATCTCCGCCAAATGTTGTCCAATCCCCAGTGCCATATTTATTCCAAGTGCTTACTGTTGTGCTGGCTGCATTACAAAAATTTCCTTCTAACCAGTCCCTTGTTAATTTATATGCTGTATATGTATTTGAACCATATATTTGATTTAGAGTTAAAATTAATTCTGCTTTTGTTACTGTAACATTTGAAGGAACAATATCATATAAATCAAATTTTATAAGTGTCCTCGTTGCAATATAGGAAGTATAAGCACCTGCTCCATTTATAAAACATCCGCCATAATTATAATTATAATTAACATTTACTATCGATGTATCTTTAACTCCTGAATAAGCACTTGAAGGATAATTCCCCTGCTGAAACATAACTAATATGCTACCATCTGCTCCTTTAGGTCCTGTTGTCCCTGTTGTTCCTTTATCTCCAGGCTCTCCTTTACATGATAATAAAATTAAAACCAAAGAAATTATTAATGCTGATAAATATATTTTTTTCATATTTTTTCACCTCGTTTATGGTAATGTAGTGTGAAAAGTTTTTTATCCTTTTCACTTAAAAATCCTTTTATTCATATACTTTGGTTGCCTTTGTTCCACCTTTATCAAAGGAGGATTTTAAGGGGATTTACATACATCCATTATCTTTTTCTCGCTCTCTTTTAATTTAAAATCTCCCATAACCACTCTTTATTAAAGAGTGGAATTTTTTATTCTTATTCTTATTTTTTTTCTCCCCCTTTGCAAAAGGGAGACTAAGGGCGATTTTCCTCCTATTTTTTTTCTACCCCTTTGTAAAAAGGGGATTTATGGAGGATTTG
>CALHNI010000019.1 GCA_938034975.1 Candidatus Goldiibacteriota bacterium | reverse complement strand
TTATTATTATTTACTGCTTCAAAAAACAATTCAAATGCTTTTTTACCCATATCTATAAGTGGTTGTTTTATTGTTGTTAAACCAATATGTTCCGTAAAATCAAGATTATCATATCCGATTAATGCAATATCATCAGGTATTTTTATCTCTTTTATTTTTGCTTCTTTCATTATACCTGCAGCATGCCAGTCGCCAGATGCACATAATATTGCATCAACTTTATTCTTTATCATATGCTCTAAAATATTTCCCGGCTCATCAGGTGCGGTATGACTTTTAACCTGATAAAATAAATTTCTATCATACTCTATTTCCGCTTCATTCAACGCCTTTTTATATCCTTTAAATCTGTCCATCTGACTTTCTATTAACTTTATATGACCTACTGAAAACCCTATTTTTTTCCTTCCTTTGCTTATTAAATACTTTGTTGCTTCATAAGTTCCAGAAGTATTATCAACCAGAACTCTATGTCCATAATTTTCTTTTCCTTCTACAAAAACCAATGGAAATTTGTTTCTTTTTAATAATCTAACTACTTTATCATTATAAATATTTATACTTATTGCTATTATTCCATCTGCTTTTCTTTCCAGTAAAATCCTTTTAAATATTTCTGAAACATGTTTTATATCTTCACCAATTTTTATTGTAAATTTACTGGTTGTAAATATCTGAAAATCATAGTTTGTTTCTATTAATTTTTGTTCTATGCCTTGCAACACATTAACTGCAAAATGAGAAAAAAGAGAAGGCGAAATCACTGCGAGTATATTTGTTTTACCGCCCGCAAGAATTCGCGCAGCTGAGTTTGGTTTAAAATTATATTTTTTGACCAATTTTAATACTTTGTCTTTTGTTTTTTTACTTATACGCAGGTCGTTATTTAAAACCCTTGAAATCGTTGATGCATTTAATTTTGCTATCTTTGCAATATCATGTATTGTTATTTTTTTCATTTTTTCCTTTTTATATATTCTATTTTTTTATTAATCTCTCTACCAAAAAACTCTTAAACTTTTTTAAATTTTCCCAGTTTAAGGCAGCCCTTACCAGGACTCCATTTTTATCCGGCAAAATAAAACCATTTTCTGTTATTTTTATTTTTATATTTTTAATCTTTAAAAACTTCTCTGAAAATGCAAGATATACTGCAACAGTATCAAATAGAACCGATGTATTTATATAAGGATTACAATTTACTTCCCAGGAAACATTATTATACCAGATATGATAATTTTCTATAATTGCTTTTATCAAAGAGTCGTTGCTTTTTAAAACTTTTTTATATAATTTTCCATCCAATCTGACTATACCGCAGGTATCAAGTGGAGTTATGGTAATATCTTTTAATTTTGAAAAAACTTTTATGCAATCTTTATTATGATATTTTACATTTGCTTCTGCGTCAGGTTGTTTTTTACCATCGTATCCTCTGTAAATACTGCCATGCATTCCCACAAAACGTATTTTATTAATTATTTCCGGTTTTATTGTAATTGCCTTTGCAATGTCTGGAAGAGGGGCAATTGATATTACTGTAATTTTTTCATGAGATGACATTATAAAATTTATCATTGCTTGTATACCATTTTTATATATTTTACCCGGATATTTTTTTAAAGAATAATCTTTAATCCATTTTTCCTGAAATTTTTGTTTGTCTGAAAAAGGTATGCCAATACCTATGGGTATATCAGTTCTGCCTGCCTTTTCTAAAAATTTTGCAACAAGTTTTGCCCTGTATAAAGTATTTCCTGTTGTTGTTAAAATCATAACAGGGGTAAGTTCCGGGCATTTTAAAAGAAAAGCAAGCGCCCACGTATCATCAATATCAGTACCTATATCAGTACTAAGAATTACAGGTATTTTATTCATTTATTTTTGTAATAAAATCAAAAAAACAAAATATATAATAAGAAACACAAGTCCTAACGGAACGCCTATCTTTGCCCATTCTTTACTTTTTATTTTTAATTTTGATGCAGCAATTATGTTTGGAATATTACCAGGTATTAACATTCCGCCTGATATTATAAGTCCTAATAACGCACCTTCTATCTGCTTTATATTCATAGACGGTCCTATTTCAGCTGCAACAAGTGTTGCATTATCAAAAACTGCAGAAACCATGTTTATCCAGTATAATGCAAAAAATGGTATTTTTGAAATATACATATCTATTATAATTTTAAACCCGCTTCCTAAAAACACAAGAGCCATAACAAATAAATAAACCTTTCCACCTCTTATAAGTATGCTTCTTGCATCTTCTTTCTTTTCTTCTTTAAGGCCAGTTGCTTCTTTTGCATTTTTTGCTATCCAGAATATGGCTATAATTCCAAATACAACAAGAGCAGGAATGATATAAAATCCCAAGTGTTCAAGCAGGAAAAAAAATCCGGCATTATAAGGCTCTCCTTTTAATTTTGAAATTGCAATTGTTGCAAGCGGCTCGCCAATAGGTGTTAAAGCAGCGCCAAAACCTATTGAAAAACAGGTAAGCACTACTAGTTTTATTTCTGTTTTTCTATCCAGTTTCAGATGGGAAACAACTTCTACAAGAACAAGAGCCGCAATAATTGCAGTGATAACGCTGGATAATAACCCTACAACAAAAACAAATATAAAAACAAATAAAGGAAGACCCATAAAAGCAACAAGTTTTTTTATTCTATGGGCTATTTCCTGCTGAAATTTATTAAATATAAAGCCTGCTATTAAAACAGCCAAAGTGATTTTTACTGGTTCTATTAAAGCTTCTTCTATAAGATGCAAAGACCATTGTTTGGTAATAGTTACTGATAAAACTCCCATTATAAAAAGAAAAATTTCTAATTCTTCTTCCACCTTTTTAATAAGAAAAGGCAAAATAAAAACAGCAAGAAGTATTAAAATAAGTTCAGCAATTACCATAAAAAATCACCTCAATCAATTTGTCTGTAAAAAACAACACTTTTTACATTTGTTAAAGCCGATGTCACACCATCAAGATCCAAAACACCTAAAACAATTAATGTGCTATTTGGAAATGGAAATCCTTCTATCTGCTTTTTAAGAAGTAAATTCATCACACCTACTTTAACCTTATCCGATGCTAAGGCAAATTCTCTCATATATATGATATAACTTTTCTTTTCTTTATTGTTAAAAACCGGGGTAAGCCATTCAGGAACTTTATTTTCAAAAATGGATGTTCCTATTTTTTCATCCGGAAGTGATGAAAGATCTACTTCAATTAAACCCATATCATATTTTTCTGCTACCTGTTTTAATAATTTTGATACTGTTTTACGCTGATTGTGATAAATTATAATTGAATCTGCTTCTGTTAAACAACATTTTTCAGCAAGTTCATTAAAATAATTTAAAAATTCCTGTTCGTTATTTAATTTTTTTGCCATTTTTTCCTCCTTTTTTTTCAACGATATTATTAATCATCTTAAATAATTCCATTGTAAATAGCAATATTAGTGATAAAACGGCAACAATAATCCATTCTTTAACTGAAACTGGCTGAATTCTTAATAAACTCTGCATAAATGGAATTTGCATACTTATTATATGTATTCCCTGGGCAATTATAACACTTAAAACCAGAAAATAATTTTTACTTATTTTTACTTTAAATGCAGAAACTGTTTCGGACCGGCAGTTAAAAACATGAACATTTTCCATCAAAACCATGGCAAGTAAAGTAATATTTCTTGCACTGAATGCATCCATTCCTACAGAAAGAAGATAATACCATATTCCAAAAGCAGCAAAAGCCATAACAGCACCGGATAAAATTACTTCTTTTATCATCAAATTATTAAAAATATTTTCTTTGGGACTCCTGGGTGGTTTTTTCATTGCTCCTTCTTCACCACCTTCAAACGCCAGCGCAGCTGCCTGGACACCATTTGTAACTAAATTTAACCATAAAAGTTGTATTGCAATCAGTGGTGGTTCTATGCTTCCTTCTGCAAAAAATTTAGCAGTCAGGATCATAGAAAGCAGAAATAATACAATTTCAGCCGCCCCTGTTGAAATCAATAGATAAATAACTTTACGAACATTATCATATGCAAATCTGCCTTCTTCCACACCTGCTACAATTGAAGCAAAATTATCATCAGCAACAATCATGGAAGAAGTATCTTTGGCAACATCTGTGCCACTTCCCATTGCAATACCTATATTTGCCTTTTTCATAGCTGGTGCATCATTTACCCCATCTCCTGTTACTGCAACAAAGTGTCCTGCACGTATTAAAGCATCCACAATCTGTAATTTTTGCACAGGTGATACTCGGGCAAAAACTCTTGACTTTTCAACTGTATCAACAAATTCCTTATTAGAAGGATCTTTTAGTTCTTCCAATTTATTCCCTGATATGACTTCATCCATTGAATTACATATACCAAGTTGTTTTGCTATTGCAAATGCAGTTGCAGGATGATCTCCTGTAACCATGGAAACTGTTATTCCTGCAGTTTTGCATTTATTTATTGCTTCTATGACTTCGGGTCTTAAAGGATCAATAAAACCTATTAAACCATAAAAAATCAGATTTTTTAGTCCTTCTTCATTTGATTTTTCTATTTCTCCTCCAGCAACTGCCAGCACTCTGTAACCTCTTGAAGACATATCCATCGCCTGTTTTTCAATTTGCTCTTTTTTAATTTCCACTATTTCGCCTTTTTCATTGTATGTTTTTGAACAAAATGACAAAACAACCTCAGTAGCTCCTTTCACTGCTACATTATTTTTTTCATTTAATTTATAAAATTTCGCTGAATATTTTTTCTCTGACTCATATGGTATTTCATATATTGTTGCATATTTTGCTCTTTCTTTTTCAGGATCAAAACCAGCTTTATACCCCAAGGAAAGAAGAGCAATATCCATTGCATCACCAAAATATGTCCATTTATCAGATGTTTTATGTAATGCTGCTTCGTTAGTTAAAATACCGGATAAAATTAATTTATATAATAAAGAATTTTTTAAAACATTTATTTTTTTACCATATATATCTGTAATTTCTCCTTCGTCATTATAACCCTGTCCAGAAACATTTAAAACTTCTCCCCATGGTAATAATATTTCCTTTACTGTCTGCTGGTTAACAGTTAATGTTCCTGTTTTGTCACTTGCAATATATGTGCAACTTCCCAGACTCTCAACAGCTGTAAGTTTTCTTACTATTACATTTCTTTTAAGCATTCTCTGCGTTGCAACAGAAAGAGCCACAGTCAATGCAACGGGAAGTCCCTCAGGTATTGCAGAAACCGCAAGTGCCACAACAAGAAAAAAAACATCTTTGATTGGATTTCCTTTTCCAACAAGAACTGAAAAAACAATAAGACAACAGACAATTATGACTATACTTATCTGTTTACTGAATTTCTCCATTCTTATAATAAGAGGAGTTTTTGTATCCACCTCTTCTGTTACTGTTTTTGCTATTTTCCCTACCTCTGTATTAATACCGGTTTGTACAACAATACCTGTCCCGCGGCCTTTTGTAACTGTTGCACCTGCAAAAAGCATATTTATTTTATCTGCAGTTGCTGTGTTTTCATCTAATACTACATCTTTTTTTAATACGGCAACTGACTCTCCGGTTAAAAATGACTCATCAACTTCCAGTGAATTAGCCTCAATTATTCGCATATCCGCAGGCACTTTAAAACCAGATTCTAAAAAGACAATATCACCTGGAACAAGTTCTGTAGAATCAATTTCAATTTTTTCATTATCTCTTAAAACAGTTGCCCTGACTTTTATTATATTTTGCAGTGCTGCAGCGCTTTTTTCTGCCCTGTATTCCTGATAAGTACCGATAACTGCATTTATAAGTAAAACTAAAAAAATAAAAAACGCATCTTTTGTATCGCCGATTAATAAAGAAACAATTCCGGCAGCAAGTAATACATAAATCAATGGGCTTAAAAATTGTTTAAAAAAAATAATTATTATTGAAGGCGGCTCTTTTGCAGGTAGCATATTTTTTCCGTATTTTTCCTGACGTATTTTTACTTCTGATGCAGATAGCCCATGTTCATTAGTTGCCAATTCTTTAAAAACATCTTCTTTTTTTAATGAATGCCAGTTTTGTTTTTTTGTTTCCGGTTCTTTGTTTTTTATTTGCATATTTTCTCCTTTATTTAAAATATAAAACAATATAGCAAAATTGAATAAAAAAATAAAGTTAAATAGGATGCCTGAAAATTGCTATAATATAAAATTACAATTTTCAGTAAAAATCAGAAAAAATATTATTAAAATAGCACTTATGTTTTATTTTAAATTAATAAAAGTGAATAAAAGTAATATGTTATACCGTAAAAACGCATTAGAAAATGCTTTTTTACGGAAATATGAAATATTTTTGTCTTTTTTGTTTAATAATTTTTTTTTAAAGTGCATTACTTTTATTCACCTGTTTTTTAATTTAAAAAAAAGTTCTCTTTTAAAAATTATATTTGTTTATAAACCTTTTTTATATTTCCTTTTTTCCACTGAAAAACGCTAATGCGTTTTTCAGGTTATATAAATAAAAATTCATTTTAATTTTATATCACCATATTCCAGGTATTTTATTGCCACAGAATTTACAATTTCCATTTACTATATTATTCTGTAAAACAGTATACCCATATCTTTCAACCAGTAATTTACCGCATTTCGGACAATATGTGTGTTCATATTGGGTTCCAGGAACATTACCTATATAAACATAATCAAGACCTTGTTTTCTTGCAATATCATATGCTCTCTTTAATGTTTCAAAATCAGTTGCAGGCAGGTTTGTAAGTAAGTAATTAGGGAAAAATCTGGAAAAAAACAAAGGTGTATCTGGTCCTAAGTTTTCATAAATCCATTTACACATCTGTTTTATCTCTTCCATATCATCATTTAATCCGGGTATTATTAAATTTACAATTTCAGTTAATTTATCATGTTTTTTTAATATTTTTAATGTTTTTAAAATATCCTCCAATTCACAACCAACAAATTTTTTATAAAATTCCTTGTTAAATCCTTTTAAATCAATTTTTATCACATCAAGATATGGTAAAATTTTTTCAAGTGGTTTTTCATTTATATACCCCGCAGATACTAAAATATTATATATACCACTTTCTTTTGCTAACTTTGCTGTTTCATAAACATATTCATAAAAAACAATTGGTTCAGAATATGTATAGGCAATTGATTCTGAACCAGTTTGCTTTACAAGTTGAATAATTTCTTTTGGAGATAAAAAAACAGTATTTTTATTTTCGGGGTTACTTTGTGATAATTGCCAGTTTTGACAAAAATTACATCTTAAATTACAACCTTTTGTCGCTATGGAGAATGCCTCAGTTCCTGGTTTTAAATGATAAACTGGCTTTTTTTCAACAGGATCAACATGCACTGCTTCTGCTCTGCCATAGACCATTGTGTAAAGTTTTCCACCTGTGTTTATCCTTACTCTGCATTTGCCACGAAATCCTTCTGGTAAAAAACAATTGCGGGGACACAAATTACATTTTACCCCATGATCTTTTTTTTCATAAAATAACGCCTCTTTTATCGCAGGATTTTTAGAAATAAAAATTTTTTCATTAAAATACGCAGGCAAAGTAGTTATAAAAATTATTGCTAGTAATATATTTAAAACAAGAAAGGTTATAGGTAATAAAAGATTATTTTTCATTTAATTTTTGTTTTTTAATGTTTTTTTAATAGCATACCAAAAAGGTAAAACTCCAATAATAACTCCTGCAATAAAAAGCAACCAATAAAAATGCTCAGGGTATTTTTGGTTCAATACATCCTGTGCAGGTAAAATAAAGGATATGAAAACGATAATACCACCTAAAATTTCAAGAAACCATAAAAATTTATTTTGGCAAATTTTATAGTTTTTATTTTCAAAATAAATTATAAAAAGTGCAGCAATTATTAATAATAAGGAAACAATAATAGGTGCTAATACAGGACCCACCCAAGCAACTGGTATTAAAAATAAAAGATCGTATTCTAAAAAACTTTTTGGCCAGTTTAAAAAAATTTTTAAAAAAACATAATAAAAAATATCCCATATCCCAAATATAAACATAAAATAAGCAAATTTTTCTAATTTGGTTTTACCTGCAAGCAAAGACACAAAAAAAATCATAAGCAATGTAACAATTTCCCTTATATATTCCACTAAAATTATCTTACCCGTAAAAAGTTTTATTGGAAATGAAAAACCCTCAGGATAATAAAGTTCTCTTAAATAAATAACAACCGCGGCTTCAAGATAACCAAAAACAATTCCAAATAAAAAAGTTAATAAAATGTTTTTTTTACAAGTCGTTTTTATATCCTGCATTTTAATCTTAAAAAAATTTTTTAAACTGCTGTAACTTTTTTAACCTCTGGAATCTGCTCTTTTAAACGTGCTTCAATCCCCTGGGATAATGTAATCATAGCCATTGGACATCCACCACATGCCCCTTTTAATCTTACTTTTACTTCTCCTGTTTTTTCATCAACATCAACCAGTTCAACATCTCCTCCATCCATCTGTAAATATTTTCTTAAATCTTCAATTGCTGCTTTTACTTTTTCTTTCATTTTAACTCCTTTAAACTTTAATTTAAAAATAATATTATCAGGGAAAAATAAATAAGTCAACTCTGAAAAAAATACTTAATAAATTTTTATTTTAATAATGCATTACTTTTATTCACCTGTTTTTTAAAATTTAAAATGATATATTATTCTTGTGTTTTTTCTAATGAAAATCGCAATCTTTTAAATACGATTTTCAGAAAAGTAACTGACCCTGCATTTTTATATTAAATGATTTTTATTTTTTTTTAAAGATAAAATAAAACAAAAAATTTATAAATATATATTTACAGATAATTTATGCTGTGGCTGAAAAACAGTAAAAAATTCTTCTTTTTTAAAAGCATAATCAACCTGAAATATAACATTGTTAATTTTATATTTTATTCCTGCCCCAAATGTGTAATTAAATTCATAACTTTTTATATCATATGATATACCGCCTCGTATAAAAATCATTTTAAAAAATCCAAGTTCTAACCCGCTTTTTATTATTAAACCTTCATATTCCACTTTTTCAGTATCCAATGATATTTTTAATAATTCATCAGATATTTTCAATAAAACTCCTATTTTCATATCAAATGGTATTTTTTCAGAAGTTCCTGTTGACCATTTTATACTTCCTAAAAAATCCTGAAAAATAATGCCAAAAGAAAAAAAATCAAAAGGATTTATAATAACACCAATATCAAAACTAAATCCAGTAGAATTATATTTAGCAATTGATGTCTGGATTATTTTAAAATTAGCTCCTAATGCAACACTGGTCCCGCTTAAATTCCTTACCAGTTCTTTTCCGTATGTTAAAAAATATGCATTTTCAACATCTTCTATTATTGTATGTTCCTGGGTGTCAGATTGTCTTGCTTCTATTTCTCCTATTGAAAAATTTATAAAATTAATTGCAAATGTTCCAAAATCAGAAGGAAAAAGAACATTAAAAAAATTATACTTTCTATCTTCGGTAAGCCAGGAAAACATACTTGATACTGCAATTTTCCCAATGTAAGAAGACGCAGCAGGATTCCAGTAAGTAACCGTGGAATCATCGGTATAGGCAGTAAATGCACCAGATAATGAAAGCGCCCGAGCACCAATCCCAGAGCGTAAAAAAGGAGCAGCCCCTCCTGCAACTCCTGTTATTGCAACTAACTTTATTGATAAAAGAAAAAAAATTATTGATATTAAAAAAAATTTTTTCAAATTTTTTATTTAACAACTGCTATTTTCTTTGTTACAACCTTATCTTTTGTTATAACTTTACAAATATATGTACCATTTGAAATGGCTAACCCTGCGTCATTGGTTAGATTCCATACAACATAATTTACCCCTGTTATTACTTCTGCTTCGTTTAATGTCTTTGACCACACTGTTTTACCATTTATATCATAAATAATTATTTTAACTTCTGTTTTTTCTGTAAGCGGGAATCTTATTGTTGTAGAATCACTACACGGATTCGGGAAATTATATGTGTTATTTTCATTCATCTCTTCTGTAATATTTATTTTAAAAACCGCTTTATCTGATAATACGCCGTTGTTATCTTTGGCAACTGCAATAAAATAATATGTTCCGCTCTCCAAATTTGTTAATTTTACCTCATTTTCAGTTATAAAAGTTGCTTTGCTTAAATCAAATACATTGTCTTTGGTTGCAACATAATAAAATCCTGAAATACCACTTAAATCTTCCTTTGCTTGTATTTTTAAAACAGGAGAATTATCAGCATACCAAAGATTTTCATCAGGATGCGTAATAGAAGAAACTTTTGGTGCTGCTGGTTTTTCATAATAAACAATTTTCAACGAATTAGAGCGCATATGGGTAAATACTATGTCATTTTTCCCATCTCCATTAACATCACCAATTGCAATTTCAACAGGTCCGTATGTTTTGTTTTCATCATTTGTAACTAAAATTGATTTTGTCAGTATTAATTTTCCTTGTTTTTGTAATAGTATATCAATTGTATCACTATCTCTGTTTGCAGTTACAACATCAATTAATCCATCACCATTTACATCACCTATTGCCATTCCATTGGGTCTTTGCCCTGAAAGTTTATAATTTACAGGTTCAGTAAAATCATTATTTTTAAATTCTATAACAGATACAGTATTGTCATAAAAATTAGAAGTTATAATATCATTTACTTTATCACCAGTCACATCAGCAATTTCAACTTTACATACTCCACCACCAACATTTATATCTTTTATTTTGGAAAAACCATTTTTTTCTTCAGCAATAACACTTATATTTCCGCTAGAATAATTTGCGCTTATTATAAATCTTTGGTTATTTATTTTTCCAATTATAACATCAGTTGGATTACCAGGAAGCGATATTTCAGTTTTTTCTTTTAAATTATCTCTTAAAATAACTAATTTGCTATCTGAATAAACAGCAACAGCAATAAGTCCATCATCAATCGCAACACCAACAGGATGTCTGCCAACGTTAATTGTATCAGTTAATTCAATTGTTTTTCCTGTCTGAATAAAAATAGAAATGGTGCCATCAGCATAATTAGAAACAACAAAATCGGTGATTTTATCACCATTTATATCACCTATGGCAAGTCCACGAGGTGAATTGCCAGCATATAAATTTTCTTTTGTCAGGTTAATTCCTTTAAAAATTGATATAGAAGAAGTAGGAATTATATCATTTTCCTGCCCAATCAATGTATCCTCTCCAAAATTTGCAACTAAAATATCATTTTTCCCGTCAGAATTAATATCAGCAATTGCAATACCACGCGGATATGAACCTGATTCCAAAGTTTTAATATCAGATAATGTCCCTGCAAAAAAATTAATAGTTAATAGTAAAGTTAAAATAGCAAGATAAAATAGTTTTTTCATTTTTTTTCCTCCTCCTTATATAAATATAAAGAGTATTGTGAAAAGTTTTAACGCTCTTCACTTACAAATCCTTTTATTTATTCATATACTTTGGTTGCCTTTTGTTCCCCCTTTATCAAAGGGGGATTTAGGCGGATTTACATACATCCATTCTCTTTTTCTCGCTCTCTTTTAATTTAAAATCTCCCCTCACCCCTCTTTTTTAAAGAGGGGAACTTTTTTTCTTATTCTTATTTTTTTCCTACCCCTTTGCCAAAGGGAGACTAAGAGCGATTTTCCTCCTCTTTTTTTTCTACCCCTTTGTAAAAATGGGATTAAAGAGGATTTGACATTATTTTTAAATCGCCTCTGCCCCCTCTTTTTAAAAGAAGGGGAAATGTATATTATTTTCAACACTTTTACTATATATTTTAATCTCTGACTTCTTTCTTTTTATAGAACTTTTCACATTATCATATAAAGTTTCATTTTTATAATTATATATAAGTATTTTTTTAAAGTCAAGTTGTTTTAAATTCAGGTATGGGAAATAAAACAAATAAGTGTATAATCTGCTTTTTTATTATTTACCAGTATTTAAAATTACAAATTCTACTGGCAAAGTGTAAATTATGCCTGTTTGTGGTGGATTTATACGCGTATGAGTTCTTTTATATTTTACTTTTAAATCAGCTGATTCACTTTTTACAAAATAATCAATTGTTTTTAAATCATCATCGCTATTTTCATTTTTAAAGTTATATCTGTTATTAAAAGGAAGCATAAATGTAACTTTTGCTTTTTTATTTTCACTTTCTCTTTTGAACCATATTTCATAATCTGTTTTTCTGACTAAATAAAATTTATCTTTGAAATTATCTTCTATTTGAATCACTTCATCTCTTTTAAACTTTTCAAAATTTTCTTTTGCTAAATTATTATCTCCACCGAATACTATTTCTTTTACTCCGTTTCTTTTTAAAAAAATCTCCTCATCATTCCATTGCTCATTTAACTGTTCATCTTTATCAATTGGAAACCATTCAACAGATTTTATGCGTTCATCTTTTATATCAATTTCTTCTCTTTCAAAATCCATAATAAACCAATGCCCTTTCCCTTTTAATGGCTGTAAATAATATTCAACAACATAGTGATTATTCCAGTATGAAATTCGTGCTGGTATTATTAAATATCTGCAAAGCGCAACTGCCAACCTGCATTTTTCAATTAAATTTCCTTTTCCTTCTTTAATTACCTCGGATGGGTATTTGAAAAGTTCATGGTGATTTAATTTAAATTCTTCTCTTGGATTTTCGTCAAAAATTTTATTTTTAATAAAATTAAAAATTTCTGCTGTTACATAATATGCATTTTTTCTTCTATATTCAGGATTTATATTAGACAAAATTTCATTTTCAGCAGTATTTTTTAAAGCGGGATTATTTATATTATAATATTTTGAAGTTAATAAAAATTCTTTTACTCTTAATGGATAGGTTTTTTCAATTCTGTATCCAAAATCATATCTTGGAATATTTTTAATTATTTTACCTTTTAATAAAACATAAAATGAAAATTTATATTTTTCAATATTATCTTCTGCATATAATAATGTCAGTGATAAAATTGCCCCAAATATAAAATAAAAAATTTTATGCTTTAATAACATATTTTTTTATTCCATTCCTCCTTATATATTTTTTTTAAAACTATTAAAAAAATGAAAAACAGAATTGTAAAAAATTATTTATAATAAAAATGGGGTGGGCGACGGGAGTTGAACCCGCGGCCCCCAGGGCCACAACCTGATGCTCTAACCTCTGAGCTACGCCCACCAAGACAACATAATTAAATTACCAGATTTAATTTAAAACCTGGTGCGCCTGGAGGGAATCGAACCCCCGCACATGGCTCCGGAGGCCAATGCTCTAATCCACTGAGCTACAGGCGCTTGTAATCTTTCGCATCAAATTCCCAGAATTATAATCTGGTGGGTGATCGGGGACTCGAACCCCGGGCCCACTGATTAAGAGTCAGTTGCTCTACCATCTGAGCTAATCACCCATAATAATTACTTTTCTAAACTTTAATAAATTTAAAATAAAGATCTAGTGTTGTTTTAAATATTTTTTTTTAATAATTTTTTATTTTTGTGTTTTTTCTCCTGAAAAAACGCAATCTTTTAATGCGATTTTCAGGTTATTATAGTTTATGTTATTTTATTGAATTTTCAAGTAAAATTTTTCATTTATATTTTACATTTATTTTATTTTTTCCACCATCTTACCCAGTCCACATACATCTTCTGAGGCCAGACAGTTGTTGTATCAGGCGAACCCGGCCATGTCCCGCCTACAGCAAGATTTAAAATAACATATTGCTCTGATCTTAACTCTTCCTGATTGGCAGGGGTTATATCAACTGAAAAATATTCAATATCATCAAAATACCATTTAATTGATGATGAAGTCCATTCAATTGCATAAATATGATAATCATCCGATAATTTTTTTGGCCATGCTATTTCAGTATTACCACCTCGGCTTATAATAGATGTTCCGTCTCCATAATGACAGGTTCCATAAACCCTGTTATCTCTTCCTGCCCCACCACCGATCATTTCCATTATATCTATTTCACCGTAATAAGAAGGATAAATTGTATTTGGCATAAATAACCAAAAGGCAGGCCACATCCCCTGCCCATAAGGACATTTTATACGTGCTTCCACATATCCATATACTGATTTAATTTTTCCTTCTGTATGAATTCGCGCGGAAGTATAATGCGCACCATTATATTCTTCTTTTAATGCAATTATAACAAGATTTCCATTTTCAAAATTCAAATTTTCCCGGCGCGAAGTATAATATTCTTCTTCGCCACTGTAGGGCCATTTAATATCTTCGGGTGTCCAGTATTCAGTATTTAAAACATCCTTATTAAATTCATCATGCCAATAAAGTGTCCACCCGGCTTTTACTATTTCAGTTGGAGTAGGGGTTACCAAATATTCCGAATAATCCAGGTTTTTAGTTGTTTTACATCCATAAGAAAAAATTAAAAAGAGTATAAAAAATATTATTGTTTTTTTTATTATCTTTACCATTCTTTTGTATGTCCTTTTTTTCTGTAAATATAAACAGCAACTGCTTTGGGGTCAGATGGCATTGAAGCCCCGTCAAAACCCATCATAACCAATCTTTCTTCAACCTGTTTTGCATTATTTAAATCAGTTGCAATGTCATACATCCATAAATCGCCATTTTTCTGAACATTATGTTTTTTAAATAAATCTTTTTCCGGTTCTTTGGAAATACCAACATACCAATCCCTGTAATTTGCACCATGTTCATTTACAAATTTTAAAATCTCTTCCAAAAGATCCTTTGAATACTTTGCCATTTTTATCCCTCCTTATTTATTATTAATCAATGTATTATGAATCACAGGCTTCCATTCACTTATTTTAATTTTTTGCGGACATTTTTTTTCGCAGGTTTTAAAACCTTGACATTTATCTGATTTTTCTTCTTATTTAACTCTTTTAATGCTTTCCCAATAATCACTTCACTTAAACCACCGTGGTATATATATGCTGAATCAATATAATTAATTCCATTATCCATGGCATATCTTAACATTTTTATTGTTTTTTTTTCATTAACATACTTTTCACTTTTAGCATTTTTAAGCATTAGTAAAAGCATTGCACAAAAGCCAAGTGCTGATATTTCCCAGTCAATTTTACCCAACTTTCTGTATTTCATTTTTTCTCCTGTATTTTTTATAAGTATATCATAATAAAACAAATTTAGTCAAAAATAAAAAAATTTTTGACTTTTTTTGGTATTTATTATAAAATTATGCATCAAATTAATTTACTCTTTGAAAATTTTTTTAAAATATCGGGGCGTAGCGCAGTGGCTAGCGCACCTGCCTTGGGCGCAGGGGGTCGCCAGTTCAAATCTGGCCGCCCCGACCAATATTAAAAAGGTGTGCCTGTAGCTCAGCTGGATAGAGCAATGGATTTCTAATCCATTGGTCGGGGGTTCGAATCCCTCCAGGCACGCCATTTAAATTTATATTATTTTAGAAATTTTTACGAAAAATTATTTTATTATAATTTTTTTATAAATTTATCCCTTAAAAATCTTTTTATTAATTAAACTTAAAAACCGGCAGGACTTTTTTTTGGTTTGCTTTTGAAATATTTATTTTGAGTGGATTCTCAATAGTATTTCCATTACTTAAAACCATTTTTAATTTTAATTCATATTTTCCAATATCAAGTGGTATACGTATAATATGAAATCTTGCAGGCAATGTTCTCCAGCTTCTTATATCTGCCTGCTCTGAAGCAGTTGCATAAACATTTGTAACAAAATTAACAAGTAAATTATCCTTTGCTGCTTCCCTGATTTTTTTTCCTGCAAAATATTTTGCTGCTGCCCTTGCAATTGTTTTAGCAGCAATCAAACCATTTTTATCATCAAGTGTTTTTATGGCAATCCTGGTTATATCTTCTGCGACATAACTATTATAAATAAAATTATCAATTAAGACCTGCGCATTTTGTAAAGCATATCCTCTTTCTACAAAATACGGAAAAGCAACGCTTATAATTGCTGGGTTTTTCTTTTCTGCTTCATTTTCATAAACAGTTACAGATGACATTTTGGAAATTTTATATGGTGCAAGACCATCATAAATAATTATTAAAGCCTCACCTTTTTCTTTTAAATCTTTGTATTTTATATAACTTATATTCCCAAAAATTTTTTTAAATTCTTCCAGTTCATCATAAAATTTCATCGCTTCTGCTGTCCTTAAAATATCCTGTTTTAATATAGTAGGAATTTCTGTTCCATATAACTTTTGATAATCTTCATAAATCTTATAACATTTTTTATAAGCAATATAGGCATCATTTATTTCGCCTTTTGCTTCATAAGAAAAAGCTGATAAATATCTTGCAAAAGCATCTTCTTTATAAATATTTTTCCCTTCGTATCTGTCTGATAAAAGGTTCATTAAATTATTTACTTTTCTTGCTTCAACTAATGCGCCTGAAAAATCACCCAAATACATAAAATTCAATGCTTTTAAAATATGAACCATCACTTTTTCAAAATCTTCCCCTTCGTAAGGCAAATTCATATCATTTGAAAAAAAGGAACTTAATTCTTTTGTTATACTTTTTGTAAAAAGAGAATCAATCTTTTCTTCTGCCTGATTTAAAAAATTAATACTCCCTTTATAATCTCCAAGCATTTGAAGAATAGCGCCTTTATCAAAGTAATAAAGTAACTCATGCTCCCCTTTGTATTGATCTTTTTCCGCTTCAATTATACCGTCTGCTGCACTATATTCGCCTGATAAAATAAATGTGTCAATTTTTTTATAAAAATTCATAACGGCACAACCATATATGATAAATATAGTCAGTGCCGTTATTATTATATTTTTATTTTGCATTTATAAATAATTTTTTTTAAAATCCAAATTTAGATTTTTCAATTACTTTCTTTATTTTTTTCTGTCCAACCCACTCTTTTGCATTTGTTTCGGTATTAAAAAGTTCAAGATCTACCTGATAATATTTTACCTTGGTTCCTTCTTTCTGATCTATGATAGAAGTAATTACTCCTTTTAACATATAATCTGCCGCAATTTCTTTTTTGAATTTTTTTCTTGTTTCTTCGGATGAATATTCCTGCATATCAGCTCTTTCTTCTCTTATTTCTTCTCTTTCTGCTTTTGAAGCAACAAACTGAACCTCACCGGAATTTGTTAATTCTTTTTCTATATCTTTTCTAAAAACCTCTACATCAATATGTTCATCAGTTTTATTTCTTATCTCACCTACTATTATTCTCGGTTCCCTGCCTTTGTTTTTCAAGTATTTTTTCAACCATGGTCTGCTTAACATTTCATTAACCATCTGTTCTGCCACCATCTGAGCATCAACATCATTCCAGTTTCCGGAAAGATCCATAACTGTTGATGTATCAACTCTTTTTATAGTTGTGGAACTGCAGGAAAGAAACATAACAAAAGCAATGAGTGATAAAAGCATGACAAAAATCTTTTTCATTTTTTCCTCCTTTTAATTAATTTAGTATTGTGAAAAGTTTTAACGCTCTTCACTTAAAAATCCTTTTATTCATATACTTTGGTTGCCTTTTGTTCCCCCTTTATCAAAGGGGGATTTACATCCATTATCTTCTTCTCGCTCTCTTTTAAAATTTCCCCTAACCCCTCTTTATTAAAGAGGGGGAAATGTATATTATTTTCAATACTTTTAGTATATATTTTAAGCTCTCCCTTCTTTCTTTTCATAGAACTTTTCACATTATCATTAATTTATTTTATTAAAATCTGAAACCTATACCACCTTTTATTCCAAGGTCATTTAACTTATTTTTAGGAACGCCCCATAAAGTACCAATTGCATTATCAGTATTTGTAAAAGAAATTATATAAACTCCTCCCAAATTAAAAACCATACCATTTTCTAAGGCTATATCAATACCCGCATCCAAATTAACAGCAACAAGACCAGGAATTATATAGGTAACACCTGCACCACCAAAAGGACTTACGGTTGTTCCAAAAGGATAAAATGTAAAATTAAGACCAAATGCTGCTCCGGGGAAATATGAACCAGCACCAGCACCAACTGCAAACATTTCATTTATATTATATGAATAGCTAACCCCTGCCATATAAGGAAATCCAATACTTAACATCACCAAATTGGGCCTTAAATCCCTGGGATAATATGTCCTTTCATATCTTGTCTGGTTTGTCTCAATAAGTTTTTCAACCTTTTCAGTTATTTTCCCTGCAAAAATCAGATTAGAAAGAACAATTAAAAAACTCATTATTAAAATTAAACTTTTTTTCATTATTTTTCCTCCTTTTAAATTTAATAAATAAATTGTATCATAAATTCAACCAAAATAAAAGTAAAAAAACACCTCCTTTCTTATCATTTTACTATAATTTGACGTTATATTTTATTTTCAGTTTACATATAATAAAGTTTTTCATATTCCCTTAACATAAATTTTAAATCAAATTCTTTTAAAATTTTTAAGGGAAAATTAAATTTAATTTTTCTTTTTTCTTTTAATAAAATTATCTTTTCTGCTGCATCATTATAATTCCCTGGTTCATATAAAAAATCCGGGTTAACCTTATTCATAATTTCCTTATTACCGTTTATGTTTGTAGCAATACATGGTTTACCTGAAAAAAGAGCCTGAACCAAAGTGCAGGGTAACCCCTCCCATAACGAAGTTAAAATAAAAACATCAATTGCTTTTAAAAATTTTTCCGCATCTTTTATCCAACCGATAAATTTAATATTTTCATTTAATTTATTTTTTTTAAGAAATTTTTCTATTCTTGATTTTAAATAGCCGTCTCCCGCAAAAACAAATTGAATATTTTTTTCCCTTTTTAAAACTTCCATGGCAATTTTTATAAACTCAAAAGGATTTTTTTGTTTCTTTAAATTTCCTATCATACCAACTGTAAAAAATTTAGTGTCTAGCCCATATTTTGATAAATACTGTTTCCTGTTAACTTTCGCATTTTTAAACAAATTTATATCAATCCCGGCTCTTATTATTAAATACTGTTCTTTTCTTCCGACTTTATTTTCAAGGCCATGTTTAACAACATCTTCACCAACCGCTACAAGTTTATGAGAACATTTTGCTGCAATTCTTTCAAGTATTAAATAAACAAAAAAATTTATTGGATTTTGATATTTATGAAAAGGAAAGCCATGTATTGTATGTATGATTAGTTTAACTCCTGCCATTTTTGCAGCAAATCTGCCAATTATACCTGCTTTTGAAGAATGGGTATGAACTATATCTATTTTATTTTGTATAAAATATTTTTTCAATTTAAACAAAGCAATTATATCATTTATGATGCTTATTGGATGTTTTAAACTTTTTAAAAAAACAAGTTTTATGCCTTTTATTTTTTTAGCCTCATAGTCAAGATAACCGTTTTCTCCTGTGATAAAGTGGACATTAAATTTTTTTTTATTAAGTTTATCAGCAAGATAAAGAGCAATTTTCTGAGCCCCACCCAAATCAAGACGTGTTATAACTATGGCAATATTTTTTTTCATTTTATCCTTTTTTATTTATAAGTTTTGCTATTTCAATGCCTTCTTTTATGGCATCTTCCATGCTTGAATATTCCCATTTTCCCCATCTGCCTGCAAGATAAATATTATTATTTTCTAATTCGTTTATTATCTCAGGTAAAATTTTTTCTCTTTCTTTATCATAAATCACATATGCATCTTTTAAAACCATTGGATATAAAACAATTATATCCTTTTTATTTAACAATATTCCCATTTTTATTAAATCATTAATTATTTTATCGTTTATTTTATCAGGTATTTTTTTATTAAAAGAAACTTCTGCATATATAGAATTATAACCTCTGGGTGCATTAAATGAAGAAAAAGTATGCGGGAAACCGATTCTATAAAATATATACTTTTTTTCAGGTATATAAACCCAATTTTTATCAATTTTTTCTCTTTGTTTAAACCCTATATTCAATGCATAAACCGAAGTTGCTTTTAGTCTATTATAATAGATACCTATTTTATCATTTATAATTTTTAAAAATTCTTTTAAAGACATGGTAACAATCAAATTATCATATTTTTCCTGTTTGTTGTTATAATAAACAATCTTTTTCTTTATATCAACTTTTTTTACTTTCGCATTTAAAATTACTTTTGACTTTACTTTTTTAAAAAAATCTTTAATTAACGATTCAATACCTCCTTTTTCAGGATAATAAAAATAAGCATTGTATCCAACATCTGATACTTTTTTTTCTTTTAAACCCTGTAAAATATTATCAAGGGTTGTAGATGGGATAAACCTTCCCATCCATTTAAGTGTTAACTTTTCAAGCGGAAATTTCCATAATTTTTCATTATATGGAAACATAAAATTTTTTGCTATGCCACTCCCAAATTCACAAAGTATCCAATCCTTAAAGTTTTTTACTTTCTTATTTTTTGCTCTGCGAATATATCCAATCAGGTTTTCTTCAATAACTTTTCCTGGCAAACCATAATTATTCATTTGATATGGATATCCTGTATAAACATTATAACTATAAATATATGATTTTCTTTGGATTTTAAATAATTTCGTTTTAATGTTTTCCCGGATAAATGTTTCAGTATCTTGATTTTTTAAATGTAAAAGATGTCCTGTATAATCAAATGTAAAACCATTTATTATTTCTGTTTTACAAAATCCGCCTGGTCTTTTATCTTTTTCTAAAACAATAAAATCTTTTTTAAGATTTAAGGAAGCAGATAAACCTGCAAAACCAGCGCCAATTATTATTGTTTTCATTTTCTATTTTTATAAACTTTATGAAAATTAGTCATATCAATTGACATTATAAGCATTGCAAACATTAAAGCCATAAAAGAAATTGAAAGATATAAAACAAGAGCGCCTGAAATATTTAAAAATGTACTTATAATTGCAACGATTGATAAAAAAGCCGTTAAAATTATTAAAAATAAAGTTGCCTGTGGTTTTGTAAAACCTAACATAACAAGCCGCTGCGCAGTATGATCATCAGAACCATAAATCGGCAAAAGTCCTTTTCTGATTCTTAAAAAAATTACAAGAAATGTATCAAATATTGGAACTCCTAAAATTAAAATAGGGCTTAAAACAGCAATATAATTATTACGCGAATAACTTTCATTTAAAGCAAGTGCTGCCATCATAAACCCCAAAAATAATGAACCAGCATCCCCCAGATATATTTTTGCCGGTGGTTTATTATAAAAAAGAAAAGCAAGAACTGCTCCAAAAAGTGCAATTGCAGGTATCATATCATTTACTCTATTTGCGAGCATCGCTATTATAAAAAACGCCAAAGAAGCAACCGCCGCTACCCCAGAACATAACCCATCCATAATATCAATCAAGTTCATAGCATTTGTAATACCAACCACCCATAGAATTGTTAATATGTAATTTAATATGTTATTTTCCATAAATTTAATATTCATGTTTACTTTAATTATTATCAGGGCAACTAAAAATTGAACAAATAATTTTATATATGGATTCAGATTTTTTATGTCATCAAAAAGTCCTAAAATAACAATGATAAAACCTCCTGCTATTATACCAATTATGCCATGAATTGTTTGATGCAAAAAAAATTTTATGAATAAAACAGGTAATAAAAATGCAAGGTAAATAGCAACCCCACCAAGATAAGGAACAGGTCTATCATGTTTTTTTAATTTTGTTGATGGAAAATCAAGTATTTTAAATTTAAAAGCAATTTTAATTGCCAACGGAATAAAAATCAACCCAAGAATAAAAGAAGAAATACCTATTATAAAATATTCCATCAACTCCTCCTTAAAATTGTTTAATATTAATCATATAAAAAACTCAACTATTATTACTATATATTTTTTTATCTTTATTGTCTATAAAATTCTTAAACCGTAAAAAATGCGTTAGAAAACGCGTTTTTTTACGGAAAAACAAATTTTTATATTATTTTTATAATGCATTACTTTTTTTTATTTAAAATAAAACCCAAGTGTTGTTTTAAATATTTTATTGTTTTAAATATCTTATTTTTTTAAATAATATATTATTTTTTTTTCCTGAAAATCACAATCTTCTAATAATGCGATTTTCAGGTTAAACCTTCTGTTTTTGCTTATTAATATATCATGTAAAAAGCAATTAATCTGTTTTATACACACACAATCATTTAAAATATAAAATCTTTTTCATTCATTATCATTTCCCGAATTTATCAAATTTTATTTTTTCCCATTTTCGTGCTTCCCCTTCTAATTTTGAATTTCTCAGACAAATTATCAGGTTATCATATGCCTTGATATTTCCATCATCAAGCCGTATTGTTTTTTTAAAAACATCCTGGGCTTCATAATAGTTTCCCGATTTCATCAAAGTAATTCCTAAATTATAATAGATATCAGGATCATCTTTCTGCAAAGAAAGCGCCTGTTTATATGCATCTATTGCATCTGAATAATTTCCAATCTCATCATAAACCACACCCAAATTATAAAAAGCAGAAACATAATCAGGTCTTAGAATTATCGCCCTTTTATACATCTCTATGGCACGACTATGCATCTTTTTATCTTCAAAACAATTTCCAAGTATATTATATCCACCTGCATAATCAGGATTTATATTTAATGCTTTTTTAATTATTTTAATCGCCATATCAACAAAACCATAATCACGATAAGCCATAGCCATAGCTCCGTATGCTTCTGTATAATGAGGAGATAATTTAATCGCCTTATTAAAATAATCAATCGCTTCTTTATATAAATTTTTATAATAATAAACCAGTCCGATATTGTAATATATATCCGGCATTTTAGGAGAAAGTTTTAATGCCTGTTTATAATAGTAGATTGCATTATCATAGTTGTTAAGTCGTCTGTAACAAATGCCCATATCAATATAGATGTTTAACAGTTTATTTTTCGGCATTTTGATTTCTGCTTCTTTTAAAAAAACCAGTGCTTCTTTAAATTTTTCTTCTTCAATTAAATTTTTAGCTTTTGTTAATAAATCAAGGTCATCAACGGCTGATATATTTATTGCATAAAAAAAACATAGTAAACAAACTATTTTTTTCATTTTTCTCCTTTTTCATCTTTTACAGAGAAAGTTATAGAAACAGGCGCTGGCGTTGCTTCTAATTCTATTTTTACACCCATCTTTTCCAATCTCTTTTTTATCTCATCTTTTCTTTTATTTATAGGTAATAATCTGTCATATTTTTTCCAGTATTTTATTGCTTTATCCTTATATCCCAATGTCTCTGCTACTAAAGCAGCATTTACATAAGCAGCCATGTCCCACGGCTCTATTTTTATAGCTGTTTCAAAACAATCCAGTGCATCTTTATATTTTTTCATTCTCACATAGGCAATCCCTAAATTAAAATATGCATTTTCTAAAGTAGTATCATCTTCAGGGTTGGCTTCTATCACTTCTTTTAAATAATCAACTGCTTTTTCATATTCATTTTTAATTATATAAATTGCGGCTAAATTTTCTTTTGCTTCGGCATCAGCAGGATTTATCCTTAATACTTCTTTATAATTTTTCTCTGCTTCATCTAAATTTCTCTCCTTAAAATTAATAACACCAAGGTTAAAATGCCCTATATCAAAATCCGGTTTTGCCTCAACTATTCTTTTATAAACTGTTTTCGCCTTATCGTATTTTTCTTTATCAATCAATATATTTCCCAAACTTGCCTGAATTAACGGATTTTTAGGATCAACCTTTATAGCATTTTTTATAACCTTTAAAGCTTCATCAATATCCCCTTTTTCAGTATAAACAACACTTAAATTATACATGGCTTTTGTATTTTTAGGATTATATTTTATTGCTTTTTTAAAAGAAAAAATTGCATATTCATATTCATTCATCTGGGCATAAACACTGCCTAATTGATTCCAGTATACTGGATTTTTTGGGTCTTTTGCTAGCAATGCCTTTAATGTTTCAACTGATTCAACATAATTTCCGCTATTATATAAATTCTCTGCTTCTTTTTCCAAAGACACCTGCTCTTCCTTTGTTTCAGGAACTTTAACAGTAATTTGTCTTTTCATGGTTTTGCAGGATATAAAAAATATCCAAAAAACTAATAACAAATACACAAATAATCTTTTCATTTTAATCTCCACAATAATTTATTTAACAAAGCACCTGTTTTTTTCCAGTTAAAATGTTTCTTTAAAGTTAAATATCCATTTTTTATAATTTTTTTTCTGATACTATTATCATTTAAAAGTATGTTTATTCTGTCTATAAATTCATCCGGAGTATCAGCAATTAAAATATTAAAAAAATCTCTTCCATATATTCCTTTTACTGCAAAAGAAGTTGCAACAACAGGCACTTTATTTAACCAGGCTTTTAATATTTTATTCTGCCTGCCTGCACCATATCTTACAGGAACAACACATAAATCCCATGTTTTTATTTCGGCATCTAAATTTTTCAAATAGCCTGTTTTAATAATATTATTACCTTTTATATTTAATCTTTCACTTGATTTTCCTGCAATTATCAACTGTAAATTTTTATCAGATTTCTCTATTTTTTTCCATACCATTTTATAAAAAAAATAAATTCCATCTTTATTGGGAGAATAATTCATATCACCAAAAAATCCTATTTTTTTTACAATTTCAGGCTTTTTAAAATAACTTTTTTTTTCATCATAATAAACACCATTGGATAAAACAAAAACATTTTTGCCATTTAAAAAATTTTTATCACCTTCATAATTAACTAAAGCATAATCAAACTTTTCAATCATTTTCTTTTCATATAATAAAACTCTTTTATTATCAAATAACAAATAAAAATATGTAAATAAATTTTTTTCGTATTGCATTTTTTCCTTCATATAAAAAGCGAGAGAATCAACAAAATCCACAATTTTTGGAATTTTTACATTCTCAACATATTGTGCCATCCGTATTCTGTATGCAAAAATGGCATCAATACTATTATTTTTTAAAAAATCATTTATTAAAATTTGCATTTCTTTTTTATAATAAGAAAAAACATTCATTGCTTTACCTGTTAAAAAAGCAAATATGGTTTTTAAAATAATCTCATTTCGGGAAATATAAACAGTATATACCGCTTTGCAATATTTATTTATTTCTTTAATAAATTCCTCTTCGCCCTTTTTGATAAAACTTATCAAATATATTTTATTTTTTTTACTTATTTCTTTTATAAAATTATAAATTCTTAATCTGTCTCCATCTGAAGGTGGATAAGGAAACACAGAAGATAAGACAAGAACTTTCATTTCAGTTCCTTTCTTAATATTTCAAGATTTTGTTTTGCCAGTTCATTTTGTGGATTTAGTTTAACAGCAATTTCCATATTTTTCAATGCTTCCTGCTTTTCTCCTTTATAATAATATGCAACTGCAAGGTTATTGTATGCTTCTGAAAAATCAGGTTTTATTTTTATTGCCTCTTTGGCATATTTTATTCCTTCATCATAATTTTTTAGTGTATTATAAACGCCTGACAAATTGGAATATGCTTCTATCAAGCCGGGTTTTATTTTAATTGCTTCTTTATATGATTCTATCGCTTTTTCATAATTACCAATTTTAGCGTATTGTATTCCCAAATGTGTTTTGCTTTCTGCCTTTAAATTTTCATTTGCAAGTATAACTGCTTTTTTAAATATATCAAGAGCAAGATTATCCAGATTAAATTCCTTAAAGCCATTTGCAAGTTCCAAATATGCGCTTGTATAATTGTTAAGACAAAATTTGGTTGACGAATCAAGAAATAATTTATCATCCAACAGATTCCTATAAGATAAAATTTTCATATTTTTAAATCCATTTTTTAATGTCTCATATTTATTTATATCCAGTTTCATAATCATCCCGTTGCAAACTAAAAATTTATGAATACCAGGGGCAAAATCCTTCATAACATCCCTGAAAATTGAAGAATAAATCTGTTTTTCCCTAAAATTCAAAGATATAATATTTTGTATTTTAGAACTTAAAGAATCCTCTGGCTTTGAAGTAAATTTGATTTCAGGACATTCATTTTTTATATTTTTCAAACTCCATGGAACATAAAGAAAAATAGTAGTTATCGGACAAAAATAAACTTTTCTTTCCACATATTTAAAATACATAATCGGCATTACAGCAAAATCACCCTCAAGCATTGCAATACTATCCGGATTATCAATTGATTTAATTATATTTAAACCAAAATCATAAGCATAAAAATATCTGCTCTGATCTGCTTTTTTATAATTGGAAAAAAAATTAAATAAAGGCAAAAATAGTAATAAAATAAAAAAATATTTAAAAACTTTATTTTTAGCCAGGAATAAAATTCCTGCATATATTAAAATCACCATGGCAACATAAGCAGGTATTAAAAAAACATCAAGTATCCATAACATTTCATCTTTTAGATTTAAATAAAAAGATAAACTTAATAAAATAAATAAAATTATTGTAATTAATAAAACAAAATGGGATTTTTTGTTATTTTTTATTAAATAATAACTTCCGGCAAACATTAACAAAAATCCAAAAATTGTAAATTCAAAAATTATATGATTTAAAATTCTAAAGATTTGCTTTAGTATAACATTTATATCCCTTGCTTTTTCAAGCGAAGTATATTCAGCACGTGTTATAACCCAAAATAATTGTTTTAAATCAACAGGGTCTCCCCAGTTTAGAAAAGTTCCGTTTCTTGCCCTTATTATTAAATAATAATAAATAAAAATTCCCAAAATAAAAAAAACAAATGATATTGTTATATTTTTTGAATTTAACTTTATCTTGGATTCTTTAAAATTCAGGATAATAAAAATTAAAAATGCCGGAGTAACAACCGCCATACTTTCCCAGTGATTACCTAGGGATAATCCATATATAAAAATAAAAAGATAAAGATATTTAATATTTTTGTTTTTCTGCCATAAAAATAAAATCAAGATAAGCAAAGATATTAAAAATGAATTTAAAGTATAAATACCACCTTTGGCAGATAATGCCTGGCTCCAGAAAGTAAACGAAAATGCAAAAGTTAATATTGTTATAACTGCAATATAATAATTGAAGTATTTTTTATCATTTAAAGAACACAGATTAAAAAATATGAAATATAATAATACCAATGTTAATACAGCAAAAAATACTGCCTGTAAATTTATTCTAAAACCAATATTGCCAACAGGTATTAAAGAAAAAATTTTACCAGACAAAGTAGCCAGCGGATAACCTGGCGGATGTTGTATTCCAAGGGTAAAAGAACATGCTATTGTTTCCGGCGAATCATCAGCATGAAAAACAGGATTCATGGTTTTTAAATAAATAAAAAATATTAATATTAAAAACAAAAAAATTATTTTATTTTTCATTTTGAATCGCCTTTAATAAATTCTCTGTTTTTTCATCATAAAAACCTGATTTTTTCATATTTTCTATTAAATCTTTGGCCTCTTTATATTTTTTAAAAGAATAGTATGTAACTGCCATATTAAAATATGCATCTTTGAAATAAGGATTTATATTTATTGCTTTTTTAAAATTTGCAATTGCATTTTCAAATTCACCATTTGCTGCATATGAAACTCCCAAAAATGTTAAAAATTCATAATCGTCATTATACAAACCAAGACCTTTTGAAAAAATTTCTATTGCATTTTTATATTGCCCATTTATATAAAAACCAAGTCCTAATGACCTGATTGCTTTTTTTGAATAAGGAGAAAGTCTATAAAGATTTTCTCCTATTTCAAGCATTTTATCTTTAAGATCTTCTGTTGCATAGCAATCAAAAAGATTTAAATTTGCTTCCCAATAACCGCTATTTAAACTGTATATTTTTTTATAACATTCACAACTCTTTTTAATATTGCCTGTTTTTTCATATAATACAGCAAGGGTCATATAATTTTCTTCATAATTGGAATCAATTTTAACAGCCATTTCAGCATAATAAATAGCATCATTCATTTTATTAAAATATTCATTTTCTTTTGCCTTTCTCAAATAAATATTGGATAAAAATGAATTAAATGAAAATATCATTATTAAAATAAATAGTAGGACAAATAAAATTACAGGATATTTTATTTTACTGTTACAAGTGATGAGTTCTACTGATGATTTTTCACAGGCATACATCAACATTGCGGTAAAACAATAAAAATATGCCGCTGTTGGTATGATGAGAAAAGGGAAATTAAAAACTGCATGAATGAGCAATCCCAAAATACCTGAAATAATGCCAATGACAAAAATTTTATAATTTTTTTCTGAATTCAAATAACTAAAACTTGTTTTAAATAAAACAAATATAAGGCAGAATATTATACAAGCCCCCAGAAATCCATATTCTGCTGCAAACTGAATATAATCATTATGGGAATGAGATGAACGGTAAAAATCACTTTTTTTAAAATAATCTGGTGTCAATGAACTTGCCTGATAATAAGAATATTTTATCGGAAAATTCCCTGCCCCTGTCCCTAATAATAAATTATCCTTAAAAACATTTATTGAATTTTTCCATAATGATAGCCTTATCTGTGCAGCCTCATCCTGGGCTAATAAAATTTTTTTAATCCTTTCTGTTGCATTTTTGTTAAATAAAAAATATGCTGCCAGTAAAAAGATAATCAAAGTTAACCCGAAAATGAAAATTTTTTTATTTTCAATAAAAATATCTTTTTTATAAATTAAAATCAATATGACCATAAAAATCATTGATAACAAAAATGCCAGATATGCTCCTCTGGTTTGTGTTATCAACAGACCATAGGTTAAGACAAGTGCTATTAAAAAAAACCAAATTGCTTTTTTTCTTTCATATTGAATAAATACAATAGAATAAATAAGTGGTAAAACAAGAGCAATATGCCCCGCAAGAAAATTAGGGTTCCCTAAAGTAGAAGCAGCCCTTCCTGCAAAATTACTTTGCCATAATATAATATCAAAACCAGTTGCCTGTATAATTCCATAAGCAACCATAAAAAATGAGGATAATAATATAGATAATATAATTTTATAAATGTTATTTTTTTGCTCATAAAGAAAAAAAGTTACCACAAAAAAAAACATAATATAATAAATATTTGTTATAAATTTATCCAAATAGTAATAAATATTGGAAATTTTTATTATCCCGGCAATGTTTATTAATACAAATGATAAGAAAATCAAATTCAACGGTGTTTTGATTCCAGGGATTTCTTTTAATAATAAAAAATATATGCAAAAAAATATAAACAATATTGAAAATGCAAACTTTAGGAAAAATTTTTCTGTAATCCAGAATGGATCCGCTGCCATCCCGCAAAATACAAGTGGCAAAAAAAATATAACAAACAACAACATAATCTCTGATACTTTTTTCACATATTTATTTATTTCCATTTTACCTGATATTTTATCACAGGGAATAATTATAGAAAACAGTATTTTTACAAAGAAAAAAATGCATATTTATAATTTTTATAAAAATAACATAGTTTTAAGGGTTGCAAACCGCAAAGATAAATTTTCAGGTTTTAAGGATTTTTTTTATTTTCTTTTTTTTATTTTTTCTCTTACTTTTGACTTTTTAGTTGGATGTAAATTTTTATATTTTTTATAATTTTCTTTTATTTTTTCTTTTTCTTCAGAACTTAATTTTTTCCATTTTTCATAATTTTTTCTTATTTTTTCTTTCATCTGTGGTGATAATTTTTCCCATTCTTTATATGCTGCTATTAATTTTTCTTTTTCTTTGTCAGACATGTTTTTAAATTTTTTATGATTCCTTATGATTTTTTCTTTTTCTTCACGGGAATATTTATCCCATTCCGGAAATAATTCTTTTATTTTTTCTTTTTCTTCAAATGATAATAATATTTCTTCTGAAGTATTTATTACTGAATCCTTTGAAAATAAACACATTACCAAGATGACATTAAAAAAAATTAAAAATAAAAAAATTTTTTTCATAAATTAAAATCACCTTCTTTTATTTTTGTATAAAAATCCAGTTGTTCTATAACTGAAATGTTTTCCAGTATATCTATATTTTCTATAATTTTTTTATATTTTTCATTTTCCTGATTTGTTTTTACAAATTGAATTCCGACAAAAGCAAATAAAATAATCAAAAATGCAAATACAATTTTTTTAATATTAAACAAATTAAAAATTGTTTCCTTTATAACTGCTATCGCAGTTTTTCTCTCGTAAAGTTTCTTTTTTATCTCCTGTCTGTGTAAATCCCAAACCTCTTCTGGGAAATTAATATCTATTTTTTTTATATTTTCTTTTATTTTTATATATGCTTCATATTTTTCGCGGCATTTGAAACATATCTTTAAATGTTGTTTAATCTCTTCAATGGTATAATTATCTGTAATCTCATCATAAACATACTCTATCAATTTTTCTTCTATAAATTTACAATCAATACTCATGTTTTAGCTCCTAATGTTTCTTTCAATTTTTCCATTGCTCTATTTAAATGTGATTTTACTGTTCCCTCGGAAATTTTAAGTAAATCCGCTATTTCTTTTATTTTTAAATTATTAATATTCTTTAAAATAAACACCTGCCTTTGCATATCAGTTAATTCCTTTAAAGCAATTTTAACTGTTTCTTTGAATTCTTTAACTTCAAATTCTTCTTCCAAATTAATAAGGTCTTTTACTTCAAAAGTTCTTTTTGTATCTTCATCATCCATTTCCGAAAAATATGATACTTTTTCTCTTAATTTATATTTCCTGTAGTAATCATAATAAGCATTCATTGTTATTCTGTAAAGAAATGTCCAGAAAGAACTTTCACCTCTGAAATTTTTAATATTTTTAATAACCTTAATGAATACTTCCTGCGACACATCCCATGCAATATCATAATTAAAAGTCATACCAAATATCAAATTATATACCTTTTTTTGGTATTTTTTTATAAGTTCATCAATTGCATGTTCATTACCATTTTTAATATCCTGTATAATTTCTTTATCGCCTTTTTCCATTACCATTGAGGTTCCTTTTTATATTAGACGTTTTTTGTTTAAAAATGTTGTCAACAATTTATCATTTTAAATATTTCAACCCGCAAATCTTAAGTAGGAAATCGCGATTTTCAGACTAAAAAAAATACAACCAAAATATTATTAAACAACTTAAATTTTAAAATAACACTTTTATTTTCAATTAAAAAAACAAATAAAAGAAAATAAAAATATCTTATTTTCTCTTAAAAACACGTATTCTAAAGCGTTTTTACGATTTTCCACATTAAAAGTGCATCTTCCTTATTTTCGTAATATTTTTCTCTTTTACCTTTAATTACAAAACCTGCTTTTTTATATAAATTAATAGCGTTAATATTGCTTTCCCTTACTTCAAGAGTCATTGAACTTAAATCTGATTTTAAAACTTCTTTTTCAAATTGCTTTAAAAGTGCAAAACCAACACCTTTTTTTCTAAAATTTTTATCCACTGCAATATTTAATATCGCTGCAAAATCAACGATCTTATCACCAATAATATAACCAATAATTTTGTTTGTTTCTTTTAAAACAGCAACAAGAAATATATTTTGGCCGCTTTTATTTTTTGAAACTTCACATGAAAATGCTTTTTCACTCCATGGATTTTTAAATGACTCTTTTTCTATCTCAATGATTTCTTTTATATCATCTATCTTTACGTTTCTTAAATAAAACATTTAAGTTATTTTAAAAATTTTTCCTTCCTGCATCAGATATATTTTATATTTTTTTATTTTCTTTAACTGCTTTTTTATAATTGTTAAATATTCAGGTTTCATATGTATTACAAATATTTTTGGCTTTAAATCGCCGAGTTTACCAATCTCGCTTACCAATGTTGCCGGCACCAGATGATAACTATTTTCTGCAAGTTGTCTTAATTCATCAGGGAAAGCAACTTCTATTATCACTGTTTTTAATTTTTTTCCAAGTTCCTTTGCTTTTTCCCATATTTCCATTGTTTCTTTTGTATCACCCGTATAAACAAAATAATTATTATTTTTCCCTATAATAAAACCATCTGCCGGGATTGAATGATTTACTTTTACTGCCATGATTTTATAACCATCTATATCATACCATTTATTATGTTCAATCTTAAAATATTCAAAAACATTATTCCCTGCTGCATTTTTTATTTTTGTAAAATCAGGCCAGATATGACCATTCATTAAATTTTTACTTATTGTATCAATAGTAAAATGCGTTCCAATAATTTTAACTGCTTCTGATTTATTACTTACAATATTAACACCAAAAAATGGCAAACTCCCAATATGATCAAGGTGTGGATGGGAAATTAAAATATTTTTTATTTTTCTCTGTTCCGTAATATTAATTTTTGTTCCAATTGTCCCGGCATCAATTAAAAATTTACCATCAAGTAGATAACCACTGACATTAAATCCGGGCAACTCCCCTCCATAACATCCCAAAACTTTTATTTTCATATTATTTTCCTCCTTTACCTGTCTGATATCGCATTAAAAAAAGTATCTTTATCGTATGTTTGCACCTTTTGGAATTTAATTAAATTTATATATTTTTGTATATCATCCCCATGTATCAGAATATAACCTCTTTTTTCTATTTTATCTGCCTGTATTTTTATATCATACCTTTTATCAATGAAAAAGAAATTATTATTGTATTCCAAAAAATAAATTTCGGTATTATTGATAATGATATTATAATTTGTTTCCTCTATACTTTTTCTAATTTCAAAAAGCAAATCTATTTCTTTTTTTAAATCCATTTCTTCTAAAAAGACCACTAAAAATTCATTAAAACTATTGATTTTGATTAAACAATTGTATATATTATTATATATTATTGCTTTGATTTTTTCAAAAGTTATTTTTAGTTTTTCCGGATTACTAAAATAATTACTGTTAAAAACAATATAAAAACATCTGGTTTTCAACCATGCATTTTTTATTTTAATATCAATATTTTGATTAATAATTTGTTTGATTTTTTCTGGTGGAGCATATTTAATCATAAGATTCTTCCTTGATTTATATATATGCCAATTGCTTAAAATTTTAATTAAATAAACAGAAAAAAACAAAGAAAATAAAACACTTATAAATAACATATAATCAAAATAAATATTATATTTTGTCAAATACGCTGCAATGATAAGTTCTACAAATATAAAAAACAGATTCAATATTAAGCCAAATAAAAATTTAATTTCTCCGAATGTAAAAAATAAAATAATCGCCAAAACCACAGCCAATATATATTCTATTTTTTTATTATATTTAATGAATTTTTTGTTTAGCAATGAATCTATTGCCACGGCCAAACTCTGCATTGTTTGAATAGTATTGTTACTACTTTTTATAATTATAATTTTGTCATTTAATTCATTTTTTTCTATATTTAAAATTTCTTCAGCAGTATATATTTTTTTATATTTTTTATATTCTTTTAAAAACATTTTACCATCTTTATCCATCGGTAAACTAACTATATTACCAATAATTAAATTTTTATTTTCATATTTTACCTGTGTTTTGGGAATCTTATAATATCGACGAATAGATTCTAACGCAGCATTGAGAAGTATTTTATTATTATAATCATAAAGTAAAGAAATTTCAAAAGGATATTCATCAAACTCTTCATAAAATGCAACATCACTTATTGAATACCATAATTTTTTACTTATTATTTTTATATAATTGTATTTTGTTAAGTTGAATTTTTGATCTGATTTTTCAAAATAAAAATACTTGCTTAAATCAACTGTGCTTTTTTTATCTTTTTCATTATATAAAAAAATAACTGGTATTAAATTAGGCATTTCTGCTATTTTATAAATAAAAGCATTATAATAATCTTTATTTTTTTTTATTTCTTCTATGTTAATATTTTCAAGATAATCCCCGACCTTTATATTAAAAATTTGCGGCAAAAGTAATATAACTGAATTTTCTGCTGTTTTAAGTTTATCTAAAAGGTTATTGAATGTTTTTAATTCAAATTCACTTTCAATCATTAATATTTTTTCACTGCTGAATTCAGAAGGGAAAAATTTATTTAAAAAAAAATAAATTTTTGGATTTATTTTGAACAAAAAGGATAAATATATAAAAAAAGATAAAATAAGAAAAAAAATAACAATCGTATTTTTTTTCACTTTTTTACTAAACTTCACCAAATTCTTTTTTCATTTCAAGGTATTGCTTGTATTTTGCGATATTATCCGCACTGCTCACAGTTATTGTGTCACCATTTAAACTTACTACTTTTGCCCTTTGCATATTCTGTATAATTTCATCAAACTTTGACTTATTATCTTCCATACCTGTTTGTTTAAGTAAGTCCTGAATAGATATCTTAGAATTATCTCCACTTTTATTAACATGCAGTAAAAGTGCATTTACAACCCTCATATTGTAATCTTTGGCAGTAAGAAGTTGTAACTGCTCATTAGTTGCTCTTAATCTCGCACTCATATTTTTTAAAATTTTCTTTACAATTTTTGCATTTCTTTGCATCTGTTGTTCAAAAAGTTCTTCATCTAAAACAATACAAATTGTTTCATCTTCTGCAATTGCTGATGCTGAACGTGGTCCCTTATCTATAACTGCCATTTCGCCAAAAAAATCTCCATCTGATAAAATAGCAAGCGTCTTTTCTCCCTCATCAGTTTTTTTGGTTATTCTCACTTTGCCTTTATGAATAATAAACATTTCTTCACCATGCTCACCTTCTTTAAAAATATATTGCCCTGCTGAATACTTTTTACCATATCTTTCTATAATATCATCTTCGGTTATCATGGTATCCTCCTTAAAATTTAATATCCATAATGATAATATACACTCATTATATGATATTGTCAATTGCCAAAAATTCCCTTAAAAACGCATTAAAAAATGCGTTTTTAGGGGAGAACAAAATATTTTTATACTTTTTATTTATTAAATTTTTATTTTTATAGCGCATTACTTTTATTCATCTGTTTTTTATTTAAAATAAAACACAAGTTTTATTTCAAAAATCTTATTTATATTACATAACAAAAATTATTTTATCCAATTTCTTTTCCTGTTTCATCATATTCTTTGCTTGATATTTCATTGCCATCTTTAAAAACTTTTTCACATTGCACAACACCATTATCATAAAAACTCCTGTAAATTCCATCCTGCTTACCTTCTTTAAATTTCTCTTCTACTTTTTTAACTCCTGCTTCATTATACATAATAAAAATACCATCTTCTTTACCATCTTTATATGAGCCTGTAACTTTAACCACGCCTGACGGATAATAAAGTTTATAAGGTCCATCTTCTTTTCCGTTTTTATAAAATCCTTCTATTTTTAATTCGCCTGTCCTGTAATAAATTCTATAGGGGCCTTCTTCTTTTCCTTCTTTATAAGCAACTTCAAGTTTTACAACCCCGTTTTCATAATAAATTTTATGCGGACCATGCTCTTTGCCATTTAGAAAAAAACCTTCTATACGCACGTTCCCATTTTCATAATAATTCTTATAAGGTCCCTCTCTTTTCCCTTCAACATAATTTTCTTCTGCCATAACTTTACCATTAGGATAATATAAAGTAAATAAACCCTCACTTTTGTCATTTACATAAATACCTTCTACTTTTACAAAACCATTTTCATAAAAAACTTTGTAAGTTCCTTCTTTTTTTTCATTTACATAAGTTCCCTGAACTTTTATTTTACCGTTTTCATAATAAATTTTATAAGGACCATTTCGTGCATTATTTTTATATGTTTCTTCCACCTCAACATTTCCATTTTCATAGTAAGTCCTGTAAATTTGTTCCCCATCTTCAATTACCTGCTCTGATTTTAATTTACCGTTTTCGTAATAACTTTTTGTAGCCCATTGTAAAACACCATTTTTATATATGCCTTCAGATTTTAATTTTCCGCTTTCATAAAAAACCCTGAATGGTCCATCAGCATTTCCGTTTTTATAAGAAACTTCCTGTTTTAAAGCTCCACTTTTATAATAATGTCTTACAATCCCTGTTACTATTTCATTATTTTCAAATATGATTGTGGTTTGTTGTTCTACTTTATTTTCATCAATAAATATTGTTAAAATCTCGCCTTCTATCATTTCACCCGATTTAGAAATTGTGCCATCCTCATTATATATCCATTCTGCAATTTGCTCGCCACCTCTAAAAAAAAGGTCTGTGTTTCCCTGTTTAATACAAGTTATGTCTGTCATTTTCTGCCTTTTTTTTAAGTTTTTTTTATTTTATCAGGTACAGGATAAAATATCAATAAAATTTACCTTTAATTTAACATATAAATTATTAAAACAGATTATCTAAGAATTTTTTTTATGGCAATATAGTAATTATTTATTTTTACTAATAATACTTTTTTTTTAATAGATAGGTTTTTACTAATAACTTAAAAATTTTATTAGCTCTTGTGATTTGGTTCTATAGCCAATAACAAGAACCTAATTTAAACTTTAAAAATCAACTGATTTATCCAAATTTATAATATACAAAAAACACATTGCTTTTTTCTTTGCCATATAATTTGGCAATCTCATCCTGCCGCAACCCAGCGGCATCTTTTTTAATATAATATTTTAAATTTCTTTTAATTTTTATATATATCCTCTATAAAATCTATTACATTTTCAATATTTTTATTATCCTTTTCCTATTTACAGAATTATTCTTAATATACTCACATATCTGATTTATTGGTACTTCATTACGAATTATATGTTCAAAATAATTCCGCTGCCAGTAGAGGCTCAATATTTTGAACCCCCTACGGTTTTCCATGGTTTTGTTTTTATTTTTTATTTTATTATTTCCCAACATCCTGATTTATCACTACATGTTTTTTAATTTTACCTTTTCTCTTAACGTCTGAAACTTACTAAACAAAATACCCAACTTTAAAAACAAAACTAATTGCATTTGCCAGGTAATATTTACTTCACAACTGTAATTTTACCATATTCTTTTGCATATTCATTTCTTTCTGTTTTTGCTTCTATTTTAAATATAAAAACCCCGGATGCTACTTTTTGTCCAGATTTATTTTTTAAATCCCACTCTATAGCATTATTACCTTCATTAAAATGATTGCTTATTTTTTTTACTTCTTCGCCGGATACTGTAAATAAAGTTACAAATATATCTGCATCCCTGGTAAGATTAAATAAAATATTGGTTTTAAGATTTGCCGGGTTTGGATAAGTCCCTATTAATTTTAAAATAAGCGGTGGCGGGGTTGGTGTTAAAGTAGGTGTTATGCTATGAGTCGGAGTTATTGTATGTGTTTGTGTTATGGTTTGAGTAACTGTGGGGGTTGCTGTATAAATATCTGTTCTTACTGTATTTGAATATCTAACTTCCATATCATTCCAATATGCATCAGTATAACTCCCTGCTGCTGAATTCGTAACAAATGTTCCCTGAACTGGATTTATCACTGCTCTAAACCACACACTATACGATGTATAAGTATTGGTTATTGCTCCCAAATTCCAGTATATGGTATTGTTGTTCATATTATATCCAGAAGAAGCATCAACAAAAGTTGTATTCCAGGGTAAAGTGTCCCATATAATCAAATTACTTATATCAGCATCACCAGTATTGAAATAAATTAAATTATATGAAAGTATCTCCCCATAATTTGCCAGTTCAACATCAACAGTTTTGGTTAATCCTAATTCAGCTCCGGACACATCAGGTATTCCATAATACATTATATATGTTTTCTCTTCATTTGGCAAAAAATTAGCAGGATTCCAGAACATACCCGCCGCTGTATCAGTAATCTCATATAAAGGATTTACTGTATAATCCCAGGCATTTGCATTTAAAAAATTCCATTGCCCGATTATTAGTTTATCAGGGACAGTTGCTAAAGCACTTTTCAAATTACCCTCTGCTTTTATCTGGGGATTAAAATAATCATTTAAAGTAAGCCAGGCATCAGGAACCTGGACGCCATTCCATTCTTTTTCAGTTGTTATTTTACCAATGCCTTCTACTAGCATTGGTGAATTATCATTAATCCCAAGCTGGGTATCAAGCATTATTCTCAAACCAACACTTACATTTGTTGCTCTTGTGTTTTTTATTTTATATTTTATTTCTATGGTATCTTTATTTTTACCTGTCCTTGGATTATCAACTATGGTAAGTTGCTGGGTAATTTCTATATTATTTATTTTCCATATACAAATATTAGTGCTATTACCAAAAGCATCATAATCTTCTGTTGGGTCCTGTATAAAAATGCCATTATCATCTCCAAAAATTGCTATTACACTATCTGTATCTATTTTTATGGTTGTATAAGAACTCCATATTCCATCAGGATAACCATATAATAAATTCTGGCCTGCTGCAGTTCCTATGACAAACCTCCCTTTGTATTTTTGTGTCTGCGGATTTCCTGATTGAGTTACAGTTGCAACTCTGCAATCTAAAAATGAATTAAAAATGGAATAGGAATTTGTAAATATTAAAACATAAAAAATAAAAAAAACCTTTATTTTTCCCATATTTTACCCTGTCTTAACAGATTTACTAACTATAATCTGCATTTATCTTGATATAGTTATATGACAGATCCGAAGTTAAAATAGTTTCTGAAAATTTCCCGTTTTGTAAATCCAATTCAAGATTGATATATTTATTTTTTAAACTTTTTTGAACTTTCTTTGTATTTGAAAGCACCATTTGCCCATTGGAAATTATTATAAAATTATTTAATTTAAGTTTTATTTTTTTTATATTTATATCTTCCAATGTTGCGCCAGCCGCTGAAATAATTCTGCCCGGATTTAATGATTCACCAAAAAATGCTGTTTTAACAAGTAAGGAATTTGCTATCTGTCTAGCTATTTTTTCTGCCTGTTTTTTTGTTGTTGCATTTTTAACCAAAATTTTTATAACTTTGGTTACACCTTCACCATCTTCCACAATTTTTTCAGAAAGTTTATAACATATATTTGTTAAAACTTTTTTAAATCTAAAATAATTTGTATCCTCTTTACATATTAGTTCATTTTTTGCTTCTCCATTTGCCAAAAAAATAACAGTATCATTCGGACTCATATCACCGTCAACTGTTATTTTATTAAATGAATTTTCAACTGCTTTTCTGGAAGCTTTATCTAAAAGTTCACGGTTTATTTTAATATCAGTTAAAATAAAAGCCAGCATTGTAGCCATATCAGGCGAAATCATACCAGAACCCTTTGCAACCCCTGTTATAATACAGTATTTATTATCAATTTTAATTTTTTCAGAAACTATTTTTGTTTTTAAATCTGTTGTTAAAATTGCCTCAGGAAAATTTTTATCTTTATATGATAACTTCTTTAAAAGAATAGGAATATTTTTTATTATTTTATCAACCGGCATTTTTTTTGCAATTTTTCCTGTTGAAGCAGCAAGTATTGAATTTTCAGGCAAATCAAGTTCCAGTGATAATTTTTTTATTATTCTTTTTAAATCCAAAATGCCTGTATCACCATTTAAAGCATTTGCATTTCCACTGTTGGCAAAAACAGCAAAGATTTCATTATTTATTATTTTTTTATCATAAAGAATATGTGCGCTTTTTAACCTGTTTTTTGTAAAAAAAGCAGAGCATATACATGGGCTTTTAGACAATATTAAACCCATATCCAATTTTTTGTTTTTTTTTATACCGCCTGCAATACCAGATGATAAAAAGCCTCGTGGCAATCTGTAAATTTCTTCCATTTTTAAATTAACCCCTGCTTTTCATTAAAGCCAAATAAAATATTCATATTCTGAACTGCCTGACCTGATGCTCCTTTTAAAAGATTATCAATTGCTGTTATAATAATAACTGTATTTTTCTCTTTTATACCATCTATGGCAATATCACAAAAATTTGTAAACTGTACCTGGTGTAAATTAATACTATCCACTATTCTTATAAATGGTTCTTCTTTATAAAAATCAAAGTATATTTTTTTTATTTTTTCAATATTTTGCCATTTTTTTAATTTAATATAAATTACACTTAAAATACCCCTGTCAAGTGAAATTATCTGCGGAGTAAAAATTACACTTATCTTTTTATTATATTTATTTAAAATTACATCTTCTATTTCTCCGATATGTCTGTGCCTTCTGCCAATATTATATGGTATTATATTTTCATTTATATTTATATATTGATTTTCAAATGTTGGAACTATGCCAGCACCGGAAATTCCTGTTTTTGCATCAATTATTATATCTGTAATTTCTGTTTCTTTTAATAAAGGACATATGCCAAGTAATATGGATGTTGCATAACAACCTGGATTTGCAATTAATTTGGAATTCTTTATCTCCTGCCTGAAAATCTCAGGCAACCCATAAACAGACTCTTTTAAAAGATTTTTAAATTTATGGTCTTTTTTGTACCATAATTTATAAGTCCCATGGTTTTTTATTCTGAAATCAGCACTCAAATCAATAACTTTGATATTTCTATCAATAAATTTTTGGACATAATTCATTGCTTCTGTATGCGGTAAACAAAGGAAAACAACATCTATGTTATCAATTTTCAAACTCTTAAAAGGTGTGATAAATTTTAAATTCAGCAAGCCTTTAAACTCAGGGAAAACCTCAGATACTTTTTTACCCGCAAACCGCCTGGATGTTGTAAAAATTATTTCAGCTTCACTGTGTTTTAGTAAAATTTTAATAAGTTCTTTTCCGGTTAATCCTGACGCCCCTAAAATGCCTGCTTTTAACATTTAAAAATTTTCCTCCTTCAATAAGATAAATACTACATTTTTTCTATATACGCCTGTTTTTTTACCTTATCAATCCACTCTTTCCACATTTTTTCTATCTTTCCTTCTATAATTTTAATCCTGACTTTTTCTTTAATATCTGATAATTCCTGGTATTTTCCTTTTTTTATGTCATTTACTTTAATTATATGATAACCATCCTCGGTTTCAACAGGTCCTATTATTTTATTCTTTTGCGCTTTGGATAAAGCATCTCTGATTTTTTTATTCATCTGGGTTGTATCAACCCAGCCCAAAATTCCGCCATCAATACCATCTTCTTTTCTTATTTCTTTTAACAGATTGTTAAAATCTTCTCCTGATTTCAATTTTTCTGCAACACTATTGGCTTTTGTTTTAAAATCTCCTTTTTCATCTTTGGTTTTATCAAAGTATATCTGCGAAATATTTACTTCATCGTTTATTTTAAAATCATCTTTATTTTCAAAGTAATATTTTTTTATTTCATCATCAGTTACAGCAGTTTTTGAAATAAATTCCTGTTGTTTTTTTTGTCTTACTTTATCATATAAAAGTTTATCTTTAACCTGTGCTTCTAATTTTATCCTGAAATCAGGATAAGAAATTCCTTCTTTTAAAAGCGCATTATTAAATTCCTCTTCATCTGAAAATCTTGAACGGAGTGAATTAATAAACTCATTTACCCTGTCACTAACTGCTCCTTCACTTATTTCTATTTTTTCATCCTTAGCCATTGTAATTATTAATTTTTGCTCTATCATTTCATTTAACACGTTTTTTTCCAGCTCTTTTATATCAACTTTTTTCCCTGATATTTTTAACTGGGTTGCGAGTAAATCAACTGTTTCTTCAACTTCACTTTTAAGAATTATTTCATCGTTTACCTTAACTAAAATTTTATCTTCTACAAAAGCAATAATAAAAAAGGAATTTAAAAAGAACATTGACAATAAAAAAACTAATTTAATTTTCACTTTATCTTTCCTCCTTTAAATCAACTATTTTTTTTAAATTTTCATTATATATAGTTATTTTAGCACTTTTTCTCAGATTTTCCATCATTATATTAAAAAAACTGTTTTTTTTCTCTTCAAAAAAGTCATTATATACTTCCTGTTTTACATCTTCAAACGCAGGAGTTTCAGCTTCTAAAATGTCTTCGCATTTGAATATATGAAAACCATATTTTGATTGAACAACATTGCTTATTTGACCCTTTTTTAAAGAAAAAACAGCATTGGTAATAAATGCAGGCATATCCTTTTCACTGAAATAACCGAGATCCCCGCCTTTTTCACTTTCAGAAGTTATTGAAAATTTCCTGGCTAATTCTTCAAAACTTGCACCATTGTTCAATTTTATAATTATTTCGTCTGCTTTTTCCTTATCCGCAACTACAATCTGCCTTGCCTTTACTTTTTTAAGTTTTCTATAATTTACTATGTTTGACCAGAAATAATCTTTTAACTCATCGTCTTTTATTTTTATATTTTTTTCAGCTAAATAATTTATTTCTTTTCTTATCAGGATTTTTTCCTTTAAATCACTAAACCAGTCAGAATATCTGATTTTTGACTTTTTTATTATTTTCCTTATTTCCTTTTCGGAATATCCAGGAACAAATTTTTTTATCTCATCTTTTAACTCTTCTTTTGTTATTTTTATCTTATTTTTTTTTCCTTGTTGAAGCAATAAAATGTTATTTATAATAAAATTTAAAAAGTCATACGCCTGTTGATAGTCATTTATATTAATATCATAAAGTTTAACTTTCAAAAGATAATATTCCCGGGAAACACATTCTCCATTTACCCGGGCAACTATATTTTCTTTATTACTTAATAAACAATTATTACAGGAAATAAAAAAAGCGATAACATTTAAAAATAACAAAAACCGTAGATACATTTTTTTTCATTTTACCTTTTTTTCTTCCGGTAAAATTTTAATCTGGGACGATGGCGCAGGCAGGCCCATAAATGCATTCTCATTAATTGTAATATCCGCTTTTGCTTTTAAATCATTTAACCATTTATCCCGGGCAATTGATTTTCTTATATCTTCTTTAATATTGACCAGACTCTCCACCTTTGCATCCGGATTTTGCATTTTTACATTTGCAGAATACTGCTTATAAAATTTACTAATTTCTTCTTCACTCACATTAATATCCTTAAAATCCTTGTTATTCAGTAAAGATGTTATTACAACGTCCCTTTTGGCATTTTCTGATACTTTTTCAAGTCGTTTTTTTAAATTTATTATTTGGGCTTCCATATCTTTTCTCATATTCAATTCTTCTTCTTTTATTTTAGCCTGAGTCTCACTGTTTGACAGAACGCCCTGTTTTTCTGCTTCTTTCATCAATATTTCCACCATAATCAGATTATCAAGTATTTTTCTTTTCATATCCGGATTTTGTGCATATATTCTGTATTGAGCCGGTAATCCATCTATTTCATCCTGTAAATCCTGCATCGTTATTTCTTTTCCTGCAACTTTTGCTATAACCTGACTGCTTTTATTCAAATTACAACTAAAAAAAATAACAGCAAAACAAATTATTAAAACAAAAAATATATTTTTTTTCACTTTGTTCTCCTTTTTTGGGGGATAAAACTTTACCCCTTTTTAAAAAATATATAAAAATGGGCAAAAACCCATGAATTTTTATTTATTGCATATTGTGTTATATCTATGAATTAAAAACCTTAAAATAGCTTCTTTTTGTTCAGGTAAAATACCTGGCGTTGCACAAAAACCAATATAAAGATTTTCAAAACCTTTTCCCCTGCTAACCCAGCATTCAAATTTTTTATGTGATTTTGGGAAACCAGCATCTTCTTTAATTTCTTCTGTTTTTCCAAAATATAAAACTCCATAATCAGCAACTTTTTTTTCAGGATACTTTAAATAAAATATTCCATACAGACCTTCTATATCAGTGCTTTTAAATTCCTGCAAAGATACAGGTCCTGAGAAAATATATTTTGCCAAAATCAAACTCATTTAAAAAACTCCTTTTTACAGTTTGTAAGTGTATAATAACAAAATAAAAAAATTTTTCAATATAAATACATTTTTTTTATCGGATTTTTTCAGGTTTTCTTTATTATATTTTAGTAAAATTCATAATTGATATACAAAATAAAAAACAGGAAAACGCCCTGACTTTATTGCCTGAGCCAAAGCTAAGGTAATTGAAATTTTAATTTTATTTTTAAAGAGAAAATTTAAATCCATTCCGCAGCCAATACTTGTTTTATAATCTGAAAAATCCTGAATTTCATATACATTACCAACCTGTCCCAAATTAAAAACCAAAAATCCATCTATTGAAACCAATTTTAAAAACAACAAATTAAAATTTATTTTATCCCATATTGGTAATTTGCCTTTTAATTTCAGAAAAACTTTATAATAACCCTGAAATTCATCATAAGCAAAACCCATCAACCTTTCATAACCACCTAAAGTATAAATTTTCCAAATTGGCAGATTATCACTTGTTAAAAGATAACCATATTCCATATAAAAATCAATTGTTTTTTTATTTTCAAAATAAAATATTTTATCCATAACAATATTCAAAAATAAAAAATTATAATTTGTAAAATCAGAAGGAATTGCTTTTTCAAAATTTATTCCTGTATAAAAATCCCTCAAAACTTCTTTTTTTATTTCATGTTCAAATAAAAATTCAACAAATGTATCATAAAGAAGAATGTTTCCCTGGTTTACATTTAGTTTTTCTTCTATTGATGCAAAATAATAATTTTCACTTTTTATTTCCTGTTTTAACTTAAAAAAATCAAAAAATTGCGGTGTTTGTAAACCTACCCCATAACCTTTGTTTCTCTGTAAATATTTTTTGTTTTCATAAATTTTTTCAAAACTCACATTATCATATAAATTAATAAAAACAGGCAGAAATAAATTTACAGTGTATTGCAGCAGGTAATTAATTTTTCCATATAAATAATTATATTCTGATTGCGCAAAAAATTCAGTTTCCCCTATTTTTTGGTTAAGCCCCAATACAACACTTGCCTCAGGCACAATTAATTTAAAAGTTGGAATCAAAGTAAAAGATAATTCTTTTACCTTTAATTCAAAGATTTCATCATTATCCTGACTTTCTGCTGATAATATAAGAATGTTTAAAAAAAATAAATTTATCAATAATAAAATTATTCTTTTCGCCATCTTTTTAACCTTTCGCTTATTTCTTTTTCAAAACCATTATCTGTCGGGAGATAATATTTTTTACCTTTTAATTTTTCAGGCATATGTTCTTGCTTTACAAAATTACCTTCATAATCATGCGCATATTTATATCCTTTTCCGTAACCTAATTCTTTCATCAGTTGGGTAGGCGCATTTCTTATATGCAATGGCACTGGTTCATCTTTTGTATTTTTAACATCATCTACCACTTTATTATACGCTTCATAAACTGCATTACTTTTAGGAGCACAGGCAAGATAGATAACTGCCTGGGCAAGCGCAAGTTCGCCTTCTGGATGTCCTAAAAACTCAAATGACTCCTTTGCAGCAAGCGCAATTAAAATTGCATTTGGATCTGCGTTACCAATATCTTCACTTGCAAAACGAATGATCCGTCTTGATATATATAATGGATCTTCACCTGCTTGTAACATCCTTACCATCCAGTAAAGTGCAGCATCAGGATCACTGTCTCTTAAACTTTTATGTAATGCTGAAATCAAATTATAATGTTCTTCACCTGATTTATCATATAAAAAACTCTTTTTTTCTATTATATATTTTATATCTTCTTTTGTTATTTCATATTCGTTTTTTTGTTTTATAACATCTATCATCTCTAAAATATTCAAGGCAACCCTCGCATCACCATTGGATATATTTTCTAATACCGGAAACACATCTTCTTTTATTATTATTTTTTTTGTGCCAAGCCCTTTCTCTTTATCCTGTATTGCTCTTGTAATAATTTTTTTTAAATCATCACAATTTAACGGCTTCAATTGAATCACTTTGGTCCGCGAAAGTAAAGCAGAATTAACTTCAAAAGACGGGTTTTCAGTAGTGGCACCTATTAAAATCAATGTGCCATCTTCTACATAAGGTAAAAAAGCATCCTGCTGTGCTTTATTAAATCTATGAATTTCATCAATGAAAAGAACTGTCTGCCTGTCTGTTTTTTTATTGTACTTTGCCCTGTCTACAACTTCTTTTACTTCTTTTAAACCACTTGAAACTGCTGATAAAGAAACAAAATCAGCTTTTATATAATTTGCAATTATCATTGCAAGCGTTGTTTTACCACAACCAGGTGGTCCCCAGAATATCAAAGAAGGAATTTTTCCTTTTTTAATTAATTCCCTTAAAAAACCATTTTCTCCAACAATTTTTTCCTGCCCAACAAAATCATCTAGCGTTTTTGGTCTCATCCTGAATGCTAGTGGCTCTTCTTTTTTATCCTCATTCCCTTTTTCAAATAAATTATTCATATCAACTATACTATTTACTCAAACAAAGGATTTATAAGTAAACCAGTTGCAAGTTTCGGTAAAAAATATGTGCTTTTCTGCGGCATAATCAGATTATTTTCAGAAATTATCCTGACTTCATCAACTGTGGTTGGTTTTAAAATAAATGCACATTTGGAATTATTTTTTAAAACAGCATTTACTGCTTCATCAATATCCTGGGTATATGAAATATTTTTTAACAACTCATCTTCATTCAAGCCAAGTATCTGTTTAAAAAGTAAATTATGCAAAATGCATGCATTAAGAAGATAATATTCAGGTATACATGGCTCTTTTAAAAGAAATTTTTTATATTCCGCTTCTTTTAAATTCAATTGATAGTACTTATTTTTAAAAACCACTCCTATGCTTTTATTATTTGGATGACGAAGCATTTTTATTTTTAAAGCAGTAACATCTTTAACTTCTTTTACTTCAAAAAACCTGTTTAGTTCTTCATTTAAAGGCAGACCATCATAATCAAAATCCTTAAAAACTCTGTGTGTTGGTAGTATTGAAACCCCTGAATGTTCTATACTTATAAGACACATTAAAATATAATCAAACGGCTGTTCTTTATCTGTTTTTAAAATTTTTCTCATTTCGTTTCTGAAATTTATTGCTGTCTCATATCTGTGGTGCCCATCAGCAATAAAAAGTTGTTTTTCCTTAAACTTATTTATAATCTTATTAACAGGTTCTTCGTAGGAAAATTCCCACAATCTATAACGAATATGATTTTCATCAAAAAAGTCAAATAATGGTTTTTCTATACTTATATAATATCTTAAAATTGAATCTATTTTTTTCCCTTTATCAAAATATAATGCTAAAATTGGACTTGTATTGGCTTTAACCTGTTTCATCAAATTCAATCTGTCAACTTTAGCCGCTGTATGGGTTTTTTCATGGGGTAATATTATTTTCTTTTCAAATTCTTCTAATTTAACCTGCGCAAAAAAGCCAAGCATTTCCTTTTTCGTTTTATCAGGTAAAATATATTCCTGGGCATATATATATAAACTTTCTTTTTCTACTCTGTATAAAATCTTTTTTTTTAACCATTTTTCAAAAAAATCTTTTGCACGTATATATTTATTGTTTTTTTCATTATCACCTTTATGTTCAATACCTTTGTCAATACGAATGATATTATATTTATCTTTTTTATAATATTTCCCGATATCAGCATCTTTAATAATATCATAAGGCGGCATTATTACTTTTGAAATATCAACTTTCTCTTTATTATAAATAATTGGTCTTAATGGTTTTATTATTGCCATTTAAATTATATACCTTTTTATTTCTTTACCTAAATTAAAATCTTTTAATTTTTCCTTATATCCTTTTCTACCCATTAGTGCATAAGTTGCAATTTTGCCTGCCTCAACGCCTGGCTGGTCAAATGCATTTATATTATAAAGTTCTCCCATAAATGCAGTTTCAACTTCCAGCATATATATTAACTGCCCTAATGTGAATTCTGAAATTTCAGGTAAAGTAATTGTCATATTCATCCTTTTGTTTTTAGTTAACGCAACCTCTGTTGCTCTTTGTTCAATATTTAATAAATCAGCCATAGAATATCCACTTAAATAAGAAAAAGTTTCTTCTTCTTTAAAATTATGCGGCATAACTTCATCTTTTTTAAAATTTTCAACCCTTATAAAAGTAATAACTTTATCGTATGGTCCTTCGTTGTAAAGTTGAACCTGCGAATGTTGATCTGTTGCACCCAATGCTTTTACTGGTGTTAATCCTTCATTTACTATTTTCCCATCATTTGAATATTTTTTTCCTAAACTTTCTGCCCAGAGCTGGGCAAACCAGTCAGAAATATCTTTTAATGCATTTGAATATGGCATCATAACTGTTATTTTAGCTCCAAACTTTTTATCCGCAATATAATGTAATAATGCAGACATAAACGCAGGATTTTTCCATACATTATTTATTGTAACAAAACTATCCATATACTCCGCACCTTTTAATAATTCATCTATGTCAACATCTACGCATGCAAGCGGAAATAAACCAACAGGTGATAAAACAGAAAATCTGCCGCCAACATTTTCAGGAACTGTGAAAGAAATAAACCCGTTTTCATTAACAATTTTTCTTAATGCACCTTTGGTTTTGTCCGTTGTTATTACAATGTGATCTCTTAACTTGTTTTTTCCAACCTGTTTAATTAATTTATCCCATATAATTTTCATAAACGCAACTGTTTCAGCTGTTTCTCCGGACTTTGTAATAACATTTACAAGAGTTTTTTTAATATCTATTACATCAAAAATACCATTGGCAACTTCTGGGTCTACATTGTCAATTACAAAAAGTTTTGGTGTTTTTCTTTTTTCTTTTGGTAATAAATTATAAAATGGGTGTTTTAATGCCTTGTGTAAGGCAATTGTTCCAAGTGCAGAGCCACCTATACCTAAAACAAGCAGATTTTCAAATCTGTCTTTTACAATACTGGAAACTTTTTTTATATCTTCATTTGTTTTTGTATCATAAGGCAAATACATAAAGCCGAGTTTACCATCTTCTCTTTTCTGCTTTAAATTTTTTATAGCAAGATTGATCTTTGATGATAAATTTTTTATATCCATCTCCGAGATACCATAAGAACCCAATCTATGCTTCATCATATTGTTAAAATTTACCCGAATTTTACTTTTTTTCATCTTTCCTCTCCTTTTTGTTATAATATGTAAATGAATTAAAGGATATATTGATAATAGAAAAAATTATTGAAGTTTTTATATAGGTTTCTTTGTATTCTTCCAAAGTTTTCATTTTAGGTTGCCACGTCCCTTGTAAAACCGCCTCTGATAAAAATATATAAGCAAAGGTATATAAAAACGCAAAAGGAATGGATTGCACTATGCTCACTTTAACATCATCTACTAAATTATTGGGTTGAAAACTAACAGGCTTATAAAAAAATCTTTCTTTAAATTCAGGTGTCGTAGTTATTGAATCATAATAATCAAAACCAAAATCAGAAGGATTTTCTTCTGCATAAAGATACGAAAATAACAAAACAAAAAAAAATATAAAAAATTTATGTTTTTTAAAATTTTTTTCCATTTTAATAAATTACTTTATTTAACGGATATTCAATTATATCTTCTGCACCATTTTGCTTTAAAACAGGTATAAGTTCTCTGACTTTTTTTTCATCTATTATGACTTCTACGGCGAACCATTTTTCTTTGCCATCTAACAAATTTGAAACAGTTGGTCTTTTTAAAGCAGGTAATATTTTTAAAATTTTATCAAGATTTTTCTCTGAAATATTTAATTTAAGCCCTACTTTTTCTTCTGCATTTAAGGCACCTTTTAATAAAAGTAAAATTTTTTCTATTTTTTCTTTTTTCCATTTATCATCCCAGGATTTTTTATTTGCAATCAAAACTGTTGTTGATTCTAAAACAGTGTCTATTATTTTTAAGTTATTTGCTTTTAAAGAAGAGCCCGTCTCTGTTAATTCAACAATTGCATCAGCAAGATATGGAGGTTTTGCCTCAGTTGCTCCCCAAGAAAATTCAACATCTGCTTTTATTTTGTTTTTTTTAAGATAATTTTTTGTGGTATTAACAAGTTCAGTTGCTATTTTTTTACCATGCAAATCCCTTATATTTTTAATTGATGAATTTTCAGGAACTGCCAGTACCCAGCGAACAGGCCTTAAACCCTGTTTTCCATATATAAGTTTATCCACAATTTTTACCGAAACTCCGCTTTCAATAACCCAATCCATTCCTGTTAGTCCTGCATCAAAAACTCCTTCATACACATATCTTGCCATTTCCTGAGCTCTTACTAAAGTCACACAGATTTCTTTATCATCAATTTCAGGATAATAACTTCTAGAAGTTGTCTTTATATTAAAACCTGCTTTTTTAAATATATTAAATGTAGATTCCTGTAAACTACCCTTGGGCAAACCGAGTTTTAAAAGCATCTATATTCTCCTTAAATAAAATTTTTTGTATGATAACATAAAACTAATCGTTAAGCAAGTTTTATCTGACAGCCATGAAAATCATATTATTAAAAGATTGCGATTTTCAGGAGAAAAAACACAAAAATAATATATTATTAAAAAAAAATAAAATATTTAAAACAACACTTGATCTTTATTTTAAATTAAAAAAACTGGCGAATAAAAGTAATGTATTATAAAAATAAAAATTTATTATAGTTAAAACGCGTTTTTTCTAACGCGTTTTTTACTGAGACAGCATTGGTAATACATAAATTATACAGGTAAAATAATTATTTTACGCAGAATAAATTCATGAATTATGCCTATTATTTTTTTACTCGCAAAGTTTTTAATGGTTACGTTTTTTTTAAAACCCCGCGAATTGTCATGGTTGCATTTATTTCTTAAACTCACGCAGTCATAAAGCCTGCGCCTGCATTTTTTTAATAACTTTTTCTGCCACTAAATCTGTCTTCCCTAAGCCAAAGAAAAATTATAAATTAATGCCTGTTTTAAATAAAATTTTTTACGAATAAAATTTATTTTCTTTATCCAAATCTTCTTTTTGTTCATCATCAAGTTTTACTCTTATCCTTTTTTTATCTTTTATTTTTTCTTTAACCTGTTCCTGCTCCTGTTCTTTTGTTATTATTCTTATAAAAATATCAACAAGTTCTTTATCAAATTGAATGCCGGCATATTTTTTTAATTCATTTATGGCATATTCTATCCCCATTATTTCACGATATGGCCTTTTTGATGTCATTGTAGAATAAGCATCTGCAATACTTATAATTTTTGCACCTAAAGGTATTTCATCACCCCTTAACCCCAAAGGATAACCACTACCATTTATCCATTCATGATGCGAAAGTATGAGAGATGTTAATTTTTTTAAAGAGTCAATTTTAGAAACAATGTTTGCACCCAACTGTGGATGCATCTTAATAATGTTATATTCTTCCTTTGTTAATTTTGATGGTTTATTCAGTATATTTTCACTTATTCCTATCTTTCCGATATCATGCAAAAGTGCTGCATATTTTATTGTTTCAATTTCTTCTTCCGACAAACCTATTGCCTCTGCTATTTTAACTGAATATTTCATAACAGTTGTTGAATGTCCATGGGTATAATGGTCCTTTGCATCAACTGCTGTTGCAAGTGCATATATCGTATTTAGATAATCCTGCCTTATATTATTATATAATTTTGCATTTTCAAGTGTGCTTCCCAGGTAATTACTTAAAATATTTAAAAAATAAATATCTTCTTTATCAAAATGTTCCTTTTCACGCGTTATGAATATCGCTCCTATAACATTATTTTTTATATGGATCGGTGCTCCAATTGAATATTTCTTTAAGTAAATTAAATCATAAGAAGGATTAAAATTTTCTGTTTCTTTTAAATTTCTTATATTTATTGCCTTGTTATTCTTACAAACCCAGCCGCATATACTGTCTCTCTCAATTTCTTTATCAAGAATATCCGGAGAAAAACCATTTTGAACTCTTATTTTCAAAATATTGCTTTCATTCTGCAATATAATAACTCCTGTGGATGATGGAAATACCTTTTCTATACTTTCATTTAAAGCAATTTTTAGTATTTCATTTTCATTAAGTGATTGCTCAAGATTTAAAGTAACATTAATTAATTTTTCAAGTGTTTCAGCTCTTTTTCTTGTATCTTCATATAATTCTCTGCTATAAAGCAATATTCCTATTTGTTCTCCCAAAACTTCTATTAACTCTATATCGCTTTTTGTATAAATTCCTGTTTTTTTATTAAAAATAACCAATATTTTCTTCACCTTTCCACGCCTCATTAAAGGGGTAGCAATACATGACCCTTCCTTTAATAATTTTTTTAAAATATCGTCCTGCGTATCTCCTATATTCTCATAAACCATTGCTTTTTTGGTATTAAAAACATCAAATATTCTTGAAATTTCATCTATTTCATATTCTTTATTTAATTCTAAATCCCAAACCCCGGGAAATAATTTTAAATTTTCAATTTTTATTGTTTTTAAATCATCACTTCTGCTTAAAATAAACCCGCCATTTCCTTTTAGTAATGGAATTAATGTTCCAAGTATAATATCCATGAGGGTTTCTTTTGATTGTATTTCATTTGCACTCTTATATATCTCATGAGCAGCAAGAAGGATTATATTTTTTTTAACAAGCAACATGTTTGAATTTTCAAGTTTTTCTACTGCATTTTTTATTTTATCTTCTAAATTTTTATTGGTATTTACAAGTTCCTGATATAATTTTTCTTTTTCTTCGTTTAATTCAAGAAGTTTCTTATACTGCTCTCCAAATCCTTTGGAAATAAAATAAAATATTATACTCGCAAATATTAAAAAAATTAATCTTACCGAAAATTCTGTTATATTTGCAATTAAAAATTTATCTTCACCGGAAAAAATAAATATGATTAAATAAGATATAAAACTAATCCCTATCAAATGCAAAAAAATCTTTCTGCTCCAGTACTCAAAAGAACAATCAAGCAATATTATAAAATACAGCAAATAAAGCGGACTTTTAAATCCACCTGTTAAAAACATTGCAAAAGCAGCTATTGTTAAATCTGAAATTCCGGTAATATATGAATATAAAACTGGTCTTTGTAAAAAAAATGAAAAATTCTTTTTTATGATGATATTCAATAAAACTGCTGAAAATACTAAAATTATTGATAAAAGTAAAAATTTATTATTATTAAAAAATATATACCCAACTAAAAAAGAACCCACTGTAAAAATAACTACCCACCGCAAAAAAATATCATCTTTTATGGATTTTTCTAAAAAAATCTGCGGTGAATTTTTTTGTTCCATAAAATATTCCTTGGTTAATAAATTTATTTTTTTATATTAATAATATTCTTCTTCTCCTGTTAATTTTGCTGTCACAGATTCAGAATAATCACTTTCTGTGCCGTCTTTACCTGTTGCTGTTACAATGAAAACATATTCCACCCCTGCTAAAAGCCCGCCTAAAGTTGCTTTGTTTTCTTTTAAAACAGATTTATTTAACTTTTTATATTTTGCATCTGATGATTTTTTATAATATAAATTATATCCGATTACATTTTTATCCTGTGATTCATTCCACATAATAATTATATTTCCGTTTTCTATGCGCGCCATTACACCTGTTACTTTTGCTGGTTTTTGAATTGCGTATTTTGTTGGTTTTGCAGTTACCTTTTCTGAATATATACTTTCTAAATTTCTGTTGTTTATTGCTGTTACAACAAACTCATATTCTATATCATTATTTAATACCGCTTTATATTTTGATTCTTCCATTATTGGTTCTTTATTTAGTTTAATAAATTTATCTGCTTTTTTCTCCTTGTAATAAATATTATAACCGGTTATATTTGCTTCCGGGTTTGGTTCCCAGCCAATGGATACAATCCTGTCGCCAGCAACTGCTACTATTTTTTGAGGCGGACGCGGAGCACCAATTGATGGTCTTGGTATACTTTCTCCTAATTTTATACTTGCTGATATCCTGTGGGAATCACCAAGTTCAATATGCGGTGAAAATGCATAATCAATACTGAATAAATCAGAAACCCCTAACCCACCACCTACTGAAAAACTCTCATCTTTATTACCTATTTTGTAGCCACCACGTAAAAACAACATCTCAAAAAATTTTATTTCAACCCCTAAATTTGTAAACCATGCTTTATAATCAGGATTTTTCGTATCAATAGGTTTATTGACATCTCCACAAACTAATATGCTGAATTCTTTTGATAAAACAAAATTATAACTTGCACCAAATTTTGCTGATAATGGAGTGTTATCTTCTCCTGTTGATGAACCAATATCCTGTATGGTTAATCCGGTTGTCATGCTTTCTGTGATGTTTGCAAGAATACCCAAGTCAAAAAGAAAGAAACTTGAAAGTTGTTTACCCAAAAGTTCCCTTTTTATAAATGTAAGATTCCCGCCAACAGAAATATTTCCTATTGTAAAATCCTTTGTATATAAATTACCAAAATTACGTGCTAAACTTGCAGTTATTGCCATGTCATACGAAGCCGGTGCATCATTAGTAATTTTATTATTAAACATATCTATTGTGCTGTTAAATCCAGGAACCCCTAAATAATTAAAACTAAAACCTATATTTGTGAAATTATCAATCGGCATAGCAATTGACGCAAACTCATAATAAGTATCCTGATACCAGATAAGATGCATAAAGGTTAGGTTCCATTTGTCCATAGTTGCAAGTCCAGCTGGATTCCAGAAAGCAGCATTTGCATCATCTGCAACTCCTGTAAATGCTTCTCCCATTGCCTCGGGCCTTGCACCGGCACCAATTTTTAAAAAATCAGCGTTTGAAGTTCCTCCACCTAAACCAAAAATATATGATGAAATAACCAGATAAACTATGATGAATAAATTATTTTTTTTCATCTTTTACCTCTTTTATTCCTTTATTACTGCTACTTTTTTAATCATTGAGAAACTTCCTGCATGTAACTTTATAAAATAAATCCCTGTTGTTACAAACCTGCCATCATCTGCCCTGCCATCCCATGATGCAAGTTGAGTATATAAAATACCTGCTTCAACGCGACCTAAATATATAGTCCTTATCCTCTGCCCTGCTATATTATAAATCAAAACTTCTGCGTTATCCGCTGACTGCTGAACAGTAAATATGATAGAAACTTTTTCTCCTTTGTTTGGATTAAAACTATTCACACTTAAATACATATCATTATGTGGTGTTGTTGATGTGCCCATCTGTATTGAAACAATATTTGACGCAACAGAAGGACCATTAATAATATTGTTCCTTGCTGTGCCGCTTGCATCTACATAACTAAATACAAGTGTATCATTAAATGTTATATCTCCTCCTGTCTGGGCAATATATACCCATGTAAACGAAGCAGAAGCCCCTGCATTGACAGTAAATCCTGCAACAGCAGGAACCGTAACTGATGCATACCCTGCTCCAGCAACAGATGGACCCGCTGATGCTGAATTTGACATGGAAAGCGGATAAACATTTGTCGCATCTATCTGACCTAAATTAGTAACACTCATTATAACTGTGATATTACCACCTATAGGAACAACTGATGGCAATGCATTTATAGAAATATTAAATATTGGCGCAGATGGCGCTATCACAATACTGCCATAAGCATCATTTGATGTAACCTGTGTGCTTGATCCTTCATTAGAGCCGGTTGCATTTGCTGTAAAATATAATGTTCCTGGCGTTGTGCCGGCACTATAAATCCATGTAAACCTCTTTGCATTTGCAGCACCTACTGGAATACTGTCTTCGTATGCCGGAACAGGTCCACTTATTAAGTTTATACTTGGCATATTATAATTTACAGTCGGTGTAACTGCTCGTGCTGTTCTTATACCATCATTCTGAATTGTTAAAATAACTGTAATATACCCATTAAGCGGAACAGGCACAGTTGAAGAATTCACCTGTAACGATACCTGTAAACTCGGTAATGGTTCTGTAATTGTTATGGATACATCTTCGTCCCATGTATTTGACGGAACAGGTAAACCGGATATTGCATCTGTTCCATTTACTGCACTTGCACTGAATGTAACTATACCCTGTGAATTTGCCGAGAACGTCCATGTAAATGTCCGTGAACTACCTCCTGAAATTGTAACCGGTGCTATAGGTGTTGTTACAGGAACAACGCTACCGGTTCCTTCATAAGACATAGAATATGACACATTATTTGCATTCGCCTGACCGGTATTTGATACAGTCATTATCACGGTTAATTTCTGGGATTCTGATAAACTATTCAATGGCAATGTGGTAATATACGAATAAAGTGTTGCTGGCTTGTAAATGACAACATTTCCTGTCTTAACTGTTGTTGACACTGTATCTGATGTAATTGCATCAGTTCCTGTGACTGTTGCGGATAAATTAAATGTTCCTGCTCCATCAGCAGAAAGTGTCCATGTAAAGCATGCGTTAGCCCCTGGTGTTAAATTAAGTGGCGATGCAGGTTCCAACCAGTTAATTAATGTAACACTGCCGCCACCTGTTACAGTATAAGAAGCAGCTGTCATAGTTACATTATTTAATGTGGTTCCGCCAGTGTTTGTTACACTCATCACAACAGTTATCATCTGCCCTTCATTTAACTGGGAAGGCACAGCAAAAATTGATGATGTAAATGTGCCTTTTGTCTGTATCACTATTGGATTTGATAATGCATAGAGCGAATCTATCTGGACACCACGACCAGGATCATAACCTACTGCTTTTCTGCTGAATGAAACTATACCAGCACCTGCTGCGCTATAAGTCCAAACATAATCAACCGATGCTGTTGGAGTTAAAGTTGTTGTATATGTTGCAGGATTTGGTCCTGAAATCAATGTAACCGGCGCACCTGTAGAAGTCATAATTAAATTCTGTGGACCAACGTTTGTCGCATTTGAAAGTCCTGTGTTCTGTATTGTCATTATCACTGTTATCTGCTGTCCTATTACAACAGGACCTGCAGGCACACCTGATATAGATGCAGAAAGTGCTGCTGCTGCATTTATTGAAATACTTGCTGTTGTTGTTGTCGTTGTAAAATCCCAGACAGAATTATTTCCATCCTGCCCATAAGCATAACCACTGAATGCTGCTGTTCCTGTGCCTGCTGCTGTATAGGTCCATGTGAATATCCTTGTCGCTCCACCTGATATTGACATTGTGACCGGATTAGGTCCTGATATTAGGTAAACATCCGGAGCAGGCGAACTTGCTGCAAAAGTTGTATGATAAGGTGTCACATTTACTGCTGTTGCCTGACCTGTATTTGTAACAACCAATAACACGGTAAATACTTCTCCAATATATCTCATTTCCGGATTTACATATAAAGAAGATATTAAAGTTGCAGATGACTGAACTGCAATATTCCCGGAAGTTACTATTGCCGAATTTATTGTCTGCCCTGAGTTTGCATCTATGCCTCTTACTTTTCCTGAGAAACTGAAATTGCCTGTACCAAGTGCTGTAAATGTCCATGTAAATGTTGCTGACGAATGACCTGCAAGGTTAACAGGGGTTGGTGTTGTAATTACACCGGCAAGCGCACCCGGCGCCTGATTTAATTCTACAGGATCTGGTATTAAATTATTAACTGTTGTGTCTCCTGTATTGGTTACTGTTAAAGTTACTGTGAATAACTGCCCTTCATAAGGTGATAACCTTATACTCACAGATGACGGTGCAACAATATTTGAAACCTGTAATACAGGCGGACTCTGTATTAATACCCAGTTTGTTGCTGAATATGATGATGACACAGTTGCAAGTGTATTTATATCCTGACCATCTGCTCTACCCTGCCATGCTATATCACCTGTTGTGCTTGCTATTACTACCCATGTAAATGTTGCAGAAGCACCTGCTGGCAAAGTTACACTTGCCGGCATTGGTGTTGGATTTGCAGGCACTGCACTGCCTGTTCCCATTTTTATTAACTGCAATGGCCTAACATTTATTGCTGTTGAACCACCTGTATTTGTAACTGTCATTATTATTGTGATATTCTGTGCTGTATTCACAGTATTGGGCAAAGCATCAATGCGTGATACTAAAACAGGCGGTGCTTGTATTGCTAGAGGCACTGATACAGCCGGATTTGATGTAACATTTATAGGCAGTATAGCATCACTACCTGTTGCAACTGCACTGAATATAACTGTGCCAACTGTGCTGTCTGTTTCTAATACCCATCTGAATACCTTTGACTCTCCTATTGCAAGATTTACTGGTAAAACATCTGAAGATATGGTAATTGCTTTCATACAACCGTTATCAGTATATGCAACCAGCCCTGCAACAGGTGATACTCCCTGCGCATTATGTAAACCTGTATTTGTAACTGATAAGTAAACTGTTATTCTCTGGTTAAATCCTGCGGTTTGCGGAGTTATTGTCATCTCTGCTGTTAATATTGCCTGCTGCTGTATTATATTTAAAACCTGCTCTGAAGATGGTCCTGTATGAATTATCTGTCCTGAATTTACATCAATACCGCTTGCGCCTGCACTGAATGAAACTGTTCCCTGTGCTGCAGCTGAATAAGTCCATGTAAATCTTACTGACTGACCTTGCTGTAAATTCTGGACAGCAGGCACAGGTCCTGAAATAAGCGTAATTGTCCCTGTTCCTGTATATAATAATGAAGGCGTAACATTGTTTACTGTTCCGCTTCCTGTATTTGACACATTTAATTCTACTGCAAATTGCTGTTGTTCTGCAACTGTAGGCGGATATACCATAAATGAAGTAATGCTTAAAGATGCCGGAATCTGTATTTCTGTGTATATAACATTGGTTCCATGCGATGATATTAAAAGTCCGCTATTTGCATCAAACCCTGTAGCATAACCACTGAACCATACTGTTCCTAATCCTTCTGCACTTAATGTCCACTGGAACATTTGCGAAGAACCACCAGCAATATTCGTTGTTGATGGCAAAGATAAAACATTTGCCCATGCTGTACCGCCTGTTGAACTTACTGTAAGTTGCGGAGTTACACTATTTGCTGTTGCATCTCCTGTATTTGTCACTATCATAGTAACAGTTAATATCTGTCCTGAATTTACTGATGATGGACCAAAAATCTGTGCTGTTAATGCAGCTGCTTTTTGTATCCTTATTGACTCTGATATTGCAGGATTTGAATATTTAGAACCATCTACATCTCCATAACCGACATAAGCAGTAAAATTAAGAGAACCTGATGACTGGGCAGTATATATCCATGTAAATGTATGAGATGCCAGACTACCTAATGCAGGTATTGGAGTTGGTGATGATTGCAATATCAGGGCTGCTCCATCATAATAACTGATATTTGCATAAGGTGTCACATTTGTAGTTGTTGCTGCTGTGCCACCATTTGTGACAGTTAAATAAATTGTGATATTTTGGCCAATAGATACAATACTTTGCGAAACTGAAATGTTATTTAAAAGATAAGCAGAATCTGCTATCTGTATCGTATTTGATGTAGTTATATCAGAATCAACCCTTTCTCCGGTATTAGCATCAAACCCATATAAAGATGCAGTGAAATTAATATTACCCTGTCCAGTTGACTGGTAAATCCAGGTTAAAATTCCTGCTGATGCTCCTGAAAGCGTTGTAATGGAAAGTGGCACAGGACCTGATACCAATGTAGCATTGCCAGTTCCAAATACAACAGGATCAACTGTTGGCGATATAAAAGTCGCTGTTGATTCACCTGTATTAGTAACTGTTAAAATTACAGTGATTAATTGTCCTGTCTTTATAACCGGTGGTGTTTCAGGTATTGCTTTTAAAGAAATATTAAGTTTTGCCGGCAACTGTATTAAAACAGAATTACTTTCACTCATAGCAGAATTAACCGCAAGTAAACTATTCTCGTCATATCCTGTTGCATTGCCGCTTAAAACAACATTCCCCTGTCCTGTTGCAGAAAATGTCCATGTAAAATATGCAACAGAATTTCCTGCAACTGTCTGTGATGCAGGCACAGGCCCTGAGATTGCTATCATACCACCTGAACTTAAAGGTGTTATAAAAATATTATTAGGTGCTGTATTTATGGCATCAGCCATACCAGTATTTGTCACTGTCATGATAACCTGGGTTGTCTGACCTAAATTCATTGTTGTTTTCTGGATACTTATACTGCTTACCAATACCGGTTTTGTCTCTATATTAATACTGTTAGAAGTTGCAGTTATACTCTGATACATTTGTCCTGTTCTTATATCTTTGCCTTGTGCGTAACCATAAAGCGCAAAACTACCTGCTGATGCTGCTGAGTATGTCCACGTAAATTGCCGTGCACTGCCTGCTGGTATGGTTATATTAACCGGTACAGGACCACTTAACAATGTAGCATTGCCTGTTCCTATTCTTGTCAATGGTAATGGATTCACATCTATAGCATTTGTTCCGCCTGTATTGCTTATCGTCATTATAACTGTTAATTTCTGACCAACAGAATAAGTAGATGGCGGTGTTATAATTGTCATTATATTTCCGCTTAAATCAGGCGGTGTCCATGCATTCACTGCTACCTGGGTTACATTTTCTGAAAGAACTGCAAAATCCCTGTCTGCTGCATGCCCGCTGAATATTATTACTCCTGCACTCGTTGCTGAGTATGTCCAGGTAAAATACTGCGTGCTGCCTGCTAATATCGTAACACTTTCAGGAATTGGTCCTGTTATCTTTACTGCTGCACCTGCCGGGCTTATTTCAAATGTATCTGATGTCGGTGTTACACCAGTTGCATTTACAAGTCCGACATTATCTACCCTCATTATTACTGTGAATATCTGCCCTATTGTTACATCATAAGGCAATATCGCATCAACATAAAGAACAGGTGATGTTGAAACTACATTTACAACTTTCGTGCTATATAAAGAATCCACTATAAGTCCTGAATTTATATCATTACCACTTGCATTTCCACTGAATATAAGCTGTCCTGTCCCACTTGCAGAGAATGTCCATGTAAAGTTCTGCGAACTGCCTCCTGCTATGTTTGCACTCCCTGGTTGCGGTCCTGTCTCTATCAT
>CALHNI010000018.1 GCA_938034975.1 Candidatus Goldiibacteriota bacterium | reverse complement strand
TCTGTTATTGTCTCTGTTATTGTTTCCGTTACTGTTTGCGTTGCTGTCTCTGTCACTGTCTGCGTCACTGTCTCTGTTATCGTCTGCGTCACTGTATTAGTTATCGTCTGCGTTATTGTCTCTGTCACGGTTTCAGTTATCGTCTCTGTTATTGTCTGTGTCACCGTCTCTGTTATTGTCTCTGTTACTGTTTGCGTTACTGTATCCGTTATTGTCTGCGTTGCTGTCTCAGTAATCGTTTGCGTCACTGTCTCTGTTACTGTCGGCGTCACAGTCTCTGTTATTGTAAAAGTTACAGTTGGTGTTGGTGCTAAAACCTCAACATCTGGCGAATCTCCTATTTCATAAGTTGTAATCCCATCTGATGAATCAGGATCTGTTTCTACAGTAAATTCAACTATCCCTGCTGAACTTTGCGCTGTTGTTCCAGTTCCACCTCCTGATTTATCACCATAAATTACAGTTATTGTTCCGGTATTTGCCGCAAGTCCTTTCACTCTCACAACAATATACCTGCCATCAACAAACGACGAATCAACTGTTCCGCTTGATGTCACTGTAAAATATCCTGGATCTGTGCTTGTAGTACTTGGCGCACTCCATCCATCAGGTATATAAACTTTCAATGTTCCAAAATCAGGTCCACTAGCCCATGTTGTCGGACCCGCAGTATAAACAATTTGCATTGTATTCCCTGAAGAACCAGCTACAACCTGAGTAGGAGTTATTACAGCACTCCCTTCGCCAATTATTGTCGGTGTCGCTGTTTCTGTTGCTGTCTGCGTCACTGTCTCGGTTATCGTCTGCGTTACTGTCTCTGTTATTGTCTGTGTCACTGTTGGTGTATTGTTGCAAACTTCCATTGTTACAGAAGCAATCGCATCATATAAATTATTTGCGCTATCTAATGTAACCCAGTTACTTTCTCTGACAGCAACAAATACATATCTTGTTCCTGTATAACCTGAAGGAACTTTCACTGTTACATCTATCTGATGAAAATTTGTATCAGAAGGTTGTAAAATATATCTGCCATAGTGTCCATCTGTGTCAGGATTAGAAAGTGATGAATCATAAATCCCTTCTGATGTCATAACCGCATCATCTGTATATTCCCTTGTATTATCAGCAGAAAATACAATATCAGCATTAATCCGGTTCCCTGCTGTTCCAACATTTGCTTCAAATCTTACAGTTATATTTTGTCCTGGAGTATAACAACCACCAATAATTGAAAGGTTTTGTATCTGAGAAGCTGCAAATATTGGAATTGTAATTATATTTAAAATAATTAAATAATAAAAAATCATTTGATATTGTTTAAAATTTTTTATATATCTTAAATAAAGTATTAGGGACACTAATATCCCTTTCCCTTTTTGTCAGTTTTTTTGTTAATTTTAAATTGACAAAAAGTTATAGCACTTAAATTTTATAATATAAAAATCTATATATTTATCATCTTATAAAATGCTATATTTTGTTATTTTTTATAATATTTTATATTTTTCTGTTATATTAAATATTATACATTAGCCTTTATCATTTGTCAAATATAAAAATTTTCTTGAAAAACCATCATAAAAACTGAAAATAGCAATAGAAAATTGCGATTTTCAGGAGAAAAAAACACAAAAAAGATATATTAGCAAAAAAAATAAAATAAAATATTCAACCTGAAAAACGCATTAGCGTTTTTCAGGGGAAAAGAGAAAATATAAAAAAAAGGTTTATAAACAAATAAGCCAAAAATATTTTATATTCCCATAAAAACGCATTTTCTAACGCGTTTTTACGGTTCAAAACAACTCTTGTTTTTTATTTTATTTTAAATAAAAAAACGGAGGAATATAAATAATGCACTATAAAAATTAAAATTTATTAAATAAAAATAAAAAAAACAGTTTATTTTTCCGTAAAAATGCGATTTCTAATGCGTTTTTACGGTGATTATAAAAATATATTGTTTTTATTTTTTTTTTCATATATAATTTAATAAAATAGATTAAAAAAGGAGTTTTTATGCCTAAAAATATAATAAATAGGACTTTGTCTTCATTTTCATCACACTTTTTTGCAGGTCTTTTAGTCATAGTTCCTTCTGTATTAAGCATTGTTATTGTTTATTATTTATTTATTAAAATTGATTCTATTCTCGGAAAATATTTACTTATATATTTTGGACCATATTATAAAAAAGGTATAGGTTTTTTAATTCTTATTTTTCTTATATGGTTTACTGGCTTACTTACAAGAGCATATTTTATCAGAAAAAGTATACATTGGTATGAATCTATTATAACTAAAATTCCTGTTATTAATATAATTTTTAAAGCATTAAAAGAAATAAGTTTAAACATTTTTTCTCCCAAAAATAAATCTTTTAAGCACGTAGTTTTGGTAAATTTATCAAAAAATAATGCCTATATACTTGGTTTTTTAACTTCCCTTGATATAATAAAAATTAAAATAAAAAATAAAACTATTGATGCCATGAATATTTTTGTTCCGACTACTCCGAATCCTACTTCAGGTTTTGTGTTAATAATTCCTGTAAAAAATATAATAGTTACTGATATTTCTCCGGAAGTTGCACTTAAATCAATCTTTTCGCTCGGAGTAATTCATCCTGATATATATAATTTAGATAAAAAAACTATTAAACATTTATTAAAAAATGAGCATTGATAAGGGTTGGCTTGAAAAAAGAGAATTTGAAAGAGTAAAATCTGTCCTTAAAGTTGTATATTATGTTATTGACGATAAAGACAAGGATACTATAATTAAATCAACAGATTATAAAGATACAACCCTTGACAATTTAAAAACTTCTTTGAAAAATCCAATTATAGATGCAATTACAGAAGATATAAGCAAAGGTGGTCTTGCAATAATTACAGAAAAACCCTTACTTAATGGACAGCATATAATAATTGATCTTTACCTCCCTAAACTTTCAAAACCCATAAAGTTATTAACAGAAGTAAGACATATAGATAATTATATAAAAGGTTCTGGTTCATTCAGGGCTGGTCTTAAAATACTTTCAATAAGCAAATCAGATCTGCAACGCATTGAAAGTTATATTTTAGAAATAAAACAAAAAGGAGGATAAATTTATGGCAGAAAGATACATTCATATTAAAGATAATCTTTATTTTGACACAAAAGACAGAGTAATTGTAAAAAATATGGGAAACAGATATGTATTTGTAAGTCATGATAGACGCAGGGCCAATTTAAAAGTTGATATAGAAAAAAGAAAAGATTCAATAATTCTTAAAAATTTAATTCCCATTTCAAAAGGACTCTTTTTTGACAAAACAACAAAATGTATATATAAAAAATCTGGTTCCAATCTCGTTCTTTATTCAAAAGACAGACGTAAGACAATAAAACCAGTAAAAGTTGAAAGACGAAAAAATATTATTTAAAAGATTAAATATTTTTATAAATGTTTTATTTTTATTCCCCTATCAATGGCATCAAAAATTTTTCAGAACTTGATAATTTTATCAAAATTTCATCAGATTTTAGCATATTATCCATTTCATCAACAATTATTAATCTTGCAAAATAATCACCTTCTGGATATGGCAAACCATCAGGCTTTAACCCATCCCAGATTACAGTATCATACGGCTGTCCAGCCCCATCCCAACTTTTTATAACTTCTCCTTTTTTATTTTTTAATTCCAATTTCCATTTATAAATATCATATTTTGTTTTTGTATTTATTCTAATATATGTTTTCTTATTGGCAGATAAAGGTGAAAATATATCAGGTTCTGCTTTAAGTCCTATCTCATACCCACCGAATCTGTAATGCAAAGAAACCTTATGTAACACTGTTGTTTCGTTTAAATTAAATGCATAATCTAATAAGATATTTTCAAATTTTACACCTGCTCCGCCACCTAAAACAGCACTTGAATTTATTCCGGCTCTTAAAACAAAATTATCAAATAAAAAATATTCTAAACCACCAAAAATTTCCGGGTTTACATTTAAAAAATATTTTTCAATATCTGCTGTTATTTTAAATCTTTCATCTAAAAACTTAAAAGCAATGCCACATCTTAAACCAGGATAAAAATTTTCTTCCTCATAAGAAAATTTTACTTTTATCGGTAAAAAATCCTTTACAACTAAACCGAAATCAATATTTTCAAATGACTTAAAAAAACCTATATCAGAATTATAACCTGTAAATGTCTCGTTGCCAAAACTTTTAATAACTATTTTTATATTTAACCCAGCCTGAATACCAGCAAACAGATTTTTCCCATAACCAAGCGCAAAAAATATATCTGAAACCCCGGCTTCGCCTTGTGTATCACCTTCTTTATTCATTATTTCATACTTGCCGTAATTAAAATGTGCAAGTGCGATACCAAAACCACCTGCTTTACCTGCCGGATAAGTAAAAGAAATAAAATTAGCCAATACATCTCCATAAAGTGGTTCATAAGAAAAAAGAAATTCATTTTTGGTTATACTGTCAAGTTGAGAAGGATTCCATAATAACAAAGAAGAATCAAATGGCGCTGCAACCCCGACTCCACCTAAAGAAAAAGCCCGCGCACCAAAACCATTGCTCAAAACTTCAAAAGGAAGTCCCGCTGGAACTGCCAATATATGCCCAAAATTTATTATTAAAAATAATAAAATTATTTTTCTCATTGTGTTAATCATAATCCCGGTATGCTTGCCAATCCTTTTTTAAGTGCTTCTTCAGATAAAGGCACATCTTTTAATTTGCCTGAAAAATAATCATCATAAGCAATCATATCAAAATGCCCATGTCCGCTTAAATTAAATAAAATAACTTTTTTCTTTCCTTCTTCCCTTGCTTTTATTGCCTCATCAATTGCCGCTTTTATCGCGTGAGATGATTCAGGCGCTGGTATTATACCTTCATTTTTTGCAAAAATCAATGCCGCTTCAAAAACAGGATTCTGGTCATAAGCAACTGCTTCAATTATTTTATGCTTACAAAGTAAACTAACAAGTGCTGAATCTCCATGGTATCTCAATCCACCGGCGTGTATCCCGCTTGGAACAAATTTATGACCTAATGTAAACATCTTAATAAGCGGTGTCATCTGTCCTGTATCTCCAAAATCATATTCATAAATTCCACGAGTTAATGTGGGACATGCTGTTGGTTCAACTGCAACAGTTCTTAAACCAGGTTTTTTTCCGGTTAATTTATCATAAATAAAAGGGAAACTTATTCCTCCTAAATTACTTCCTCCGCCGCAACATGCAATTACAACATCAGGATAATCCCCTGCTATTTCCATTTGTTTTTTTGCCTCAAGCCCGATTATGGTCTGATGTAAAAGCACATGATTTAACACACTTCCCAAACTATACTTGGTATTTGGATCCTTTACCGCTACTTCTACTGCTTCTGAAATAGCAATCCCAAGCGAACCAGGAGAATCCGGGTTTTCTGCTAAAATTTTTCTACCTACTTCAGTCCTGTCTGTCGGTGATGCAAAAACCTTTGCTCCCCATGTTTCCATCATTGAACGCCTAAAAGGTTTTTGATTGTAACTTATCTTAACCATATATACTTCAATTTCTAGACCAAATAATGTACCAGCGAGTGAAAGTGCAGAACCCCATTGCCCGGCACCTGTTTCAGTTGAAAGTTTTTTTACACCTTCTTTTTTATTATAATACGCCTGTGCTATTGCTGTATTTGGTTTATGACTTCCTGCTGGAGACACACCTTCGTATTTATAATATATTTTAGCCGGTGTTTGTAAAAATTTTTCCAGACGCCTTGCCCGATAAAGCGGCGAAGGCCTCCATAATCTGTATATATCAATAATTTCGCCAGGTATATCTATCCATCTTTTAGGTGATAATTCCTGCTCAATTAATGCCATTGGAAAAATAGGCGCAAGATCATCCGCAGTCAGTGGCTTTTTGGTTCCAGGATGTATATATGGCTCAAAAGGAACAGGTAAATCAGGTAAAATATTATACCAGGCATCCGGAATTTGCTTTTCAGTAAGTAAAATTTTTACTTCTTCTGGTTTTAATATAATATTTACCTTTTTTACTTTTTTCCTTTCTTTTAAAACTTTTTTTGCTTTTTTAATTTTTTTTATCTTTGCCTTTGCCATTTTAATACTCCTCCCTAATGTTATAATTAAATAATATATCATCTTTAGCAGTCAATGTAAAGGAATTTTTTTTGGTGATGTAAAATAAATTGTGTAAATTTGAATTGAAAAGAAAAAAAAAGAGGGTGTATTCTTCCAGTAATAAAAAAAAGGCATAAAAATATGCCAAGATTAAAAAGAAAAGGAGGAATACACCCAAAGTTAAGGTAAAAGAACTTTACTTTACAAAAAAAA
>CALHNI010000017.1 GCA_938034975.1 Candidatus Goldiibacteriota bacterium | reverse complement strand
TTTTAAAATTAAAAAACAGGTGAATAAAAGTAATGCACTATAAAAATAAAAAATTGTTAAACCAAAAAGACAAAAATATTTCATATTTACGTAAAAACGCATTTTCTAATGCGTTTTTACGGTAAATTTTTATTTATTTACTTTTTTTTTTGTTTTTTCTATAATATTCAAAAAGGAGATTTTTTTATGAAAAAAATATTTCTGATTTTTCTGTATTTAATTTTACTTATAAATTGTGCAAAGCAGATGATAAATATACAAGGAGGAAAAAATATGATACCTGCTGATGATCCTGATATAAATTACTATGGAAGGATTGACTTTTCAAACCCAAAGGAGCCACGCTTTGACTGGCCTGGTATTGCAATTGAAGCAAATTTTGATGGAACATCAATATCAATGATTTTACAAGACAACGATAACAATTATAATATATTTATTGATGGTAAATTACATAAAATCATTGCTGCTGAAAAAGGACTTAAAACCTATGAACTTGCAAGCGGGCTTAAAGATACAAAACATAAAATTTTAATTACTAAAAGAACAGAAGGTATGTATGGTATAGCAAAATTTTTAGGGTTTATCCTTGATAATAATAAAAAATTATTACCTGCACCTGAAAAACCCAAATATAAATTTGAATTTATTGGTGATTCATTGACCTGTGGTTATGGTAATGAAGGCACTTCTAAACAGTGCAGTGATGCAGATTTAAGAGCTACTGAAAATAATTATCTTTCGTATGCTCAGGAAGTTGCACGAAAATTAAATGCAGAAGCTCATTTAATTGCCATCTCAGGCAAAGGGATTGTGAGGAATTATGGCGATAAAGAAAAAATATCAAAAGATCCTTTGCCATCTTTTTATGATTTTACCTTACAAAATGATCCATCTAAAAAATGGGATTTTAAAAAATGGGTCCCTGATATGGTTTTCATAAATCTTGGCACAAATGATTTTTCAACAGAGCCGAACCCGGATAAAGATATTTTTATAGCAGAATATAAAAAACTTATAAATAAAATCAGAAATAATTATGGCAAAAATATAAAAATACTTTGTCTATGTCCACCATTTGAACAAAATAAATTGAGAAACATTATTTCACAGATTGCTAAAGAAGAAAAAACTGATTTTTTTGAATTGCCTGAACTTAGCGAAGATGAAAAAAATGGTTGTCATTGGCATCCAACTGTGAAAGGTCATGAAAAAATGGCAAGCGCTTTAATTAAAAAAATAAAAAAATTCTTCAAATAAAAAATTTCAGGTAATTTTAAATACTTTATCAAGATTTTCAGTTATATAATTATCAATTAACTTTATATCTATGGACTTTAAAATCATAAATTCTAATTCTACTTTATAACTTTTATCATCTGATAATTTTTCACAATTTGTAACAATACAACTTGCTTTGATTTCTCTTTCTTCTCCTTTTATATGAATTTTGATCAGCATTATTGTTTTCTCTTCTACCTTTTCTTTCATTATAATGTCTACTCCCTTTTTATGTATTGCAATAAGTTTTGCCTGTCTGAATAAACCCTGCATTTCTATATCATCTTTGCTTAAAGTTTTATATAAAGTTATTCCTTCAACTGGTATCTTTTTATTAAACATTTCATCAATAAAATTTATCATGTTATCACCCTTTTGCTTATTTAGGTATTGTGAAAAGTTTTAACGCTCTTCACTTAAAAATCCTTTTATTCATATATTTCTGTTGCCTTTGTTCCCCCTTTGCAAAATGGAGATTAAGGGAGATTTACATCTTCCTCTTTAAATCTCCCCTATCCCCTCTTTACAAAAGAGGGGTAAATGTATATTATTTTCTATACTTTTAGTATATATTTTAATCTCTGCCTTCTTTATTTTTCATAGAACTTTTCACATTATCCTTATTTAATCAAATAAAAGCAATTTATATGCCTGAATAATTTTCACATTAAAATTGAAGTATTTTGTTAATTTAGGACATCCTCATTGTCCTATTTAAGACATTTTTTATAATTTTGGACCAATATGGACATTTATTATAAATTTAATTATTATTTATGATAAAAATTTTTCCTTTTTCTATGACTTCATAATCAGGTGTCATATATAAATAATAATAAATTCCGGGTGAAACTTTATAACCAAATCTGTTTTTTAACTCCCAGTTTACTATACTGGTTTTCGCAGGTATTGCTATTACGTTTTCTCCGGAAATAGTATATATGTGAATCGTTGACCCTGGTTTTATATTTAAAAATATTATTTTTTTATTAATTGATTTTTTTGAATCATACGGATTAGGATAAACAACAAAAAATCCTTCTGGAAAAGGTGTCGGAGTAATTGTTATGGTCGGAGTAATTGTCATTGTAACAGTTATACTTATTGTCGGTGTTATTGTAATTGTAGGAGAAATTGTGTGGGTTGGAGTTATTGTTGGTGTTGTAATATCACAAACATATCTTAAATAATAAATATAATCTCTGCCTTCTGAATCATCATACCAGCATATATTAGGCCTGTTTAAATTATCAAGTATTAATGAAGTATTGTTTAAATAACCATATATGGGGTTAAATGAATTATTATCAATTTTAGCACTTTCAATTCCAAAACCATCTGCATCTACCCATTGATTACCAATCCATCGTAAATAATAAATACCAGTTTCTGAATAAAAACTTATATGTGGATTTCCATCAGAATCAAGAGCAAGTGAAGGTCCATAACCATTATAACTTAATGGCAATGAAATTGATTCCTGTCCTGCTCCATCTGCATCTACCCAGGAACTCCCATTCCAATAAAGATAATTTATTCTGTTTTGAAAAGTATTAGTATTTTCAAAGCCGGACCACACAATATGCGGATTGCCGAAAACATCAAGTTTTATTACCGGGTCTTTTATATTATAAATTCCAGGTCCTATAATGTTCATTGATTCCTGACCTACTCCATCTGCATCTACCCAGGAACTCCCATTCCATTTTAAAAACCGCAATGCAGTGTATCCGCCATTAATCATAACCCACACAACATAAGGTCTGCCCAAATTATCAAGAACAAAATTTGGTTGAATTTGATTTCCATCTGTATTTACTCCGAGAGTTACTGATTCATAAAAACTACCATCAACATCAACCCAGGTATTGCCATTCCATTTAATATAAAAAATATCTTTTGTTGTCCATGTTAAATTTTCAGGATAATCAGACCAGACAATATGCGGGTTGTTAAAAGAATCATAGATAAGATTGACATCCTGCGGATAACCACCTGTAGGAGCATTAACTGACATGGATTCAACACCATCACCATCTATGTCTGACCAGTAAAATCCATTCCATCTAAGATAATAAATATTTTGCCAACCAACCCATAATCCACCTGCCCAGGCAATACCAGGAATATCACCTGAATCAAGGTAAAGTGAAGGGTATTTTGAATTAAATATTGAATATGATATTTTTTTTGCTTCCTGACCTGCTCCATCTGCATCTACCCAATAAAAACCATTCCAACGCAAAAAGTAAATACTGTTTTCTTCCTCCCAGGAAATACAGGGTTTACCAAAAGAATCAAGCATAAGAACCGGATTTTTACCAGGTGATATTATTTTTGCTTCCTGACCTGCTCCATCTGCATCTACCCAGCAAGGATTCTGCGGAGTAGGCGTTATCACAGGAGTCATTGCATAAGTTAAATCAATTGTAAAAGTAGGAGTAATAGTTGGTGTATCTGATATACCACCTGGCAACCATTTTAAATAAAATATATCATGGTTTTGTAAAACTTTACCATTACTCCAAACAATATGTGGATAACCATATGAATCCAGCACCATAGTTGCCCATTCTGAATTTTCAAAATCCTTAAAAATTATCATTTCATCTTTTCCAGAACCATCCTCATCTACCCAGGCAGCCCCATTCCATTTAAGACAGTATATTTCACATGTCTCAACATTTCCTTCATGCCAGATAATATGTGGAGTTCCGGAATTATCAATTTTTACTGTTGGAACTGCTGAATTTGCAAATGAATTAGTGATGTTTCTTGACTCAAGACCAATACCATCAACATCAACCCAGGAAGTCCCATTCCATTTTTGAAAGTAAATTTCAAGATTTCTTTCTGAAGCATCTTCAAACACAATATAAGGATTATCAAATGAATCAAGTTCTATATCTGGCCAGGAAGAATAACCATGTGTATTTGAAATATTTATAGCTTCTTGACCTGCTCCATCTGCATCTACCCAGGAACTCCCATTCCATTTTAAATAATAAATTTCTCTATTATTTTCATCTCCATCTGACCATACTATGTGCGGACGATTAAAAGAATCAATTGCAATTGATGCCCATAAAGATGCATAAGGCGAGTTATAAATCGGAACTATATTACCACCATCTGCACCAACCCATTTATTACCATTCCATGTGGCATACATAATCTGCGCAAGCGGTGACTCTTCTTCATATCCTTCATGCCATGCAATATGTGGTTTGTTTGTGCTGTCAAGTATAAAAGATGGATGCCTTGATGGAATATCTGGAGTATTTGAAACATTAATTGATTCCTGCCCTGACCCATCTATATCAACCCATGATGTGCCATTCCATTTAAGATAATAAATATCATTTCCTTCCTGCCATACAATATGCGGATTGCCATATGAATCAATCTGAATTACCGGATATTTTGAAGCAGCCGGTGAATTTGAAATATTTATTGCTTCCTGTCCTGCTCCATCTGCATCTACCCAGGAACTCCCATTCCATTTTAGATAAAAAATATCTGTATTTCCTGCTCCTGTTTCTGTAAACCAGACAACGTGTGCATAATTGTTATTATCAAGAACCATGTCTGGCACATAATCAGTATCTACACTAGGATAAATATTTATGGCATCTTTTCCTATTCCATCTACATCAACCCAGGCAGAAAAAATATTAAAATATAGTATGTTTGTAAATAATAATGACAAAAATAATTTTTTTATTTTCATTTAAAAATTTCCAGGATTCCTTTTCTTATAAGCATAATTGCAAATGAAGCAAGTAAAAGCGCCATTATTTTAGAAATCGCATTTGTTCCTGTTTTGCCGAATAATTTAATAAAATAGGATGAAAAATAAAAAATAATTCCGGCTAAAATCAGATTTAACGTGATTGCAGTAAAAGTTGAAATAAATCCATACTGGTCCAGAATTAATATTGACGTTGTTAAAACAGCAGGACCTGCAATCAGCGGAGTGCCGATTGGGACAACCCCTACATCATCAAATTTTCTTTTATCATATTTATCCTGTTTTAAAAGTTCTTTAAATGACATACCAAATAATAAGATTCCACCTGCTATCATAAAATCATTTATGGATATTCCTATAAATTTAAAAATAGATTTACCGATTAAAATAAAAACAAATGTAACAAAAAATGCAGTGATTAAAGAATGTAATAAAATTTTTTCTCTTTCTTCTTTTTTTAACCCTGATGTTAAGGAAATAAAAATCGGTAATGTCCCTATTGCATCAACAGCTACAAAAAATGCAATTGACGCAACAAAAATGTTTTTTATCATATAATTTACCTCACACAGATAAGTTTTGTAAATTTATATAATTTTTCTCCCGCATCATTTGCCACTATAATTTTACATATAAAAACACCGGATGCAACAATTTTTTGATTAAAATTAAGCCCATCCCATAAAAAACTATTATAACCCGCCTTTGAATAAACATATTCTTCCCTTACTATTTCTCCTGAAACAGTAAAAATTTTTATATGCACCTTTGTTTCTTTTGATACATAAAAAATTATTTCTGTTTTGTCCTTAAACGGATTTGGAAAAACACCTATTATTTCAAAATCAAAAAAATATAAAGCAGGAGTAACTGTTGCTGTTGTTATGACTGTTTCAGTTATGGACGTCGTTGTTGTAAATGATATAGTCGGGGTCATAGTTTGTGATACTGTATAACTTTCTGTTATGGTAAAAGTCAGAGTAATTGTGCGTGTTATTGTAAATGCAACTGTATTTGTCATAGTTAAAGTTATAGTAAAAGTAATTGTCAAAGCAGACGTTGCTGTATAAAAAATCGTCTGTGTTGTTGTTTCTGTTATCGTATATGTCATTGTTGTAGTTGGTGTATCAGTAAATGTTTCTGAAAAAGTAATTGATGGCGTTATTGTTTCAGAAAAATAAATTGTAGCAGTAAATGTCTTTGATTGTGTCGGTGTTATTGTTTCTGTTTTGGTTTTAGTTGGTGTTATAGTTGCAGTTATTGACTTTGTTACTGTCATTGTTTTTGTAAAAGTTATTGTGCTTGTAATTGTTTTTGTTTTAGTTGGAGTTATTGTCATAGTAACAGTAAAAGTCTCTGTTATGGTATGTGTCATTGTAATAGTCGGGGTTAATGTGGGAGTAAACTTTATTGTTCCGCATCCTGCCTGATACCCATACGATTCAAAATTTGAAAATCCATAAAGATATGCACTGAAAGGGAAATCAGAAGTCAGAGTATGTGCAGAAGCACTAATTGTTAATCTCGCATAATAATAATTGCTCGTAGAAATCGGAGAATAATAATAACTCGGTATATTATTTCCATCAAATTTAATATTTCCTACTCCGGATAAGGTTGTAATTATGCTTACATAATTTGAAGCATAAGAAGGCCATGGAATAACAAATCTGCTTTTTGTTATGAATTGTTCAACAGGAGTTATTAAAATCATGGATGGGTCTCCCATAAGTCCATCAAATGCGCTTCCATTTGCATATTGGGCAACAAGTATGGGAGCATTTGATTTTATATATGAAGGCAGAGTCATTACTTTTTCCGCAACCTGATATTTATTCAAAACAAATTCAGGGACTCCATTTATTTGAACTATGGTGTTGTCTGTGAATGTTATTATTCTTAAAGTATCTCCTGTTGCTCTTCCTGCCAACCTTGCCACTGCAAATTCAAGTCCCCATGAATCAGCAGGTGGCATCTGTTCTATTAAATAATCGCATGCCTCATAGGTTACAGGAATATAAGCACATCTGTGTGAAGAAAAAACAGCAACCGGCTTGTCAGATGTTATTATGGTTCCTGACAGATCTTCCTGTGATGATGATGTATCCATTAACTGATAAACCTGCCTTGAATTTAAATTTATATTATACGGTTGCAGTGCTATCCGCGAACCTGTTGACACTGATGGTATTATTGTTACTTCTGTATTATCAGCAGTTGCCAGCACTGTAAATTGTGAACCATACTGACCTGCACCAATTCTTCCTTTTGCAGATAAAATAACATAAGTTGTTCCTAATGAGTCATAAGGCAATGCAAGAAAACCATCAGTTGTCTCAGTAGTCCTGTTTAATCCATATAAAGTTATTGGTTCTGATGAAGTAATATATATGCCTGTATCAGTTATGGAGTCATTACCAATTGCTTCTAAATAAGATGGCAAAGTAATAGTTAATATACCATCTGCTAAAACAGTATATGTATTTGTACCTGCACTTGTAGTTATGGTAACAGAAGCATTATAATCTGATGTTATCATAATAATTTTATTACCAATGCCATTAAAATTCCTTGGGAAAGAAACCCAGAATTCTGTCCCCTGATTTATTGCAAAAATTTTTAAATAAAAAAATAAAAAAAATAATATCCAACCTATCTTACGCATATTAATTTGCCCCATTTAATGACTTCTTTTTTTTCGTCATTTGCCCTGATTTTATATATAAAAACTCCTGATGCAACTTCTCTGTTAAACTTATTTTTTCCATCCCAGTAAAACTTATTAATCCCATATATACCATTTAACTTTGCTTTTTCATTAACTATTTCACCTGACACTGTAAAAATTTTCAGATCAATTTCTGCTTCTTTTGACAACCAGAAGACAATAAAAGTTCCTTTATTAAAAGGATTCGGGAAATTACCTGTTATTTTAATTTCTAATTCAGGTTCAGAAGGTGTCTGAGTCATAGTTACAGTAGGTGGTAAGGGTGTATGTGTTATAGATGGTGTCATTGTTAAAGTTGCAGATTCAGTAATAGTGAAAGTAGGTGTTTCAGTTAAAGTTTTGGTTATTGTTTGTGTAATTGTTATCGTAAATGTATTTGTTATGGTTAATGTTATAGTTGCAGTAATTGAGTTTGTAGGTGTTATTGTTTTGGTTAAAGTTCTTGTAATTGTAGGTGTATTTGTTTTCGTAAATTCTTCTGTTTGTGTTTTAGTTATTGACGGAGTTTTTGTAATTGTCAAAGTTTCAGTAATTGTAAAAGTATTGTCATAAGTCATTGTTTTAGTTATAGTTGATGTTTTAGTTGGTGTCAGTGTTTTTGTTATTGTTGCTGTTATTGTGTTTGTAATTGTTGGTGTGGGAGAACTTACAAAATCATAAAGTGCTGTTCCTGCAGGATAGCCGTATGATTCTCTCCAGTTAAACCCATAAACTAAAACTAAAAATGGTAATTCCCCTGTTATGTTATGAGTTCCTGTATTTACGGAAACCCTTGCAACTGAAAAATCTCCATAACTTAAATCTGTAAAAATAAAAGAAGGAACGGGCGTTGCATCTACTTTAATATTACTTTTATCTGATTTATTTACAATTAAATTAAGAAAATTTGATGTTAAAGTTACAGGAGTGCCTATATCCGGAGAATAAATAGTATATGAAGAAAGAAATTGTTCAACAGGTGGTATGATCATCATAAAAGGATCTCCAATATCATTGGTTGGATTGTCATAGCTTACCCCATTTGCATACTGGGTTAAAAGTATGCGTCCTGTTGAAGAAATATAACCTGGGCCATCAATTATAGCTTCATAAATTTCATTTTTATTTAAAGTTGTTATTTTTAATCCATCAAGGTATATATCACAGTTATCTTCTGACGCCAAAAATCTATACGTATCACCGTTTTTTCTTCCGGCAAGCGGCACAATTATAAATTCTTTTCCCCATGATGTTACAGGTGGCAACTGTTCTATAAGGTAATCGCAAAATAATTCATTATCAGGCACATTTGCACATTGATGAGACCCAAAAACAGCAACAGGATAATTAGAAGAAATTTTCGTTCCTGATAGATCATTACCAGGCAAACCCGTTGCTTTTAAATAATATGCCTGACCGGTCTGTAATGTTACAGAATAAGGAACCCCGGCAAAATAAGGACCAGTATTTATAGGTAAAGTTATTGTTACATAAGTATTATCCTTTGTGCCAACTACTGCAAATTGACTTCCACCTGTTGATGGATTTTCAGTTAAACTACTGGGATATGATTGTATTATATATTCTGTGCCAAGGGATTCAACCGGCAAAGCCAAAAATGCATCTGTAACTGTTAATCTTTTATTTATACCATATACCGCTATATCATTATCAGAAGTCACCCTTATTGTTGTATATGATAAAGAATCTGAAACTTTTAATTCACTGTTTTGCGGTAGATTTACTTCTGTGGTTTGATATGCATACACAGTATAATTATTATTAAAAATCGGTGAAGGCATATATACATTTACTGTTGATGTTATATTTGATGTTATATAAAGTTTTTTTTCCGCATCAGGATAGTAATTAGAAGGAAATGCAATATAAAATTTCTTACCAGATGAATATGGTATTGAAAGCAGATTTTCTGAAAAGAATACAGCAATTATAAATAAAAAAATATATTTTACATAAATTTGCATATAGTACTCCCGATATATTATTTTAATATATCGGAAGTTTTTATGTTAACTTAAATTTAAAAATAATTTATTTTACTATATTTAAATATATTTTTTATTCGCCATCATCACCTATGCAATTTTGCGGGCAGGAATTTTTAGCTTCCTCGCATGCTTTTTCCTCTGTTTCATTTTCCGGCTGTTTATAAACATAGGCATGAGAGCCATCTTCATTCATTTTAAAATTTTCAGGTGCTGTTCCTTCACAAACCCCGCATGCTATACACTGATCATCCACATAATATTTTCCCGGGACATTTTCTTTTACCTTTGCATCTTTGTTTGCCATCTTTTCCTCCTAAAATAATTTTAAAATTTGATTTAATATATTATAAATCAAATAAAAATTCAAGAAAATTTTTAAATGACATTGGTTATAAAAAAAAGACATTGTATAACACTTAAAAAGATTAAAAATAATGAATAAAGATAGTAATATGATAAGTTTTAATGTGTTATTTTTAATCTTTTCTACTGAATATGAAATCCATATTATAAAAAATGTATTAACTTTCTCCTAATTGATTTTTAAATCCGAATATTCAACAATTCATATTATCAGGACTTTTATTAGCACTTCTTAAAATTTTAACTGCGCTGCATAAAAAATCATAATCTTCATCTTTTATGTAACTAAATTCAAGCCCAACTTCATAAATACCCGAAAAAGCAATTTCTCTGCACCAGATTACTTCTGCAAAGACATTAAACTCTTTTACCCCTATATTAAAAACCAGCCTGATTATATCTTCTTCTTTTAAAGATTTTTTTATTATAATACCAATTCCATATTCAGATATATTTTTTATTTTCCCTTCTTCAAATTCATCTTCATTATTTAACCCAATACCCTTTAAAATTCTGAATTTCATATCTGATTCAAAAGGAATCCTTGGAACCTTCCTTCTTTCTGAAATAGTTAATCTCATTACCCTCACCCCTTTTTTAATTACTTCATAATTACCATTTTTTTAGTAATTATTTTATCTCCTGCTATAATTTTATAAATATACACCCCATTACGTAATTCAAAGCCGTTTTCATTTTTACCCATAAAGATAATTTCATTTAGCCCATCTCTTACTTCGCTGGCATTAAGCATTTTCTCCCATACTAATCTGCCATTTATATCATATATTACAACTTTTATATCTTGTTTTTTATATGTAATAAATCTTATAGTTGTTGTTCCTTTACAAGGATTAGGATAATTATAAATTTCCTTTTCATCCATATCATCATAATTAACAATAATTTCTTTTTTTTCTGCCATTAAAATATTGTAATTGTAATTATTTTTTTTCTCTTTTATTTTTTCTGATTCAGTTTCATATATACAGACCTGCTTTAGTATATTTATATTATTTTTATTTATTTCAACAATATATAAATTATTATCTTTTATAAAATATAGATATTTTGTTGGAAATTTTTTAAAGTAAAAATCAAATTCTTCCATATTATTTTGATTTTCCTTTATTTTATAAATTTTCCCTTTAATTTTATCAATCAGATAAATAAATCCATTATCATCCACTAGAATTCTATGTATCCAGAACATTTTTTTAAAATTTTTTACAATTTTTAAAAGTTCACCATCTTTATTAAAAATTTTTATTTCCCCCTTATAACCATTTGCCATATAGATATTTCCATTTTTATTCAATGCGAAATTCTTTATAATCTCTCCTGCAGAAATTTTTATATTTGTTTTTTCTATAATTCCCCCATTGATAAATACTCTTATTATTTTTGGATATAAATTATTTTTAATTAAAACATATAGATTTTCATTATCTGTTTCATAACTTTCTGTATTTTCATTCCTGTCAATTATTTCTATGTCATATTCCATATTTTCAATTACATTATTGTCATTTAAATTACTGTTTATTTTTTTAATCAAAATTCCTTCTTTATTAAATTTAAAGATACATTTACTAAACAGGTCCAGAATATAAATATTTTCCTTTTTATCCATTGTTGCGCATACAGGAATGAAAAAATTCCATTTAATTTCACCAACTTTAACAAATCTGCAATGCCCTGGATTTTGAACTGGTGTAATTTCTGAAACAGGAGTATTTACTTCTGTTGGTTCCTGTGTTTGAATCTGTGTGAAAGTTGGAGTTGAAACTTCTGTTAGGGTCGGTTCAAATGTAATGGTTTCTGTAGGAGAAAAAGTTAAAATTTCTGTAATTGTCATAGTAAAAGTAGGCGTCTCTGTATTTAAAACTTTTCTGTAACTAATTTCAATTCCCTGTGGATAATAAAATAAGCCAGGTTCAGCACTTTTAGTTGTTGTTCCATAAGTTTCCACCCAAATGCCATTTTCAGTAAATTTCTGGACCCTATTATTTCCTGCATCAGCAACATAAATAAAATTTTTTTCATCAGTTGCAATACCAAAATGCCCGGAAAATTCGCCATTTGATATTCCCTTGCTTCCCCATTCTAAAACAAAATCTCCATTTTCAGTAAATTTTTGAACCCTGTAATTCTGACTATCAACCACATATACAAAACCTGAACCATCAACAGCAATATCCCTGGGATAATTAAATTTACCCTGGGTTTGCCCCTGCCCGCCCCACTTTAAAACAAAACTTCCATTAATATTGAATTTTTGTATTCTATGATTACCTGTGTCTGATACATATATAAAATCTTTATTCGCTGTAATCCCCTGCGGATTATTAAATTTACCATCCTCAATACTTGCCCGTAATTCACCAAGCATATATATAAACTCTCCTTCAAAATCATATTTTAAAATACTGTTATGACCTGTATCTGTTATATAAATAAAATCTTTACCATCTTCATTATTTACAGCAATACTATTGGGATTTGATAATTCTTTTGTTTTAAAAATTTTTATAAAATTTCCATCTTTATCAAAAACCTGAACTCTGTTATTTGCTGTATCTGCAACATAGATTAAATTAATATCAGAACTTATTGCAATACCAGCTGGATAATTAAATTGTGCTTCCCCTGTTCCTTTTGAACCAAATTTTAATAAAAAATTTCCAGTTATGTCAAATTTTTGTATTCTATTATTCCCTGTGTCAAGAATATAAATATATGAATCTAACCCATATATACTAAATTTTATTAAAAGCATGAATAAAAGGAAAAGTAGTATAAATTTTTCTTTTCTTTTTTCTTTTGTTTTTATATTCATTTTTTTTCTCCTTTTCCTTTTCTCCCACTGTAATTATACTATATAATTTATTTTTTGTCAAGTTTTTTGTTAATTATTTAGTAAAATAATAGCGAAATTTTACGAAATTTTTTATAAAAATATATGGAAATTAGAATTTTTTATTTTTTTATAATTTTTTGAATTTGAAAAATTTGAAAAATTTTTAAAAAGGAATTTTCATTTATTTAGATGTTTTTTAAGATAAATACCTGTATATGATTTTTTATTTTTTATTATATCTTCAACTTTCCCTTCTGCTACAATGTAACCGCCATCATCCCCGCCTTCTGGGCCAAGGTCTATTATATAATCAGCATTTTTTATTACATCTAAATTATGTTCTATAATTATAACTGTGTTTCCTTTTTCAACAAGGAAATTCAAAACTCTTATTAAATTTTCAATATCAGCAAAATGAAGTCCTGTTGTTGGTTCATCAAGTATATATAAACTTCTTCCAGTACTTTTAGCACAAAGTTCTGATGATAATTTAACCCGCTGTGCTTCACCGCCTGATAACGTAGTTGCTGATTGACCAAGTTTAATATATCCAAGACCAACATCATTTAAAGTTGATAATATCCGTTTTGCAGCAGGTATATTAGAAAAAAATTCAAGTGCTTCTTCAACACGCATATCAAGAACATCAGAAATATTTTTACCTTTATATTGTATCTCCAAAGTTTCTCTGTTATATCTTTTACCCTGACATTCTTCACAAGGGACATAAATATCAGGCAAAAAATGCATTTCAATTTTAATTATACCATCTCCTTTGCAGGCTTCGCATCTTCCGCCTTTTACATTAAAACTGAATCTTCCTATATCATAACCACGAATTTTAGATTCTTTTGTCATTGCAAAAAGTTTTCTTATCTCGGTAAAAACACCTGTGTATGTTGCCGGATTAGAGCGCGGTGTCCTTCCAATAGGACTTTGGTCAATAACTATTACTTTTTCAATTTTCTGCCAATTTATTAATTCTTTAAAGCCTTCCGGCTTATGTAATCCTTGATAAACATAATACACCAATGCCGGATATAAGGTTTCAATTATTAATGATGATTTACCAGAGCCTGAAACTCCTGTTATAGCAATTAATGTCCCCAAAGGAAATTTCACATCAATTGATTTTAAATTATTTTTGGTTGCTCCTTTTAAAATTAAAAAATCATCAGATACCCGTTTATTTTTATTAATTGTAATTTTTTCTTTATTAAGCAAATATCTGGATGTTATTGATTCTTTACATTTAAACAAATCTTTCAATTCGCCTGCAAAAACCACTTCTCCGCCGTGCACACCAGGTCCTGGCCCTATATCAACGATATAATCAGCGTTTAAAATTGTATCTTCGTCATGTTCTACTACTATTACAGTATTTCCAAGGTCTCTTAATGCTTTTAATGTATTTAATAATTTTTCATTATCTCTCTGATGTAAACCTATGCTTGGTTCATCTAAAATATATAAAACACCCATTAATTTAACACCAAGTTGTGTTGCAAGATGAATCCGCTGATATTCACCACCTGATAAAGTCCCTGCCTTTCTGTCCAAAGTCAAATAAGAAAGTCCGACATTAATTAAAAATTCCAATCTTTCTTTTATTTCTTTTAAAATATGCTTTGCTATCTGATTTTCAGTATTATTTAATTTTAAATTATTAAAAAAATTAAATGCATCTTTTATTGACATTTCTGTAACATCAATTATTGATTTACCATTTATAAAAACATTTAAATATTCTTTTTTTAATCTTTTTCCATTGCAAACATTGCAAATTTTTTCAGTCATGTATTTTGAAAAAATTTCATCACGTATTTTTTCTGTTTCAGTCTCCCTGTATCTTCTTTCTAAAAACGGAACCAGACCTTCAAATTCACCATAGTATTTATATTCTGCCATATATCTTTTAAATTTATAGTCAAACTTTATCTCTTCATCAAGACCATAAAGTATTGCTTTTTTAACTTTTTCAGGCAAATCTTTAAAAGGGGTATCCAGGCTGAATTTAAGATGTTTGCTGAGTCCATCTAAAAAATGGAAATAATAACTATCAGGATTATTCCATGGTTTTATTGCACCGTCATTGATGCTTAATTCAGGATTTATAACCAAATCAATGTCAACGGATATTTTACTGCCAAGTCCCATACATTCAGGACAGGCACCATAAGGGTTATTAAAAGAAAAAAATCTTGGTTCTAATTTTGGCATTGAAAAATCGCAATTAGGACAGGCAAGTTTTTCACTGAATAATAATTCATCTTTATTATTTTCTTCTGAAATTATTACAAGCCCTTCACTTATTTTTAAGGCAAGTTCAACTGATTGGGTTATCCTGGATTTATTTTCCTGATTTACTGCCAATCTGTCTATTACTATTTCAATGGTATGCTTTTTATTTTTATCCAAAGTTATTTTATCTTCAATATCATAAAATTTATTATCCACACGAATACGTAAAAAACCTTCTTTTTTTATTTTTAAAAAAAGTTTTGAATATTCACCTTTTCTTCCACGCACAACAGGCGATAGTATCATTATTTTTTTATTTGCTTTTAGTTCAATAATTTTGTCAACAATTTGCTGAACAGTCTGTGATTTAATTGGAATTTTACACTCAGGGCAATAAGGAGTCCCTAATCTGGCAAAAAGCAATCTTAAATAATCATAAACCTCTGTTATGGTTCCAACGGTTGAACGCGGATTACTCCCTGCACTTTTTTGTTCAATTGCAATAGCAGGTGATAAACCATCTATGGAATCAACATCCGGTTTTTGCATCTGACTTAAAAATTGTCTTGCATAAGCAGATAATGACTCCACATAACGTCTCTGACCTTCTGCATAAATTGTGTCAAAAGCAAGTGATGATTTACCGGATCCGGAAACTCCGGTTATGACCACAAGTTTGTCACGCGGTATTTGAAGATTTATATTCTTTAAATTATGTTCTCTTGCACCCTTTATTATTATATATGACATTTTATTTTATTTTATAATTTCATCAATATTTTTTATCATTTTATTTTTTATCATATACATCAATCTTTCATATGCATGTAACTTTGTTTCTTTATCTTTTGTTGTTTTATAGACAGAAACCCAGTATTTTGCTGCTTCATCCGCTGATTTAATCTGTTCATAAATATTTCCAAGCAATCTTTCAAGTATTGCCGGATGGTCTTCATATTTTATTGCATCTTCCAAAAATTTAATGTATTTTTCCTTATCATTTTTTTCTTTGTAAGCAATGGCACCAAGATAAATACGCAACTTCCACATTTTTGGATTATAGGAAAGTCCTTTTTCAATAAGTTTAACTGCCTCATCATATCTGCCTAAATTAAAGGCAAGTATCGCACTTCCAAATAAATATACAAATTCAAAACCAGGATCAGCATCGGTTGCATCATTAAAATAATTTGCTAAATCTTTATATTGTGTTTTGGCGTTTCGTAAATCCCCATAATACTGCAAAAAAGAAATATAATAAAAATCAGAAGTCAGTGCCCTTAAACCAAATGCCGTTCCCAGGACATGGTTAATATTTTTATATGAATGAAAATTTAAAAAATACCATTTTGGCTGATTTTTCATAAGATATTCAGTTGCTTTATTGTTCGTATAATTAATTAAAAAAAACAAAATCACTATAAAAAAAGAAATTAGTATTTTTTTCCCCATTTTTTAAAATTCTTTTTTATTGAATATTATTACAGTTAAAATAAGCATTATTAAAATATAAATTATGCTGTATGAAATAATTAACAAAATGTAATCAAAAGTGAAAAGTGAAAAGTTTGTATGTATTTTATCTTTTAAATTAAATAATTCAAGATTAGGCACCATGATATATAATATATCTATGATTTTATATACTAACTGATTGGTAATTTTATACTGTAAATTTTTAAGATGAACAGTTAAATGACCTAGTATATATGTAAAAAACAAAAATATAATGCAGCCGGGTATAGAAGTTGTAATTACCGACAAAAATAACGCAACAGAAGTAAGTATTGATAAACTTAAAAAAGTTCCTGCCACAGATAAAAATAATTTTAAGTCCCATGGATCCCCACCCCTGATTTTTATAACTACCATAAGTATTATGAACATAAATAAAATATTCATAAAAATTGTTAAAATTATCCCGAAAAATTTTCCTATTATAAATTCTGCGCGAGTTATTGGTTTTACAATTACCATAGAAATTGTCTTTAATTCTGTTTCTTCAAATAACTGGATTGTAAGGGATAAAACAAGTGTTAAAAAAGCAAAAATTGATATTGAAAACAAACCAAAATCTTTTGTCATTCTTATTTCTACTTCTTTTGCAAGTTCACTTATTAACAGAGAAAACCCAATACTTAAAATCGCAAATATGATTAACACATTAAGTATTTTATTCCTGAAATTCTGTTTAAATATATATTCAGCAACAGCAAGTATCCTTCTCATTTTTTTACCTTCTCATCATTTATTATATTAATAAAATAATCCTCAAGATTTTTATGTTTTTTAAGTATTTGATCTATTGGCTGAACATCAATAATTTCTTTTCTATGTAAAACTCCAACCCTATCGCATACTTTTTCTACTTCACTTAAAATATGTGAGTTAAAAAATATTGTTTTGCCTTTTTTATTAAGTTCTATTATTATATCCCTTGTTTCTTTATAACCCAATGGGTCAAAACCTGACATTGGTTCATCAAGAAATAAAATTTCAGGGTCATTTAATAATGCCTGCGCAAGTCCTAACCTGCCCTGCATTCCTTTGGAAAAAGCTTTTATTTTAAAATTTTGTCTGCCTGAAAGGCGCACTATTTCAAGAACTTCGTTTATTTTATCTTTTTTAATTTTAGGATCTATATTAAATAAATCAGCAAAATAATCAAGTATTTCATAAGCTTTTAAATATTTAGGAAAATATGGCAATTCGGACATATAACCTATTCTTTCTCTTATTTTTCTGTTTTCAATTGTATCATTAAATATTCTGACTGTCCCGCTTGTTGGTTTAAGTAATCCTAAAAATATTTTCATCAATGTTGTTTTTCCAGCGCCATTTAAACCAAGCAAACCGAAAACTTCACCTTTTTTTATTTCTAAGTTTATATTCCTTATTGCAACTATTTTCTCTTTTTTCCAGAAATCCAGAGGTTTATATATTTTTGTTACATTTTTCGCTTCAATTACATTCACATTAAAACTCCTTTTTTACTCCGCAATGACATTTGAAATTTATTATATTTTATTAAATTTATATTTGTCAAGAATTTTATACTTCCGAAATAAAATTTTTTATTATTTTTATTTAATAAATTTTTATATAATGCATTACTTTTATTCACCATTTTTTTATTTTAAATAAAACATTAGTGTTGTTTTAAAATTTTAATTTGTTTAAAAAACATTTTTCAGGTGCCACATTGTGATGCCCCAAAAAGATTTACACAGGCAAATTAAAAAAAGAATCTGTAAAACAAAGAATAATAAAATTTCTTATTCATTTCTCCCGCAGCATTTTTTATATTTTTTTCCTGATCCGCATGGGCATGGGTCGTTTCTTCCTATTTTAGGTTGTTCTCTTCTTACTGTTTCTACCTTTACCTCTTCAGATGTATTATAATACATTTCCTGATTTTCATTTCCTTTTATCGTTGGTATAACAAAATCAGGCCTTGATTCTCTGATATTTTGCGTCCTTTGTCTGTGCTTTAATTGTGAAGGGTCTGCTATTTTTATTTTAAAAAGATTTGTTACTATCTCTGTTTCCGAAGAAACAATCATCTGCTGGAACAATGAAAAACCCTCTTTTTTATATTCTATAAGCGGATCCTTTTGTGCATAAGCACGCAATCCTATTCCTTCCCGCAGCTGATCCATATTATACAAATGCTCCCGCCATTTGGCATCAGTTACGCTTAATACAATATAACGTTCTATTTCTCGTAAGGTTTCACTACCAATTGCCTTTTCCTTATTTTCATATTCTTCTGTAATCTTTTTAAAAATTTCTTCTTCTAAAACTTCGGTTGTCAATTTAGTTATATCTGTTTTTTCTTTATCAATTTTATAATTTAATGAAAAAGTATCTTTAAGTTTTAATTCAAGTAAATTATAATCCCATTCTTCCGGATATTTGCTTACGGATGTTGCATCATAAATTATATCTTTCATCACTTCTTCCATCATTTTTAAAACAGTTTCTTTTAGATTTTGTCCTTCTAAAACCTGCTGCCTTCTTCCATAAACCAGTTTTCTTTGATTGTTTAAAACATCATCGTATTCCAAAAGATGTTTTCTTATTGAAAAGTTATGCCCTTCTACTGTCTTTTGTGCTCTTTCAATGGATTTGGTAAGCCATGGATGTTCTACCCTTTCATCCTCTGACATTCCAACCTTATCCATAAAAACTTTTATTTTATCCGAACCAAAAATCCTCATCAAATCATCTTCTAATGATACAAAAAATCTTGACATCCCGGGGTCGCCCTGTCTGCCTGAACGACCGCGCAACTGATTATCAATTCTTCTGCTCTCATGCCTTTCTGTTCCAATTACATATAACCCACCCAGTTCAGGAACGCCCGGTCCTAATACAATATCTGTTCCCCTTCCTGCCATATTGGTAGCAACAGTTACTGCTCCTTTTTGCCCTGCAAGCGCAATTATTTCTGCTTCCCTTGCATGATTTTTTGCATTTAAAAGTTCGTGCTTTATACCTTTCCTGTTTAGCATTTCACTCAATCTTTCATTTTTTTCAATAGATGTTGTTCCAACAAGAACCGGCTGCCCGCGTTTATGAGCTTCAATAATTTCATTTATAACTGCCTTAAATTTTCCGTTTTCTGTTTTATAAACAACATCGGGATAATCAATTCTTATCATTGGCTTATGCGTTGGTATAACAATTACATCAAGTTTATAAATATGCCAGAATTCCTCAGCTTCTGTTTCTGCTGTTCCTGTCATACCTGCTAATTTTTCATACATTCTGAAATAGTTCTGCAAAGTAACAGTTGCGAGTGTCTGATTTTCTCTTTCTATTTTTACTCTTTCTTTTGCTTCCAATGCCTGATGCAAACCATCTGAAAATCTCCTTCCAGGCATTAACCTGCCAGTAAATTCATCAACAATAATAACTTTATTATCTTTTACTATATAGTCCTTATCTTTTTTAAAAAGGGTATGTGCTTTTAATGCCTGGTTTATGTGGTGTATTATTTCAATATTCTGCGGGTCATAAAGATTTGATTTGTTTAATAATTTTTCTGCCTTTGCAATACCTTCTTCTGTAAGAACTGCTGTATGTGATTTTTCATCAACCTGATAATCCTTGTCTTTTATAAGTTTTGGAATTATTCTGTCAATTGTATAATAAAGTTCTGTTGACTCTTCTGCTGGTCCAGAGATAATAAGTGGAGTTCTTGCTTCATCTATTAAAATACTATCAACTTCATCTACTATGGCATAATTTAGTTTTCTTTGAACCCTTTCATCAGGAGAAACTGCCATGTTATCCCTTAAATAATCAAAACCAAATTCATTATTTGTTCCATAAGTCACATCGCAGTTATATGCTTCCTTTCTTTGCTCAGTTGTGCTTTCATTTTTTATACATCCAACAGTTAAACCTAAAAATCTATAAATATTACCCATACCTTTAAAATTTCCTTTTCCCATACTATCTCTTTCAGCCAGATAATCATTTACCGTTACAACATGAACTCCTTTCCCTGTTAAAGCATTTAAGTAAACTGGTAATGTTGCAACCAGGGTTTTCCCCTCACCTGTTTTCATTTCTGCAATTTTCCCCATGTGTAAAACAATTCCTCCCATTAACTGGACATCAAAATGTCTTTGCCCCAATGTCCTTTTGCTGGCTTCTCTCACAACTGCAAATGCTTCCGGCAATAAATCATCAAGTGTTTCACCATGGGTTAATCTATCTTTAAATTCATCTGTTTTTGCACGTAATTCGCTATCTGATAATTTCTCCATTTGTGCTTCATAGGAATTTATAACATCTACTATTGTCTTTAATTTTTTTATTTCTCTTTCGTTTCTTGTTCCAAAAATTTTTTTTATTAAATTAAGCATTTTTCACCTTTATTTTTAAAGTATTTTAATTATATCCCACAAATTTATTTGCTGCTATTATCAGTATTTATTTTTTTTATTATAAAAATTTTTATATTATATTTTTTGTATGTCAGGAATATAAAATTTTATTTATCCTTTTTTAATTCTTTCTGTTAATGCAGGCACTATTTCACATACATCTCCAACTATACCAAATGATGCAACAGAAAAAATTGGTGCTTCTTTATCCTTATTTATTGCAATTATTATATCCGAGGATTGCATTCCAGCAAGATGCTGAATTGCACCTGATATACCACATGCAATATAAACTTTGGGTGATACTGTTTTCCCTGTCTGTCCAACCTGATGAGAATATGGAATCCATCCAGAATCAACTGCTGCACGGGATGCTCCAACAGCACCGCCTAAAACTTCTGCTAATTCTCTTATCATTTTGAAGTTTTCAGGGCAACCCAGACCCCTTCCACCAGATACAATTATATCTGCTTCAGTAATATTTACTGTTGTCTCAACCTCTTCTATAAATTCAAGCATTTTAGCCCGCGCTTTGGAAGAATCTATCATAATCTGAGGTTTTATTATTTCGCCTTTTCTTGACTCATCTTTTTGTAATGCCTTAAAAACTTTGTATCTTGCTGTTGACATCTGCGGACGTCTTTCAGGCGTTATTATTTTTGCCATTAAATTTCCGCCAAAGGCAGGTCTTATCTGAAAAAGATTTCTTTCATTTAAATCAATTTCAAATCCTGTGCAATCAGCAGTCAAGCCTGCATTTAATTTTATCGCAACCCGCGGGAAAAATGCTCTTCCAATTGCAGTTGCTCCGGTCCACATTATCTCCGGTTTATACATATTAGCAAGGTCTGCAATTGCTGAAGAATAAATTTCATCATTAAAATCTTTCAAATCAGGATGGTCAATAAGATATACTTTGTCTGCTCCATATTTAATTAATTCCATGGCTAAATTTTCTATATTATATCCTAATAAAACTGCTGCAAGTTCACATTTTAAAGCATCTGCAATTTCCCTGCCTTTCCCTAACAATTCAAAAGAAACCTTATGTAAAATACCACGCCTTTGTTCTGCTACAATCCATACACCTTTATAATCAAGTTTGTTAATTTCTGCCATTTTTGCCTCCAAAATTTATTTAATTATTCCTAATTGTTTGATTTTCATATATAATTTTTCAACTTTTTCGTTTGTATCAGCGCCATCCATTATTTCAACTTTACCAAAATGTCTTTCAGGTGTCCATGACTTGGCAACACGGGTAGGTGAATTTTTTAAACCGACTTTGTTTTCATCTGCCTGAATATCATTAATCCCCCATATAGGTATCTCATACTTTTTTGCCCTCATTTTTCCCTTTAAAGATTCTAACCTTGGTTCGTTTATTTCTTTTACAACTGTTAAAACAACCGGAATTGTTGATTTAACAACATCCACTCCATCTTCCATCATTCTTTCAACAATAACTTCTTTTTCGTTTATTTCCCTTATTTTTTTTACCCAGGTAATACTCGGCACATCCAGAAATTCAGAAGTAGAAGGACCAACCTGCGCTGTATCTCCATCAATTGCCTGTTTACCAAAAAAAACAATATCAAAACCTATTTTCTTAATTGCCATGGAAAGCGCATAAGCAGTTGCCCATGTATCAGAGCCTGCTAATTTTTTATCACTTAATAAAATAGCATCATCTACACCCATCCCAATTGCCATCTTTAATATTTCTTTTGCCATAGGCGGTCCCATTGTTATTGCAGTTACTTTGCCACCTAATTTTTCTTTTGTTCGCAATGCTTCTTCTATGGCATATAAATCAAATGGATTAATAGTTGTCCCTGCTGTTTCCCGTTTTAAAGTTCCTGTTTCTGGATCAACTTTTATATTTGTTGTATCCGGCACCTGCTTTACACATACAACTATATTCATAAAAACCTCCTTAAAAATTTGAAAGTATTGTGAATAGTTTTAACGCTCTTCACTTAAAAATCTTTTTATTCATATATTTCTGTTGCCTTTGTTCCCCCTTTCCAAAAGGGGGACTTATGGGGATTTTCTTCTTCCTCTTTTTTTCTCCCCCTTTGCAAAAGGGGGATTGAGGTGGATTTTCTTCTTCCTAATTTAAATCTCCCCTATCCCCTCTTTTATTAAAGAGTGGGAAATGTATATTATTTCCTATACTTTTAGTATATATTTTAATCTCTGACTTCTTTCTTTTTCATAGAACTTTTCACATTATCAATTTAAAATATATTGCTAAATTATAGCAAAAAATTAATTTATGTCAACAAAGATGAAAAATGGAAGAAACATCCTTTGAAAGAGTTTTAAAATGAATTTTTTTTACACAAAATCATTGACATTACCCCTGAAAATTACAATTTTCTATTGTTATATCAGGTCTTATTTAACCCTTTATCTGAAAATCGCGATAGGAAATTGCGATTTTCAGGAAAAAAACATACAAAAAAAATATTGTTATTAAAGGAATAAAAATATTTAAAACAACACTTTTGTTTTATTTAAAATAAAAGAACAGATAAATAAAAGTAATACATTATAAAAATAAAAAGCAACAATAACTCCACAAAAAATTACAAATTTCCTGATATTATTTCCCGGACCAAATGATATTTAACAAGTATATAAATATTCTATATTATGTATCTTAATCACTCTTTATAGTTTATGACTATTTTTTATTTTAAAATTACCAAATTACTTATTTTGCTTATAACCTCACTACCGTTTTTATCCTTTGCGATTATAATATAATAATATGAACCAGTTGCCATATCTTTTATATTTTGCTTTTTAATACGTATTTCTCTTATACCATTAAAATCAATTGATATTTCTGATTTTTTATAATTAATTTCTTTTATTAATCTGAATGCATTTGTATATATTCTTATTATAACCTGTTGTTCACTTCCTTTTACCTTATATCTTATTTTAATATCAGCATTTGTATTTGCTGGATTAGGATAGTTTATAATCTTAACAGTATTATCAAATTTTAATTCATCATCTTCCGAGGTTTTGGTGTGAGTTGGTGTATTCGTTATTTGCTGGGAAAAAGTTGATGTATAAGTAAAAGTATTTGTGTTTGTTGGCGTGTATGTAATTGTATTTGTTGCTGAATGAGTAGAAGTTTTAGTTATTGTATTTGTTGGCGTATTGGTATTTGTGTTTGTTAAGGTAAATGTTGATGAATTTGTAAATGTATTGGTTGATGTGTATGTTGTTGTATGTGTTGGCGTATCTGTATTTGTCCATGTTGGTGGTTGGCTGCCTGTAACTGTCTCTGTTGGTGTATAAGTTATTGTGAAAGTTCTTGTCTCTGTGCTTGTAAAAGTATATGTATGAGTTGATGTAAAAGTCATAGTATTTGTATGTGTCAATGAAAAAGTCGGAGTTGAAGATAAAGAATAATAAAACATCACATCATCAATTTCTATATCAAAAACACCTGTATCTGCAATTTTAAATTGTATATCTTCTGACCTTGTTAAATCAAAAGGCAATGGCGAGCCCCAGGGTATTGTAAAATATGAAAAAGGAATTTGATAAAATGTCCATTCATTTGATGTTGTCACAGTATATTGCCAGTGGTTATACTGTGGGACATCAGAAAAATTACCTGTTACTATTGCAATACTTACCTGAGTCCCATCTCCTTTTAGATATAAACTTATACCTTCAAACGGTGTTAAATCAATTTCCTGTCCTGTTCCGGAAAGATTGGTCCCAGCACCTGCCCAGCCACCTGAAACTAAATTTCCGGTTAATTTATATTTACCCATTTGAGTTACAGGACCACCAGGGGCTTGTTTAGAACCTGTTGCTGTTGAACTTATATCATTATAAGTATACCACCAACCACCCCATAAATTTTGCGTAGTTCCAAGATTTTCACAATCATCAACAATACTTCCAACAACAGGTGTATATGTATGAGTTGGAGTTAAAATAGGTGTATTTGTTTTTGTATTTGTTGGCGTATATTCCGGATGATTCACATTTACTTCATACCATAATGTTTCATATGAAGGATCTATTGAAAATGACGCATATCCTGAGTTATTAATAATAGGAACAGATGATTTTTTTGCTCCTTTATTATCAAGTGCCCACACATAAGTATCTGAAAAAGCACAAGGCAAAATTATTGTTGCTGGTATTCCTTCAACTTCTACTGGAGATGTTCCCCATTGATTACGCAAAGTTAAATTAATTCCCATAGTTGGTGGAAAAGAAATCAAAGTATTTGGATATTGATAAAACTGTGCATTTGTATTTTTCTGTGTGCCAAGTGCTGTAATTAAAATTCTAACTGCTTCCTGTATAGAATTGCCATCCATTGCTGTTATTGCAATTGAAGAAAACCCATTTGTTATTGTGTTACCCGGAGTTATTGTAACACCAGATAAGTAATAGGTCCTGCCATTTTGGAATCCATAAACAAATTTACTTTTTGGAGTATCAACTTTTATATACCCTGCCTGCGAATTACTTAAATCCCATACAATCTGACCAGTATCAGAGATCATAATATTACCAGAAGTATCTGTGGAACCTGGAGACAAAGTTCCAGGCGGAATACTCTGTCCTTCTACTGCTAATTTTACTTTATGTATTAATGAAGTTTTTGGATTTTCACCTAATTTTGTCCCATCAACAAGCCACCATGCCCATGTGTCTAATAATTCTTCTATCTCTGTTTCATAATTTAAAGGTATAACTACTGTTTGCTGGGCAGGTAAAATATCTCCCCTGTAAAATGCAAGTGCTGCTGGTATCATTGATGCCATTTTCACTGTATTCTGATTTACATCAAAAAATCCATCAATCTTTTGTGTATTCCAGTTATCACTGCCGTTATAAGAATATTCAAATACCGCATCCCAGTCCTGTAATGATGCATATGTAGAAAGAAAAAACATACTTTCTGCTTCATACGTATATGGGTGCGGATGATTATATTCTGTTACACAATGCGGTTTATTTAATACTGATTTCATTCCTAACCCTGCTACTGTTGACCCTTGCTGATTGTTAACCATCGGATTATTTTTAACATACCAGTCAGTTGAACTCCACGGTTGCCCTGGAAATTCAGGATGCTGCCAGTATGCATGTGTATCTATTGCATCCAAATTACTCTGCACATTTGGTGTTGAGCATCCTATTATTGTCCCAAAAACTATTTGTTTTGCGCCTAGGATATTTTTTATATAATTTTTCATATCTATCCAATAATCTGTTTCTGTTTGCTGTAAAAACCTGAACCAATCTTTCTTTGATTCTCTTGACCTGTAAATATCACTGCTATTTTTGAAATTATCAATACCTCCTCCATATAAATTTTCTTCTGGTTTTAAACCCAAAAGCCCACCTGGTTTTAAAGATACATCTGTAAAATAAAATGAAACTCCTGTTGCAAGTCCCATATTACCAAAATTTATTCTTGCATTTGTGTCTGATTGAGAAGGAGCAAAAACAAAAGTAAATGCCTGCCAGTTTGTTGTTAAATTTATATACGTTGAAAACCCAAGATTTGACCACGGGGAATGCGCCATCATCACTGCAACATTTATTGTTTTAGGTTCGCTTGCTTTGGCATAAAAAGTCAAAGTGTATGGAGTTCCTGTATTTAACACTAAATTTGGATGATTAAATTGAATGTTCCATCCTTCTGTTCCCGGTGTTGTTACAGTAATTTTAGCACAATTATAATTATGTGGTCCTGTTCCTGTTTCAACAGTTGCATTCCCTGTTGCAGGACTATGAAATTCCACATTCCAGGGATTTAAAAAGCCTGTTTGAAACCTGCCATTTGTCAACATCTCAGAACCCAATGGCTGATTTAAAACGCCCCATGCTGCCTCAAGCGCAGAATGAGTAGCATATTTGTTTTTGAGCCAGTTGTTCCATTGTGTGTTTAAAAGGTTATAATAATATGGCGGTAAATTATCAAGTTGTGAACTTAAATATGCCTGCGTTAATCCATTTTCATTATTTATCTCTATAAATGCTACTGCCGGTTCATTTATATATGCATTACCTGTATATGGATTTGTATGTGTCAGTAAATCTCTTGCATAATCTTTTTGCAATTGCCTTGTCTGCGGATCAAAAAATCCTAATGCATCTCTCACTTTCCAGTCAGTAATCTGTTCAATATCAGCTGGCAAATCAGTTCCCCTGTTAAAAGGCCTTGAAACCAATAAATTTATATCAACATAAATCCCTTTTTGTTTTAATTGGTAAATATAATAATCAAGTAAATCAAGTTTACCCGGATGTAAAACTCTGTCTGGATTAACAGTTGTCCATATATCATACATATCCATATGATGAAGCCGCACAATATTAAACCCATATTTTGCAAGTCGCGCTGCGACATTTTGTGCATTTGACTTTGAAGGGAAATTAGCACCAAAAGTTGTATTTGTTCCCCAGAATTTTATCCTGCCTGAATTTACTGCAAAATGTCCATCCTGTGAAACTCTCACAAAACCTTCGGTATTTATATCCCTGTAAATTATATAGCTTAAATCAATGATTGTATCTGTAGCATCATTCCATGGTAACACAAATGGGAAAAGCGCAAAACTTTTTAATACTGAAAAAATATAAATCACAAAAAAAATTCTTATCGTTTTCACTTTTTTATCCATTTATACTTTTTTGATGAAAAATTTTTTCACTTTACACACAAAAATAAAAAAAATATTTATAATTTAAAAAATTTTATTATTTTATAATTAAAAATTTTTTTATTTTACTTTTTGTTTCTTTACCACTTGTATCCTTTGCAATTAATATATAATAATAAGCACCTTTTGAAAGATTGTATATATCATTGCTTTTCAATGTTATTTCCCTTATACCATAAGTATCAATTGTTATTTTTGATTTACTATATCCTATTTCTTTTACCAATCTGAATGCATTTGTATATAATCTTATTATAACCTGGTTTTCAGGTTGAGTTAATTTATATTTTATGTTTATATCATTATTCCCAATTACAGGATTTGGATAATTTACTATTGTATATTTTTCATCAAATTTAAATTCTTCAGACACTGCTTGTGTTGCGGTTGTTTGAGGAGTAGGTGTATTGGTATTTACAGGCAAAGTTGCCGTAAAAGTAAATGTCATTGTAAGTGTTGGTGTATTTGTAAATACCTGAGTATTTGAATTCGTGCTTGTTGGTGTAAAAGAAAATGTTGGTTGTTGGGTATTTGTCATTGTCTGCGTGAAAGTATTTGTGTTTGTTAAAGTAGATATAGATGTAAATGAGGGTGTTGTTGTAAATATATAAGTTGGAGTTTGTGTTGATGTGAAGGTTGAGGTTTGTGTTTGTGTTGGAGTAATAGTTAAAGTCATTGTTGATGTTGATGTAAATGTATCTGTATTTGTATTTGTCAATGTTGGTGGCTGACTGCCTGTTACTGTCTCTGTAGGCGTTAAAGTATTGGTTGGAGTAAATGTTATTGTATTTGTAGCAGTATTAGTATGACTTTGAGTAGAAGTTGAAGAAAATGTATTTGTATAAGTCGGTGTTATTGAATTTGTTGGAGTTTTTGTAGGCGTATTTGTATTTGTCATAGTTCCGGCAGGACATAAAATATTTTTTAATGCATCAAGCCGTTGCGTTCCACCATATGCTGAAAGATTTGGACATATGTAACCACCTTCATCAAACTCATTCCATGCATAAATCAGCACTGCCCGTGATTCTGCCGAAGATGGATTATTATTAACCCAGTTTACAGCTTCATGAACATGATTTGCAAGTTCCAGCGGTGTAGGCATCTGCACCCAGGCATCAGGCCCTGGATCTGGTTCCCAGGATACCGGATTATCATGCCTTGGTCTTTTATCCCAGCCGGATGTAACATGTGGTATGAATTTGTATCCATTTGAAACTCCTACCCAGTTCCATTGCGAAACATCAGTTGAAGCAAGTGCACTATATGGAGCGCCATTGCCTACCCATGATACAGCATACATGCTCCAGGCATCCATCCCCAGAGCATTGATTCTGGTCAAATCACCACTTATGCGCAGTAGCACAATATATGGATTGCCAAGACCAGCCCCTACTGCAAGCGACCTTAAAGATGCTATATTTGATGCATTTAAATTAGGATCACTTCCGTCAAAAAAATAAATAAGCGGTCTGTTTCCCATTACCTTCTGATACTCCGACATTTGCATGTAATTCACTATTTGGGCATTTGAAATTTGTGATACATAATTATTATGTTCAACAATCAGACAAAAATTTACCAAACTTTTATAACTGCTTGATAAATAAAGATTAAGCGCCTGTTGTAATCCGCTTGATGCCGGATACCAGATAAATGCCCAGTAATCCAGACACATTGAAGCTGCATAGGATATTTCCTGGTCTATGCACTCCTGTGTCGTGCACTGGATATTTACAGAATTTGAAGAATATTCTATTCCATAAAAAGGAATTCTGTAATGATATTGTGAAGGACTCAATGTCTTTTCTACCTGAGTTCCTATATAATTCTGTGGTCCTGTCCATGCATCCCACCTTATAGCACCAACAATTACTTTTTGAACAGTTGAAGTAACTGTCGGTGTTGAAGTTGAAGTCCTTGTTAAAGTTGATGTTGATGTTGATGTCAAAGTAGAAGTATTTGTTGGTGTATTTGTTGGTGTATTAGTAAATAAAGTTGTATTTGTCATTGTTGATGTGCTTGATGGTGTGTATGTTGCTGTATTTGTTTGCGTATTGGTTAAAGTATAGGTATTTGTCATTGTAGCAGTATTTGTTCTGGTTGAAGTGTTTGTCCTGGTTACAGTATTTGTAAAGGTAAAAGTAGAAGTATTTGTTGGTGTGGGATCTCCCCCTTCTAACCGTATATTATCAACAATAACCGTATAATCAGCATTCCAGTTATTTATAAAAGTAATAAAATCTATTTGTGTCTGCCCTGCTTCCAATAAGACTGACAATGGAACTTTTGCTGTTTTCCAGTTTGTATCTATTCCACCACCTTCTATAAGATAATTAGCAACATTAGGATAATTATCTGACCAGTTTATTCTAACTAAAAATTGATTAACACTACCTGATTCTGCTTTTACATCAAAAACCAAATGAGTATTTGTACCTATATTTACATTTACTGTTTTATCCCATCTGTGTTCCTGCCACCATGCAGGATTAGTATAATATAACCTCATACCGTTTCCTGTTTTTCCTCCAGCAATTTCAGTTATTGTTCCAGTCCCGCCATTATAAACTGTTCCATCAGATAATTTATAGCCGGTTGTATCACCATCATATATTAATAAAAAAGGCGGTGGTGTTGTTGCAGTTGCTGTTGGTGTATTTGTCATAGTGGTTGTAAAAGTTGGAGTAAAAGTCAATGTTGGTCCGCCTGGTGTTATTGTAAAAGTTGATGTTGGTGTATTAGTCGGTGTTGCAACTGCGCCTGCAAATGCCGCACATAAAAACACATATCTTGCCTGATAATAAATTCCAGGTTCAGTTACTGACCATGAACAATCAGGCCAGTTTGTATTCCAATCCCTATATGATTTTTGTCGTGGCTCACCACCGGGCGGATATACAGGAGTGCCACCACTATTTTGTGTATCCTGAACATAATTTGCATTAGGTCCACCTGCCAGAAATCCAGGTGCCGGATTTGTATCCCACGATGTTCCATCCCAGAACCATCCATGATATATTTGCGTTATTTGTTTGTCTGCACCTGCACTGTTTGACTGAGTTAAATAACACCATGACAAAGGATTCCTTCCATGGAAATAGTGTAAATATTCTTCTGCTACTTTTTGATAAGCAGAAGAAAGAGATGGATTCACATTTAATTTTACTCCCCATAAAGCCAGATTTGCCCATTCTGCTTTTAATTGATTTGAACCCCAGGTGTAATGCCCATCCCACATATATGCTTTATATGCATCTGAATTTCTTTGGCCGTATGTCTGATTCTGTATACCCTGATTTAATGAATTTTTAATGGCATTAACAACTGCTGTTGTTGCTCCAGGAGCAAGACAATAAGAAACAAGTCCGCGTTGTATAATTGCAGAGCCTCCTGTTTCAAAATATCCACTTAATATCGGCTGATGCCCCCAGCTTTCCCGAGTAGCAGAACTGTTATAATTGGTATCAACATAATCCCTGTATTTACTCTGACCTGTAAGATGAAAAAGTTCTGCTGCCGCAGTAACACGTCCTTGTTTCTCATGATTATCTGCCCAGTTAGCATTTGCATTTTGAAATCCACTATGATTGTATTGTATATTACTTGTATGAGTTTCCAAAAATGCCCATGCATTTTCAGCAGCTGTTCTTAATGTTAAAGAATATGAAGCATTAAAAGGTGCAAAAATTCTAGCACCTAAAGCAAATGCCATTGCACCGGTTACTGTTGCAGCGGTTGAATAATTAGCATAATAATAAGTTGTTGTTTCTGTGCTTGGATCCCCTTGTCCTCCACTTCCTCCACTTGTTACAAAAACACCAGAATATAAAGACCCATCTGTTTTTTGCATACGCAAAAGCCAATCAAGTTCATATTTTATTTCATCTAAAATATCCGGTATACCATTGCCCGATTCAGGAATACCAGTATCATCACTGAACCTGTCAGAAAACCATTCATAAGCATGGAGTAAATCCCATAATGTTGTAAAAGTGAAAGTTACATATTTCCTGTAATCACCTGCATCATGCCAACCGCCTGATACATTTCTTTGGGTCCCTTGAACAACTCCACCATCATATAGCAAAGCATTCTGTTGTTGGGTGTGGCATGCTGCATGCGTCCATGTTCCTCCATAATTAGAAGTAATGGCAGTTCCACACCTTTGATAATAGTATGATTTAACTGCCTGTCTTAATATTGTATTATATATATTATTGCCAATTTCAAAATTATATGACTGCCTGTCATTTGTTGGATCATAAATATGGTAAATTCCCGGAGTAGTAAAAGAAGAAAAATTTCCCTGCCATACAACATCCCCTGCCGGCATATATTCATTCCCGTTATTAAACACATTCAATGTGATTATTTGCATTACCTGATTATCCGATGATCTACGTAGCTGAACAGTTGCACCAGGCACATAAGTTATTGCAGAATTCTGACCTGTCCTTGGATCCGCAATCATGAAAAATTTATCTGCATCTGTCCTGTAACCTATTTGATCAATAATGATTTGTTCAGAAACAGGGGCAGAATAAATAGGTGATAAAATGTTTATTATTAATAAGAGTAAAATTAGTTTTTTCATATTTAAAATAGTTTTACTCCTTTTATTTTATTTTTTATTTTATAATAAAAAATTATTATTTTCAAATTTAATCGTATAAATAGCAATTCAATGAAAAGCCCCAATTTTTTAAAATAGGGGCTTTTCAAGGGAAAATAGCAAAGATCCAATAACTCGTATAAAAATAGAGTTATAACTATTTTATCGGTAAAATTCACATAAACTTTATTTATATAAGTCTGTTTAGAACTTTTAAATTTAGACAAAAATCTGACAAAAAAGTTTCTAGTTATAAAAAATAAATAAAATTTAAAAAATACCTGAAAATCGCTATAGATGATTGCGATTTTCAGGAGAAAAACATACAAAAAAATTATTATTAAAGGAATATATAATATTTAAAACAACACTTTTGTTTTATTTGAAATAAAAGAACAGATGAATAAAAGTAATGTATTATAAAAATGAAAATTTATTAAATAAAAATAATAAAAACAGTTTGTTTTTCCGTAAAAACACAATTTCTAACGCGTTTTTATACTCTTTAATGAATTTCTTTTTTATGTTATTATGTTTTAAAAAAATAAGGATTTAATTTAATATGAATTACAAAAATTTAATATTTTTTTTCATAATTTTTATAACTATTATTCATTTTATTATTATAAATTTATTTCCATTGCTTGGTGATGAAGCATATTACTGGCAATGGTCAAGGCATCCTGATTTTGCATATTATGAACAAGGTCCTGTTCTTGCTCTGGTTATTTTTATTTTTACTTTATTTAATAAAATAAATAATGAATTTACAGTTCGGGCTGGTTCTGTCTTTTTTTTCACGCTCACACTGATTTTTTGTTTTTTGATTTATAAAAAAATTTATAATGATGACAAATCACAAAAAAATAATTTTTTCAATTTAATTGCCATTAATTCTTCCCTGCTTTATTGTGGTCTGGCAATACTTATGATGCATGATACGATTATGATATTTTTTTACACTTTGTTAATTTATATTTTTCTTTTTATTATTGAAAAACCGGAAGATTTAAAATATTGGGCAATAAGCGGTATTATTTATGCGATTGCAATAATGAGTAAATTTACGGTCTTGATTATTTACCCCGCTATATTTCTTTTCATTTTTTTAACAGATGATCATAAAAAATATTTAAATGGTTTTTTGTTATTTACGTTTTTTTCAATTATTTTTTTAAGTCCTGTTGTATTCTGGAATATTAATCATAATTTTGCCAATATAAATTACCTACTTATAAGGAGCGGTGTTGAAAAAAATATAAATTTAAATAATTTTTTAAATTTCCTCGTTAGCCAGTTATTACTTTTAAATCCTTTTCTTTTTTTCTTTTTTTATATTTCATCTTTTATTAAAATAAAGGAAAAGAAAACATATTATGAATTATTTTTATCTGTTATTTTTATTTTTCCGCAAATTATTTTTCTTGTTTTAAGCTTTAAAAGTAAAATAGAGGCAAACTGGCCTGGATTTATATATCTGCCTGCTTTTTTCCTGGCAACCAATTATATGTTAAACTCAAGCAACGCTTTTTTAAAAAAATATTTTTATTTTTCAATTATTTTTGGTTTAACAATCTGTTCTGTAATTTATCTTTTACTGCCATTTTATGCAAACACCCCCTTTATTAAATCATCAAATGCTCTTTCAAAATCCTACGGTTATAAAAATATTGCTATTAAAGTGAATAACATATATAATGAATTGAAACAAAACAACAAAATATTCATGGCAGCAAGGCATTATCAGGTTGCAAGTCTATTGGCATTTTATTTAAATGGTAATCCGGAAGTGTATATTTTAATAGAGCATGAGTCGTCAAAAAACTACAGGTTTTGGAAAGAATACAAAAAATTAATTGATTATAACTGCCTCTTTATTTATAGTGAAGACTGGGAAAGTTTTGAAATGGAAAAATTTTTTGAAAAAAACATTAAAAAAATAAACACAATAAATGAAGCAAACAAAATATTATTCATTGATTATTTTATAAAATACAAAGGCAACTGATGAAGATAATAACAAAATATATAGTTAAAGAGATTTCATTTACAACCTTAATTGGTTTTTTAATTTTTACTTTTTTTTTAATTATGAATTCTCTTTTTGTTTTAAGTGATTTATTCGTAAAATACGGTGTCGGTCTTATCAAAATAATTAAACTTTTATTTTTACTTTTGCCATCAACTGTTGCAATAACAGTTCCAATGGCTTTTTTGGTTGGTGTGCTTTTAACTTATTCACGCCTTGTCCAGGATAATGAATATATAGCAATGCAGACAAGTGGGATAAGTATACTTAAAATAACAAATCCTGCTATAAATCTTTCACTTTTTTTAATGATAATAATGATATTTTTCAATAATTATGTTTTACCTTCTGCTAATTTTTCCTATAAAAAATTATATTATGAAATTATAAAAAAAAGGTCTTCTATACTAATACAGGAACATGCATTTATTGATGATTTTGATAATTATGTTTTTTATATTGGCGATAAAGATAATAAAAAAGATATATTAAAAAATATAATTGTATTCGTCAAATCAGGTATTGATGAAAAAAATCCTCCCAAATTAATTTTAGCTAAAACCGGTGAAATCATAACAGATGAAAACACATTAAGAATTGCTTTGAAATTAAACATAGGAAGTATGCAAATAGGGTCATATTTAACACCAAATAAGATGAATCAGGCGTATTTTGATACAAATTTTATTGACCTTGATATAAAAGGCGTTTTAAGAAAAAACCAGAATCCAAATGAATTAAAAGGAACCAGGGAAATGACAGCCGAAGAACTTATTGCAGAAATAAAAAAGGGAGAAAAAAGCAAACAGGATAAAAACTGGCTTTATATTGAATTATATAAAAAAATTTCAATTCCTTTTGCCTCAGTTGCATTTGCAATCATAGGTATTCCACTCGGACTTCTCACAAAAAAAGGTGGAAGAATAGCAGCAATAAGTTTTTCAATTATTCTTATTTTTATTTATTATGTTTTTTTATCTTTTGGCCAGTATTATGGATACGAAGGAAAAATGAATCATTTTTTGGCGGTATGGTTACCTAACTTTTTTATGTTTATATCTGGAATTTTTCTGTTTTATATATTATTTTCTCCATATTTTAAAATCAGGTTAAAAAATTTTCACCAATGAAGATTAAAATAATTTATAAATACATATTAAGGGAAATTTTTAAGGCATATTTGGTTGTTTTATCAGGAATCGTCATATTTATACTTATATCAACGTTTCTTGATGAAATCCCATTAATAATAAGACATAAACCCAATTTTTTCATTATAACAAGTTATTTTCTATACAAAATACCATTTATTGCTGCAGAAGCAAATCCTTTTGCGTTATTGCTTGCCATATTATTTATCTTCAGCCAGTTTAACAGATACAATGAACTTATTGCCATGAAAACTCTTGGAATAAACTTTTATGATATTATAAAACCTGTTTTAATTTTGGCATTTTTTCTTAGTTTATTTTCTATTTTAGTAAACGAAACAATTGTGTCTCACACGGCTGAAAAAGCAAATTATATAAAAGAAAATATTATAATAAAACAAAATCCATCATCAGGTAAAATAAAACATCACCTCGCGAAATTAGGTTCAGAAGGCAGGGTTTTTTATATTAAATATTTTGATGGATTATTGGGTATAATGAACGGCATATGTATAGTAAAAATTGATAATGAATTAAATATAATTGAACGTCTTGATGCAAAAGAAGGAAAATGGGACAAAGATAAATGGGTATTAAAAGACGGAGTTATAAGAAAATTTAATAATGGTGAAGAAATTGAAATATCAAAATTTGAAATTTATAACCTGTTTACAAAAGACACCCCGGAAGAATTCATAATTCGCAAACGTTCCCCAGAAGATACATTAACAATAAACATATTCAGATTACTTAAATTAATACAGGTTTTAAAAGAAAGTGGTTTTAAATATAACGAAGAACTTGTAAATCTTCATATTAAATTTTCCTTTCCTTTCGCAACTTTCATATTAGCGCTTCTTGGAGTTTCAATACCTTTTATTTTTTCAACTCAAAGATCTTTTTTAAATGCCGCTTTAGGATTTGTATTTACTGTTATTACATCCTTTTTTTATATGGGTTTTTTGACAATAGGCCTGTCACTCGGTAAAATTTCCACATTTCCGCCTTTCTTATCTGCCTGGATTTCAAATTTTGTCTTTTTGATTATTGGTTTTATGGTTTTAATAAAAGTAAAAAAATAATTTTTTTGTTTTATATAAAAACCGTAAAAACGCATTTTCTAATGCTTTTTTACGGTTGGTAACCGGTTAGTTATGTAGGGGAGACGATTATTCTTTTGTTCCAGGACGCTTCATGCCTACGGGGTTTGAATATAAAAATACATACGCATCCATAAATGATGCGGCGACTTGAAAGTCATTCTCGTTTTAATCCCACTTTGGCAAAAGGGGATTAAAGGGAGATTTTTTGCCTCATTCAATCACTTTTTTAGATTCATCTCCCTTTAATTTTCTATGTCACCAAATCTCCCTTTTTCCCTCTTTACAAAATAGGGACACTTCTACACTATCCAATTTATATTATATCCGGATATAAATTTTGAACCGTGGCAAAAAACATACGCACCACTTAAGGGTGCGTGGACAAAAAAAATAATTATTTTACACCCCCGTAACTAACCGATTACTATGGTTGTATTTTTTCTCTTGTTTTTATTTTTTTTTTATGTTATAAAATCCAAAATAAAAATATTTTAGGAGGATTAAAATATGTCAAGAATTTGTGTAATTTGCAATAAAAAACCGGTTAAAGGCACATTAGTTTCTCATGCCAAAAACAGAACAAAAAAATGGGTTAAACCCAATTTACAAAAAATAAAAATCATATTGAACAACAAAAGACAAAAAGTCTGGGTTTGCACAACTTGTATTAAATCCGGCAAAATCCAAAAAGTAAATTAAATAATTCTTTCAACATATTTTATATTTCCAATCTTTTTAATTAAAGCAATTAATTCTTCAATTGCTTTTTGATTTTTAACTTTTATTGTTATCTCCAAATTTAAATTTCCATTTAAAACAGAAGAACTCATAGATGATATATAAACAAAATTTTTACTACTTAAATCTACTATTTCATTTATCAGGTTCTTTTTATTCTCCGCTATTATTTTTATTTTACTTAAATAAAAATTACTAACATCTTCGTTCCATCTGACATCAATAAACGGTGTTGATACTTTTTTTAAATTTAAACAATCTTTCCTGTGTATGGATATTCCCTTTTTGGTTAATATGCCTGTAATACCATCCCCTGGAACAGGGCTACAGCATCTGGCAAATCTGTAAATTACTTCTGACAAATTATCATCTACTATAATATCACCTTTTATTATTCTTTTAGATTCAATGTGTTCTTCTTTTATTTTTTTTGGTTTTTCTCTTTCTCTTAACAATCTTAATAAATTATTGGCAATTTTTATTTCAGAAATTTCTCCGAAACCTATGCTTAAAAATAAATCATCAATTTTATTAAAATTATAAATATTGAGAATCTCTGATATTACTTCATCCGGAATCTTATCCAAATCTATATCAAATTTTTTTAATCTTGTATCAAGTAGTTCTTTTCCTTTATCTATGTTCACCTTGGGATCGTTATTTGTTTTAAGCCAGTGTCTTATTCTGTTTTTTGCTTTGGCAGTTTTTACAATTTTAAGCCAGTCAAGCGTTGGGTGCTGATTTATACCTTTTAATATTTCCACTATATCGCCATTTTTTAACTCATATTTAAAAGAAACCCATTTGCCATTTACCTTTGCACCTATACATTTATCGCCAAGTTCTGAGTGGATTGAATATGCAAAATCAAGAACAGTTGCTCCTTTTATAAATTCCTTGACTTCACCCTTTGGAGTAAAAACAAAAATTTCTTCGTCAAAGAGATCCATTTTTAATTCTTTTATAAAATCATCACTTTCCTTTATATTCTTTTGCAATTCCAAAATCTGCTTTATCCATAAAAAATAATTATCTAATTTAGTATCAAATTTCTTTTGTTCTTTGTATACCCAATGTGCTGCAATTCCATCTTCGGCAATTTTATTCATCTCATAAGTTCTTATCTGAATTTCAACAGGAATCCCATCATTATCAAGAACAGTTGTATGTAATGACTGATACATATTTGTTTTAGGCATGGCAATGTAATCTTTGAATCTTCCCGGAACAGGTTTTAAAACATTATGTATCAATCCAACAGATGCATAACAATTAGCAATAGTATCTGTTATTACTCTTATCGCAATTAAATCATAAATATCTTCAAGGTTTTTGTTTTCCCTTATCATTTTTTGATAAATGCTATAATAATGTTTTATTCTTCCATAAATCTCTGCTGATATTTTGTTCTTTTCAATTTCATCTTTTATAATTTTTATCAAAGAATTTATTTTTTTTTCACTTTGTTCTTTTATTTCATTTATTTTCATATTTATCTGCTGGTATTGTTCAGGATATAAAATCTTAAAAGAAATATCCTCTAATTCGGATTTTATTTTCTGCATCCCAAATCTATGCGCAAGTGGAGCATAAATATTCAATGTTTCATAAGCTATTTTCTTTTGATTCTCTTCTTCCAGATATTGAATAGTTCTCATATTATGAAGGCGGTCGGCAAGTTTAATAATTACCACTCTTATATCCCTTGACATTGCCAAAAACATCTTTCTTAATGATTCACTGAATTTTTCTCCTTTTGTTTTAAATATTTTTGCAGTGACATAACTTACCCCTTCTACTAAAAATGCAACCTCTTCATCAATCTCTTTTTTTATATCTTCCAGAGAAAAATTGGTATCTTCTATGATATCATGTAAAAACCCGGCAGCAATAGTCCGCACATCCATACCCATCTCTTTTAGAATTTGTGCAACCTCAATACAATGAGTAATATATGGCTCACCTGATTTTCGTTTCTGATTCAAATGCCCTTTTAAAGCCATATTAAAAGCTTTTTGTATAAGGTCTATGGATTTTTGGTCTAAATTTTTACTTATTTTACTTATTTCCTGATCATAATTTACTGTCATATAATTTTCTTTCACCTGCCTTGTTAATACTCATAAGTTCGGTTTGTAATATTTTTTTAAATTTTTCAATTTCTTTGTCATCAGCATTACTTGGTATGAATATTGGATTGCCAAAACCAAAATAACCTTTTGAAAAAGGTAATGGTATTATCAATCTATCCCATGATTTTAATCTTATTTTCCATTTACAAGTAAAACAAACTGGTATTATCTTTTTACCTGTAAGTTTAGCGAGATATAAAATACCTTCGTTCACACTTTCAGCAGGTCCACGTGGTCCATCCACTGTAATTGCGACATCAAAACCCGATTGTAAAAGTTTTTTTAATTCAAGTAATGCTTTAAATCCGCCTCTTGTTGATGAACCTCTAACAATTTTAATTCCGAATTTTTCTGCCGCTTTTGCTGCTATTTCCCCATCTCTGTGCAAAGAAGCAATGGATGCTATTTTAAAATTCCTATAATGATAAATAAACCCAATAAGTTGAGAATGCCAAAATCCATATATATAATTTTCTTTTTTTAATGGATTATAAGGGCTTTCATTAAATTTTTTTATTTCTTTAAAATTAAAAGTTTTACCTATAATCTTAAATATAAAAATAATAAAAGGAACTATAATATTAAATAAAAGGAAATATTTTAATTTATCCATAAAACTCTTTTTAAATAAAAAAAAGCGCGGTTTAATTAAAAAACCGCGCTTTTTCATTATAATGATACTATTTTATGTTAAAATACCACCACTTCCCGAAGTAGTATCATCTGTTTTGCTTTCTTCTTCTTCCTCCTCTTTCTTTTTCTTTTGATAAAAGAAAAATAAAATGATTACAGCAACAACAAGAAGCAAACCTATAATTATACCGGAAATATTTATTCCACCTTTTTTTACTACTTTGGGACTTTCTGGTATGGGGGTTGGCTCTTCTTCTTCAATTTGTGTAACAGACGAACGCCTGGCGCCTGACTTTTTTTCAGATACTTTTAATTCTTCTCTTTCTTCTGATAAACCTGCAATTTCTTCTTCCTCTTCTTTCACTTTTACTGACTTTTTACCTGGAGGAATACCAAGTTCCATTGCTCTTTCTTTTGCAGCTTCAATTTCAACAGCACTTACATTACGCGGAATGATGAGTTTCTGACCTTCTTTTAAACTATAATAATTATCTAATATTTCCCTGTTAGCATCATAAATAAGTGGCCATTGCCATTTGTTTCCATATATTTCAGGTTTTTCAGCAATTGTCCATAATTTATCACCTTTTTCTACAATATATGTGGTTGGCAATTCTGCTTTTTTAGCTTCTGCTTCTTCATTTAGAACATTACTTTCTTCCTCAGCAACTTCATTTATTTTTTTACTTTTTCCACCGCATGAAATAAAAATAATTAAAAATAAAGATAAAATAAAAATCATTAAAATTTTTAATCTGTTCATTTTATTTCATCCTCCTGAAATTTTTTTTGATTATATCACTTTAATATCAAATGTCAATAAAAAATAAGTCCCTGAAAATCGCACTCTTTTAATGCGATCTTCAGGACAGAGAAAAATGAAGCAGAGATGACATACAAAGGATACAGAGGTAATTCTGTATTATTAAGTTTTATACCTGAACTTGATATATGTATTAAGGAGTTTTATTTGATGTAAAAACGCGTTAGAAAATGAGTTTTTACGGAAGTTATAAAAGCAGTTTAACTTTTAAAAAATTTCTTTACCATTTGCTTCTGTCTTTTATTATTATTTTTTTTGTAATTATTGTTCTTAAAAAAACCCAGCCATATGTAAACAAAGTTAACCAGCAAACAATTGGATGAAATAACCACTCCCATCTTTTTTTTCTTAAAAAACCACTCATCATTTGTATTAAAAGTGGTATTATCGTTATGCATGAAATTACAAATAAAACAATACCTTTTGCAGGTAATTTATTCCATGGATAAATTCGTTTTTTTTGCTTTGAAAAAAACAAAAAATCATAAATCCTTCTTGATTGTTTTTTTACAAATGATTTCAAATCAGGAGAATAAATGTGTATAATTCCTGTTTTTACTTTTACAAATTTATTTTTACCACTTTTTAAAATTTCATAAACTGCATCTATGTCAAACAAATATGGTTTGTAAGATGTTTTTAATAAATATTCTTTTTTTAAAAAAGTTCCGTTTGCTCCTATTGTTGGTATTTTTTTTTCATCAAGTTCAATTAATAGATATTTCCCTTTATCGTTTGTATTAAGTTTAAATCCGGTCCATTTCCCTGTAATATAACTAAATCTGTCATAATTGCCGATAAAAATACAAAGCGGATCATTTACTCCTGACATTGCAAAATATTTTGTAAGCGGTTTATCTTTTTCCCTGAAAAGAAAAAAAATCGGTTCTGTCCCGATTATATCTTTTTCAATTAAAAATGGTTCAACCATATTTTTAATATAATCATTATCCGGCATTATATTATCACTATCAATCAGGGCTATTATATCTCCTTTTGCTTTGTCAACACCAACAGATTTACCTGCCTCTCCTGTTTTTAAAGGGTTATCACAAACAGTTATATCCATTTTTGTTTTAAATGAATCTATAATTTTTAAAGTTGCATCATGAGAACCACCATCAGGAATTATTATTTCTAATTTATCTTTTGGATAATCCTGATTTTGAATTGCAAACAAGCAATCAAATATAAACTTTTCAGAATTATAAACAGGTATTATAACGGAAACAAAAGGGAATTCCTTCATTTATTCTTTTTTCCTCATAAAATCAAGAATATGACCTGCAACTGCTTTAGCTGCTTTGAATAAAAAAGCAAAATCCTCAAAAGACCTTATACTTAAAATCTGCCGCATAATGAATCTTGGTGTTAAAAAAGCTTTATAAATATCATCACATATCTTCATTACTTCTTCGGGTTTCATATCAGGAAATTTAAACACTGGATATGTCATATCAAACTTTTCCCACTCGCCTGGTAGAAATCTCAGCCAGTTATTTTCAACTGCTTGTTTATAAAGTGGTGTCCCAGGGTATGCAATTACAACCGTTGATTGAAGCATATCAGCCAATCCTTTATCAAGTAACTTTTTTGCCATATCAAGAGTCCGCATTGCATCATCCCTGGTCTCCCATGGATAACCAACCATGATTGTAAGATGCACGCCAATCCCAGCATCTTTTGCAATTTTGCATCCTTTTTCTATGTCTTCAACTTTGGTTCCTTTACATAATCTGTCAAGTGTCTTCTGGTTCGCTGATTCCAATCCAAATTTCAATAACCTGAATCCGGCTTTTTTCATCAAAGGAGCAATTTTTTCATTTATGTAATCAAACCTGAAATTAGCCATAAATGAAATTTTATATTTTCTCTCTATCATCCCCTCACAAAATTTTTTAAGCCATTCTCCTCTTGGAAAAGTTCCAGTATCATCAAATATTTCTCTTATACCATATTTTTGAATTAAAAGCCCTATCTCATCAAGTAATTTTTCAGGACTTGCTGTTCTAAAATTAGGATACAGGGTTGTCCAGGAGCAAAAAGTACATTTTGCCCAGGGACAATCCCTGCCTATCATTGTATAAGTATAGGGTGAATATTTAAAAAATTTCTCACCGTATAACTTCCATTTGGTAAGTTCCCTGTCTATAAAAGGTAATGAATTTAAATCGTGTTTTAAAATAAAAGCACCGGTATTCTTAATTTCTCCGTTTTCTCTATACCATATACCAGGTTCTAAATCTTCTTTTCTTTCAATCCATTTTACAAGATTTAAAATAAGAAAATCATAATCCCCACCTGTTATGATAAAATCAGTTTTTGAATTTATCATACTTTCTTCAGGTAAAGCGGTAACATGATCCCCTGCCAGAACTATTTTAACATCCGGCAAAATATCTTTTACCTTTTTTATTATTTCCCAGTGTTGTTTTACAACAGGCGTTTTGGTTTCATAAAAAATTAAATCCGGCTTTTCTTTTTCAAGTAATTTTATATATTCTTCCCATGATAATTTTTCTGCTATGGAATCATTCCATACAACATCGTAACCTGAATTTTTAAGTAAAGTTGCTGCATAAGCAGGCACCATAGGGTAAATAAATGAAGGATTATGAAACCACTGGAATTGCCTGTTCTGACCAAGAGTAGGAGAGCCATCTCCTTTTAATGGCGGATAAGATATCATTATTTTCATTTATTTTCTGTCTCCTCTTTTAATCTTTTGGCTAATAAACCCTTAATAAAATAAACACCATAAAAAATATGCGTTATAAAAATACCTACCATAACAAAAGGTAAATATTTATAAAATCTTATTCCATCAATAATTAAAAAAATTATGTAAAATAAAAAAGGTAAAAGCCATATCAAATAAAATAACCCTTTTATAAAGGGTAACACAACTAACAAACTTAACAAATATAAAACAAACAAAGAAGGAAAAAAATATGATAATCTGAAAGATGTTTCAGGAAATTTTTTTACAAAATAACCCCTGTGCAACCCATAACTTTTTACCTGATTCAAATGACCTGCTGGAAATTTTCTGCGATGATGATAAACTAATACATTTGGATCATAAAAAATTTTCATTTTTAAATTTTTTATTATTTTAAGGCAAATGACAGTATCTTCTCCTGGCCAGAATTCAGTATTAAATCCATTTATTTTATCAAGAACATCTTTTCTTATAATAAGATTGCAGGAGGGATAATCATCAACCTGCCGTGCTTTTTGCGGCAAATAGCGATATGAATAATTTCCACCTCCTAAGAAAGATGAATAAATAAACCCACTTACTTTCTGGAAATAAGAATCAGAAGGAGGCGTTATTGCCGGACCGCCTATTGCCCCAATATTTTCATCTTTTTCAAAAATTTTAACCGCTGATAAAAGCCAGTTTTCAGACGGATAAACATCATCATCAATAAATGCAATAATTTCTCCTGTGCTGTTTTTATACCCTATATCTCTTTTTATACCAGGATATACAGGTCCTGTTTCAATAATTTTTAAGGTAAAAGGAAATTTATCTGAAAAATTTTCCTTTTCATCAGGCAAAATAATAACTTCTATCAGATTTTTTTCATAATTTAATTTATTTATAAATTTAAGAGATTCTTTTATATAATCATTTATTTTCTTTACAGGTATTATAATTGATACTTTTTTATCCATTTTATTTGGTAAATTACCTTTTATCATAATATTTTAATATATATAATCTGTAAAAGATTGCCATTGTATCCCAGAATATCTGAAAAATAGTTTTTAAAGTAATATGCCCGAATTTGCCTTTATAATCAACAACAACAGGACTTTCTGCAATTTTAAAACCATAATGGTGGGCAAGTATAAGTAATTCAAGGTCAAAAGCATATCTTTTTATCAAAACTTTATGAAAAATTTTTTCAAGAACCTCTCTTTTAAAAATTTTAATACCGGTTTGTGTGTCATGAATTGGTAAACCAAAAAGAATTTTTACAATAAAAAAATAACCTATGGAAAGTATCTTTCTTTTTAATGGATAATGTAAAATTGATTGGGGATGCCTTTTTGAACCTATAACTACATCTGCATTTTCCTTTTTCATAATCTCAAAAAGAATTTGAAATTGTTCTGGTTTTATATCCAAATCCCCGTCTAAAAACATTATTAAATCTCCTGAACTTTGTTTAAAAGCTTCTTTTAATGCCTGTCCTTTTCCCTGATTTATTGAAAGTTTATATATCCTGATATGCTCTTTCTTAACAGAAATTACCTTATTATATGTTAAATCTACCGAACCGTCATCAACAACTATGATTTCATAAGAAATATTTAAATTTTTAAAATATTCATCAGTTTCAAGAATATTTGCTGCTGCATAAATTTCTTCATTATACATTGGCATTAAAATTGAGAGTTTCTTAAATTCCAACTATTTTCTCCTTTAAATTTTTTTTAACCGTTCCATAAATAAAAATTGAACAAAAACTTAATATAAATATAATCAAATTTACTAAAAACAAAATAAAAATAACCTGATAAAATGTTTTATGAAAAAACCACAATAAACCTGCATATACTATTATACCAGAATACATTATAAAAATAAAAAAATATCTGTGTATGGCAAGTAAATAATTTATAATTACATTTAAAAGAACAAGCGGCAATATTGCCAATCCGAAAATTTTCACTACCCCTGTAATTTCCAGATATTTTTTTCCACCGGTTAATAGTTTAATTACAAATTCCGGAAAGAAATAACAAAATAAAAAACCTGTAAAACTTATTAATCCAGTTAATAATACACTTTTAATCAACAGACCTTTTGTATTTTTATTTAGTTCGAAATTTTCAGAAACTTTAGGGAATAAAGCCATGGCAATAGCCATAGGGAAATAAAGAAATGCTTTTCCTATTATAGATGTTACGGCATAAAGTCCTGCCTGTTCTTTTTCATAAAAATGTTTGACTATAAAAAGATCCATATAACTTAATATTGAAAAAGCCACCATTGAAAAAAATACAGGCAATGCATATCCGAAAAATTCTCTCTTTTTTAATTGTATATTTTCTTCTTTTATTTTTAAAAATTCAGAAAGCATAAATAATCCAAGGACATATGCTAAAAGAGCAGAAAATAAAGAACTTAAAAGTGCTCCCCTTAAACCAAATCCAAGACCTGTAAATAATATAACACTTAATAATCTGAACACGGCATCAGAAATCAAATTCAATCCGAATCTGGCAAATTTCTGGAGTCCCTGCAAAATCCCCCTTACAACAGGTAGTAAAATTGCAACAATTGATATAAATGCAAGAATTACAATTAAAACAACATCGTCCATATTAAAAAATTTCATTATTGCTCCGGAAAAAACCATAAAAAAAATAAAATAAAACATACCTAGAATCAAAAACCATTTTGTTGTTTTTTTAAATAAACCATGAATTTTTTCAAATTGATTATGGGCTTTATATATAGAAACCTTTTTGGCAACTGTCATTAGAAGTGCCTGGGCTGGCATTATAAAAATTATAACCAAAGCAAGCAAAGTGGCAAGAGCACCATAATCAGAAGGAGAAAGTTTTCTTGTAACATACATATGAAAAATAAAATTAGATAAATTTACTATACTGGTAGCTAAAAAAAGAATAAATGAATCTTTTAAAAGATGATCCTTTGTTTCACTCAAATTTTGCCCTGCAATTTTACCTTGAAAATATTGGTTGCAATTTAATAATCTGATTTTTCCCGCTGTCAGATACATAAATTATATCATTGGCATCTATGGCTATTCCTAATGGGCTTGCAAATAATGGTTTACCTGCATTATCGTTCTTAATTGTTGCTATGTATTTAAATTTTGGATTTTTAGTGTCATATATGTATATATCCTGTGTGTTCGTTGAAACAACATACAAATAGTCCCTTGAATCAATTGCAAGCATTGGCCAGGAAGATTTTATTTCAAGCCAGGGTTTTATTTTTATCTGGGCAAGCGGTTTTAAATCTGCTGTTAAAACAACAACTCTCCTGTTTCCAGGATCAGCAGCATATATCCTGCCAGTTGAATCAAACGCAATTCCAAAAACTTCATCAAAATTATTTATTGCAACTCCCTTCCCACCTACAGGATTTCCAATCCTTGTCCCTTCTGTATCAAATCTGTGTATTCTGGATGTCCCTGTATCTGCTACGAAAAGAATTCCGTATTTATTTACAGCAACATTTCTTGGACTGTAAAAACTCGCACTTACACCACCTATTTCAAGAATGTATTTACCGTCAGAAGTAAATTTTTGAATCCTGCCATTCCATGCATCAGCAACATAAACATAATTTTCTTTATCAACTGCAACACCTGAAGGTTCTTTAAATTCTCCTCTTTTATTTCCCTGTGTTCCCCATTCCATTACAAATTCGCCATTTGTTTTAAATTTAATCACCTTATTATTTTTAAGATCTGTCACATAAAGATAATTATCCTGAGAAACTGCAATCCCACGTGGAGAACCTATCTCTCCTTTTTTATCTCCTGATTTTCCAATAACTGAAATAATCTCTGATGGTATATTTTTTATTATATCTCCTTTTTTAATTTTTGAAATTGCAATAAACCCGATGATGATAATTAAAGTTATTAAAAAAACTATGAAACTTTTGCCCTTTTTCTTCCCGGATTTTTTTATTTTTTTCCTTTTTTTTAATTTTTTATTAGACATAGAGCAACCTCCTTTAATTTTTATCAATAAATGTTATAATTTTTGCAACACCTGCATCAGTTACCAAAATGCGTCCATCCCCGGCAACAGCAACTGAAAGCGGACAGGCAAACATATTCATACCACGTTCATCTTTTAAAAATATTTTTTTATCTTTCCCATTTAAATTATACCTTAACACCCTGTGATTTGTTGAATCTGTAACATAAATCAACCCACGTTTGCTATCAATATCAAGATATGGTTCCATAAGGCAACCACCATCTATTTGTTTTTCTGACCAGCCATCAATTTTTATATCTTTTATAAATTTACCCTCTGTGGTTAAAATCTGTATTCTGAAATTTTTCCTATCTATAACATATAAATTTCCATCTGGTCCCTGTTTTATTCCAAATGGTTCTTTAAATTCCCCGGGCAAAGTTCCACCGCCTTTTTTACCAAAAGTAGTTATATAAACACCATTTTTATCAAATTTTTCAATTTTACACCAGCCTGTGTCGCACACATAAATATTACCATCTCTATCTACGGCAAGATCCCGCGGTCCCCACATTCCACGTTCTTTTCCAAACTCTTTTATAAATTTACCAGTTGAATCAAAAATCTGAACTCTGCCATTCCAAGTATCTGCCACATAAATATTTCCATCTGGTCCAATGTCTATACCACATGGTTCTTTAAACTGTCCTGGTTTATCACCTTCTTTACCCCAGGTTGTTAAAAAAACTCCTTCACTGCTGAATTTCTGTATTCTGTGATTCCTTGAATCAACAATATAAATATTGCCTTCCTTATCAACCACAATATCGCGAGGTGTCTGAAAATATCCATTTCCTTCACCTGGACCACCACCACTTGATAAAATATTAGCAGGTGCCATTACTTTTTTATCCTGTCTGAAATTTGCAGGAGTTAATATTAATACAAGTAAAAGGAAAATAGCAACAAGTAAAGAAATAATAATAATCTTTTCCTGCTTTGACATTAAGGATAAATCTATCATAAATAAACCTCCATTTTTAATAAACTGAATTTAGTAGATTATATAATATATTTTAGTCTCTCCAGTATTTTTCTAAATCTTTCCTTATATATACTACAAAATCATATGAACCAAGTTCATTCCAGACCTCTCTGTAAATAAATCTTCTCCACAACATTCTTATTTTATCTCTTAATGATGCACGCATAAATTTATTTACATCAGGCGCCCACCATTCTCTTAATTTATATCTTATGCCAATATAATGTGGCTCTAAAAGTTCCTTTACTCTTTTATCATGTCCTGGTGCTGCTTCTTCTATACCTGATAAAATAATAGGTTTACCTATATCTGATTCAGGTATATTTTTAGGTGGATATGCAACCCTTCTGAAATCCCTCAAATACCACGCAAAAGGCCAGGAACAATAATCTTCAACCACAATTTCCATATCATAAGGATCAAAATTTCTGAATTCCTGACTATCCCATTTTTCTCCTTTTAATGCTTTTGCAACATTGTATATTTTTTTTGCAACATAAGTTACGTCAACTGATGATTGAACATATACGAATGATTCAGTTGGTGATGCGCCAGCTCCATAAAAACACAGATTTATAGCCCCATGAATTGAACCCATAGCAAGAATAATAGCTGTTACAATACCAAGTTGCCTTGCCAAACCCCAATCAACTCTTAAAATCATTTCTGCTATAAATTTACCGGAAAGAATTATCATAGGTGCAAGTGGATGAATTGATAACCATGGCATCCTTTCGCCAGCCCAGGAATAAATTATCATTGACATTATCCACCAGTAAATTGTAAAAAGATTAAAAAATGTCCTTTTTTCAGGAACAATAAGATAATAAACTGTTGCTATTAAAGTGAAAAGGAAAGGCAACATTTCATAAAAAGGTATAAGAAGCCAGTAATAATAAATTGGTTGACTGCCTCTTTCCACACCATGTTGGCCGAGCCAGTATGTCAATGAAGCAGTAAATGCATCAATAAAACCTTTCCAGTGAGAAAAAAGAGTAGTATATAAAACAAGATTTATACCAAAAAATATTGCCAACGACCAACCTAAAACAGGAAGCCCTTTGCCGAAAAGATAATTAACAGTTCCATATATTTTATTTTCTTCCTGAAATTTGGCAGGGATATGCCTTAAAGAATATTCCCAAACCCATCTGAAAAATAAAAATGTAAAGAAAATAAATCCAGTTATATAAGTTGCTTCTTTTGTTGCCCAGGAAAACGCAAGCCCTGTTGCTGCAAGATAAAGCCATGCAGGCTTTTTTGTATCTATGTATCTGAAAAGACCAACAACCATTGCTATGGTATCCACTGCCATAAAAATATCTTCTCTTATAAATCTTGCCTGATACATAAACATTGGCGATATTGCCATAATAAAAGCAGTTATAACTGCTCCTAATTTACCTATATATGGTTTATAAAGATAAATTAATAAAACACCTATTAAACCAAAAATTGCAGGCGCAACTCTTGAAGTATAATCAGATGTTCCAAAAAGAAAATATATCAAAGCATTTGCATGATAATGAAAAGGACCATGCATCATTGGATTATACTGATAACCCTCACCTTTAAATAATTTCCAGCCGTAAAAAGCATGCATACTTTCATCGTGATGCAAAGGTTTTGTCCCAAGGTCATAAAATCTTGTAAGTATTGTAATTATAACAATCAGAATCCAGCATATTGTTTCCCAATTAAGCACAATACCTGTTTTTTCAATTCCAACATAGTCTTTTGATATTTCAGTCCTTTCTTCTTTTTCTTGTTTTTCTTTTGAAATTTCAGCAATTGGTTCATCCGTCATAATTATTTTTTTCTTTTCAGGTTTTACTGTTTTTATTGGTTCTTTTTTTGCAACGAGTTTATAACCACAGGTATCACAGAATTTATTTTCTTTTGGATTATCAGCTCCACATTTTGGGCATTTGATGTTTTCTGGCATTTTTTATCCTCCGTTTTAAATTAATTATTCTCTAACTTTATATATTGTAACTAAATCAGCATCTGTATAAACAATATCCATAAACTGTGAAAATTTTTCAAGCGCCTGTTTTTTTGCAAGATATTTTTCCATATTTTCTTTGCTTGCATCTTTATCTCTGGCTAATGTTCCTATATATTTGTCTTTTTCTAACACACCCACATAAACATATTTAATTTTATATTTTTTAATTAAATTTTTTGTTTCCTCTATATCAAGACTTTCATATATTCTATTAACATCCATCTGCCTTCTGCCTGCCTCATCCCATGAACCGCGCCATTGTAATTCGTGCCCAGGCCAGCCTAAAACAGTAGGAAGTCCTGTAAAAGATGTAATTCTTGCATATTCTGTATATTCATTACCCCATGCTTCTAAAATAACATCATTACCTTTAACATTTTTCTTTAACCATTCAATCGCTTTATAATCACCTTCTGATGGCATTCTGCCCTGGTATGACCTGAATTTTAAAAATTCAGTCCCATCAAGTGTCATATATCCTTTAAGTCCGCCTGTTTTTACATATGTTGCCGCAACTGGATAAAAAAGACCCATTATAATTAAAATAACAAAAACAAAAATCCATGAATATCTGATATAGATTGGTTTAAACCTTAAATAAAAATGAGTAACCCAGAAAAACGAATACGCTGCAGCAACAGAATAAAATATCCATGCCTGAAAATAAAATTTAAAAACCGTATTCATTCTTTCAAGGGGCGCATGCTGCCCTTCTCTTGAAAACGTGTCTATTATATGTAAAAGTTCACAGCCTAATGTTACTAAAAAACCAGTAAAAATAAGTATTAATACAAACTGATTTTCTTTAAATTCAATTTTAGTAAATAATAACAATAGTACAAAAGAAATTAAAAATACCATAAATCCTGAAAAAATTCCAAAGTTGGGTTTATCAATTATGGTTTTAAAAACAACCAAAATTATTGCAATAGAAATTACAGCACTAAAAATAAAATATACTTTTCCATCTTTTAATTTATCCGGTTCCAAAAAGAATTTAAAAATTGAAAGAATTGTCTGGTTTGATTTTTTCACAGGTAAATCAACACCACCTAATAATAACTCATCACCACTTATCATATAACCGCATTGCCCGCATATTTTTTTACCTTCTCTTATTACCGCACCACAACGCGGGCAATAAAGCGCTCTCGCTTTTAACTTTGTACCTGCTATACCCTGCAATCTTAGCGCATATAACCAGTTTAATATTCTGAAGATAATAAATGAAAATATGGGAAATAGCATTATACCGTAAATAATAAAATAATCTGTTATTTTGGTATTTGCTTTGGTAGGGCCGATACCTTTTGCCTGTGATTGAAAGAAAACAGTGAAAGGAAGATAAGCAATAATTGCAACAATAAAAATAATACCAAGTGAAATTAAAGCATCTTTTATCCAGTCATCAATTTTTTCATATAATGAATATTTATATGATAGTATGGCAAGAGCAACTATAAAATAATAAGTAGGAAAATCCCAGCTATTTAAAAACCACAATCCTCCCAAAAGCAAACCCGCAAAAATAAGAAATGACATTTTAGAAAAATTTTTCTCAAAAATATTTTTTTCATCTGTCTTTATAAAAGTAAGTGCAATATTTAAAGCGAGCAAAACAAAAGGCATAGCCATCTGATGCGGATGCAAGTCCCCAAGCAAAAAAGAAAAAAATGGAAATTCATTAATAGTAACATCATAATCCTTATAATCAATAATCCTTGACGAGCGCCACCAGTTAAAACCTTCAAAACTGAAATTATGCTGAACAACCTGTATAAAACCATCCAAATTGCTTATTATTAAAAGAAAAGCAACTCCCAAAAAACCTATCAAATAATTTTTTGTAAGGTTAAAAAGCAATCCAACCATAGCAATTGAAGTTAGTGATACAATATATGTAAGAGCAAGGTTGTATGCTGAACCATTTGGAATACCTGTTAATTTCATCATAATTGCCATCATAAGATAACCAAAATAATAATAACTTATAAAAAGTTGTTTCCCATTTGCATCAACACCAAACATCCATGGATCATAAGGTGGCATTTTATCAGCACGGGCAATTGAATTCATAAATGCAAAATCCATAAATTTTTCAGTGCCTATAATATCTGGCTGATACATTCTGAAAACAGCATAAAGAATAAATACAAAAAGATAAAATAATTCTGTAATTAAAATTATCCCTGGGTTTTTTGCCAAAAATTCAAGGATTTCACTTTTATTTGACATAAAAATAAATATAGAAAAAACCAGGAGTATAAAAATTACAAGATAAATTGTTCCTGTGGAAAAATAAATAAATCCAAAAAGCCAGGAAAAATAAGATATTAAAAACAGACCAATTATTTTTGTAAACATGAACCCTTTTTCGTATGATTTTTTAAAAAGGACAAAACTTATAGGATATGTGATTAATCCTATGATTAACGAATAAAACCACCAAAGCAAAATATATCCAAAAAATGTAGCCACTTTTTTACCTCCTGAATATACTTTTTAAAATTAAATTAAAAAAATTATACTGAAAAATATGGTAAAAGTCAATATTAACCATTTTTGGGGTAAAAATGCGTTAGAAAACGCGTTTTTTATGGAAAATAAAATTTTTTATTATTTTTATATTGTATTACTTTTATACACCCAATTTTTTAATTTAAAATAAAACTCAAGTTTTGTTTTAAATATTTTATTTTTTAAATATTTTTTTTTATTTTTGGGTTTTTTCTTCTGAAAATCGTAATTTCCTAATACGATTTTCAGGAAACAATATAAAATTGACCATAAAAAAATCCTGTGTTATTATTATACAAAATTAAAAAGGAGTTATAATGACTTATATTGACATTTTCTTAATAATTATTTTTTTGTTTTCATTTATTCTCGGATGGAACTTAAGGGGGATTTATGTCATTACAATTCCGATTGCTTTTTTTTCAGGGATACTCATCGCAAATATTGGATATCACTCACTTGCAGATATGTTAACTAAACATATAACGAACGAGACAAAATGTTTCCTCATATCATATACAATATTATTTATTATTACGAGTTCTATCGTTATATCAATTGCCTATACCTTTGCAAGATTTTTTGATGTTTTTAAATTAACCATATTTGACAGAATTTTAGGCGCGGTAATTTTTATATGCTTTATTTCAATACCTGTATATTTTACCTTAATTGGTCTTATAAAAATTAATTTCAACTGGTTTAATTACAATAACGCACTGAATAATTCATTATTATTTCCCTATCTTGAGAAACTAACTTTTTTTATTATAAGGTTACCAGTTTTAAAACATTTTTTTGCAATAAAAAAAATATTAATCTAATCTTTTTTTGTTTCTTTTAGAAAATCTTCAATATTAATATGCTTATCTTTTTTCTTTTTTAAATTTTCCATTTTTTTAAATGTTATAAAAAATATACCCATTATCAAAAACATTCCGGCAAAAACAAGAAAAAAGGACACATTTATTTTCAAAAAATATGAAAATAAAAGTCCAACCACGAGCAATAAAAAAACAACTCCGAAAATTATATTAAACATCAAATACATACGCATACTTTTTTTTAACTCACACCAAAAGCCATTATCTTCTGTTCCAATTTTTATCTTTTTTTCTGTTGTGAACAAAATAGTATTATCAATTATTTTTATGTATTTATTTATAAATTCATTATCAAATCTTTCCTTATTTTTAATATACCATGATTTTAAATCTTCTAATTTATTAAATTTAGAATAAAAAGCAATCAGGTAATTGTGTGTTACATCGTTGTAAAAATTCAAAGACAATGCTTTTAAATAATAAGTTGCTGCTTGCTTATCATTTTTTTTCATGTAGGCGTTACCTAATTTTATATATAAATCCTCATTATCTTTTTGATAATCAAGGGCTCTATTATATGCAATAATTGCCTTTTCTATTTCATCAGACCTGAAAAACTCATCTCCCTTTTCTACAAAATTTTTAAATGCTTTTTCCCTGTCAATTACTTTCCCGCATAATGAACAAGTTGTAAAATAATCTTTTATTTCTGCACCGCATTCATGACAAAGCATTTTACACCTTTTATTTATAAGGGTTGGGGAATATTGTAAATTTAAAATTTATATAACCAAGCCATACATAACCGCCATTAAAATGGAAATAACTTATATTAAAATTAATAAATCTATCAATATATGTGTTTATTAAATATTGAACCGGCATCAATAATGATTGGTTAATTTTATTTTCTGCCGGAACTATAATTTCGGTTCTCAATCCCATCCTGGAAAAAATCTTTCTTGAAAACCCTATAAAATAACCATGTGCTACAATATTATCTTCCAAAGTAAGATACTTTGATAAATATGGTATAAAATTTATCTGTTCTCCCAATATATAACCTGTATGCAAGTTCATATCAAAAAACACCTTTTTGCTTATGACGCTATAAAATCCACCCATCATTTTCATTGATTCTTTTTCTTTGCCAGTGAAAGATGCCTGAACTCCGGTTGTCTGCGAACTTCCAAATTTATCCTGCATTAAAATCGTATAAACATATCCAAAAGCAATTGATGGAATCTGATTTTCATCATTAAATCCACTTAATTTAACATCTCCACTTAAAATTGATGCTCCTACCTTTAAAAAAGAATCTGAATCATTGCCATAAGGAAATAAATTATGCTCACCAAATATTCCACCTATATAATATGTATAACTCAAATCAATGTTCAATCCCCAATTATTAAAAATATCATTCCTGTAAGCAGTTGGCATTAGAATAAGACATGTTCTTTGCATTGGAAAAGGTACACAACTCAATATTTCTGTTGGATTTGATTCATTCCTTCTTTCATCAACAGCCGTTACTTTATAATAATATTTTTTTGCCGGTATTACCTCTTCATCATTAAATTTTAATTCTGTCGGTTTAACTTCTGCTATCTTTGTCATGCTTTCAGCATCTTCACCACGATAAATGATATAACCTGTTATTTCAAACGTTCCTTTTGAAGAAGAATTCCATTTTAGCACAGAGCATTCAACATCCTGATAGACCTTAAAACCAAAAGGGGGAGATGGCAAATATAAATCAGTTGATCTCACAGAATATTCTTTTGATAAAAAAGTATTACCTAACGAATCAATCGTTTCTACTTTATAATAATAAATAGTCCCTGTATTTACATCAGCATCAACATAAAAAGTTACAGAAAGCGGATTTTCATTTATTTTATAAAAATCTGGATCCCCTTCTTTCTTTTTGTAAACATTATAAAAAAATTCCATGTTTTCTTTTCCAAACCATTTAATAATTATTGTATTTATTGTGTTTGTATCAAAATCTATTTTTTCAACAGCGTAATTTATTTCAACCTTTTCGGAAACACTTAACGGCAAAACGTTATCTGCATTGGCACTTAATGTAAGTGATAAAGTAGTAGTAGTAATTGCAGTTTCAATATTATTTTCAACAGATAAATTATTTACCACAGCGACACTATCTGTATTTGCATATAAATATGAAAATTGAAAAAAAAGAAAAACAATGATCAGATACATTTTTATTCCATATCATATAAAAAATTTTTTATGATTTTTTTTCCATCTTGCGTTAATATTGATTCCGGATGAAATTGGACTCCTTCCAGTTTGTATTTCTTATGTCTTACTCCCATTATCTCTTTGGCTTTTGTTTTAGCTGATATTATTAATTCATCCGGAAGGGTCTTTTCATCTGCAACCAAAGAATGGTATCTGGTTGCTATAAAGGGATTTTTCATACCCTTATATATACCTTTGCCATCATGATAAATTTGTGAAACTTTTCCATGCATTATAACTTTATTTCTTTTTATTTTGCCACCCAATGCTTCAACTATACATTGATGCCCAAGGCAAACTCCAAGTATAGGAATTTCTTTCATAAAATTTAATATAACATCTTTTGAAATTCCGGCATTTTTAGGCCAGGAAGGACCTGGAGAAATTATTATATGGGTCGGCTTTTGTTTTATTAGAAAATCTATTGTAACTTCGTCATTTTTGTATACCTTGACATTTTTAGTCCATTCACCAATATACTGGACAAGATTATAAGTGAAGGAATCATAATTATCTATGACTATAACTTTCATTACTTTAACTCCTTAAAATTCTGTTTTTTTAGAAAGTTCTATTGCTTTAAACAATGCCTTTGCTTTATTAAGTGTTTCATTATATTCTTTCTCTGGTATTGAGTCTGCAACAATACCAGCACCTGCCTGGATAATAACCTTACCTTTATGAAAATAAATTGTTCTTATTGAAATGCAGGTATCAAGATTTTTAGAAAAACTAATATAGCCTACTAAACCTGCATAAGGGCCTCTTTTTATTTCTTCTATTTCTTCTATAATTTGCATTGCCCTTACCTTTGGAGCCCCGCTTACTGTGCCAGCAGGAAATGTGCTTTTTAATACATCAAAAATATCCTTACCATTTTTTAACTGCCCTTCTACTCCTGATACAATATGCATAACATGTGAATATTTTTCAATTTTCATTAAATCTTTTACTTTTACACTCCCAATTTCTGCAACTCTTCCTATATCATTTCTCCCAAGATCAACAAGCATTATATGTTCTGCTCTTTCCTTTTCGTCGTTTAAAAGTTCGTTTTCTAATTTTTTATCTTCTTCTTCTGTTTTACCCCTGGGTCTGGTTCCTGCAATTGGTCTTAATTCAATTTTACCATTTTCAACCCTCACCATAAGTTCAGGAGAAGCCCCGATTATCACTTTGTCATCCAACCTTAAATAATGCATATAAGGTGATGGATTTACAATACGTAAACACCTGTAAATATTCAACGGATCCCCTTCATAAGGCACCTCAAAACGCCGGGATAAAACAACCTGAATTGCTTCTCCATTTTTAATAAGTTCAACTGTTTTTTTAACATTTGTTTCAAATGCTTGTTTTGATATATAATGAATAACCTTCATTTTTTTTCTATCTTTTTTTAAATGTCTAATTTTTATATCCCTATTTAATTCTTTTATTATAGAATCTATTTTATTTACCGCTGATGAATATTTCTTTAACAATGAATTTTTATTTTCTTTTTCCTCAACCAAAATATTGTAAACAACCTGTATTTTATGGGAAACATGGTCAAAAATCATTATTATATCAGTAAACATAAAAAATATATCTGGCCAGTCAAGATTGTCTTTTTTTAAAAGTGAAGGGACTTTTTCATATAACTTTACAGTATCATATCCAATATACCCTACAGCGCCGCCATGAAATCTCGGCAATCCTTTTACAGGCGCAACTTTATATTTGGAAAATATGTCTTTCAAAACTCCAAGCGGATCATTTGTTTGTATTATTTTATTTTCTTTTTTTGAATTTATATGAACTTCTCCTTTTTTATAAAAAAATGTCATAAATGGCTCTCTGCCAAGAAATGAATATCTTGCTATTTTTTCACCACCTTCTATACTTTCTAAAAGGAAAGAATATTTAGGATTATCTATTTTCATATAGGCAGAAAGCGGCGTTTCTAAATCTGCAATTGTTTCTTTAAACACAGGAATTATATTATATTTTCGTGCCAATTTAAAAAATTCTTTGAATTTCATCAATGACCCCACTATTCTTTTTTACTATATACTTTATCAGGATCAAAAATTTTTTTACCTTTAATTTTAAGTTCCCCATTTTTTGTAATCTTAGTAAAAAAACAACTTTTATAACCTGTGTGACATGCAGCGCCTCCTTTTTGTTCAATTTTCATAAGCAATGTATCATTGTCACAATCAATGTAAATTTCTTTTACCTTTTGAATATTTCCTGATTGCTCACCTTTTAACCATAATTTATTTCTAGACCTGCTATAATAATGAGCTTTTTTTGTTTTAATTGTTTTTGAAAGTGCCTGTTTATTCATATATGCCACCATTAAAACTTCATTTGTTTTATAATCCTGTGCAATTACCGGAATTAATCCTTTTTCATCAAATTTTAATTTTTTCATATTAAATTTCATTTTAAAACTCCTTTTTAAATTATAATCTTACAGGTATTTTTTTATTTTTTAAATATTCTTTTACTTTTTTAATGCTATACTCCTTATAATGAAAAATAGAAGCTGCTAAAACAGCATCTGCACAACCATACTTTAAAACTTTATACATATGTTCCGGATTACCCGCACCACCAGAAGCGATAACAGGAACTTTAACTGATTTTGAAACTCTAAAAGTTAACTCTATATCATATCCTTCTTTGGTCCCATCTGCATCCATACTGGTTAAAAGTATTTCTCCTGCCCCTAAATCTTCTGCTTTTTTTATCCATTCAATAACATCAATATGGGTATTTTCTCTGCCGCCATATATAAAAACTTCCCATTTGTTTTTATCTTTCTTTTTGGCATCAACTGCAAGGACTATGCACTGGGACCCAAATCTTTTTGCTCCTTCTTTTATTAAAAAAGGATTTTTCACAGCTGCGGTATTTATTGAAACTTTATCTGCACCATTGAATAATAAAAGTTCCATGTCTTTTATTGATTTAATTCCACCGCCAACCGTTAATGGAATAAAAACGGATTCGGCAGTTTTTTTAACAACATCAACTATGGTTTTTCTTTTTTCATAAGACGCTGTTATATCCAGAAAAACAATCTCATCAGCACCTGCTTTATTATATTTTAATGCTGCCTCAACAGGATCTCCGGCATCTTTTAAATTTAAAAAATTAATCCCTTTTACAACCCTGCCTTTATTTACATCAAGGCATGGAATAATCCTTTTTATAAGCATCGCTTTTTATCCTTTCGCAATTTCAATTACTTCTTTTAAATCAAGAGTGCCTTTATATAATGCCTGTCCAATTATGATTCCTTCCAAATTTTCATATTTTTTTTCATATTCTAATAACTTTTTTATATTTTTCATTCTGCTTATACCACCAGAAACTATAACCTTCATTTTGGTATTTTTAAGGACTGTCATTATACTTGCAAAATTAGGTCCTTTCAAAACACCATCTCTTTTTATATCAGTAAAAATAATTCTTTTTACATCTTTTTTTTCAAGTTTTTGAATAAAATCAAGCATTTTAATCTCTGTCATATCCTTCCATCCTTTTATAGCAATATAATTATTTTTAACATCTACTGCAATTACCAATTTTTCTTTGTATTTTTTTAACATATCATCCAAAAATTCTTCAGAAAGAATAGCAGAAGTTGATAATATAACTCTTTTTACTCCTGCTCTAATATATCTTTTAATATCAGTTTCTGTTCTGATACCTCCGCCAACCTCAACATTGGCATCTATGGATTTAATAATTTTAATTATGACATCTATATTTTTAGGTTTTCCAATTAAAGCACCATCAATGTCAACAACATGTATCCATCTTGCTCCTTTACCAATCCAGTATTTTGCCATTTGTAAAGGCTCGTTTGAATATACTATCTCATCACGCACATCCCCCTGGATTAACCTTACACATTTTCCTCTTCTTATATCAATCGCTGGTAATATTTGCATTTTTTTACCCTTTATTATTATTTATTGAAATTTCATAAAAATTTTTATAAATTAATAGTGCATTTTCACCGCTTTTTTCCGGATGAAACTGGACACCAAAAATATTTAATTTTTCTACAGCAGAAACAAATTCTGTTCTGCCATATTTGGTAGTTGTAAGAACAACTTTTTTTTCAAGAGGAACAACATAATATGAATGAACAAAATAAAAATAAGTATCATTTTTTATTCCTTTTAAAATTCTGTTTCTTAAATTTATAATCTTTACTGAATTCCAGCCCATATGAGGAACTTTCCTTTCTTTTCTAAATCTTACCACATTTCCTTTTATGAAATCAAAACCAGAACATATACCAAACTCATAACTTTTTGTAAATAATAACTGAAAACCAAGACATATTCCAAGCAAGGGTTTCCCTTTTTCAACTTCATTTTTTATAATATTAAATAATTTTCTTTTATGAATTTCATTCATAGCATCTTTAAAAGCACCAACCCCGGGCAAAATTAGCCCTGCCGCGTTTTGAATATCCTTTTTTTTGTCAGAAATTTTTACTGGTATATTCAAATGTCTTATTGCTTTAAAGACGCTGAACAAATTTCCCATTCCATAATTTATAACTACTAAATTTTTCATTATATCTTCCCTTTCGTGCTTGGTAAATTTTTGCCTTCCTTTAAAATTGCCTGTCTTAAAGCAAGAGCAAGTCCTTTAAATACAGATTCAATGATATGATGATTATTTTTACCTTTTATTTTATCTATATGCAAGGTAATTTTACCGCCTCTTACGAAGCCATTTAAAAATTCTTCTATTAAACCCACATCAAATTCACCTTTAGTTTTTTTCAAAAAATCAACATTATAACTGATATAAGTTCGCCCTGATATATCCAAAACAACTCTGCAAAGCGCTTCATCAAGAACGCCATAAGCCATACCAAATCTGTTTATTCCCTTTTTATCCTGCAAAGCATCATAAATTGCCTGTCCTAATGAAATACCGGTATCTTCAACGGTATGATGCAGATCAACATCTATATCTCCTGTCACATCAAGTTTTATATCTATCCTGCTGTGTTTTGAAAACTGCTCTAACATATGAGTTAAAAAAGGGATTGGTGTCTTTATTTTAAAATTGCCTTCCCCATCTAAAAAAATTTTACCTGTTATACATGTTTCTTTTGTTTTTCTTTTTATTTTTGCAAATCTTTTGTTATTCAATTTTTGTCACCTCATAATTTATTTAATATATCAAGGACCAGTTTATTTTCTTTGTTTTTTCCAACTGTTATTCTTATAAAATCTTTCGCATATCCACTTTGAAAAAATCTTATTGATATTTTATTTTTTTTAAAAATTTTTTTTGCTTTTTTATTGTCTAAAATTTTTAAAAATAAAAAATTAGAATCACTTTTTACAACAAAAAATTTTTTACTTATTTTTTCAAATAATTTCTCCCGTTCAAAAATTATTTTTTGTATATTATGCTTTAAATACCTTTCATTTAAAAGAACCTCTTTTGCAAACAACTGCGAAACAGAATTTACATTATACGGCAGTTTAACCTTATTTACCACTTTAACAATTTCCTTATTTGCTATCATGTAACCTACTCTTAATGCAGCAATTGAAAATGCTTTTGAAAATGTTCTTAATATTATCAAATTTTTAAATTTTTTCAAATATTTAATAAAGGTCTTTCCGGAAAATTCAAAATATGCCTCATCAATTATAACAATTGCATCTGTGTTTTTTAAGATATTAATAATTTTATCTTTGGAAAAGCAATTTCCGGTGGGATTGTTCGGATAAGCAATGAAAATAAATTTTGCTTTTGTTATTTTGGCATATTTTATTATATTTTTATCATCAAGGTCAAAATTTTTTGTAAGTGGTATTTCAATCACTTTTGCATCATTTATTTTTGAAATAATTTTATACATTTCAAAAGTTGGAACTGGGATTATCACGGTATCACCCTTTTCAAGAAAGGTTTGGGAAAGATAAAAAATAATTTCATCAGAACCATTCCCTAAAAATATCATATCTTTGTTTACTTTTAATTTTTTAGATAAAATTCTTTTTAGTTCTTTTGTTTCCGGGTCTGGATATCTGTTCAAAGGGATATTTAAAATTTTTCTTAATATTTTTTTTTTGATAAATACAGGTATTTCATATGAATTTTCATTTGCATCAAGTTTATATTTTCCGTTAAATAAAACAGGTGTATAACTTTTAAAATCTTTTATACATCTTTTTATTTTTTGTTCAATTATTTCCATTTTAAAGTTCTCCTGCATTTAATACTCAGTTTATGATATAAAAGTCCTTCTTTTTCGGCAAGTGCCTCTACCTTCTCCCCGTATCTTTGAATACCTTTTTTATTGCAAGATACAATGTGGGTATGCTTTATAAAATCAAAAACCGAAAGAGCCGAAGAAAATTTAGCTGTTCCGTTAGTTGGTAATATATGGTTAGCCCCTGCCATATAATCCCCAAAAGCAACAGCAGAATAATTACCTGTAAAAATAGCAGGTGCATTTTTTATAAGCGGAATTATTTTTTGCGGATTTTTCACTATGATTTCAAGGTGTTCTGGCGCTTTGTAATTAATCAATTCAATTCCCTGTTTTAAATTTTCAATGATTATTATTGATATATTATATTTTATATTATTCATCTTAAAATAATCAGCAACAAAATCTGCTGTTTTTAAAGATGTCGTTATAAATAAAGCATGTCCATTTATATGTTCTGCCTGGGCTAGAAGGTCAAGAAGTATAAAATTAGGATTTGCACTCTCATCTGCCAATATGGTAATTTCCGATGGACCATTTAAACCATCAATACCAACTTCACCAAAGACATATTTTTTAGCCATCGTGGTATATATATTCCCGGGTCCAACTATTTTTTCAACTTTTGGAACTGTTTTTGTTCCATAAGTTAAAGCAGCTATTGCTACAGCACCGCCAATTTTATAAATATCATTAATACCAAGTATATCCGCTGTAACCAAAATATACGGATTTATACCTTTATTAAAAGTTGGTGGCGAAGTTATAATAATATTACCAACTTTTGCAATTATAGCAGGAACGCAAGCCATTATAACAGTAGAAAACAAAGGCGCCTGCCCCCCTGGAATATAAACTCCGACTGAATCAAGTGGTATATATTTCTGAATTATTTTATATTCATAATTTTTATAAACATATCCTTTTAAATTTTTTATCTGCATCTGATGAAATTTTTTTACATTTTCTATTGAGGTTTTAATTGCTGGTAATATTTTTTTATCAATTTTTTTATAAGCATTTAATATTTCTTTTTTGGTCACTTTTAAATTTTTTAAATTAACCTTATCAATCCTTTTAATATATTTTTTAACTGCTTTATCACCATTAAGTTTTATGTCTTCAACTATCTTAACAATATCATCTGAAACCTTAACATCAAAGTTATTCATCTTATCTATTACTGCATAAATTTTACCTTTGTTATTTTTATTATAAAAAAATTTTTTTAACATTTTATTTATTTCCTTTCATTTGAATATTTTATCCTGTTTTCTTTTGTTAACAAATTTACTCTTTTTAATTCATTTTTTATTGATTTTTCATTTATTTCTACATTATATTTCCCGGATAACGCTTCTGCGTATTTTACAATGCTCCAATCGGGATATTGAATTATTAAATTCATAAGTTCCTTTTTCTGTTCAAATGTTAAAAATCTTATTTGAGTTTTTATTCTATTTTTCTTTTCTTTTTTTATTTGTTTAAAAATATCTATATTAATTCCGAGAACTTTTTCTATATCCTTTATCTTCATTCTCTTTTGTTTTAATTTTTTTATTTTATTTCCAATCTTTCTTAAAACTGAAGAATCTGTTTTTTTCTCTTTGATAACCACAACTGTGATATCATCGTTTTGCGGGTATCCCTGAGTAAATTCTTTTATTTCATTATCAAGTTTATCAATGAATTCTGCAGGTGATAATTTACCATTTGTCTTTATAAAGTCAACAAAACGCTTTTCGGTAAATAATTCTCTTTTTCCATTCATTGCTTCTGTAACACCATCAGTATATACTATAAGCATATCATCTTTTTCAAGTTTAACCTTTTCTTCTACCATAACTTTCCTGAATAATTCATCATCAGGCAAATTTATTCCAAGCGGAAATCCTTTTGGCTTTATGTAATAAACTTTATTTTCTTTTGCTCTGTAAAGTATAAGCGGATCATGGCCTGCACTTGCAAAATTTATGGTCCGTGTAAAAGAATCCAAAACAAGATAAAACGCAGTGACAAACATGCCTTTTTTCATATCTTCTTTTATAAAATCATTTACTTTAACAAGTACATTTTTGGCTGATTTATTTTCCTGGGCAATTAATCTTACTGATGTGCGGGCTATAGTCATCACTAAAGAACCAGGCACGCCTTTCCCGGAAACATCCGCAACTATAACACCTATTAAATTTTTACCTACGCTGAATATATCATAATAATCACCACCAACTTCTTTTGCCGACCTATAAAGGGAGGATATATCAAAACCTTCTGCTTTTGGTATATTTTTAGGAAGCAAAGTTTGCTGAATTTCTTTTGCAACCTGTATTTCTCTTTGAAGTTTTTCCTGTTCCAAAAGTGATTGCTGGACACCTTTGAATTTTGATGCCATTTCATTGAATGCTTTTGCAATTTGTGAAAACTCATCTTCTCCTTCTATTTCTATTCTATGTTCCAATCTACCTTCCCCAATTGCTATAACCCCCTGCCTTAAGGTTTCAAGCGGTTTTATTATCATAGTCAAAAGGAAATATATTCCAATTACACATATTGCTAATAATATACAGGTCATTAAAATTATATTTAATTTCTGTCCCGACATTATCTTATCTATTTTCTCCTTACCTATGATGATATGAATTTCTCCTATTTTTTCATTATTAAAATCAATATCGCCAAAAATATCATATATATATTTTTTATCTTTTTTTAACTTCAAAATATTTACATTATTTTTTTTATGACCAGATAATACTTTTAAATCTCTTTTATATTTTTTATAAAGTTCCCCAGGATTATTGTGAGCAACAATTATGTTATTTTTATTTAAGATAAAAATTTCATTCATCCCTGTATTATTTTCAATAATTTGATTTAACAATTTTATCAAACCAAGATAATTTCTTTTTATTAATTTATCCGCACTGCTTCCAGCTATACCTTTTATCAGGTCAATATTGTATGAAATAAATTTTTCTTTTAAACTCATTCTTTCATGTCTGATAAAATATATATAAATTCCAAGTATAAGAAAGAAAATGAAAATTGATGTTCCAATAATAAATTTTTCCTTAATACCCTTTGAAATAAGAAAAGATGCAATCTTTTGTTGAATTGACGGTCTTGTATAATATTTAACGAGATGAAGTTCATTCCCCCTTTCTGTTATTTTATAATCACTTTTATCAGTTAATTTCCTTATTATCCAAAGCCCAAGTCCACCTTTTTTTCCCATGTTAACATATTGATTTAAATCCGGAGTTTTAAACGCATGCCAGTTAAAACTTTTCCCATGGTCAATTATAACAATATGCATACCCTTTTTACTTATTGTTACTTCAAATTCCATATCACCTTCTTTTTCAACATATGCATGTTTAATTATGTTTGCACATGCCTCATCAATAACGATGATTATGTTATTTAAATCCTTGTATGAAAAATTATTTTCCCTGCATATTTGAGTGAATTTCTGTTTTATTTCTTCCAAATAGATTATTTTGGCGGGGTAAACAAATTTATATTGGGTTATAATTTTATTTGAAAACATAAAATTTATTCCCTTTGCATACTTCTCAAAATTTCATTGACTTCTTTAATATTATCAATTGCGAGTTTATTATATGGATCTATTTTTAAAATTTTATTCCATTCTTTTTTAGCACCTTCATAATCACCGGCAAGATATTTTTCAACTCCCTGCTGATATAATTTTATTATATTTGCATCATAAGTTTCCATCTTATCTTTTCTTAAATTATTTATAAGGTCAATATAATACTTTATATTTAAATAATCAGAATCTAATTTATATACTGTCTGAAACTCAATATCCGCAAGTTTTAAATCTCCCTGATTATACGCTTCTAATCCATTGGTATAATGTAACGCTTTAAAGTATTCATCTTTTACTTCTCTTTTTTTAATTTGTTCCATTTGTTTTTTCATCTGTTCCAGTTCTTTTGCTGCAATCTCTTTTGCTTTTCTTTCAACTTTTTCCATTTCCATTTTTTCTTTTTGGTTACGCAAAGAAAAAAAATCCTCGCCTATTTTTATTTTAAATGAAAATCTGTGTTGTGTTTCAAAATCAAGAAAAAATACTCCATAATCAGCATAAAACATATTTAAAATATTTATACCGAGTCCTCCTGATAAAATATTAAACGAATTATTGCCCGCTCTTAAAAAAAACACATTAAAAAAATTTAACTCTACTCCTTCATTGTGTTCAAAATCAGTATCTTTTGAAAAAGAAGCATCAATAAAAAGTCCTGCTTTTATATTATTAAATATTTTTCTTTCATAATTTATTCCGGCCACAAACTGCCTAGGTAATTTATCACTCCTGGAAAGCATCTTTACATCGGGTTGAATAATATTTTTAATATTTAAACCCAGATTTAATTTATTGTCCGTATCGCTTAATAAATTATAAAAAAAACCAATGTTCATACCAAATGCAGTATCGTTTAAACTCCCAAACTTTTGATTATCAATTTTTATACTAAAACCTGCTGAAAAATTATTTATAAAGAAATTTTTTCCCCATCCGGCTATTATCTCTGTTAACTCATGAGTCTCTCTCCCTGTTTCTATACCATTTAAATCGCGCATTAAGATATTTTCTGTTGTTATTCTGGATAAAGATATACCTAAAACACCAAAATCAATTGTTGGGAAACCCAATGCCATATAATTAAACTTTGTATCCAAAAGTAAAGGTATATATGCTCCCTGTAATTCAATTTTATCAAGTGTATAAAGGCAGGCAGGATTGTAAAAAACATAGGAGGTATCATTTTCACCAGCAACAAAAGCTCCGCCTAATGTTTGTGCCCTAACACACAATCCAATATCAAAAACCGATGTTGTCCCGGAAGAAGCATAAATAGTATTAATAAAAATAATCTGCATTAACACTAAAATAATCTTTTTCATTCAGCTAACTCCAGATTCATTCTTAAAAGTTCTAGGTCAATTTTCGTTATAATGACTTTAATTACTGCCCCTATTTTAAAAATTTTTTTCGTCCTTTTACCAGTTGCTACCTGCCTTTCAAAATCATATTCATAATAGTCATCATATATATTATCAAAATTTATAAATCCTTCAACTGGATAATCTTTAAGTTCTGCAAAAAAACCATTATGCGTTATTTTGGTTATTACAGCGTAAAATTCCTGACCTGTTTTATCTTTTAAAAAATTTAAAGCATATAATTTAAAAACTTCCGTTTCTGCTTTTTCTGCTTTTTCTTCACATTCAGATATTTTTTTTGCAACATCTTTTAAATATACTTTTGAACTATCTTTCATTGATGATAATCTCAAGGCTGATTTTATCAACCTGTGTGCTACAATATCGGCATACCTTCGTATTGGCGATGTAAAATGAGAATATTTTTCCAAAGAAAGACCAAAATGTCCTGTGTTTTTTTCAGAATATCTTGCAAGTTGCATGGTTCGTAATAATTTCCTTTTGATAAGTTCTTTTTGCTGTAAATTTTCAATTTTTTTGATTATTTTTTGAAATTCATCATTTGATCCTTTTTTAATTTTTATATCTACTCCAATAGAATTTAAAAATAAATTTAATTCTATAATATCTTTTTCTATTGGTTCAGGATGTATTCTGAATATACCACTTTTATAATTTTTAGTAATAAAATCAGCGGCACAAATATTTGCAGCAATCATAAAATATTCAATAAGCTTATGAGATTCCAGGGTCTCTTTCCTTATAATATTATAAATTTTATTATCCGGTCCATAAATAAAAACCGGTTCGCCAATATTCAAATCTATCATACCATCTATGTATAGTTTTTTTCCTATAATATCTTTTAAGTGATTTGCATTTAATAACAACTCTTCTATTTTTTTATCTTTTATCTCTAATCTTCCTTTTAAAATTTCCTGAACTTCTTCATAGTTAAATCTTTTTTTATTATTTATTATACTTTCTTTAAATTCATACGATAAAAATTCACCATTTTTATCTATCTTTATAAAAACAGAAAAAGTAAACCTATCTTTTCCTTCTTTTAAGGAACATATATCATTTGAGAGTTTTTCAGGTAACATCGGTATGACTCTGTATGGGAGATATACGCTGACTCCCCTTAGCAAAGCTTCGTAATCAATATCTGACCCTTCCTGAACAAAATAGGAAACATCTGCAATATGGACTCCTAGTTCATATATATTTCCTATTTTTTTAAGCGAAATTGCATCATCAAAATCTTTGGCATCATACGGGTCTATAGTTATAACTATTTCATTTCTCAAATCAACTCTGTTATCTTTATCCATACTTTTTTTATTAATATTTTCCGCTTCTTGCAAAACACCTTCCGGGAATTCCTGTCTTATCTCATTTTTATCCAAAATGAATTGTTCCAATAAATTAATATTTTCTTTATCTGATACATGCGATATAACTTCTCCAATGATATATTTGGAGGTTTCTTTTACATTCAAAAGCACCATATCGCCATCATTTAAATTAAAATTATTATCTTCTATTTTAATCAAAGGAAATTTTTTTGAAGTAAGATAGGCAAAATAATTTTTCCCCGACTTTTTTACTTTACACATCAATGGCATTTCTGTTCTTTTTATAATATTTTTAATAATGCCTTCCCTTTTACCATCATAAGTTTTTTTTACAAACACTTCTACTTTATCCCCGGGTAAAAGATTTGCTATGCTTTTTCTTCCAATATAAATGTCCGGTCCATTTTCTGAAAGAACATAGCCAAATCCATTTTTAAGTTCTACTTTGCCTCTTACTATATTGCCATAATCAAAAGCAAAATATTTTTTCCTTTCTTTTTGTATTTTATTTTCCCTTAAAAGTTGTTGAAGTATTCTTTTAACAGATAATCTGTATTTTTTTGAAATTTTTAATTTATTAAGAATTGTCCTTAAATTTAAAGGTTTGTTCTGTGTTTTTAAAAATCCCAGTATATATTCTTTATTAATTTTTTCCATAATTTATCCTTAAATCAATTCTCTATTCATACTGAATATTATTTATTGTTGAATCTTTTTTCCTGTTATCACTGTTAATTAAATAATTTAACTTTACAATGTATAAATATTTATCGTATTTATGGTAAAAACAATTTTCTATATACCCTGGTATCTGCATCCCTATTTTGAATTCAAAATCACTATAAAATTTTATTTGTAATTGTGGTATTAAAACACCTACTACAGAATAAGTTTGTGTATGATCGCTTATATTAAATGATAATTCCAAAAGCAAATCTACACTTTGTTTCTCTTTATCATCATATATGTTAAACCCTAAAATTCCGCCTGCTGATAGTTCACCTTTATAATCCATGTCAAAATAAACAGGCATTTCCAAATGGATAAAAAATTTATTTAACAAAAAAAAGTAATTGAAATTATAAGAGATCCCCAACATAAAATTTAATTTATCCTTTTCTGTTAAAATCCTTATATTATTTATTTCTTTATTCCATAAAGGTATTTTTAAACCAAAAAGCAGATTAAAAAAATTTTTTGGGTTTTTTTCTATTAAAAAAGTAATTGCCTGGACATTATTATGATTTTCAGTATCAATTTTCTGAAAAATATACAGAATATCTGTGCTCAAAATATAACTTTCTGGCAAGCCTAAACGTAATCCGAAATTTTGTTTCATGCCAGACAACATTTTTTCTTCGTCACCCTTTACATAATTATCAAAAAAATTATAGTAGCCATAATAAAAATTATATTCAAAATATTTTTCTTTATAATATGCCTGAATTTTCCATGGTTCTAAATAATCTCCTGAATAATCATAAAAAAGAAAAGAAAATAATTTTTCGCTATAAAAAAGCAATATTATAATCATCAATAAAACTTTAGTTTTTTTCATAATTATTTTTTCTTTTATTTAGTTTTTTGTATTTTATATGACTTTCTAGATCCGATGAGAAACTATGTATACCGTTTTCCTTTACGACAAAATAAAAATAATCTGTCTTTGCAGGATTTAATGCCGCCAAAATACTTTTTAACCCTGGATTACATATAGGCGTTGGCGGAAATCCAATTATTATATAAGTATTATATGGTGATTGCACCTTTAAATCCTTATTTGTTAAAGCACCGTGTTTTTTATTTAATGCATATCTTACCGTTGCACAGGACTCCAATCTTCGTTGATATGGTTCTTTTGATTTTAATCTATTATAAAAAACAGATGCAATTACAGGTCTTTCCTCATCTACTTTGGATTCTTTCTCTATAATAGAAGCAAGTTTTATGATGTTGTATCCTTTTATATTATAGCCATAAATATTATAATATTTATCCAAATCAATATTAACCATTTTTTTAAATCTCTCATACATAGTCATTATTATTTTTTCCTCTCCTTCACCAATCACAAAATAATATGTATCAGGAAACAACAAACCTTCTAAACTATTGTATTTTATACCTATCTTATCAAGAAAATTTTTGTCTTTTACCAAAAATAAAAATTTTTGCTTATCAACCAATTTACCAGAAGATAAAATTTCAGAAATATCATTTATATCCGACCCTTCTGGTATTACAATTTTATGCTTTAAAATTTCACCTTTTATAAGTTTTAAAGTTATTGTTCTTATGCTGTCATAATCAGAAAACTCATATTCACCTGCTTTTATTTTTTTAAAGGCACCTGTTATTAAAACATATAATTCAAATAAAATTTTATTTCGTATAACCTTATTTTCAGCCAGATTTTGCGAAATCTTCTTTAACCCTGATCCATAAGTTATATAAACCACTTTCTTATTTAAACCAAAAGAATAAGGAAGATTTATGGAAATTATTACTGATATAAATAATACTAAAATTATTATTAAAACAACTAGTATGATATTTTTATAAGCAATAAAACTTTTTACTTTCTTATTAAAATTTTCTTTATTTTCCATTTTATTTTTTTAATTTAAGGTAATCCAGATAATTTTGTAAAATAATCGCTGCGGAAATTTTATCCATAATTTTTTTTCTATCTTTTCTCCTGACATCTCCTTTTATTAAGACCCGTTCTGCCTGTATAGAACTTAATCTTTCATCCCATAAAACTATCTTACTTTCATCAAAAATATTTTTCAACTTTTCTAAAAAATCACCAACAAACTGATTTTTTGAATTTATTGTTCCATCCATATTTTTCGGATTACCAACCACAATTATTTCCGGAGAGTATTCTTTAATATATCTTTCTAATTCCCCTATAATATTTTCATTATTTTCAATATAATTTATTCCTGTTGCAATTGTTTTTGTTTCATCACTTACAGCAACGCCAATCCTTTTTGTCCCGACATCAAAACCTAAAATGCGCATTTTAAACTCTTTTTATAAGTTCTTTTGCAAAATCTATGGCTTTTTCAAGTTTACTTATATCCTTCCCACCTGCTTCTGCCATATTTTTTCTGCCACCGCCACTACCACCACACACTTTTGCTATTTCTTTAATCATACCGGAAGCATCCAGTTTATGAGTAAGATCATCAGTCACAATGCTTAAAAAATTAACTTTATTATCTACAATATTTGCAATTAATATAAATGCTTTTTTTACCTTTATTCTGATTTCATCACCAAGCATTCTTAATGTATCTTTATCTGCATCATGTAATTTAATAATTATCATATTAATATCATTGATTTTTATTGCGTTATTTATATATTCATCAACGTTTTTTAATAATGTTTCTTTTTTTATTGTTTCAGATTGTTTTTTTAAATTCTTATTTTCTTCTATTAATTTAAAAATTTTTTCTTCTAATTCAGCAAGATTACCTGATTTAAAATTATATTTTAATTTTTCAATAAATTTTTCATATTCATTTAAAAGTTTTATTGCCGCATTTCCTGTTACCGCTTCAATCCTCCTTATTCCTGCTGATATTGAACCTTCATAAATTATTTTAAACAACCCTATTTCCCCTGTGTTTTTTACATGAGTTCCACCACATAATTCAAAAGAAACATCTCCCATTTTTATTGTTCTGACCTGTTTATTATATTTATCTTCAAATAATGCAATTGCTCCTTTTTCTTTTGCTTCCTCTATATCCATTTCTTTTACATTTACTGGTAAACAATCCTGAATACATTTATTTACAAAATTTTCAATTTTTGATAATTCTTCTTCTGTGATGTTTGCAAAATGTGTAAAATCAAATCTTAATCTGTCATACCCCACATAAGAGCCGGACTGTTCAACATGAATCCCGAGAATATTTCTTAAAGCGGCCTGTAAAAGATGTGTTGCAGAATGATTTTTCATAGTATCTTTCCTTTTGATCTCATCAACACTGGCAAAAAGACTATCGCCCTTTCTAATTTCCCCACTTTTTATTTTACCTATATGAATATATCTTTCATCAATTTTTTTTGTATCAATTATGAAAACTTCACAATTTTCACTATATAAAATTCCTGTATCTCCTATCTGACCGCCTGATTCTGCATAAAAAGGGGTTTTATCAAGAATAATGTTTATCTCTTCATCTTTTTCTGCAACATCCACCACTTTTTTATCTTTTATTATTGCAAGGATTTTGCAATTTGCTTCATTTAGTGTTTCATAACCGGTAAATAATGTAGTATTTAACTCTTGTATTAAATTTAAAGGGATTTTTTCAAGAAATTCTACTGATGTGCCTTTCCATGATTTTCTGGCAATCTCCCTTTGTTTTTCCATGAGTTCCTCAAATTTTTCTTTATCCATTTTTATATCATAATCCGAAATTATTTCTTCTGTTATCTCAATTGGAAATCCAAAAGTATCATATAATTTAAAAACAATATCTCCTGATAAAATATTCTTTTTTGATTCCTTTATTTTTTGAATTTCCTCATCTAAAATCTCAACACCTCTGTCTATAGTTGTTTTAAATTTTTCTTCCTCTAATTTTATTATCTGCATTATATATTCTTTTCTGTCAGTTAATTCAGGATAAAAATCCTGCATTATATTTATCACAGGTGAAACTCCTTCGTATAAAAAAATATCTTTTATTCCAAGTAATTTACAATGCCTTACTCCCCGCCTTATTATCCTCCTTAATACATATCCACGACCTTCATTTGACGGCAAAACACCATCAGCAATTAAAAAAACAGATGAACGTAAATGGTCAGATATAACTCGTAACGAAATATCTTTTTTTTCATCTTTTTTATATTGAACTCCAGCTTTTTTTGCCACAAAATTTATAATTGGCATAAAAAGGTCTGTTTCAAAATTAGAATAAACACCCTGCGAAACAGCGGCAAGTCGTTCAAGTCCCATTCCCGTATCAATATTTTTATGTTCCAATTCAACCAAAGAACCATCAGGTTTTTTATCAAATTGTGTAAAAACCAGATTCCAGATTTCTAAAAATCTATCGTCATTTTTTTCTATATCTGCAAGGGTTGCTTTATCACCGCCTTCTAAATCAAAATATATCTCACTGCAATAACCACAAGGACCCACTGTTCCCATTTCCCAAAAATTTGTTTCTTTCCCCATTCTGAAAATTCTTTCTGATGGAATTTTGATTATTTTGTTCCATATTTCATAAGCTTCATCATCATCTTTATAAATACTGATATACATCCTGTTTTTTGGAAGTTTAATAACCTCTGTTAAAAATTCCCACGCCCAGGCAATTGCTTCTTTTTTAAAATAATCGCCAAACGAAAAGTTACCAAGCATTTCAAAAAAAGTATGATGCCTGCGGGTTTTACCTACATTTTCTATATCATTTGTTCTTATACATTTCTGGCAGGATGCAGCCCGTGTAAAAGTTATAGGGACTTTCCTTAAAAAATAGTTTTTAAAAGGAACCATACCTGCCACTGTAAATAAAAGTGTTGGATCTTCTGGAATTAAAGATGAACTTGGTTTTATTATATGACCTTTATTTTTAAAAAATTCCAAAAAAATTCTCCTTAGTTCTTTACTATTCATTTATAGCACCTTTATTTTCTACCGTAAAAACTCATTAGAAAATGCGTTTTTACTGGAATGTAAAATATTTTTGTCTTTTTTATTTAATAATTTTTTATTTTTATTGTGCATTACTTTTATTCACCTGTTTTTTAATTTAAAAATAAGTTCTCTTTTAACATTTCTATTTGTTTATAAACCTTTTTTATATTTCCTTTTTTCCTCTGAAAAAGCGCTAATACGTTTTTCAGGTTTCTAAAATTTTATTTACAACTTTTTCAATTATATCATAATTAAATCCTTTTGTTGATAAATATTTAAAAATTTTATATTTTATTTCATTTTTTTCGTTATTTTTATTTTTTTTCATTTTTTTTAATGCCAAATTACAAGCAATTTCAAATTCATCTATTTTCAAAATTTTTTCTTTAAATTTATCATATTTTATACCTTTTAATAAAAGTTTATTTTTTATATATTCCGGGCTTTTTAATTTTTTTATACCATATTCTATCTCTTTTTCTACTAACTTATCTTCATTAATAAATTTATATTTATCTAAAAATTTTATAACTTTATTTATAATATCTTCTGTATAATTTTTATTTTTTAGTTTATTTGATATTTCCTGTTGACTGTAATCCTTTTTACTTAACAGCCAAATTGAATATCTTTTGGCTTTTTCATATTTTTTATCCACATTAACCTCGTTTTAATTATAAAATTTATTGAATTATAATACAAAAAATAACTTTTATAAATCAAAATATTTTTACCGTAAAAACGCATTAGAAAATGCGTTTTTACGGAAATATAAAATATTTTTGTTTTTTTGTATAATAATTTTTTATTTTTATAGTGCATTACTTTAATTCATACGTTTTTTAATAAAAACAAAAAATATTTCCTATTGATTTTCAAATTTATTTTTTTAAATTGACAAACGTTTTCTTTCAACTTATAATCATTTTATCATTTATAATGTGAAAAATTCTATGAAAAAGAAAGAAGGCAGAGATTAAAATATATACTAAAAGTATTGAAAATAATATACATTTCCCCCTCTTTAATAAAGAGGGGTGAGGGGAGATTTTAAATTAAAAGAGAGCTAGAAAAAGAGAATGGATGTGAATTCCCCTAAAATCCCCCTTTGATAAAGGGGAAACAAAGGCAACAGAAGAATATGAATAAAAGGATTTTTAAGTAAAAAGCGTTAAAACTTTTCATAATACTTTATCATTTAAAAGGAGGTTTTAAATGATTGAAGATAAAGACAAAATAAAAAATATTTTAACAATAAGCGCTCTCGTTATTTTTACCTTAATAATTGCTTATTTTATGGCAAGGTATGAAGTTATAAGGAGAGCAAAAAGAGAATATTTGGAAGGCGAAAAATTCTTATCCTTTTATAAAAATCCAGAATTAAAAAAACAATATTATGACAATAAATTAAACAAAAAAGAAATTTCACCAGAAGAATATGAAATGCTGATGGAAGATAATGCATTAAAAAATGCTTATGTTCAGTATCAGACAGTTATAGATCTTTTTACTCCACCAGAGAGTAAATGGGTTAAATTATCAAGGGAACGTTTAAAAGAAATAGAACCACTTTATAATCAGTGGGTTGAAAGTTTAAAAGCCGAAATTGATAAAGCAAGTAAAGAGCCAATAAAAAAATAATAATAAAAATAAGAATTATTTTATTTTTAAAACATCTAATATTCTCTCAAAATCTTCCTTATTATAATATTCTATAATTATCTTTCCCTTTTTATATGAACCTCTTATATTAACTTTTGTCCCAAAGAAATGTTTTAATTTATCTTCCAGATTTTTTATTTCTGGTTCAGCTGATTTTTTCGTTTTTTCTTTTCTAATATGATTTTTCTTTAATAAATCTTCAAGTTCTCTTACAGATAAATTCTTTTTTACTGTTAATTCGGCAAGCGCTTTTTGTTTCCCAGCATCGTCAATACTCAGTAATACTTTTGCATGACCAGTTTGTAATTCCCCTGTTATCAAATACTTTTGTATGTTTTCAGGTAATTTAAGCAAACGAATAGAATTGGCTATGCTTACCCTGTTTTTACCCAATTTTTCAGCGAGTTGTTCCTGTGTGCAATTATAACCATCCATCAATTTTTGATACGCCTTTGCTTCTTCTATAGGATTTAAATTCTGCCTTTGTATATTTTCTATTAAAGCTATTTTATGCTGGTCAATGGAAGATATATTTTTTTTAATTATAGCAGGTATTGTTTTCAACCCTGCTCTCTGTGCTGCTATAAATCTTCTTTCACCTGCAATAATTTCATATTTCCCATCTGTTATTTCCTTTACTAAAATCGGTTGCAAAATACCGTCTTCTTTAACCGATTTTATTAATTCATTTAATTCTTCAGGAGAAATATTTTCTCGTGGCTGATTTTTATTTGGTATTATGTCTGCAATTTTAACTTCTACTGCTATTTCTTTTTTTCCTGTTTTAGATGCAGCACCCGGAATCAAAGCAGAAAGTCCTTTACCCAGTGCCTGTCTTGCCATATTAATTACTCCTTTCCTGATAAAATTTCATCAGCAAGTTTCTCATAAGCTTCAGCACCTTTTGAATTTTTATCATATATATTTATAGGTTGACCAAAACTCGGCGCTTCAGAAAGTTTAACATTACGTGGAATAAAAACATCATAAACAGCATCTTTAAATTTATTTTTTATTTCTTCCACTACCTGAATAGCAAGCCGAGTCCTTGAATCAAACATTGTTATTAAAACACCTTCTATATAAATTCCGGAATTCAAACTTTCTTTAACAAGCGAAATTGTATTCAGCAATTGGGCAAGCCCATCCATTGCATAAAATTCTGCCTGTAATGGAATTAAAACAGAATCACAGGCAACCAATGTATTTAAAGTTATAAGACCAAGAGATGGTGGCGCATCTATAAAAATAAAATCATACAAATCTTTTACCATTTTTATAGATTCTTTTAGTTTTTTTTCTCTTCCTTCTAAATCAATAAGTTCCACTTCTGCCCCGGTTAAATTAATATTTGAAGGAGCAAGAAAAAGTCCGGGAACCGCTGTCTCTTTTATTATATCGCTTATTGGTAATTCTTTTATAAGAACATCATATATACTATTTTGCTCTTCCGCTTTATTATCAAATCCTAACCCTAAAGTTGCATTTCCCTGCGGGTCAGCATCAATAAGCAATACTTTTTTACCTTTTTCTGAAATACAACTTGATAAATTTATTGCCGTTGTTGTTTTTCCAACTCCTCCTTTTTGATTAACTATGGCAATTGTTTTTCCCATCCTCACTCCAGAAAATATTTAACTAATTTTATTTAACAGAATGTAAAATTTTAATAATATTTATATTTTTATTTTCTTTTAAATTTAACTCTTCTCCTAAGCCAAAAATTATATCATCTCTTTCTTTTTTTTCAATTATTTTTATTATGGGTCTTTCCATATCTTCCTTATTATTATATAATATAACTGCTTCCTTATCATTATTCAATAAAACAATATCTCCTGGTAAATATTTAGGTATAGAATTTTCAAATACCTGAACAACCTCGCTATCAAATAATATACCATTATTTGTATGAATATAATTCCAAGCCTCATCCTGCATATATGCTTTTCTAAATGGTCTGTGGTTTATTAATGCATCATAAACATCTGCAACAGCAACTATTTTACTATATATATTTATATCATCGCCTTTAAGTTTTTTTGGATAACCACTGCCATCTATTCTTTCATGATGTTGATAGGCAATATTGGCAGATTTTGCTGATATACCATATATTTTGCGTATTGTATCAAAACTTAAATATGTGTGTTGTTGCATCTCTTCTTTTTCAATTTCATCAAGTGGTCTTTTTTGCTCAACAAATTTATAAATTAGCATTTTTAAATCATATAAAAGAGCGCCGATGCCCATATCAATAAGTTCTTCATCGTTTAATTTTAATTTATATCCCAGAAGTAAACTTATACAAAGCACATTTACAGCATGAAAAAAATAATAGTTTTCACAGCTCCTATAATCCAAAAAATCATAAAATAAATCTTCATTTTTTTTTAAGCATTTTATCATCTCATTAATAAAATATTTGAATATATGCCCATAAACTATTTTATTTCCAATAGCATTATTATAAGATAAAAAAATTCTAATTTCATTTATATTATAATTTTTTAAAATTGCATTGTTTTCTCCTTCTGATTCATAAAAACATTTTAATATCTTCAGCAATTCTGCTCTTATATTCATTTCATAAATATAATTTATTTTTATATGTGGATTTTCAATATAAATAAATGGAATATTATATAATTTTAACTTTTCTATGCTAAAAGTATTTACTGGTGTGCCTCTTTTTAATAAAATCTTTCCTGATATATCAAAAACATCTATTTCATTTATATCGCCTTCTTTTATATCATCTATAAATTTTCTTTGCATCTTTCACCTTTATTATTATAAATTTTAATCAAATATATTCCCTGTATTTAATCTCAATTCAAAGTCAAAAATTCTTTTTATCTCTCTCATTTTATCAATAATTTTTTTATCAAACATATATTTCAAATATTTCTTTTTTAATTTACCAACACCATGTTCAGCAGATATTGTTCCACCTATTTCTCCAATTTTTTTTGCGATTGTATCATATAACTTAAGCGCCATTATGAATTCTGATTCATTTTTGGGTAAAAAATTTATATGAATATTATTATCTCCTATATGGCCAAAAATGGCATAATTTACTTTGGATTCATTTAATATACTATCATAAATACAAATCATTTCATCAAATAAATTATTTTCAGCTGCAAAATCTGTTGAAATTTTTCTTAAACCTTTTTGTCTAATATATTCATTTATTAGTTGTGGCAATGCTTCCCGCACACGGTAAATAAAATCGTTCTTATATTTTGAACTCGTAATCAAAATATCGCCGGATTTTATTCCTTCACAAATAAAGAAATTATAAATAAAATTTAATATTTTTTCTTCATCATTTTCGTCATTAATTAAAAACTCAATCATTAATGCGGCATTTACGGATTTTATATTATTTAATTTTCCTTTCAATAACTCTAATGAATTTTTATCAAAATATTCTATTGAAAGTGGCTTATATTCAGGTTCTGTTTTTTTAAAATTTTTTACTATATCAAAACATTTTTTTCTTTCGTCAAAATAGATAAAAAATGCAATGATATCATATGGATATTTAAGAACTTTTAATGAAACTTCTGTAACTACTCCTAAAGTCCCCTCACTCCCTATAAATAAATCCATTAAATCCATATTACTTTTCATATAATAACCTGCGCTATTTTTAAAGGAAAATTTATTAGCCAGGTCAAATACATCAAATTTAATATTTTTGTCTTCTAATTTAAAATCAAAAGTTAAATTATGTGAAATTATTTGCCGTCTTTTAAGCTTAATTTTTTCACCTGTAATCAATATCATAGATGCAGCATCAACAAAATTTCTTATACAACCAAATTTAAAACTCCTTGTGCCACTTGCATTGGTTGCAAAATTTCCTCCAATTGTTGCTGTCTGTTCAGTTGAATCAACCGGATACCACAAATCATATTTTTTAAGTTCCCCGGATAATTCCTTTAAAGTAACACCCGCACCCACCCTTACTATTTTATTTTCTTTATCTATAAATATTTTTTTTAATTTTTCAGTGGATATGATTAATCCTTTATCATTAGTCGCACCACCTACTACCCCGGTTCCTCCTCCATAAATTGTTATTAAACTTTTTTCTTTTGCAAATATTTCTGATAATTCCTGTTCATTCTCTGGTATATATAATTTTTCAATATTTTTACTTTGTAAATTGGATTCATCTTTAAGATATTTTTCAAATTCATCTTTCTTATTTTTTATAATCATGTTTATTCCTTTAAAAAATTCAAATGACCGCAAGCATCAATCTTGCGGTCATTTGGGCTAAAAGCTACTTTCCCTCAAAAAGCCTCTATTTTGTTATAGTAAATCGTCTGATTTCTTTTTTATTCATTCCTGTTTTTGTTGTTGCATCAAATACAGCAATATATAATCCGGATGAAACTTTTACCCCTTCTGTCAAATTCCATCTTATTTCATTTACTCCTTCTACATTCCAAAACGCTCTTATCAATTCACCGGCAAGGTTGTATATCTTTACATTTACTTTGGTATCCTTGGTAATATCAAATTTGAAAATAATTGTTGTCATCTTTCTCATATCAACCGGATTAGGTATTATTTTTACATTATTAATTATTTCATATCCGTTATGCAATACCATAATCTGAGTAACTGCTATTGTTTTATATGCATTTTTATCAACCTGCACAAGTTGAATTGTATAGATACCGTTATTAACAATCTGACCAAAATCATTTGTCCCATCCCAGATTATTTTCTTATTCATATAATAAATTTCTGCATAAGATTCGCCATCTTCACCTGGGGCAAATGGCTTTGAATCAGATGGAGTAACAACCTTAATTTCTGTTGAACCAAATTCAGTTATACCTTCAATAGGTATTATTTTTACAACTTCGCCTGCGCTATTAAATATTTTAAGTTGTGCTGTTATACTATTTGTAAGTACTGTTACATCCTTAATAACTGTATGATTGTAACCATAATAATCTTTTACTTCTATCTTGATATAATAAACTCCATTTTCAACCTTTTTCATCTGCTGGTTAGTTCCATCCCATTCCACTAATCTGCCATCAATAAATTTAATAATTGCTTTGCCACCATCATCCGGACTGAATGTTGAATTTTCAATTTCTACGTCTTCGTTATCAAAAGTATATGCACCAAGATGCGCAAGGTCTTTTACAATTTCGCCTGCTGAATTATAAACTGTAATATGTATCTCATATATTGCGGTCGGAGAAGGTGTCGCAGTTAAAGTTTCTGTTATTGTAACCGATGCCGAAGTTGTTGGTGTATTTGTCTCTGTTATTGTGCTTGTTTCTGTAATTGTAGGTGTAATTGTTAAAGTTGATGTATATGTTATGGTCATAGTAATTGTTGGAGTTAATGTAAATGTATAAGTAAATGTTATTGAAATTGTTGGTGTAATTGTGGATGTATTAGTTGGTGTTGTTGGAATTGTTTCTGTTATTGTTTGCGTCACGGTTTCCGTTATTGTCTCGGTTATTGTATTGGTTATTGTTTCGGTAATTGTTTCTGTTATTGTTTTCGTTACTGTTTCTGTTATTGTTTCAGTTATTGTTTCTGTAATAGTATCCGTAAATGTCTGAGTTTCAGTAATTGTTTCTGTTATTGTCTCGGTTGCTGTCTCTGTGACTGTTTCGGTTACTGTCTCGGTTGCTGTTTCTGTGCTCGTCTCGGTTACTGTCTCCGTTATCGTTTCTGTTATTGTTTCCGTTATTGTCTCTGTAATAGTTTCTGTTATTGTCTCAGTTACTGTCTCAGTAATTGTTTCCGTTATCGTCTCTGTTACTGTCTCGGTTATCGTCTGTGTCACCGTTTGCGTTATCGTCTGTGTTATCGTCTCTGTAATAGTTTCTGTGATTGTCTCCGTGATTGTCTCCGTGATTGTTTCGGTTATCGTCTGTGTCACTGTCTCGGTTATGGTTTGTGTTACTGTCTCCGTTATTGTTTGCGTTACTGTCTGCGTTATTGTCTGTGTCACCGTTTGTGTTACTGTCTGTGTTATTGTCTCAGTCACTGTTTCCGTTATCGTCTGCGTTACGGTCTCGGTTATCGTCTGTGTTACCGTCTCTGTTATCGTCTGCGTCACTGTCTCAGTTATCGTC
>CALHNI010000016.1 GCA_938034975.1 Candidatus Goldiibacteriota bacterium | reverse complement strand
TAAATTCCAATATGAATTTTTAAATTTTTGTGATGGTCCAAGAAATTTATTATGGACCATATTTAATTGTGATATTTTTGAAAAAAATTGTTCTATTGTGTCTCTATCGCCTTTAAGTAATTCTTTATTAATTAACAATCCTTCTTTACAAAAATCACATTCAATTCTTTCGTAAAATTCTATATTACTAAAAGATTTTACAAATTTTTTAAATATATTTTTTTGCTTCCCCTTCGCATCCAAAAAATTAGGATAATATAAATTTTTACCTTTAAGATATATAATTTGTTTATCACCTTTAAAATAATTATCTTCAATATTAATATTATCAAAAACATTTGTAAAAATATCTATACTCTCTTCTTTTATTTCATATTTTGTTGAGTTATTATTTAATAAATAATCATCTCTATCTAAACAACTTAAAAATCCAATGACACCCGCATTATATATCCAATTTGAAGGATATAAAGTTATTATATTATTTGTTGTTTTTTTATTTTGCATTGTAATATAACCCTTTTTTTAAAATTTTTATACTATAAAACACAATTTTCATCATTTAACTACCTCCACCATACCAAATCCTTCGCTTCTCCTAGCCCCTATTCCTGTATCATATAAAAATTTTAATACTTCTGGTGGTGCTTTTAATTTAATTAGTCCTTTCATTGCAGGAAGGGTCATAAAAAATTTGCTCCTGTTTGAACTATGGGCAGAAGGTGATAATTGCAATTTGATAAATTGTATTTCTATCTCATCTTTTATATCAATATTTAATAATTGCCTTGTTTTTCCCATTTCAATTATTTTTTCTATGTTTTTTTTAAGCGCATCTATTAGTTCTTTTTCTTCTACCTCTATTGCATATTTAAAATTTTTCCCATTTAACAACCCTTTTAAGATAAAATAATAATCTCCATCTTTGGGATTTCTTATTAAAATTGGAGATAAGGTTTTGAAAACTATATTTTCATTAAAAGCATAATCAGGTTTTAAATTTAAATTAAAATTTTCTACCTCCACTTTATCATTAAAAATCTTATAACCATTTTTTATCTTTAAAAGCCCATTATAAATCCTCAATAAAAATTCATAATCAGCCGAAGAAAAGTTTAAAATAAAATAATTTTCTTTTAAAATAAAAAATTTCTCTTTGTATTCTTTTATAGGGAAATAAACAGAAAAGGTGTAAGGTTTTTGTATATTTTTATTAAAATTAAAATCAAAAAATTTATCTGACCCTTCCCCTGATAGTTTAAAAGATTCTTTTATTAAAGATGAAATATATTTTCTATAATCAGAAGGAATTAAAATTTCATTTTTTTCTGTTTTTAATTTTACTCTGCAATTAAATCTCATTTAACCCTCTATTTAAAATTTGTATAATTATAATATTTTTTTTAATTATGTCAATAAAAAATGTTACCTCCTGGAAAACGCATTAGCGTTTTTCAGGAGAAAAAAAATATAAAAAAAAGGTTTATAAATAAAAATTTTAAAAGTGTACTAATTTTTAAAATTAAAAAAGGTGAATAAAAATAACACATTATAAAAATGAAAATTTATTAAATAAATTATAATAAAAGTAGTATGTTTTTTCGTAAAAATGCATTAGAAAATGCGTTTTTACGGTCATAGTTCTTTTAAAACTGTTAATTATTTAAAACTTCCTTTTAATCAAATAAATAAAAAATTACCGTAAAACTGTGTTATAAAACGAGTTTTTACGATGCGCTTTTTAAGTTGTATTTGAGTATGTTTTTAAGTATATTATTTATATGACCAAAAATAAATTAAGAAAAATTCTTAAATATAAAAGAGATGCTATCAGTGAAAATTTAAGGAAAATTTATAGCGATTTAATTTATAAAAATTTTTTATATTTTATTAAAAAGTTTCACAAAAATCCCAAGAATATTTTAATTTATAATTCTTTTAATTCAGAAGTTGACACTAAAAAAATTATCATTTTTTTCTTTAAAAAAAATTTCAAAGTATATTTACCCGCTATTATAAATAATAATGTTTATCCAATCAGATTTAAAGCAAAAGATAAACTTATTAAAGGCAGATATGGAATTTTTGAACCAGCAAAAAAGATAAAACTTAAAAATATTAATTTACTTGATATGGTCATCGCCCCTGGTATCGGATTTGACAAAAATGGCAATCGTATCGGTTTTGGCAAAGGATATTTTGATAAATTTTTAAGTAAATTAAATAAAAAAATAATCAAAGTTGGACTAGCATTTACCAAACAAATAACAAAAAAAATTCCGGCTAAAAAACATGATGTAAAAATGGATTTTTTAATAACTGAAAAAGAAATAATAAATTGTCAGAATAACAAATGAAAAAAATATCTTCTAAAAATATATATAAAGGAAAAATTATCAATTTAAAAGTAGATGTTATTAAAATAAACAATAAAAATTTTATTCGCGAAGTAATAGTTCATCCCGGCTCGGTTGTAATAATACCTGTTTTGGATATTAAAAAACAAAAAATAATAACAATAAAACAATTCAGATACGCAATTAAAAAATATATCTACGAATTACCAGCAGGGACCAAAGAAAAAAACGAAAATCCATTTCAATGCGCCAAAAGAGAATTAGAAGAAGAAACCGGGTATATAGCTAAAAAATTAATAAAAATAACTACCATTTATCCTTCGCCAGGGATCATATCTGAAAAAATGGATATCTTTATTGCAACAGGTTTAAAAAAATCAAAGCAAAAACAGGAAGCAGATGAAAATATAAAAATTAAAATTTTTACACTTAAAAAACTTTTAAATATGGTTTTAAAAGGTATAATAGTTGACGGAAAAACAATTGCTGGTATTTTATTATTAAATGAATTAAAAAATAAATTTTTCAAATAAAAAATATATCTGGTTTTATTACATGTTCATGTTTTTTTTCATCATTAACAAGGATATTTCCATTTTTATTAATTTTTATAACTTTAAATCTTTCAACTTTTCCATTTTTCATTATTTTAATTTCCTTGTTTATTAAATCGTATTGATTTTTGAGCCATTTTTTTATAATCATTTTTTTTTGCATTTTTAATTTACTAATATATTTATCTATTTTTTTTATAACATCAATAAAAAATCTATTTATATTAATTTTTCCTTTTTTAATTTTTTTCAAAGAAACAGCCGGGATATCTGTATTTTGAGGAACCCTGTTATTTATATTTATACCAACCCCTGTTATTATTTTACTTTTATAATAATCATTTTCAACCAATATCCCACAAATTTTTTTATTATTTACAAGCACATCATTGGGCCATTTAATAGCAGCGGAAACTTTATGTTTTTTTAAAACATCAACAACAGCAACCGAAGTTAAAATAACATAAATATAAGGTGTTTTTATTTTTTTGTTTATTATAAAAGAAAACCACAATCCGCCCTTTTCCGATATCCATTTTTTTCCTAATTTCCCCTTTCCTGCAATTTGAATTTCAGCCAGGGCAATAGTTCCTGATGAAAAATTTTTTTCTCTTAAAAAATCGTTCGTTGAATGAATTTTTTTAAAAAAAATTATTTTATTTATTATTTTGTTTTTTTTTATTTGATTATTTATAAAATTTATATCAAACATTCATTTAACAATTCATCAATTTAAAATGTATATCCAATGCCTGGACTGAATGAGTTAAACTGCCAATTGAAATAAAATCAGGTCTTTTCTGCGCATAATCTCTGATGTTATGCAAATTTATACCGCCGGATATTTCAATCTTTGCTTTACAATTTAATTCTTTTATAATTTTCATTGCTTCTTCCACCATATTTAAACTCATATTGTCAAGCATTATAATATCAGGCTCTAAAGGGATTACTTTTTTTAATGTTTCTATATTATGAACTTCAACTTCTATAGTCATATTTTTAGGCAACCATCTTTTTAATTCATATACTGCTTTTTCAATATCAACTAATTTTATATGATTATCTTTAATAAGAGCAGCATCATAAAGTCCCATACGGTGATTTTCACCGCCTCCTGTTTTTACTGCATATTTTTCCAAAATGCGTAAATTAGGTGTTGTTTTTCTTGTATCAAGAATGGTTACATTATATGATTTTGCAACATCCACAAATTTTTTAGTTATGGTTGCAATACCTGATAAACGTTGCATAAGATTTAAAATGACCCTTTCTCCGCTAAAAATAGCCCGTGTATTTCCTTTTACTATTGCAATCACATCTCCACTTTTTACAAAATCACCATCTTTTTTCTTTGTTGTTACTTTGATGTCTTTATTTAACTTATGATATACCAGTTTTATTAATTTTATCCCACAGATTATACCTTCGCTTTTTACAATAAAACAGCCCTTGACTTTAGATTTTGACGGAATTATAAAATCTGTTGTTACATCTCCACTACCTATATCTTCATTTAAGGCGTCTTCTATTATCTTATCTATTTTATCTGAATATTTTTTTAATAAATCAGTCATGATATCCTCTTTTTAATATATTTATAAGTTCTTCTAATTTTTTAAGTTCCTGTTTTAAATTTTGAAGTTTCATATTTTCTTCTTCTATTAGTTTTTTAGGAGCATTATTTGAAAAATTTTTATCATTTAATTTTGTTTCTATTTTTTTAATACCGTTTAATAAATTGTTTTGTTGTTTTTCCTTATTAATTATTAATTTTTGCAAATTTTTGATTATACTTTTATTAATTGCAACTATGCCTGCATTTTCATCATTTATTTTAATTTCTCTTGATATAAAATTTTCATTGTGATTATCAAGTATATTATCTATTTTTGCAAGTGTTTTTATAATCTCAGAATGTTCGTTTAATAATTCTTTTTGTTTAACCAGGACTATTGCCACATCAATTCTGTCTCCCGGTGAAAATTCAAGTTCTGCACGTAAATTTCTTATAGTATAAATTATCTGTTGCAAAAATTCCATATTTTTAATCTCTGTTTCATCAAAAACAAATTTATTTTCTGTTTCTGGAAATTTTTCCAGCATTATACTTTCTTTTTTATCTACTAACGGCAAATCATTGTAAATTTCTTCTGTGATAAAAGGAATTACAGGATGCATAAGCAGCAAAATTTCTTTTAAAACTTTTGCAAGAACTTTTTTAACTGTTTTTTTATAATCAGATTCTTTCTTTAATTCAATTTTTGATATCTCAATATACCAATCACAGAATTCATGCCAGAAAAATTCATATAAGGTTAAGGCAACTTCAGAAAATTTATAATTTTCATATCCGTTTTCAACCTTTTTAATAATGTTATTTAATCTTGTCAATATCCATTTTTCCGGCAATTTTAGATTATTTATTTCAATATCATTATATGATATTTTTTCATCTAAATTATTTATTACAAACTTTGACGCATTCCATATTTTATTCATAAAATTATGATAACCTTTTAATCTTTCTTCATTAAATGCAATATGCCTACTCTGGGTTTCAAGGGTTGTTAAAGTAAACCTTAAAGAATCAGCAGAATATATATCAAGTAAATCTAACGGATCAACCACGTTTCCACGTGATTTACTCATTTTTTTTCCTTCTGCATCACATACAAGGGAATTTATAACAACATAATAAAATGGTTGTTTCCCCATAAATTTCATTCCCATCATAATCATACGGGCAACCCAGAAGAAAAGAATGTCCCAGCTAGTCACTAAAACTGTGGTTGGATAAAAAACTTTAAGTTCTTTTGTATCATCAGGCCAGCCAAGTGTTGAAAATGGCCATAAGGCAGAAGAAAACCAGGTATCAAGAACATCTTCATCCTGTTTTAAATTTTTGCTCTGACATTTTTTACAACTTACAGGTTTTTCTTTTGCAACATTTATTTCTCCACAATCCTGACAATAATATGCCGGAATTCTATGCCCCCACCATAATTGCCTTGATATGCACCAGTCCTTTATATTTTCCATCCAATCATAATAAATTTTCTCCCACATCTGAGGGATAAATTTTACACCGCCATCCTTAACTACCTGAATTGCCGGACGGGCAAGGGGTTTTATTTTTACAAACCATTGGGTTGAAACATAGGGCTCTACAATTGTATCACATCTGTAACAATGTCCGACTGCATGTTTATGCTCTTCAATTTTTGTTAATAAATTCTGCTTTTTTAATTCTTCAACAATTTGTTTTCTTGCTGTGAATCTGTCAAGTCCTTTGTATTTACTATTTAAACCTGCATTTTCATTCATTGTTGCATTTTTATCCATAACATTTATTATTTCAAGGTTATGATTCCTTCCTATTTCAAAGTCATTGGGATCATGTGCAGGTGTTATTTTAACTGCACCTGTTCCAAATTTCATATCAACGTATTTATCCTTTATAATTGGTATTTTTCTTCCTGTTTCAGGAAGTATTAGTAATGTTCCTTCCTTTATATTTTTGTATCTCTCATCATCTGGGTTTACCGCAACAGCGGTATCTCCTAACATTGTTTCTGGTCTTGTTGTTGCAACCTCTATGAATTTTTCAGGATTATCAGCAAATGGGTATTTTATATAGTATAAATTTCCTTTAATTTCTTTATGAATGACTTCAATATCAGAAATTGCAGTTAAACATCTTGGGCACCAGTTTATTATGTAATTTCCCCTGTAAATTAAACCTTCATTATACAATCTTATAAAAACTTCTTTTACTGCATTAGAAAGTCCTTCATCCATTGTAAATCTTTCTCTTGACCAGTCAAGGGATGAACCAAGGCGTTTTAATTGATGCATAATTGTTGAGCCATATTTTTCTTTCCATGCCCAGACTCTTTCTAAAAATTTTTCTCTGCCTAAATCTTCTTTTTTCTTGCCTTCTTTTTTTAATTCCCTTTCAACAACATTTTGTGTTGCAATACCAGCATGATCGCATCCAGGAAGCCATAAAACATTAAAACCCTTTGCTCTTTTATATCTGGAAAGAATATCCTGGAGTGTATTATTCAACGCATGTCCCATATGCAAAGATCCGGTAACATTAGGCGGCGGGATTACAATAGAAAATGACGGCTTGTCTGAATTCACATCAGCATAAAAATAATTTTTATCGAGCCATATTTTATAATTTTTTTCTTCTATATCTTTGGGTATATATTTATCAAGCATACATATCTCCTCTGGTAAAAAAATCTTTCATAATTTATCACTTTTTAATAAAAAAGTCAAAAATTTATTGACATATTTTAAAGAATCATTATAATTTTATAAAATTTATTTTTTGGAGGGGTTTTATGAGAAAAAGTGTTATTATTTTAGGTTTAATTTTAGTAATACAAAGTGTAGTATTTTCAAACACATGGATTTTTAATGATTGGTCTTCCTGCACAATGCAAAATTGTATTTACAATCCTAAAAAAGATTATGTTATGGTTTATGAAGTTGTCAGCGATGAATTTTCTGGTAGTAGTTTAAATAGGAACTGGTTATTTGAAACAGGAATATACAATGGATTAAACAGAGGTACTGTAACTATGGGAGAAAAAGTTAATGGATGGCTAACTTTAAAAAATTTAGATATTGGTGCTCCTATTCCATTAACAGAATGGTTCTTAGATATTGATACCGCCCCAAAAATAATGCAAATAATAAAACCGTCTGATAATTTTGATGTTGAATCTTTTATAACAATACCTTCACATAAACCAAATGGTCTTCATGGTTGTTACAATGGTATGTTTTATAGAGAAGATTTGCATAGCGGAACTGTCAATGCAATTGACATTGATTATGCCGCACATCCTCAATCAAATGAAATTTTTATACATACTTTTCAAGTGATTAATGGAGTTAGAAATTTTTTTTCATCTAATTATAGAAATTACTATTCTTTTAATTATCCTCTTACTGTTACAGTTGAGGGTGCATTTTTTAGAATGCAAAAAATTAACGCGACTGTTAATGTGTATTTTAAATTTAATTTAAATGATAATTGGACTCTACTAAAATCATATAATAATGTAAATTATAATAATGCTTTTATTGGATTATATTTTAAAGAAACACATATTTCTAACGCCTATGCAAATTTTGATTATTTTAGAATAACAGGAACTTCGTCAACCGGTTCTAATGGTGCTATATTTACTCCTATCATTGATTTAGGTGGAACTCCTAATGGGCAAGGAATTTTATCCTGGGAACAGGAAATTCCTGATCCTTCATCATATTTAAGATTCTATGTTCAAACATCTCCTAATCAGATTAATTGGGAAAATTGGTCTGGTCCTTATACTAATAATTTTGGTAGTCCTATTGCTTCTACAAATGCCAGATATATACGTATAAAAGCAGAATTATTTTCTGCTGCTCCGGGACTTTCCCCATATTTTAGGAATATAAAAATTTATTATCCTGAATCTCCTCCATCTCCTCCTTTAGTTGTATCACCTGATTGCATTAATAATGGCTGGGCAAATAAAAATAATATTTCTTTTACCTGGTCTGGCGCTGATAGTAATGGTGTTACTGTCGCCGGCTATTTTTATTCCATTGACTCATCCCTTTCCACTTCTTCTGCTTTTACCACTACATCATATATTAATATTTCCGGTTGCTCTGAAGGAATGCATATCTTTAGGATTATGGCTCAAGCGGATTGGGGAAATAATTCCTTATGCAGTGAAATATCCACCTTTAACTTCGGCATTGACTTTACCCCACCTTTATTACCTTCTGTTGTCTCTTCATCTCACCCTCAATTTACACCAACTAACGATAATAATTTTTCTATCAAACTTTCTTCTTCTGATTCTTTATCTGGTATCGCTGGATATTCTTATTCTCTATCTGCTTATGAAACTGAACCAGATAATATAGTTGATAATATATCAGGTAATATATATATCCAAGGACTTAATAACGGAGATTATATTTTTAAAGCAAAAGCAATAGATAACGCAGGCAATACTTCTGTTATATTAACATATTATATTAAAGTTGATTATAAAAATAATATCCTTGACAAAAATCATGTAAAAGTATATCCCACAATATGCGGTTCTGAAATAAAAATCAATTATAGATTAAATGCATCTGTTAAAAGAATGAAAATAGATATAAAAGATGCATCCGGAAAAACAATAAAAAGTTGTGAAGGAAATACTTCTTATGGTGATAACGAAATAAAAGAAAACATATCAGAATTTGCAAATGGTGTTTATTTTATAAAACTCCGCGCACAAAGAAATGATGGCAAAGAAGATATAGCTATAAAAAAATTTATTGTTAAAAAGTAATTTAAAAAATTAAAAAAATAGCACTTTATTTAAAATAAATTATTATCGTAATATTATTAATTTTTGTGGTTTACTTTTTACCTTATTTCCTTTTGAATCTTTTCCTGTAATCAAAATATAATATGTGCCATTTGCAAGGTCAGCCAGATATTTTTTATCCATAGTTATTATTGTCTCACCGGCTTTTAATTCATAAGGTAAATTTATTCTTTTTATCAATCTTAAACCAGAAGTGTAAATATTTATATTTATATCGCTGAACTTTTGTGTTATTACAATCATTATTATTAAACCTTCTGTTTTTGAATTTATCGGATTTGGATAAATTATTATCTTTCTTATTTCAAATTTTTCACTCTCTGATATTTGTGTGGGAGTGAAAGTAATAATCGGCATTGTTGATGTAGTAATTGTGTAAGTATGTGATAGTGTTGGTGTTGGTGTTGGTGTTGGTGTTTGTGTAGAAGTAGAAGTAGATGTAGATGTAGATGTAGATGTTGATGTTGATGTTGATGTTGATGTTGATGTTGATGTAAATGTTGATGTAAATGTGTAGGATGCTGTATTTGTTTTTGTTGTAGTCATACTAATACTCATAGTGCTTGTAAAAGTCGGTGTCTGTGTGTTTGGTGGTGTTTCTGTATTTGTCCATGTTGCCAGCTGAGTCCCTGTTTCTGTTTCTGTATTTGTCGCTGTGTATGTATTTGTTACTGCCGGTGTATGACTATTTGTTTGTGTATTTGTTAATACGCTCGTTTCTGTTTCTGTTGGTGTTAAACTATTTGTTTCTGTATTTGTTGATGTAAATGTGTAGGATGCTGTATTTGTTTTTGTTGTAGTCATACTAATACTCATAGTGCTTGTAAAAGTCGGTGTCTGTGTGTTTGTTGGTGTTTCTGTATTTGTCCATGTTGCCGGCTGAGTCCCTGTTACAGTTGCGGTGTTGGTTAATGTATTTGTAAAAGTATTGGTATTTGTCATTGTTGCTGTCCTTGTTGCTGTATTCGTTATTGTGCTTGTCAATGTATTTGTTCCTGTATTCGTTGCTGTGTTTGTCATACTTGCTGTATTTGTCATTGTTGCTGTCCTTGTTGAGGTGTTCGTTATTGTATTGGTATACGTTGGAGTTCTCGTCGCAGTAAAAGTAAGCGTTCGTGTTACTGTTGATGTATTTGTTGGTGTATTTGTTGCTCCTGAACATGCGCTGGCACCAGTGCAGGGATCTTTTCCTGAATTTGAATCCACTGTTGTAGCATTTATCCATTCACATACTAAATTTCCATCATAATAAATAGTAAAATAAGGGTCATCGTGCCAGTTTGTATTTGCTGGCAGCTTTGAGTAATCATCACAGGATACATCAAAAGGCGGACCTGCCCAATTATCCCTGTAAATATCTATTATTTTATTTACTGTATATTGTCCACCATTTTCACTTATAGTCCCTGACTGTAAAGTTATCTCAACATACTGGTTTGCAATTCTACTTCCTGAACCACAACTGGTTCCCATTAAAACTGTTTGTGGCGTGCTTCCGTTCCATGGTCCATTTATCTGAACAGTGGTTGAATGATTCACATAAAATCTGACTTTTATTTTTGACTGATCAACTGCTGATGAACCCCAATTTGTTATCCTTATACCCCATTGCGCATATTTATTTGCATCATTGCCTGTTGCGCAATCATTATCACCACCATCATTTCTTATTTCAAGATTTAATTTTACAGGCACAGTTGTAGGTGTTGATGTGAAAGTATATGTTATAGTAAAAGTCGGTGTAAAAGTAAAAGTAGGTCCGCCAGGTGTTATAGTATATGTCCTGGTAGGTGTTCTTGTTGGTGAGGGTGTAAAAGTTGCAGTTCCGCAGTTTGGCGTAGGTAAAGAAGCAAGCCAGTTTTTTACCTGTGTTCCATGGCATGTTGTTTCTAAAAAGCTCCAGTTTTGAATTAATTTTGGAGTTGCTTGGGTATGCCAGCACCAACCAAGTGCTGAGTAAGTATAATTTGCACTATTTGAACCATTTATCCAGTTTATCAAAGTTGTTTCAAATGGTGTGCAACCACCATTATCCTGACTACCATTAGTTGCAGGACCGAATTCACCAATTATGACACAATACCCTGCCAAAACTGCAACAGACACATTTGCATTCCAGCCGTTCGGTGTATTGTCTGCTTTGTTAGGATAAATATGGGCTTCATAAGCAATTCCGTTGCCGCTTGCAGTATCTGCCAGGGCATAACTTGAAATACCTGTCATATCATAAGCCCAGGCAAGTCCACCGGCAATTATTATGTTATTTGCTCCTGTTGCTCTTATGGTATTTACTATTGACTGATGCCCAGGAGTATGAAAAGAACCAGCAGAACCGCCATTTCTCCACACAGACCATGATACATCATGCGGTTCATTATAAATATTAAAAAACACAGCAGGATTATTTGCATACCTGGTTGCTACATCCCGCCAGAATGTTGTTGCATTATCATCAAACATATTTTGCTGTCCTGTTGCACTTCCCCATGACCCTGTTCCAGACCAGTGAAGATCAAGCTCAACATACGCATTTAAATTAGATGCTGTAGAAATTATATTATCAACCATATTTCTATAATATGTCTGGTTAGCTCCACGATAACCAAACCAAAAATCCTGATTTAACGGTATTCTTACTAAATTTGCTTTCCAATTCTGAATTGCATAAGAAACTGATTGCGTTATATTACCGCCTGAACCATTAGGTGGACCCATACCAGATGCATCCCATTCAAGTCCCGGTATATTAACCCCAACCAATCTTATTACACAGTTATCACTTTTTCTTACTATATTTGTTCCACTTACTTTTAATTCTGGTGGAGCTGATAAGAGAAAATTTGGAAAAGATAATAATAAAAGTATAATAAATAGATATTTGGCAATATGTTTTTTAAACATAAAAATTCCTTTCAAATATTTTTATTTTAGACAAAAATAGATTAATAAAGTTTCGCAGTTTATTAGGTTAAACCTTTATAAAAAGCGCTTAAGTTTTAAAATTCCTTTTAGTATTTTAAACGCTATTTTTATTCGTCTAAAAAAATGTTTATATGTTTCTAGGTTAAATAATTGTTTTATAATATATTTTAAATTTAAATAATATTCTTTATTTGCTTTTCTTAGCATTTCTTTTAATAATTTAGGTGTAATTTCATTATAATAAAAACTCGCTGTTCCTTCATACTGCCCATATTCACTCCAGTTATTTACTAATATTTTTCCATTTAATCTAATATCATCATACATCTTTGTTCCAGGATAAGGTATTGGTAATAAAAATTGGGCATAATCTGTCCCTAATTTTTTAGCAAAATTAATTGTTTGTTGCATTGTTTCTTTTGTTTCTCCTGGATTGCCAAGCATATAAAAACCCATTGTCTTGATTTTTGCCTTTTTACAGTTATCCACCATTATTTTTATTTCATCAATTGTTATTTTTTTTCCAATTCTGTCCAAAACTTTCTGCGAACCGGATTCAATACCTAAAGCAACTCTGTAACACCCTGCTTCTCTCATTTTTTTTAGCATATCAAGGTTGCCTATATCAATCCTTATGCCATTTGGACAGCTCCATTTAACTTTTAATTTTTCTTTTATCAATAGATTACAAAATTCAATTACCCTATTTACATCAGTTGTAAAAGAATCATCAACTATGGCAATTTCTTTTACATTATAATTTCTTATTAAATAAATCCACTCTTTTAAAATATTTTCCGGAGTCCTTGCCCTGAAATGATTACCAAATACTGCTTTAAAGCAAAAAGAACACGAAAAAGGACAACCACGAGAAGTTAAAATACTCGCAACCGGCAATTCAGAACCAAGTGCTTCCTGGCCTTTGTATAATTTTAAATCAGGAAAAAGCTCCCGAGCAGGAAATGGTAATTCATCTAGATTTTTAATATAACTTCTTTGTTTTGTCTTTATTATCTCATTATTTTTCCCAAATGCAATTCCATCAACAATTTCAGGTGAATGTAAATTTTTAAATAACTCTATTATAGTTTTTTCACCTTCGCCAATTATTACAAAATCAAAATTATTTTTTATTGCTTCTTCTGGTAAAGCAGATGGATGTGGCCCACCTGCAAAAAGTAAAATATTCCCCCACATATTCTTTATCTTTTTTGCTAACCTGTATGCACTATTTATAACAGGCGTGACCGCAGTAAATCCTATTGCAAATGGTGAAAAATTTTTTATTACATTCAAAACTTCATCATCGTTTTTTTTATCTATCAATAAATCAAGAATTTTTACATCATACTGATCTTGTTTTAGAACCGCTGCAATATATGCAAGTCCTAAAGGTAAAAATGACTCATCACCAAATTGTTCTTTTTCAGGCGCTGGCCGTATTAATAAAATTTTTTTATTCAATAAAACACTCCATTATTTATTTAAAATAAAATTATAATATATATGTTAAAATTATTACAGATTTTTTTTAATTAATTATTATTAAAATGCGAATAGATTTGTAATAACTTATTTATAAAAACACCTTCCTGAAAATCGTTAGTAGATTGTGATTTTCAGAAGAAAAAAACACAAAGATAATATATTATTTTAAAAAATAAAATATTTAAAACAGAATGTGCGTTTTATTTTAAATTAAGAAATTTGGCTGATAAAAATTATACATTACCAAAATAAAAAATTTAGTTTTTCTGTAAAAACGCGTTAGAAAACGCATTTTTATGATCCCTTCCTGAAAAACGTATTAGCGTTTTTCAGGGGGAAAAAGAAAATATAAAAAAAGGTTCATAAATAAATAAAACTTATTTTTAAATTAAAAAACAGGTGAATAAAAGTAATGCACTTTAAAAATAAAAATTATTAAACAAAAAAGACAAAAATATTTTATATTTCCGTAAAAACGCATTTTCTAATACGTTTTTACGGGCCCTTCTTCATTATTGACATTACCCAAATAATTTGCTAATAATAAATATATTTGTCATAAAAATTTTACTATAGAGGACAAAAGGATGAAAAGTGGAAAAAGCGTAATAGTTATAGTAGTATTAATTATGATGGTGATGTTTAGTTGTTCTAAAAAAGAAAGTTCTCCGACAAAAAGTGAAGTAATGACGCCAACGCCAGTAGGAGGAGGAAAAGGTAAAATAGTATTTAGAAGTTACAGAGATGGAAACAATGAGATATATGTAATGGGAGCAGATGGGAATAATCAGATAAGATTAACGAATAACAGCGCAGATGATTGGAATCCAGTGTGGTCGCCAGACGGAACAAAAATAGCATTTGAAAGTTACAGAGATGGAAACTATGAGATATATGTAATGGGAGCAGATGGGAGTAATCAGGTTAACTTAACGAATAACAGCATATATGATGGGTATCCAGTGTGGTCGCCAGACGGAACAAAAATAGCGTTCGTAAGTTACAGAGATGGCAACAATGAGATATATGTAATGGGAGCAGATGGGAGTAATCAGATAAGATTAACAAATAACAGCGCATATGATGTAAATCCAGTGTGGTCGCCAGACGGAACAAAGATAGCGTTTACAAGTAACAAAGATAGCAACTGGGAGATATATGTAATAGGAGCAGATGGGAGTAATCAGGTTAACTTAACGAATAACAGCGCAGATGATTTGTATCCAGTATGGTCGCCAGACGGAACAAAGATAGCGTTTAGAAGTAACAGAGATAGCAACTATGAGATATATGTAATGGAAGCAGATGGGAGTAATCAGATAAGATTAACAAATAACAGCGCAGGTGATGAGCATCCAGTGTGGTCGCCAGACGGAACAAAGATAGCGTTTAGAAGTAACAGAGATGGCAACTATGAGATATATGTAATGGAAGCAGATGGGAGTAATCAGATAAGATTAACGAATAACAGCGCAGATGATGGGATTGGGAGAAATTGCTGGAAATGAGGCAAAGAAATAGAATTTTATATTAAACCTTAAAATCGCGATATGAAATCGCGATTTTAAATAAGAAAATACAAATAAAATATTTAAAACAGAATGTGCGTTTTATTTTAAATTAAGAAATTTGGCTGATAAAAATGATACATTACAAAAATAAAAAATTTAGTTTTTCTGTAAAAACAGATTTTCTTACGAGTTTTTACGGCCTATCCTGAAAAACGCATTAGCGTTTTTCAGGGAGAAAAAGAAAATATAAAAAAAGGTTTATAAATAAATAAAAATTTTAAAAGAAAACTTATTTTTAAATTAAAAAACAGGTGAATAAAAGTAATGCACTTTAAAAATAAAAATTATTAAACAAAAAAGACAAAAATATTTTATATTTACGTAAAAACGCATTTTCTAATGCGTTTTTACGGGCCTATATTAATTATTGACTATCAGGCAATTATACTTTATTTTACCTTGCTATTTTGTATTTTTTCATCATGCTTTTTAAAGTATTTCTGTTTATTCCTAATAATCTTGCTGCCTTTAACTTATTATTTCCAGTTTTTAAAAGAATTTCTTCTATTATCATTTTTTCAAATATACCTTTTAAATTTTTAAATAAATTCCCGGAATTCATCCTTTTTTCAATTTCATCTTTTATGAATACACTTAAATCAAATGCACTTTCTTTTTTCACACTATTTTCTAAAATATTTTTAGGAACTAAAGATACATCTATTAGATTTGATTGCGTCATTATTACCATTCTTTCTATTATGTTTTCCAATTCTCTTATATTTCCGGGCCAAGAATACTTATTAAATAACTCCTCCACCTCCTTACTTATTCCAATTATTTTTTTATTATAAATTTCCGAATATTTTTTTATAAAATATTCCACAAGCAGAGGTATATCATCTTTCCTTTCACGTAAAGGAGGAAGATGCAGGTTTATGACATTTAATCTAAAAAACAAATCAGCCCTGAATTTACCATTATTTACCATTTCTTCCAGATTTTTATTTGTTGCAGTTATTATTCTTATATCCACTTTTATTGTTTTCTCACTTCCAAGTGGTTCTATTTCTTTTTCCTGTATCGCTCTTAAAATTTTGGATTGCAAATGAAAATCCATTTCACCAATTTCATCTAAAAATAAAGTTCCACCATCGGCAAGTTCAAATTTCCCTTTTTTATTGTTAATGGCACCTGTAAATGCACCTTTATAATATCCAAATAGTTCTGATTCAAGTAAATTCCCTGGTATAGCTGCACAATTCACACTAACGAACTTTTTTTCCCTTCTGTAACTTAAAAAATGTATAATTTTCGCAATAAGTTCTTTCCCTGTCCCGGTTTCACCTGTTATTAGAATTGGCGCTTGTGTATTTGAAACCATTTTAACCTGTTCAATTACTTTTCTAAATTTCTCATTCTTACCTATAATATTCTTAAAATTATATTGTTCCTTTAATTCTTTTCTCAATTCAATATTTTCTTCTAATAATTTTCTCGTTTCTGCCTCAACTCTTTGATAATTTTTTACCTTATATGCTATCAAAGATGCAAGTAAAGAGATAGTTTTTATATCTTCACTGAGTATTTCTTTATTTTCATATTTTTTCTCTACAGCAAGAACCCCAATAATATTATTATCTGCTTTTATTGGAGTTGCAATAAAAGAAATTTTTTCCCCGGATCTTTTAATTTTTAATTTATTTAAAAATCTTGGTTCTTTTGATATGTCTTCTACTGCTATTGTCTGGCCACTGGATACAACATTCCCTATAATTCCCTCTCCTACTTTATATTTGCCATCTTTTATTGCCTCATTACTTATTTTATATGCACATTTGATAAACAATGATGATGGATTATTATTTTCAACAAAAACTAGTAACCCACGTATAATATCCATCTTTTCTTTAAGAATATCCATAATATTATTAAAAATATTTGCCAAATCATCTTGCTTTTCTATAAGATTAAATGCATCTAATAAAATCTCCTGGGAATTTATTTTCATTTGTAATTTATCTTTAATAATATCTTTTTTAATTATCTGAGCTGCTAATTCTGCAACCATTATTAATAATTCCATATCATCTTCTGTAAATGCATTTTCTTTATTTGAATCAACACTTATAACACCTATTATTTCATCTTCTGTTTTAATAGGAACAGCAAGTTCAGAAAACAACCCTTCTCTTATTTTTATATATTGTGGATCTTTTTGCGTATTATTTACAAGTTTGGGATGACCTGTTTGGGCTACCCAACCTGTTATACCCTCTCCTATTTTTAATTTTGTTTTGCTTACTATCTTTTCTTCAAGTCCCTTAAAAGCAAGAATGTCAAGAACATTTTCTTCTTTATTAATAATCATTACACTACCTGTATCTGCCCCAGTTAATTCAAGGCATCTTTCAAGAATAAGTTCAAATAGTTCTTCCATTGAATGAGATTTATTCATTTCAATAGAAATAAAATGCAATAATTTAAGTTTTTTTATTTTTTCTTTATTTAATTCTTTATTAGTATTCATATTAAATTCCTTGTATAAATTTTATACACAAATATATCAAATATTTATTTATAAATCAACAAATTAATAAAATGGTTATTTATTAATCAAGTTCTTATTTTTTTGGTCATATTTTAATCAATAATTCACAATTAAAACTTTAACCTGAAAATAGTATTAAAAGACCGCAATTTTAAGAAGAATAAATAGAAAAATAATATATTATTTTAAAAAATAAAATATTTAAAACAACACTTTCGTTTTATTTTAATAAAAAACGGATAAATAATTGTTTTTCTCATAAAAACGTGCTAGAAAATGTGTTTTTACAGATTAAGATTATTATTTTCAAATGGCATACTTATTGCTATACTTTAAATAATATTTTATTAAAGCGATAATGTGAAAAGTTCTATGAAAAGAAAGAAGGCAGAGATTAAAATATATACTAAAAGTTTTTAATAAAGAGGTGTATGGGGCGATTTAAAAATAATGAAGCAAATCCCCATAAATCCCATTTTTACAAAGGGGTAGAAAAAAAGAAAGAGGAGGAAAATCCCCTTTTAGTCCTCCTTTTGCAAAGGGGGAGAAAAAAAATAAAAATAAGAATAAAAAATTCCCCTCTTTTAAAAAGAGGGCGCAGGGGAGATTTTAAATTAAAAGAGAGCGAGAAAAAGAGAATGGATGTATGTAAATCCCACTAAATCCCTATTTGATAAAGGGAGAACAAAGACAACAGAAGTATATGAATAAAATGATTTTTAAATTAAATGGATGGCGTTAAAACTTTTCACAATACTATTAAAGCGGAAAGGAGATATAAAATGAGAGAAAAAAAAGATTACTACATTACAAAGATTTTTGGTTCAAATGTTTTCAGCAAAAAAGTTATGAAAGAACGCTTACCAGGAGAAACTTACAGGAAATTACTCAAGACAATTGAAGAAGGAATGCCATTATCACTTGAAGTTGCCAATGTTGTTGCAGAAGAGATGAAAAATTGGGCGATTGAAAAAGGAGCAACACATTACACCCACTGGTTCCAACCATTAACTGGTTCTACTGCAGAAAAGCATGATTCATTCATCACTCCTGATGATGAAGGGAATTCAATACTTGAATTTTCTGGAAAACAACTTATAAAAGGAGAACCTGATGCATCATCATTCCCTTCTGGCGGATTACGCTCTACCTTTGAAGCCCGTGGTTACACTGCCTGGGATTGCACATCTCCTGCATTTTTAAAAGAAACTGACGAAGGCGATACTGTCCTTTGCATACCTACTGTATTTTATTCATATACAGGTGAAGCACTTGATAAAAAAATACCTCTATTACGTTCAATGGATGCAATTTCTAAACAGGCAGTAAGGGTTTTACATGCTCTTGGGAACCAAAATGTAAAAAAAGTTATTCCAACTGTAGGTCCTGAACAGGAATATTTTTTAATTGAAAAAGAATTGTATTTAAAACGCCTTGATTTAATGCTTTGTGGCAGAACACTTTTTGGAGCACCTGCACCAAAAGGACAGGAATTGGAAGATCATTATTTTGGTCCTATAAAAGATAGAATTACAAAATTTATGACAGACCTTGACAAAGAACTATGGAAATTGGGTATTGCAGCCAAAACAAGACATAACGAAGTTGCTCCAGCTCAATTTGAAATGGCACCATATTTCAATTATGTTAATATTGCAACTGATCATAATCAACTCTGGATGGAAATAATACAAAAAGTAGCACTTCGTCATGGACTTGTTTGTCTTTTGCATGAAAAACCTTATGCAGGTATAAATGGTTCAGGCAAACATAATAACTGGTCTTTAATAACTGATAATGGTGTAAATCTCCTTGACCCTGGAAATACTCCACATGAAAATTTACAATTTTTAATTTTCCTCTCTGCTTTGATAAAAGCAATAGATAAACATCAGGACATTTTACGCGCGTCCTGTGCTACATCTGGCAATGACCACAGGTTAGGCGCAAACGAAGCGCCACCTGCTATAATTTCAATATTTTTGGGTGATGAACTTACGGAAATTCTTGAAAAAATTTCAAATGATGAAAGATATCAAAAAAAGGATAAAGTATTTATGAAGTTAGGCGTTGATACTTTACCACACATATCAAAAGACAATACAGACAGAAACAGAACTTCACCTTTTGCATTTACCGGGAATAAATTTGAATTTAGAATGGTTGGCTCTTCTATGTCAATTGCAGATCCTAATTTTATTTTAAATACAATTGTTGCAGAATCTCTGGATGAATTTGCAACAAGGCTGGAAAAAGCATCCGACATTTCAAAAGAAACAACGGAAATAATTAAAGAAACAATTAAGAATCATGGAAGAATTATATTTAATGGTAATAATTATTCTGAAGAATGGGTAAAAGAAGCAGAAAAACGCGGTCTTTTGAATATTAAAAATGCAGTTGATGCACATAAATGTATGATTACAAAAAAAACTGAAGATTTATTTACTAAATATGAGGTTTTATCAAAAGAAGAATTGTATTCAAGATTTGAAATATACATGGAACAATACGCAAAGCAAATAGCAATTGAATCTAAAACAGCCATAAAAATGGTAAAAAGACAATATTTACCTGCAACTATTAAGTATATCGGAATTCTTTCTGAAACAATTTTAAAAGCAAAACAAAATAATGTTGACACTGATTCTATGATGACTATGCTAAAAGATATTATTTCTTCATTTGAATCTGCAACCAAAAAAGTAAATGAACTTGAAAAAGAATTAAACAATGCCAATAATATTTCAGAATCTTTAGAAAAAGCCGAATATTTCAGAGATAAAATTTTTCCAAAGATTTCAGATTTAAGAAAAGATATTGATTTACTAGAAACGCTTATTCCATCAGATATCTGGCCAACTCCTACGTATTCTGATATGCTTTATAAACTATAAATCCTCTTCTACTTTTACTTTACCAACAGTCGCGGGTAATAATGTCGTTACCCGCGACATTTTTTTTATAAAAATCTAATTACTAATATATTGTGGTCATTTATTAATCAAAAAATTTTTTAATTCCATATAAATATTATATTTTTTTGCGGCATATTTATTGCTTTAT
>CALHNI010000015.1 GCA_938034975.1 Candidatus Goldiibacteriota bacterium | reverse complement strand
AACAACACTTGAAATTTTATTTTAAATAAAAAAAACAGGTGAATTAAAGTAATTTACTATAAAAATAAAAAATTATTAAGCAAAAAAGCCAAAAATATTTTATATTTCCGTAAAAACGCATTTTCTAATGCGTTTTTACGGTTTAACCGCAAAGACGCGTTTTGTTTTTATGGAAAACCAAACTGCTTTTATTATTTTATTTAATAAATTTTCATTTTTATAATGCATTACTATTGTTCACCTGTTTTTTAATTTAAAATAAAACACAAGTATTGTTTTAAATTATTTAATAATATTTCTCTTGTTTTTTTACATAAAAATCGTAATTTTTTATGCGATTTTCATATAGGTTATATTAAATTATATTTTTTTTGAAGCAAAAAATACCTGACCTAATGATATACCACTATCATTTGGTGATACGTTTTTATGAAATAAAACATTAAAACCGTTATTTTTTAATAATTCAGTTGTTTTTTTTAACAAAATTGTATTTTGAAAAACCCCACCGGATAAGATAACATTTTTAATTTTATAATCTTTATAAATCAAATTTACGGTTTTACAGATTATTTCCGCTAATGTCATATGAAAACTATAGGATATAAATTCAGGTGGTTCATCTTGTCTTTTTTCTAAAATTTTTTTAATCATGGGTATAATATCAATCTCAAAAGAATTATTAATTTTTATAAATTTATAAGGATAAATTTCATAATTTTCTTTATCATTATAAATATCAGCAATGGCTTCAAGTCGCATTGGTGCTTCTGCATCATAAGTGGACAAATCACAAATATTAAGAAGAGAAGATACAGCATCAAAAATTCTTCCCACACTTGATGAAAGAGGTGTATTTATTGATTTTTTAATCAGGGTTAAAATTAAATTTACATTTTTATCTGGATAAATTTTTTTTATTTCTTCTTCTGACAGAAATTCGGAAAGTAAACTTATTGAGCATCTGAATGTTTCTTTGCTTGCCAAATCCCCACCTGGTAATTTTATATTTTTAAAATGGGCAACCCTTTTAAAAATTTTTTCATCTCCAACTAAAAATTCACCGCCCCAGATATTTCCATCAATGCCATAACCTGTGCCATCAAAAATAACACCTATTGCTTGACCATGTAAATTATTATCCACCAAACATGATAAAAAATGTGCATAATGGTGTTGAACCTGAAAAAATTTAATATTTTTTTCTTTTGCAAATTCAATTGCAAAACGTGTTGATAAATAATCAGGGTGAAGATCGCATACTATTGCTTTAGGATTTACTTCGTAAAATTTCATAAAATTTTCAATAGTCTCCTTAAAATATTCAAATGCTTTTTCATTTTCTAAATCACCTATATGCTGGGAAGGAATAGCATAGTTGTCTTTTAAAATACAAATTGTATTTCTTAAAAGTGCTCCAACACCAATTATGTCTTTGCTTTTTACATTTAATTTTATAGGTAAAGGGACATAACCACGGGAACGTCTTATAAAAACGAAAGAATTATTAAATGGTTTTATAACAGAATCATCAGCCGGTATATTTATATCACGATTATGAAATAAAAAGAAGTCAACAATATCCTTTAAATATAAAAAGGCTTCTTCATTTTTATATTGTATTGGTTCTTCTGATAAATTTGCACTTGTCATGATTAAAGCGGGAATATCTTCATCAAATAATAAAAAGTGTAAAGGCGAATATGGAAGAAAAACCCCGACTGTTGAAAGACCTTCGGCTATATATTTTGATAATAAATTATTATTTTTCTTTTTTAAAAGAACAATTGGAGCAGGTATTGAGTTAAGCAAAATTTCTTCATATTCTGATACATAAGCATATTTTTTAACTTTTTCAATTGTGTCTGACATTACTGCAAATGGCTTTTTGGTTCTTTTTTTTCTTTTTTTTAAGGTTAATACTGCATTATCGTCAGTTGCAAGTGCCGCTATATGGAAACCGCCAATCCCTTTTATTGCAATGATTTTGCCCTGCTTTAACAGGTTTTTAGTTTCAGATATGACATCATCACAATCAATTATTGTTCCGTTATTTTTCTGAAGAATAAGCTCAGGCCCGCATAAAGAGCAGGCATTGGGTTCTGCATGATATCTTCTACTTTTTATATCATTATATTCTTTATTGCAAGAAGAACACATTATAAATTTATCCATAGTTGTATTTTTTCTGTCATATGGGGTATTTTTTATTATTGTAAATCTTGGACCGCAATTTGTGCAATTAATAAAAGGGTATAGATATCTTTTGTCTTTTTGATCAAATAATTCTTTTAAACAATCATTGCATATTTTAAGGTCTGGCGGAATAAATTTCATTTCATTTGCTTTTTTACTTTTTACAATTGAAAAATTTTTAAAAATTTTTTTTGATTTGATTTGTTTCAAAGTTATTTTTTCAATAATACAAGATGGTGGTTTATTACTCTTAATGTCTTCAATAAATGGTTTTAATTTTTTTATTGATGAAGATGATTCAATTATTACTGAGCCTGTTTTATTATATACTATACCTTTGATTTTATGTTTTATAGCGAGTTTATTTATAAAGGGTCTGAACCCAACTCCCTGAACAATGCCCTGAATAGTAATGAAAAAAATTTTTTTCATTTATGGCTTATGAAGTGCATTATGCTCCGCAATTAAGGTATCTATTTTTTCTTCTTTTTGTTTGACCGTTTTGGCATATTTTGCTTTATAACTGTTATAAATTTCTTTAAATTTTTTGATTTCTTTTTTAATAAAAAATATTTCTTTTTCATTGAAATTGTATTTTAATTTAATTTCATAAGGGTTCTGCATTTTTTTTGATTTTTTATCCAATACTTCTTTTACCTTTTTTTGTTTTTTTTCCATAAATTTTACGTCTCTGTCAAATTCGTCAATAAAGTTCTGTCCCATTTCCAGGGTTTTTTCAGGGCCTGCGATTGCTTCTTCCCATGCGTATTCTACGTTATCTCTTTTATGGAGAATTGCAGCAGTATGTAATGATGCTATAACTCTTTGCATTTTTAAAATGCCATCATCCATCTGTTTCCTAAATAAAACTGGATAATGTTTTAATCCATGTTTACATCTTTCAATAGTATGCTTTACATCTTTTATATCATCCCATGCTTCAATTTCAATATCTTCCATTTTATATATAGTAGTAGGAGTTGGGGTTGGGATTGAAATTAAACTTTCATCATCAAATGAAACGATTTTTTCCTGGGAAAAACATAAAACAGGTAAAATAAACAATAAAATTAAAAAAAGAAAATTTTTCATATGTCAACTCCTTGTGTTGAGTTTTAAATTATTTTAACCGAGTGAAAAATAGTTGTCAATAAATAAAGTAAGCCCATAAAAACGCGTTAGCGTTGATAATGTGAAAAGTTCTATGAAAAAGAAAGAAGTCAGAGATTAAAATATATACTAAAAGTATTAAAAATAATATACATTTCCCCCTCTTTTAAAAAAGAGGGGTTAGGGGAGATTTTAAATTAAAAGAGAGTGAGAAAAAGAGAATGGATGTATGTAAATCCGCCTTTGATAAAGGTGGAACAAAATCCGTAAAAACGCATTAGAAAATGCGTTTTTACGGAAATATAAAATATTTTTGTTTTTTTGTATAATAATTTTTTATTTTTATAGTGCATTACTTTAATTCACCAGTTTTTTTATTTTAAAAATAAGTACATTTTTAAATTTTTATTTATTTATAAACCTTTTTTTATATTTTTTCTTTTCCCTGAAAAACGCTAATGCGTTTTTCAGGAAAATGTAACATAAGTATATGACCTAAAAGATGCATTAGTGTTTTTCAGGTCAGGTAAGTAAGTATTGCAATTTAATTTTATTTAATATATAATTTTTAAAAATTTATGGAGGTTAATTTTATGTGTTTAGGTGCGCCTGCTAAAATTGAAAGTATAGAAGGCGAGTTTGCTATTGCTGATTTTGATGGTATTAAACGAAAAATTTCCATACAGTTAGTCCCTGATATAAAAGTAAATGATTATTGCCTTGTCCATGCTGGTTTTGCAATTGAAAAAATTACAAAAGAATATGCAAATGAAATAAAAGGATATTTGAAGGAAATATTTAATGAAAAATAATGTGGACAAAGAAAATATCAAAAAATTATTTGATTTAATTTATAACGAAGCAAAAAAATTAAAAAATAAAATAAATTTAATGGAAGTTTGCGGCACACATACAATGGCAATTTCCTTATATGGAATAAGAGCACAACTTCCACCAAATATTAATCTTATATCAGGTCCTGGTTGTCCTGTATGTGTAACTCCGATTCAGGAAATTGATAAAGTCATTGAAATTTCAGAAAAAGAAAATGTAATTATTACCACGTTTGGTGATATGATGCGTGTCCCTGGAACTTTTTCTTCACTTGAAGAAAAAAGAGCCAAAGGTAAGGATGTAAGAATAGTTTATTCGCCTATGGATGCTCTGGAAATAGCCAAGGCAAATCCAGAGAAAAAAGTAGTTTTTGTTGGTATAGGATTTGAAACAACTGCGCCTGCAGTTGCAATGGCTCTAAAAACAGCATTAAAACAGAAAATTCAAAATTTTTTTATTTTATCTTTTTTTAAGATAATTATTCCGCCAATGATAGCACTGGTAAATGACAAAAACCTAAAATTAGATGGATTTATTTGTCCCGGACATGTAAGCGCGATAACAGGTGCAAAAATTTATGAACCAATTGCAATAAAATATAAAATGGCATGCGTAGTTACTGGCTTTGAAGAAGCAGATGTATTAACAGGAATTTATATGCTTTTAAGACAGATTATATCAAGAAAGCCGGCAGTGGAAATACAATATAAAAGAGTGGTGACATACGATGGAAATAAAATTGCACAAAAAATATTAAAAGAAGTTTTTAAAACAAAGGATTCTGTATGGCGTGGAATAGGACTCATACCTGAAAGTGGACTTTCACTTTCTAAAAAGTATGAAAGATTTGATGCTGAAAAAATTTTTACTGTTAATACAAATTATTCAAAAGAACCAAAAGGTTGTAAATGCGGGGAAGTTTTAAAAGGCGCAGTAAAGCCTTTTGATTGCCCATTGTTTAAGACAAAATGCACCCCTGAAAATCCTGTTGGTGCCTGTATGGTTTCTTCTGAGGGGACTTGCGCAGCTTATTATAAATACGAGGTAAATTAAATTGAATGATATAGTTACTTTATCTCATGGTGCTGGTGGTAAAGTTGCAAGAAAATTTATTGAAAATTATATAAAAAAGTATTTTCTATGCTCTGAACTTGAACCTTTGGAAGATGGTGCAATAATAAAAGTTAATTCCAAAAGAGCAGTTATAACAACAGATTCTTTTGTAATTTTTCCTTATTTTTTTTCCGGGGGGGATATAGGGAAATTGTCTGTGTGCGGAACTGTAAATGATCTTGCTGCTATGGGAGCCAAGCCATTATATCTTACCTGTGCATTTATATTAGAAGAAGGACTTACCTTATCTGATTTTGAAAAAATTTTAAAATCAATGAAAAAAACCGCAATTAAAGCAGGCGTAAAAATTGTTGCAGGTGATACCAAAGTTGTTCCTAAAACAAAAGGGGATGGCATTTATATAAATACAACAGGATATGGGGAATTGATAAAAGAAAATTTAAAAATTTCTGTTAAAAATGCCAAACCAGGAAATGCTGTCATAATAACAGGTTACATTGGCGAGCATGAAATATCTATTTTAAAAGACAGAGAAGGTTTAAGTTTTACTGCAAATATAAAAAGTGATTGCGCACCACTTAATAAGATGATAGAAAAGTTAATTTTAAAAAATGTAAAAATAAATACAATGCGTGATCCAACCCGCGGTGGAGTTGCAGGTGTTTTAAATGAAATTGCTTTAAGTTCAAATGTTGATATAGAAATTTATGAAAAACAGGTTCCAATAAGTAAAATTGTGCAATCTGCATGTAAAATAATGGGTTTTGAACCATTATACCTTGCAAACGAAGGTAAAATGATAATAATACTGGATGATAAAGATGCAAAAAAAGCAATAAATATTTTAAAGCAGGATAAATATGGAAAAAACTCAAAAATTATAGGATATTGTAAAAAAGGAACTGGTATGGTAACAATAAAAACCAAATCAGGCGGGAAAAGGATTTTACTTCAGCCGGAAAAAGAACAATTGCCCAGAATATGTTAAAGGAAATAAAAAAAATTTTAATAATAAAATTAAGAGATATAGGAGATATTGTCCTTTCAACACCTGTGATAAATGTTTTATATGAAAATTGTAATTCTCCTGAGATTATTTACGTTTTAAAAAAAAAGTATGAAAATTTTAGATATTTATTACCCAAGGTTAGTGAAGTTTTGACTTATGATAAAAATGATCCGATAGATTTTTTCAGAATTATTTTTAAATTGCGTAAATATAATTTTGACCTTGCGGTTAATTTGCATGCTACATACAGGAGTGCTCTTATTACTTATTTATCCGGTGCCAAAATCAGGCTTATTCATAATCATAGTGGTAAAAATTATTTTACTTCTTTTCCATTAAATCCTGACAACAAATATATGAATATAATTGAAAGGGATTTAAACACTTTAAGTCCTTTAATTGATATTAAAAATATACCTTATGATTTAAAAAAAACAAAACTTGTTATAAAACAAAATTTAGACAGATTATTGGATGATGACGAATTTATAAATATTATTGGCTTTGGTATTGGCGCAAAAAGAAAAGAAAAAATGTGGGACAAAGATAAATTTATAGAACTCGGGAAAAAATTAGTAATAAAGGGTTATAACATAGCAATTTTTTGTTCTGAAAATGAAAAAAAAACAGGTCAGGACATTGCAAATGGTATTGGGAAAAAATCCAGATTGTTTGTTGAACTGGATTTTTTACGACTTGCTTATTTTATAAAAAAACTTTTGCTGTTTATAGGAAATGACTCCGGATTAAGACATATTGCTGCTGCTTTAGGCATCAAAACCATAACTTTATTTGGACCTGAAGATCCTGTTGAATGGCACCCATATAAAGAATCTGATGGTCATATTGCTGTTTCACATCTTAAAGAGTTACAGGAAGAAGGATATGAAGTTTTATCAAGGGAATTCAGGGAAAAATCAAATATAGCAATAGAAAGGATTTCCGTAGAAGAAGTATATGAAAGTGTAAAAAAAATATTAGGGATATCATAAATATATTTAGATAATGTGAAAAGTTCTATGAAAAAGAAAGAAGTCAGAGATTAAAATATATATTAAAAGTATTAAAAATAATATACATTTCCCCCACTTTTAAAAAGAGGAGGCAGGCGAGATTTAAAAATAATGAATCAAATCCCCATAAATCCCCTTTTTACAAATGGGTAGAAAAAAAGAGGAGAAAAATCCCCCTCAGTCTCCCTTTTGCAAAGGGGGAGAAAAAAAATAAGAATAAAAATAAGAATAAAAATAAGAATAAAAAATTCCCCTCTTTAATAAAGAGGGGTTAGGGGAGATTTTAAATTAAAAGAGAGCGAGAAAAAGAGAATGGATGTATGTAAATCCCCCTAAATCCCAATTTGATAAAGTGGGAACAAAGGCAATCAAAGTATATGAATAAAAGGATTTTTAAGTGAAGAGCGTTAAAACTTTTCACACTACCTATATTTAAAAAAGGAGATTTTATGGAATTTGTTTTTTATGGTGGGGCAAATGAAATAGGTGGTAATAAAATTTCACTTTCAGTTTCAAAGACAAATTTATTTCTTGATTTTGGTGAACCATTTGACAGGGGGAAAGGTATTTACAGTGGGCTTGAATTTGTTTCACCGAGGGATAAATTAGGGTTAAAGGACTATTTTGAATTTGATTTGTTGCCCAAATTAAAAGGACTTTATTCTAAAAAAATTTTAACTTTTACAGATTTAAAATATAAAAAACCTGAATATGATGCCATACTTATTTCCCATATTCACAGCGATCACTTTGGAGATGTTTCATTCATTGACAATAATATACCGATTTATATTGGTTATGGCGCAAATAAATTAAATAAATTATTTAATGAAATTTATTATAATTATAAAATTGATATTTCAGAAAATAAAATAATTGAAGTCAGAACAGGTGAGCAATATAAAATAAATAATATAAAAGTAATTCCCATCCATACTGATCATTCAATACCTGGTGCATATGGATATATTTTAATCACAGATGAAGGGAATATTGCATATACAGGTGATTACAGGTTTCATGGATTTAAACCGGATATGACATATGATTTTATAAAAGAATCAAAAAAACATAAAATAAAAGTTTTAATAACAGAAGGAACACGAATAAAAAATGAAGAAGATAAGATTTTTAAAGAACAAATAACAGAAGCAGATGTTGAAAACAGATTTTATGAAACAATTAAAAACTCAGATGGAATTACATTTGTTCAATTCTCATTTAGAAATATAGACAGAGTAAGGAGTTTATATAATGCAGTAAAAAAAGCAGGCAAAGTGCTTGTGGCTTCGCCTGGTTTTTTATATACAATTGATAATGCAATAGAACTTATAAAAGACCTGCCAAATATAAAAAATAATCCCAATATAAAAACTTTTAAAAAAAACGCAGATATTCCGGAAGGAAAGACAAGGATTAGAGAATATGCAAAAGAATATTTGAAAAAAAGCGTTGATTATAAATGGGTTAAAAAAAATTTAAAAGATGTTGTGATGTTTTTGTCTGTATCTGAATTAAGTCAGATGATAGATATTAAACCACAAAAGGGAACTTTTATTTTTTCTATGTCAGAACATTATTTAGAAGGCGATGGCAATGAAGAATACAAAGAGTGTCTGGAAAACTGGATAAAACATTTTGGACTAGAATTTATTCAGATACATTGTTCCGGGCATAGTGATGAAAAGGGGATAAAAGAACTTATAGAAGCAATAGAACCTGAAATTGTAATTCCGGTTCATACAGAATCAGCAGTCAGGTTTAAAGAATTCTGGGAAAAAGTAATTGTGCCTGAAAGAGGAAAAAGTATTATGGTCTGAAATTATAAAAAAATTATAATTTAAGGAGGACTAAATGCATTATTTGTTAGATACAAGTGCTATAATTTGTTTTTATGGATTTAAAAAAGAATATGAAGAATTTTGCAGAGTAATTAATGATGAGAGAAATACTATACATATACTTGAAATATGTATACCGGAGGTTATATCAATATTTTATAAAAAACATTTTGCGGAAAAAGAAATTACATTGGAAGAAACGCGGGATCTTTGTAGTATATTTATTGATGATATAAAGTCAAAAATTAAATTTTTAATTCATCCAGTGATGGCAAGAGACATTATTGAAACAGATAAAATATGGGAAGAAGCAGAAAAAGTTTATGAAAGTAAATTAAAAAATACAGGAAAAGATTTTATTGATTCTACTGATGCCCTGATTTTAGCGCTTGCAATAAATTTATCAAAAACAAAGGGAATCAATAATGATTTTTTATTAGTTACAAATGATACTCATTTATTTGATACTGCTGAAGCTTTAAAAATAAATGTAAAAAGACCAAATCAAATTAAATAAAACAAATGGAATTTATAAAAAAAAATAAAAACAGGTTATAAAAATTTCTGATAATTTACATAATTTATCGTAAAAACGCGTTAGAAAACGCGTTTCTATGGTAAAACAAAATTTTTAATTACTTTTATTTTATATAATTTATTACTTTTACCTGAAAAACGCATTAGCGTTTTTCAGTGGAAAAGAGAAAATATATAAAAAGGTTTATAAACAAATAAGAATTTTAAGAGTGTATTTGTTTTTAAAATTAAAAAACAGGTGAATTAAATAATTTACTATAAAAATAAAAAATTATTAAGCAAAAAAGCCAAAAATATTTTATATTTCCGTAAAAACGCATTTTCTAATGCGTTTTTACGGTTTTATTTACTTTTTTTATTTAAAATAAAGCACAAGTGTTGTTTAAATATTTTATTTTTTTTAAAAATAATATATTATTTTAATGTTTCTTTTGGAAATCAAAATCTTCTAAAAACGATTTTTAGGTCTGAGAAAATTCTTGACAAAATAATTTAATATGTAATAATATAATTAATGTAATAGTTTCGTAATGTGAAAAGGGTTTTATATGAAAAAAATTTTATTTTTAATTTTAAATACGATAATTTTACTATCAGGAAATATTTTTTCAGATATTGGACTTATTGGAACTACTTCTAATAATTTTATCAAAATACTTCTACCTGCAAAACCAGCAGGTATTGGCGAAGCATATGTTGCAATTGCTGATGATATTAATGCTATACAATACAATCCAGCAGGACTTTCTAAAATGATGCTTTCTGAAATATCATTATCATATATCAACTGGTTTCAGCAAATAAGATATGAAAATATATCATTAGGTATGCCTTTTATTTTCGGCAACCTTGCATTATCATTGAATCTTTTACAGGTTGAACCAATGGATAAAACAATAATTGACACTTCATCGTCTGATGGATACAAGCAACTTTATAAATTTTCACCCATGGGAGTTTATGGTATTTTATCCTATGCTCGTGAATTTACTGATAATTTACATCTTGGAGCAAATTTAAAAATAGTGGATTATATAATAAATTCGCAAGACCCGAATGGTTCTGCATTTTCTTTTCTTTTAGATATTGGCTTTATTTATGATATTAGTTTTTTAAATGGTTTATCTGCAGGTATTGTATTTAAAAATATAGGACCTTCATCGCAGTTTATAAGTGAAAGTTTTTCTCAACCCATAAATATAAAAGGTGGACTCGGATATTCTAAAAATATTTTGGCGTTAGAAGCAGATGTGGAATACATGATTGACAATAATATAAATTATTTTTTAGGTGCGTCACTTACTTTGTTTGATTTATTGAGTTTACGTGGTGGTTATAAAGGTGGAACAATAAATCAATTTACTGTTGGAGCAGGTTTTTCTTTTAACAGAATTTTCCTTGATTATGCATTTGTGCCGTATAATTATGAAGATTTAGGTTTAACACATAGAATCACTTTAAATTACCAATTTGGTTCACCAGATGTAAAAGTAGCATTAACTCCAAAAGTTTTTTCGCCAAATAATGATAAATTTTATGATTATACATTTTTAACACCACAAATTATGGCAAAGGATAAAGCAAATGCAGTCAATATAAAAATATATAATTCAAATAATCAGTTAATACGGCAGATACCATTTGGAAGTGTAAAGACAAGGTTGTTCTGGAATGGATATAATAGCATGAATACCGTAGTTCCTGATGGAACATACAGGGCAGAAATTGAAGTAAATTACAAAGGTGGTATTAAATCAACATCAAATTCAGATTATGTAGAAGTTGATAATACGCCGCCTGTTGTTAACATTGATGCAGACCCAAAACTTATAAAACCAGGTCAGACAACCGCATTAATTGTTCCTGTTTCATTCAAACCAATGGCAACTGATTTACATGGAATAGGAAAATGGCGGTTGGTTATTACTGACCAGGCAGGCACGGTATTTAAAACATTTTCAGGCGATGGTGAACCGCCGCCTGTTATTATGTGGGATGGCTCGGATAATACAGGTATTAATTATGTAAAAACTGGTACTTTATATGGCTATACTTTATATGCAGCAGATACGGTTGGAAATTGGGGGAAATCAATAACCAATTTTGTAAAAGTTTTATTAAGAGAAATCGTAATAAATCTTGCTGCTGATACTTTATTTGATTTAGGTAAAGCAGATGTAAAAATAAGTGTATATAAAGATATTGAAAAAGTTGCAAATGAGATAAAAAAATATAAAAATGCAACGGTAATTGTTGAAGGGCATACTGATAATGTGCCTATATCTCGCAGCATATATCGCGATAATATGCAACTCTCACAGGCAAGGGCAGATGCTGTTGTGAAATTTTTTAATGAACTTTTTGGCATTGATGAAAAAATATTTACCGCAATTGGCAAAGGTGAAACACAACCAATTGCTTCGAATGATACACCAGAAGGCAGGAAGAAAAACAGGAGGGTTACGATAAGAATAAGGGCTAGCCAGTGGGAATAAATTTAATAATAAATTTAAAGGAGGAAATTAAAGCATGAGAAGAAAACAGGTTTATGATTCAACCGTTCAATCAGTTGAAAGAACACTGGATATTATTGAAATGTTAAGCGAGTATAGAGTTGGTGTGGGTGTAACAACTTTGAGTAAGGATTTAAAGTTGCATAAAAGTACAGTTCATAGATTACTTACAACTTTAATGCTTAGAAAATACGTAGAGCAGGATCCTGAAACATCAAAATACCGTTTAGGTATGAAATTATTTGAACTTGGAAATGCTGTTCTTTCAAAATTAGATATAAGGCAGCAGGCAATGCCCTATCTAAGGCAATTATGGAAATCAACAGGTGAAACAATACAACTTGCCATAGTTGACCAATATAAGGTCCTTTACATTGATGTGTTAGAGACATTAGAGCGTGTCGGAGTCAAATCAAATGTGGGTGAAAGAGCACCGCTTTATTGTTCAGCGGCTGGGAAAATCTGGCTTGCTAATTTACCGCAGGATAGAGTAGATGATATATTAAAAAATATAAAATTTGAATCATTTACACCATACACAATTGATACTATTGAAAAATTAAAAACAGCAATAAACCAGGCAAAAGAAACAGGATATGGAGTTGATAATCAGGAATATTCAACTGACCTTGTAAGTGTGGCAGGTGCTATAAAAAACAGCAGGGGAAGAGTTATTGCATGTGTTTCAGTAGTCGCACCAGCATTAAGAACAGATGCAGAAAAAATAAAAGAACTTGGAAATAAAGTAAAGGAAACAGCAGATAAAATATCCCAGAGTATGGGATATAACAAATAATCTTAAAAAAACACAATAAAACTTGCGCATATTTAGTAAAAATTCCAAATTAAAACCTGAAAAACGCATTAGCGTTTTTCAGTGGAAAAGAGAAAATATATAAAAAGGTTTATAAACAAATAAGAATTTTAAGAGTGTATTTGTTTTTAAAATAAAAAAACAGGTGAATTAAATAATTTACTATAAAAATAAAAAATTATTAAGCAAAAAAGCCAAAATATTTTATATTTCCGTAAAAACGCATTTTCTAATGCGTTTTTACGGTTAAAATATTTTTTACTGGAGGGAATTTATGTATTTGACAGGTGTAAATATAGGCGGATTTTTATCGCAGGCTAAACTGATAAAAAAGCATTTAGATAATTTTATTACTGAAAAAGATATAGAATATATAAAGTCATGGGGATTTAATGTTATAAGATTACCTGTGGATTATATGCTTTTTGAAAACGATAAGAAACCATTTATATACGATGAAAATAAATTAAAATATATAGATAGAGTAATAAATTGGTGTGTTAAAAATGATATTACACTTATATTGGATTTGCATAAAGCACCAGGGCATTCTTTTTCATATAAAGAACGCGATAAAAATGATATATGGAATAAAAAATCAAAAAACAGGGAAAGATTTTTAAAAATATGGGAATATTTATCACAAAAATATAAAAAATACGGGAGTGAACTTGTTTTTGAAATTTTAAATGAGCCGGTAGCGGATGATGATAATGAATGGAATAAACTCGCCGAAGAAACAATAAAAATAATAAGAAAAAATGATAATTCAAGATATATTATAATAGAATCCAACAAATGGGGACATTGTGATAAATTTAAAAAATTAAAAAAGTTTGATGATGATAAAATAATTTATAGTTTTCATTATTATGACCCAATAATTGTCACACATCAATTAGCAGAATGGACATCATTTTATATGCACAATATATACAGACAAAAAGTCAAATATCCTGGTAAACCAGAAGGGATAGAGCAGGCAAAGAAAAAGTTAGAAAAAAAAGATAAACACTTTTTGATTTTTTTTAAAAATCAGGATAAAAAGTGGAATAAAAAAGAACTTGAAAAAATTTTAATCCCTGTTTTAAAGTTCAGAGACAAAAATAAAGTTAATGTTTTATGCGGTGAATTCGGAACAAATGTAAAAGCAGATCCGCAAACAAGAATAAACTGGACAGATGATATAATTAAACTTTTTAAAGAAAACGAAATCTCCTATACTTACTGGAATTATAAAAATATGGATTTTGGATTATGGGATTTTACTGAAAAATATAAAGATAATCCAAATTACAATAATAAAAGATTAGATGAAAATATATTGAAAATTTTACAAAGTGGGATTAAAAAATAAATGTCATTTTTCAAAATTATACATAAATATAAGAAAGCAAGAGTAGGAGAAATAAAAACAATACATGGTAATTTTTTAACGCCTGTATTTATGCCTGTTGGGACACAGGCAACAGTTAAGATCATGACTCCTGCTGATTTGAAAGAACTTGCTGTTCCTATAATACTTGCTAATACATACCATCTTTATTTACGCCCAGGGATTGATATCATAGAAAAGGCAGGAGGATTACATAAATTTATGGCTTGGGATTTACCAATTCTTACAGATAGTGGTGGATTTCAGGTTTTTTCCATGAGCAAATTAAGAGCAATAACTGAAAATGGAATTAATTTTAAATCTCATTTTGATGGTTCTGAACATTTTTTTACGCCAGAAAAGGCAATTGAAATACAAAATAAACTTGATAGCGATATAATAATGTGCCTTGATGAATGCCCTGCTTATTCAGAAAATAAAGAAGAAATATCAAGGTCACTTGATATAACCTTAAAATGGGCAGAAAGATGCAAAGCGTATCATAAAAAAGATGATCAGTTTTTATTTGGTATTATTCAAGGTGGAATTTTTGAAGATTTAAGGGAGAAATCAATAAAAGAACTTATAAAACTTGATTTTCATGGTTATTCAATAGGTGGTGTATCTATAGGTGAAGGTAAAGATTTAATTTATAAAATAACTAAATTTTGCACAGAGCAAATGCCGGAAAATAAACCACGTTATTTGATGGGTGTTGGGACACCTGAGGATATCTGGGAAACTGTGGAAATGGGAGTTGATATGTTTGATTGTGTTTTTCCAACAAGAATTGCAAGAAACGGCACAGTATACACTAAATATGGATTATTAAAAATACGAAACGGTGATTTCAAAGAAGATTTAAGACCAATTGATGAAAACTGTGATTGTTATACATGTAAAAATTTTACACGCGCCTATATAAGGCATCTTTTTAATGTTCATGAAATTCTCGGTATGCGGCTTACCACTTTACATAATATCTATTTTATGATACGATTGATGAACAATATAAGAAATGCTGTTTTAAATAATAATTATGAAAAAGAAAAAGAAGAATTTTTTAAAAATTATAAAATTGAAAAAAGATAATGTGAAAAGTTCTATGAAAAAGAAAGAAGGCAGAGATTAAAATATATACTAAAAGTATTGAAAATAATATACATTTCCCCATCTTTTAAAAAGAGGAGGCAGGGGAGATTTAAAAATAATGAATCAAATCCCCCAGAAATCTCCTTTTTACAAAGGGGAGAAAAAAAGAAAGAGGAGGAAAATCGCCCTTAGTCCCCCTTTTGCAAAGGGGGAGAAAAAAATAAGAATAAGAATAAGAATAAGAATAAGAATAAAAAATTCCCCTCTTTAATAAAGGGGAGATTTTAAATTAAAAGAAAGCGAGAAAAAGAGAATGGATGTATGCAAATCCCCCTAAATCCCACTTTGATAAAGGGGGAACAAAAAGCAACAGAAGTATATGAATAAAAGGATTTTTAAGTGAAGAGTGTTAAAACTTTTCACAATACTTGAAAAAATTTAAGGAGGAACATTATGATTTTTTATTCTTTGCTTTGGGCTGCTGAAACCCCGGCAGCAGGAACTCCGGAATCTCCATCAATGCTTTCTGCTTTTTTACCATTAGTTTTTATCCTTGTTTTATTTTATATAATGTTTATCATACCGCATCAAAAAGAACAGAAGAAAACCCAGGAAATGCTTAAATCGCTTAAAGAGGGTGATAAAGTTTTAACAAGTGGCGGAATTGTTGGTATAATTACCGGTTTTAATGAAAAAGATGATACTGTTCAGATCAGGGTTGGTGAAAATATAAAATTAAATGTTTTACGTCCGTATATAATAAAAAAGTTTGAAAAAACACAATAGAAAAAATAGAAAAAAATGTCTTCTGAGTTCAGAAAAGACCTTTTATCAGATAAATGGGTTATAGTTCTAAATAATAATTATAGTTTTATACCTGATACTGACTCAAAATTAAATTTTAAGTCATTACCTGAATATGATAAAAATTGTCCTTTTTGTCCTGGGAATGAAAACAAAACCAAATTCAGTATTTTGGAATTTAAAAATGGTGATAAATGGTGTGTCAGGGTAATTCCGAATAATAAGCCATATTTAAAAGTTGAAACGAATTTAAAAAGATACACAAAGGATATTTTTACAATTATTAATGGAACAGGTGCCAATGAAGTTATAATAGAAACACCGGTTCATAATGTTGACTTTGATGAAATGAAAGAAGAAGATATTGATTTGGTAATAAAAGCATACAAAGAAAGATTTCTTGATTTGAAAAAGGATGAAAGATTGGAATATATAATAATATTAAAAAGCAGGGGAGTAAAAGCAGGAAGTTATATTCCACATTTACATTCTCAGTTAGTTGCTTTTCCTGTTGTTCCGCCGCTTATAAGTGAAGAAATTACCGAAGCAGAAAATTATTATAAAATTAAGAATAATTGTGTTTATTGCGATATGATAAAATCAGAGATAAAACTGGATGAAAGGGTTGTTTTAATGAATGAACACTTTATATGCATTTCACCATTTGCATCGCGTGTCAGTTTTGAATTAATGATATTACCCAGGGAGCATAAATTTCATTTTTATGATATAAATGAAAAAGAACTCAAAAACCTTTCTTCGCTTTTAAAAGAAACAATTTATAAACTGAATAAAGCACTCGGGTTTTCAGCTTATAATATGATTTTACATACAGCACCAGTTAAATTAAAAAATTTAGAATATTATCATTGGCACATTGAAATATTACCAAAATTAAAAAATTTTTCTGGTTTTGAACAGGCAACAGGACTATTTATTAATTCTGTAACACCTGAAGAAACAACTAAATATTTAAAAAGAATCTGAAAATTTTAATAAAAATTGCGATTTTAAAGTATAAATATGAACATTTTTTAAATGCTTTTTATGGAAGATTAAAGTAATACTTTAAAGGGTGATAAAATGGGTGATAAAATACATACAGTAAGTGAAGCAACAATGATTATTAAAGAATTGCTTGAAGAAAATATTGGAAGTGTTTATATAAAAGGTGAAATTTCAGGTCTTAAAATACCAGAATCAGGGCATTGTTATTTTAGTTTAAAAGATGAATTTAACCAGATAAAAGTTGCATTATTTAAACACACAGCAAACAAATTAGATATTGACTTAAAAGATGGTCAGGAAGTTGTAGTTTTTGGTAAAATTTCAATATATGGGAAAAAAAGTGAATATCAAATAATTGCAGAGGACATAAAAATTTCTGGAATTGGAGAATTACTTTTAAAGTTTGAAAAATTAAAGAAAAAACTTGCTGAAAAAGGTTTATTTGATGAAAGTAGAAAAAGACCCATTCCGGAATTTCCGAGAAAGGTTGGCATAATAACAAGCAGAACAGGCGCGGCAATCAGAGACATTTTAAATATATTATCGCGAAGATATACTGATTTAGAAATCATTATAAAACCGACTTTAGTCCAGGGAAATGAGGCTCCAGAGCAGATTATAGAAGCAATAAAAATTTTAAATGAATTTGATGATATTGATGTTATTATACTGGCAAGAGGAGGAGGTTCAATTGAAGACCTTTGGGCATTTAATGATGAAAATCTTGCGTATGCAATTTATGAATCAAAAATACCGATTATTTCTGCTGTTGGCCATGAAATTGACTGGACAATTGCTGATTTTGTTGCTGATTTAAGAGCGCCAACACCATCTGCAGCTGCTGAAATTTTAGTTCCTGATAAAAACGAATTATTGAATATTTTGATAAAACAAATGAAAAATATTCATAATCTTATGCTTTCCATTATAAACAGCAATAAAGAAAAATTAAATTCGCTCATAAAAAGATATGCTTTTAAAATACCCGAGAAAATTTATGAAGAACAGGTTCAAAGGTTAGATGATGCCATAATAAATCTTAATGAAGTTATAGATGTAAAAATTAAAGAACTAAATGAAAAAATATTAAATATAAAAGATAAATTAAATATTTTAAATCCTTTAAAAGTTTTAAAACGCGGATTTTCAATAGTTTATGATGAAAAGAACAGGTTAGTAAAAGAATCAGAAAAAGTATTGAAAAATGAAAATATAAAAATACGACTATATAAAGGTAAATTAATTGCTCAGGTAAAAGAAAAGGAATAAAATAAAAAGGAGAAACAAAAATGAAAAAAGAAAAAAAGAAAAATTTTGCTGATTATCTTTTAGAAATTGAAAAAATAGTTGAAACATTGGAATCCGGCGAAATTGATATTGACAAAGCAATAGAAGAATATGAAAAAGCAATGTTTTTAATAGAAAAATGTAAAAAAATACTAAAAGAGAGTAAACTGAAAATAGAAATACTTAAAAAGAAAACTGAAAAGGGATGGGAAACAGAACCATTTGAAGAAGATTCAGAAGGGAAAGAATTAATAGATGAAGAAGATATTGAATATAATGGTGAAAACGAAGATGATTATAAAGAAGAAAATGATGAAGAATATGATGAACAAAAAGAAGAGGATGAAGATGAATTTAAATTTTGATGAAATAAAAAAAGAGATTTTTCTTTTAAGAAATCTGATTAATAATTCATTAAAAAAATATTTACATTATAAAAAGGAATTACCTGCTATTATAATAAAAGCAATGAGATATAGTGTTTTAGCAGGTGGTAAAAGATTAAGACCTTTGCTTTCGCTTTTTACTGCAAAATTATTAGGGCTTAAATTAAATAAGGTTTTGCCGTTTGCCTGTGCAATTGAAATGATTCATACATATTCTCTCATACATGATGATTTACCTGCAATGGATAACGATGATTTAAGGCGCGGGAAATTAACTTCTCATAAAAAATTTGGCGAAGCTATTGCAATTTTAACAGGAGATGCATTATTAAATTATGCCTTTGAAATAATGTTGAAAAATACTTTAAAGGAAAAAAAATATTATAAAAATTATATAAAAGCTATTTATGATATAGCATCTGCAGCAGGTATTAACGGTATGATATCAGGACAGGTTTTTGATATTTTAAATGAAAATAAAATAATATCAAAAAAAGATTTGAATTTTTTGCATTTACACAAAACAGCAGCTCTTATCCGGGCATCAATTACATCTGTTGCTGAAATTGCAAAAGTTAATTATAAAATAAAAAGTTTTCTTAAAATTTTTGGAGAAAAAATAGGACTCGCTTTTCAAATAATGGATGATATCTTAGATGAAACAGGCGATGAAAAAAAAATAGGTAAGAAGGTAAAAAAAGACAGAAAAAAAGGAAAATCAACTTATCCTGCATTATATGGTATTTCAAAATCAAAAGAAATTGCGAATAATTTAATACTTGAAGCGAAAAAATATTTAAGTAAAATAAAAGGCAATAAAAAAGGTTTATCATATATAGCAGACTATATTGTTAATAGAATAAAATAATATAATATTATTTTAAAAAAATCTAATTTAAATTTTAATAAAAAGGAGAAAAAATGGTTATTTTAGAAAAAATTATGGAATTTATAAATATCATAATAATGATAGTTACCTGTAAAATATTTTATATACCTTTTTTTACGTGGTTTATAGCGCAAACCCTGAAAGTTATAATTTATGTTATTACTAAACATAAATTTGATTTCAGGTTATTTGTTGGAACAGGTGGGATGCCTTCTTCTCATACTGCGGCTGTAACAGCAGGAACAACTACAATAGGTATGACTGCTGGTTGGACTTCGCCGGTGTTTATGGTATGTCTTTTATATTGTATTGTTGTAATAAGCGATGCTGTTGGTGTAAGAAGAGCAGCGGGTAAACAGGCACAGGTTTTGAATAAAATAGTTGATGAATTAGAACACAGCGAATTTAAATCAGACAGGTTAAAAGAATTTTTGGGACATACTCCATTTGAAGCATTTGTTGGAATTGTTATTGGTATTTTGATTCCTAATTTAATGTATTAATTATGAATTATCAATTTATAAATAAAATAAAATCACCTGAAGATTTAAAAAAATTATCTTACCGCGAATTAGAATTACTTGCAGATGAGATAAGAGATTTTATTATAAAAACTGTATCAAAAACAGGTGGTCATCTTGCTTCATCATTGGGAGCAGTAGAATCTACCATAGCACTATACAGAGTTTTTTCTCCACCAATTGATAAAATTGTATGGGACGTTGGACATCAGGCATATAGTCATAAAATTTTAACAGGTAGAGCCGGAAAATTTCATACTTTAAGGCAGTTAAATGGAATATCAGGTTTTTTAAAAAGAAGCGAAAGTAAATATGATGTTTTTGGAGCCGGGCATTCATCAACCTCTGTCTCTGCTGCAATGGGTATTGCCAAAGCGCGTGATTTAAAAAAAGAAAAAAATTATGTTGTGGCAGTCATTGGTGATGCATCATTGGCCAATGGTATGGCTTTAGAAGCAATGAATCATATAGGGCACAATAAAACTGATATACTTATTTATGTAATTGATAATGAAATGTCTATATCTCCTACTGTTGGAGCATTATCTGAATATTTAAATAAAATAATGACAGGTGGAATTTACAATAAAATCCGTGATATAACAAAATTTGTTTTAGGTAGAATTCCAAAATTTGGTTTTCCTGTTGCAAGTGTGATTAAACATATAGAAGAAGGTATAAAAGGTATATTTTCTCCTGGTATACTTTTTGAAGAATTAGGTTTTAAATTTTTTGGACCAATTAATGGACATAACATAAAATTAATTGAAGACACACTAAAAAAGATAAAAGATATTAAAGGACCAAAAATATTGCATGTATATACAAAAAAAGGTAAAGGGTTTTTGCCTGCTGAAAAAAATCCTACCTTATTTCACGGTGTTTCACATTTTGATCCTGAAACAGGGGATTTGTTAATTGATACTTCAAAAAAAACTTATTCAGAAGTTTTTTCAGATACTCTTTTAAAAGAAGCAAAAAGAAATAAAAAAATAGTTGCAATTGTTGCAGCAATGTTAGAAGGAACCAATTTAGTAAAATTTAAGGTTGAATTTCCTGACCGGTTTTTTGATGTTGGCATTTCTGAAGAACATGCAGTTACTTTTGCAGGTGGTCTTGCAGTGCAGGGATTTAAACCATTTGTTGCCATTTATTCTACTTTTATTCAAAGAAGTGTTGACCAGATTATTCATGATATTGGAATACAAAAACTTCCTGTTGTTTTTGCTTTAGACAGGGCAGGGTTGGTCGGTGAAGATGGTGCAACTCATCATGGTTGTTTTGATATAGTTTTTATGAAAATGATTCCTGGTATGGTTATTATTGCTCCTTCTGATGCTGATGAATTAAAAAGGGCTGTGATAACTGCAGCAAGGTATAAAGATGGTCCGATTTCAATAAGATTTCCACGTGGTAAAAGTTTTCAATATAAAAAAGAAAAAAAATTTATTTTACCTTTTAAAATAGGTAGGGGAAGGATAATTAAAAAAGGTAAAGATTTGACATTAATAAATTTGGGACATTTATTACCTTATGTTTTAGATGCTGTCAGTTCTATTGAACAAAAAGAAAAATTGAACATAGAAATAATTGACGCACGTTTTGCAAAACCAATAGATAAAAAATTAATTATAAGTTCAGTTAAAAAAACAAAAAAAGTTATCACAGTTGAAGAAGGTGTTTTAGAAGGTGGATTTGGTCATAGTGTGAATGCTATAATAAAAGATTCTGGTCTTAAAAATATTGATATAATTAATTTGGGAATACCGGATAAATTTATTGAACACGGCACAATGGAAGAATTAAGGGAGCAATGTGGTTTAACTGAAAAAGGAATTAAACAGGCAATTTATAAAATTTTTAAAATGGATTAATGAACTTATGCTTACCGGGTTACACATTCAAAATTATGCATTATTAAAGGATTTAAAAATAGAATTTGATAAAGGATTTAATGTTTTAACAGGTGAGACAGGAGCAGGAAAATCAATAATAATTGGTGCGTTAAATATAGCAATGGGTGAACGTATTTATACAGAAAATATACGAACAGGCGAAGAAAAGGCAATAGTTGAAGTTATATTTAATTTAAATGATGTATTAAAAAATACCATAAATTCAATATTTGAACAATCAGGAATAAATAAAACAGAAGATGAAATAATAATCAAAAGAGAAATAAATAGAGCTGGTAAAGGAAAAATTTTCATAAATAATTCTGTTGCTTCGCTAAATATTTTGCAAAAAATAAGCAGGTATTTAATTGATATACATGGGCAGCATGAACACCAGTCGCTTTTGAAAGATGAAATTCACATTGACCTTTTGGATGATTATTCAAAAGTTGCCGGATTGAGAATGGAAATAAATAATTTATACAATTCTTTGATCAATATAAATAATAAACTTGATGAATTAAAAAAGATTGAACAAGAAAAACAGGAAAAACTGGATGTTATTAATTTCAGAATTAATGAGATTGAAACTTCAAAATTGGAATCAGATACAGAATTACAGGATTTACTTTTGAAAAGAGAACTTATGATAAATACGGAAAGTATAAAACAATCAATTCATAGTATTTTATATTCATTATCTCCTGCTTCTCTTGATATAGAAGGGAAAGGCATGCTTGACCTTTTGGAAGAGGTAAATAAAAATATACAGCACATTGCAAAAGTTGATCCAAAAAATATGGCAAATTACTTAAATGAAATAAAAGAAATAGAAATTAAATTAACTGACTTAAAAAACTATTTTGTTGAATATAATGAAAAAATAAATTTTGATAAAACCGAACTAAGTGAAGTTGAGGCAAGAATAGATATTATTGAAAACATGATGAAAAAATACAAAAAAAATTCAATAAAAGAAATAAAGGACTACTATAATGAATTAAAACTGGAAAAAGAAAAAATAGAATTAAATGACAAAATAATAAATGAAACTGAAAATGAGAGAAAAAAAATAATAAAAGAACTTATTGATAAATGTAAAAAATTATCTGATATAAGACATACCAAAAGTAATGAACTTGCCACAAAAATAAAAAATGAATTAAAAGATTTAGGAATTTTAAAAAGTGAATTTATTGTTAAAGTAAGAGATATACAAGCAAAAGAAAGTGATATATCAATAGAAATTGATAATAAAAAGTATAAACTGACAGAAAAAGGCATAAATGAAGTTGAATTTTTAATTTCTTTAAATCCAGGAGAAGAACCCAAACCACTTATAAAAATTGCATCAGGTGGTGAAATATCAAGAATCATGTTAGCTATTAAAAATATATTATCAGATGTGGATAAAATACCAGTTATGGTTTTTGATGAAATTGATACAGGTATAAGTGGCAGAATAGCAAGCGTAGTTGGTAAAAAAATGTATGAAATATCCCGGAAAAAACAGGTATTATGTATTACTCATTTGCCACAGATAGCGAGCTTTGCAGATGTTCATTATTCAGTGGTTAAAGAAATAAAGGAAAATAAAACTGAGACCAATATAAAACAATTAAATAAAAAAGAAAGGATTTTGGAAATTGCCAAACTATTAAGCGGAGAAAAAGTAACTGAATCATCAATAAAGGCAGCTCAGGAATTAATTGAAGAAAATCAAAAAATGCTATGAATTTAATATTCTTTTTTGTTTCTGTATTTGTTATTTTTTTGTTTTTTAATACCATTCCATCAACTACATATTTAGGTGACTCAGGTGAAATTGTAACAGCAGTTTATCGCCTTGGCATACCACATCCACCTGGCTATCCTTTACATAATCTTACAGGGAAAATAGCAAGTTTTATCCTGCCATATGGTGATATAGCATTCAGGATAAATTTATATCCGGTTTTTATAACAATATTAAATTTTATTTTAATATATAAAATTATATTAATTTTTTTAGGAATTATTGTAAAGGAAAAAAATTTTAAATATTTATCTGCGATATCTTTTTTATTATCACTTTCTTTTATAACTTCTGAAGTTTACTGGTATTCATCAATACAGGCAAAAGGAAGTATTTATATTTTAACTATCTTTGTATTTCTTATTTGCCTGCTTTATTTATTAAAATTATATGAAAATAAAAATATAAAATATTTTTATATGGTTTTATATTGCTCAGGGTTTTTGCCGATTATGCATCATACAAGTATGTTTTTTATGATAGTTTTTATTGTTTTGGCATTTATCATTTTATCTGAAAAATTAAGATTAAAAAATATTTTGACTGGAACATTTTTATATTTTTTTTCGTTCCTGAGTTCTTTTTTATATTTTTTTATAAGAAACGGGAAAACAACTTATGCATGCTGGAGTGATATAAGTAAATTTAATGAAATAATAGACCATATAACAAGAAAAATATATTTTCAAACAGAAACTGTGCCTTTAACTCTTCAATCTTTTATAATTAAACTTAAATCAATAACATTACAGTATATATTTAACTACAATATTTTGTTTTTATTTTTCATTATTGGCATTTTTTTATTATATAAAAATTCAAAAAAGATTTTTTATATATTATTTGTTTCTTTTTTAATAAATATAATTTTGCTTATTTTTTTTACTGGACATACAATTTCATATTTAGCTTCATTTTTAAACAGATACTTTTATTTATTATCTGATATAATTTCATTATTTTTTGCTGTTACAGGTGTATATTACTTTTTTATTTATATTAACCAAAAATTTGAATTGAATAAAAATTTTATAATTCTGATTTTATCAATAATTCCCTTGTTAAACATAATGACAAATTTTGAAAAAAATAATCTTTCAGGAATATTTTTATCCTATGATAATGCAATGAATATTTTTAAAACATTAAAAGAGGATGAAATTTTGTTTACACGACTTGATTGTCCGACTTATGATATTTATTATTTGCAATATTCAAAAAATAAATTTAGAAATTTTAAAGTTTATGACAGGGAAGGGACAGTTCTTGATAAATCAATTTATAAAGAAATAATAAATACCCCAAAATATAATTATACAAATGTGATGGAAATAATTTACTCAATTTATGAAAAAAATAATGGCAAAGTATTTTCGGCGGATGAACTTGATATTTTGGATAAAAAAATAACATCCTTCCCCTATGGTGTTATATATAAATTAGTTAAACAGGAAACTGTTGATTTGTCTGGTGCTTATTTTATGTCAGTTTATACAATCCGTGATTTTTTTAATAATAAAAATCTTGATTTTTTTCACAGGGATATACTGGCAAGATATTTTTCAAATATTGCTTTTTTTTCTGCATTTTCAGGGAATGATAAAAAGTTTAATTTTTATATAAATTTAGCTGAAAAAATAGCATATGATAATAATGCAATACTTAAAAAAATTGCAGCAATTTATTTTTTTGCAAAAAAAGATTTATCTACTTCAGCTGAATATCTTGAAAAGGCAATGAAACTTGATAAAACAGATTTAAGGTCTGTTAATTTATTGATATATATTTATATGCAGATGAATGATTATAAAAATGTTATAAAATGGATGGAAGAGTATTATAACCTTGAGTGGGATGTTAATAAAAAAAATATAATTAAAAATAAAATTGAAGAATTTAAAAGTAAAATCAATCAACAAAATTATTAAAAAAATACTTTTATTTACATATTTTTTATTTAAAATAAAGAACAAGTGTTGTTTTAAATATTTTATTGTTTTTAATAATATATTTTTTTGTTTTTTTTCTCATGAAAATTGTAATCTTTTAATACGAGTTTCATGTGAGGACCGTAAAAACGCATTAGAAAATGCGTTTTTACGGAAATATAAAATATTTTTGGCTTTTTTGCTTAATAATTTTTTATT
>CALHNI010000014.1 GCA_938034975.1 Candidatus Goldiibacteriota bacterium | reverse complement strand
ATATACTTCTTTATCGTCTTCAATGACTTTCTTTTTACCCAATATTATTACATCTGCTTTTTGGCTATTCAGCAATTTATACACTCTTAAATTATCTATTTCAATATTAACATATTTTTCTAATCTTTGCAACATTTTTTTTATTATTTTCTGATTTTGTATCTAATATTTTGTTTAATTGAACCTGGGCACAAAGTAAAAATTCTCTTTTTCTAATAATATTTAATGAATAAGGCCCAATTACTTTCGGTTTATTCTCAAAAAGTTAATATTCAATCATTGCCCACTTTTTTCCTATCTGTTTTTTTATTTATTATATTATCACTCTAATAATTATTTAAATTTTAATAACGTTTTCAAATCATCAATAAAATGTTCAAATAATTTTACTTTATTACTTTCCTCAATTTTATCTTCGGTCAAAACATAACTGCCATCAAGATCAACTTCTACAATTGCACGTCCTTTTTTAACAGGTTTCTTTTTCATTAATGTTCCATCCTCATCAGGCGTAATAAAATAAACTTTTATATGTTTAGTTGCTGTGTCTTGAGAAAGTTTGAGTTTCCAATACCCTGTTTGAGCAATTCTTTCCCTTAAAGAAACTTTACTCGAAATAACAGCAAGTATCTTACAATCATTAGGATTATAAATAATTATATCAACATCAGGTAAATGTAATCCAAATTCTCCATAATCTATAGCAAGATTTCTTTTTACCTGACTTAATTCTTTAGATAGGTTTGCAGTTTTTTCTAACTGGTTGCCATTTATAATTTTTAATCCTAATTCTTCTACCTCATCGGTAATAATATATTGAATCAATTTTTCAAGATTTTTCACCTTAAATGCTCGCCAACTTTGCTCGTGGTCTTTATTAGGAGTAGGGCATTTTAACCAATCCTTCTTATGAATATTTTTTGCTTCTTTTAATAATTCTGAAATGTGCTTATATATTTCTTTCCCTAATCGTTCTTTCTTTTTTATATATAATTTTTTAGATCTTCAAAATTCATATTATTTATCCTTTTAATCCTATAACTATATATTCTATAGGATATGCTTCATAATTTGCTTCTTTATTATTAGCAAATCTTCCTGTTTTTTCATCCCTTTTTTGCGGAAGTATTTTAGAAGGAATCTCTCTTTTTATTATTCTATCAATTTTGAATCCAGAATATTGTAAACTTTCAGCAAATACTTCTGCATTTAATATATCTACTCCTTTCAATTTTGTATTACCAATAACATAACAACATCTTCCCCCATGTTTTAAAATTCTAAAACTTTCATCAAAAACTTCTTCCATATCTATAAAAAATGTTTCAATTTCTTTTGCTATTTTGGAGTCTTTTTTAAACATTGTATTAACTATATTCATAGCAATTTTGCTTCTCAATGTTCTATTATTACATTTTTTAAAAGAAGTACCAATAAATTGTTTTTTATATTCTTTTAAATCTTCTACTAAATCCAACCATATAGTAGATAATTGGTGAAGATCTGCATATTCATAACTGGTAACATAAGGACTTGAACTTACAATTAAATCAACCTCACCATCGGATACAGGTTGTATTCTAGCGTCCCCAATTTGGATATTTAAGAATTTATTTATATTATTTTTTATTTTTAGAGGAACAATTTTATAAAAAGAATTATTTCCTCTTTCCATTTTTTTTAAATGTTTTAAAAATAAATCATATGGATTTACTAATTTCTTATTTATATCTCTTGTCGGCTTTGTGCTTTCTTGTAACCATAAAGAACAATTTTTTAATATGTGACTAAAAGCAATAGTAAAAAAATCTCTAATTGTTAAATCACTTTCTTCATAAATTAATTTTAATAATTTCCCAAGTTTAATTTTTACATCTTCAGTAAACCAATAATTTATCCTTTCAATATGACGTATAGGAATATATGATTCAACTTCTTTATAAAATAATTCATTTTTATCTTCTAGATGTTTAACTACTGTTGAAAATTGTTTTATTTTTTTATTAAGATATTCCGGGGGTATTGGTGTTGCCTTTACTTTAGTTATCAAGTATGCTATTTTGTTAATATCAGTCCCGCTTGCTTTATAACCTCGCGACAGTGCTGTAACAATTGTAGTTCCACAACCCATAAAAGGATCATTTATATGAGCATTTTCATTAGAAACATATTCATCTATTAACTTTTCTACTAACTGGGGAATAAATTTAGCAGGATAACGATGGTAACTATGGGTCCATTTTCCTGTATCAGATGTTTTGCATCCTTTAAAAGACCATTCTTTGTCTATTTCTTTATTTTTAAATAAATTCAAAATTTGTTCGGCAGTTTTTTCACTTTTATCCTTATAAAATATCTTTTCTTTGTCCTGTCTAAGAGTAACGTCAGAAGTTAACTCTTCTTTCACAAACGATTGTTTTCCTTTTTTTTGTTTATCTATTATTGTGTTTGTCTTTATTTTCATTTTTTTATTCCCATGTAATTATTATTTAATCACTGGTAAATTTTTATAAAAAAATTTTTTTATTTTTATAATTTTAGTAAATAATTTATTTTTTTACAACTTTTTTTCGGCAAAAGCATAGCGTTTCTGGAACTTGTTTAAAATTTATTTAATATTTAATATTTCAATATTCTTTTACTTAATACCCCACAATATTAAATCTTTCTTTTTTTTGCACTTCTTATTTTATCTTTTATCTCATATAATTTTTTTATTTTTCTTTACTGGAATTATCAAACAATCCTCTCATAATTTTTATATCCCACGATTTTTAAATCGTTTTATACATATATCAGATATTTTTTCCATATATCCCTCTATTTCTTTATATGTTCTTACCCACTTTTTTATTTTCTCCTCCCAGTCCCGTGGCACATATTTATGCTCTTGTTTCCCATCTTTTGCCAATATTAGATACATAGTTTTATATTTCTTACGATTTATTTTGCTTTTTTTATTTCTTATATTTATTGTTCCCCTTAAAAATTCCATGGTCCTTACTGCTTTTGCCAATTTATCTCTTATTTCCCGTTCTTTTACTGACATTTTATATTCATGCATTTTTATCCTCCTTTTTTAGATTAATATATTTTATACCTGAAAAATAATTGTTCATCAAGTAAAAATCAATGTTTTTTCCCTTCTGAAAATTATTATAGAAAATTGTGTTTTTTTAGAAGAAAAAAAATACAAAAATTATTATTAAAAAAATAAATTTTCTAAACAACACTTATGTTTTATTTTAAATTAAAAACGGGGTAATAAAAGTAATGCATTATTGTTTTCCCTTAAAAACACGTTTTCTAACGTGTTTTTACGGATTATGTGTAATGTAAGATAAATTGAATAAATTTATATCCCTTAAAAACATTATAAAAAATTATCAGGATTATATAAAAATAATATTTATAGATTAAAAAAAATATATATATAAATTTTTTAAAGTTATTTAAAAAATAAAAAATACTATAGTTTTAAATTGCCCTTTTATTATCTTTAATAAACTTATCTAAAAATTCTGCATCTTCTTCTTTTAATGCAATAAAACTTAAACCAACTTCATAATACCCATTTGAATCCTGTTCTTTACACCATACAACCTCACAAAATGCTTTAATAATTTTTGTTTCACCAATTGGAACTTCAACTCTTATAATATTTCCTTCTGATATTTTTTGTGATAAAACTAAACATATTCCGCCTTTGGAAATATTTTTTGCAATTGCACTTTTATAATCATATGATATCGCTTCTGCTGGTATATCACCTATTATTCTGAATTTTGCCTGATTTTGAACAGGTATTCTTTCATCTTTTCTTCTTTCCATATATATATTTTGCATTTTCCCTCCTAAATATTTTTTTATTTTATTAGGTTATAGTATAGCAAATGGCGTGCCACAAAATGTATGAAAATATGATATTTTTTTTATTTTAATATATTACTTTTGAGCCATTTAGCCCATTTTTTTAGATTTTGTCCTTATCTGGACAATTTCAGATATATTGTATCTTTTAATTTTATTTAATAATACTTTTCTTGATATTTTTAATAATTTTGCTGCTTGGGTTTGATTTCCTTTTGTTTTTATTAATGCATTTTTAATTAGTTCTTTTTCTATTTCTATAAGTGAAGAATTTGAACTAAGTTCTAAGTCACCAATAAATATTGTACTACCTTTATTTTTTTGGGGATTAATATTTAAATCTTCTACTGTTAATATTTCACTGTTTGAAACAACCGCTGCTTCTTCAATAACATTTCTAAGTTCTCTAATATTCCCAGGCCAATTATATTGAAGCAATAATTCAATTGCAGAATCAGATAATGATTTTTTTTCCATATTGTTTTTAATACAAAATTCATTCAGAAAAAATTCAGCAAGTAATGGAATATCTGCCTTTCTTTCTCTTAGTGGTGGTAAATTTATTGATATAACATTTAACCTGTAATACAAATCTTCCCTGAATCTGCCTTTTGAAACTTCTGCCATCAAATCACTGTTTGTAGCACTTATTATTCTAACATCAACAATTCTGGATTTATTGCTGCCTAATGGCTCTATTTTTTTGTCTTCCAAAACTCTTAAAAGTTTCGCCTGAACAGTAAAATTTATATTTCCTATTTCGTCCAAAAAAATTGTTCCTTTATCTGCTATTTCAAATTTACCTGGTTTTTTTGTATATGCACCGGTAAAAGCGCCTTTTTCATAACCAAAAAGTTCAGATTCCTGAAGCCCTTCTGGTATAGCAGCAAGATTTATGGAAATCATTTTATTTTCCCGCCTGTTTGATAAATTATGAATTGCTTTGGCAACCATTTCTTTACCAGTGCCACTTTCACCTGTTATAAGAACAGTAGAATCAACTTTTGCAATATTTATTATTTTTTTAAAAATTTCTTTCATTTTTCTGGATTTTCCTATCATATTTTCAAACACATTTTCGCCATATAACTGACCTTTTAAAATTTCTAGTTCTTCTTTTAAATTTATTTTTTCAAATATTTTTGCTACCGTTATTTTTAATTCTTCATAGTTTAAAGGTTTTTGAATATAATCTTCTATGCCAAGTTTCATCGCATTAACAGCTGATTCTATAGTCCCATATGCAGTCATTATTATTACCACAACTTTTTTATCTATCTGTGCTATTTTTTTATATAACTCTAATCCATCCATATCAGGCATTTTTAAATCAAGTAATATTACATTTATCTTCTCGGTTTGAACTATGCTTAACGCATCTTTTGCATTTGAAGCAGTAAATACAACATAACCTTCTTCACTTAAAATTGCTTTTATAACTTTTAATGTGGAAACATTATCATCTATAATAAGAATTTTTTTTCTTACCATATTAATTATCCCTTTTAATATATGGCATTTTAATTATAAATCTGGTCCATTTTTTTTCCACACTCTTTACAGATATCTGGCCATTGTGTTTCTTAATTATGGCATTACATATAGAAAGGCCTATTCCCAAACCATTTGATTTTGTAGTATAAAATGGCAAAAAAACTTTTTTTAAATTATTTTTTTTGATTCCACAACCATTATCAAAAATCTCAAAAATAAAATATTTTCCATTATAATCAATTATTATTTCTATTTTGGGATTGTTTTTCTTACTCACAGCATCTTTTGCATTTAAAATCAAATTATCCAGAACCTGCCTGAATAATTCCGGATCAGCAACAAATAAAGGTAATTTATCTTTTTTTTTCTTTATCAATATATCTCCTTTGAATCCATGCTTTGCCATCAAAATTATTCCTTTTAAATAATTTTCCAAATCAACTTCCCTTAATCTTAATTTTATACCCCGTGAAAAACTCATAAATTCATTAAGATATCTTTCTAATCTTAAAATCTCATTTTCTATTAATCCGGTAAATTCGTATATTTCCTTATTAAATTTATACTTATCATGCAAAAATTTATTTGCCCCTTTTATTGAATTTAACGGATTCTTTATTTCATGTGCCAAAGCAGCGATCATTGATTCTTTTGCTTCTATCTGCTTTAACCCATTTTTCATATTTAAATCACCTTATTAACTTTAACATTTCTTTTATAGCATTTTCCAGACCTATAAATACAGCCCTCGCAATTATACTGAAACCTATATTTAAATCTTCTATTTCCTTAATACCTGCTATTTCTTTTACATTATCATAATTTAAACCATGTCCTGCATTTACTCCAAGCCCTGTTTCTTTTGCGTATATTGCCGCATTTTTTATCTTTTTAAATTCTTTTTCAAAATTTGTTTTATTTTTTGCCTCTGCATAATGTCCTGTATGGATTTCAATAAAATCAGCACCAACTTTTTTAGCTGCGTCTATTTGCTTAAAATCAGGATTTATAAACAAACTAACCACAATTCCCTTTTTATGCAAATCCTTTATTATTTTTTTTAATCTTTTTTTGTATTTTATAACATCAAGCCCGCCTTCGGTTGTAAGTTCCTGCCTTTTTTCAGGAACTAAAGTAACTTCATCCGGTATAATTTTCAAAGCAAAATTTACTATATCTTTGTTTATTGACATTTCCAAATTTAATTTTGTTTTTAATATTTTTTTTAGATTAATAACATCCTCATCCTGAATATGACGCCTATCTTCCCTTAAATGAACAGTAACACCTGCACATCCTGATTTTTCTACTATCTTTGCCGCATCAATTACTGAAGGAAATTTTTCACCCCTTGCCTGTCTTAAAGTTGCTACGTGGTCAATATTAACACAAAGTTTTGCCATTATTGTTGCCCCTCTTTTGAATTATTTTGTTTTTTCACATCTATCTCTTTTGAATTTATATAAAAGGTTAATACAACTCTTGATGGAGAAATATCTTTTATTATAATTCCGTCAGGCAAATTTTCAATGCGTTTAGAAGTAATTATATAATTATTTTTGCCTTCTCGTGCGCCTTTTAAATCTATTCTTATTTTTATATTATTTTTATCAATGCGGTTTATGATATCCCTCCTGCCTTCCAATAGTAATTCAGCAGAATTTTCAACTTTCCCAGCCAATTTAAGATTTGAAGGATAATTGTCATATTCTATCGGAACATTTAATTTAATATTTAAACTCTGGTTGCTTACCACATAAAACCATAATATAAAAGCAATTACAAATGAAAGGACTTTATACTGCCAATTTTTTATAATATACCTATTTATAAAATTTTTCATAACTCACCTTTATTATCTTATTTTAGGTGCATAAACTGCCAAAATTTCCAGGAGTGTATCGCCGTCAATATTCGGAGTAATTTTTCCGCTTATAGCAAGAGATACACTCTTTCTTTCTTCTGAAACAATTATTGTTATAGCATCTGTTTCCTCTGATATACCAAGAGCTGCCCTATGCCTCATTCCGTATGATTTATCAATATCTTCCTTTTGAGTAAGTGGTAATATGCATGCTGCTGCCGCTATACGCCCCTCTCTTATTATAACAGCGCCATCATGTAACGGGGATCTGGGATTAAATATTGCCAGTAAAAGTTCAGATGTTGTTTCTGCATCAATTTTAACCCCTGTATCAATAAAACTTTTTAAGTTTACATCCCTTTCCAAAACAATTAAAGCCCCAATCTTCTTTTTTTTCATTATTTCAGCTGCATTTTTTAGTTCCCTGTATAATTGTGCATGTTCTTTAAATATAAATTTAAAAAGCCGATTCTGACCAAATTCTACAAGAACACGTCTTAATTCAGGCTGAAAAACAATAACAAAAGCAATGATCCAAATTGCAGAAAGTCCTGTTAAAATCCATGATATTGTTGCAAGACCCAAAAATTTTGATAAAAACACAAAAAAGAAAATTATTATTAATCCGTTTAACATCTGAATTGCCCTGGTTTCTTTGATTAGCATAAATAATTGATATAAAATAAAAGCAACGAGTAAAATGTCTATGATATCATTCCATTTCATTCCTGAAACTGTATTTATTACATTTTTTAAAAACTCTGCCATTTTAAATATTCTCCTGTTTACTCTTAACTATGGCATCTAAAACCAGCACAACATCTCTTGTCTCTGCAACATCATGCACTCTTACTATATCCACTCCTTTTATTATGCTTAAAGCAACTGTAGCAAGAGTGCCATATAATCTTTCTGCTGGCTGTTTATTTAAAATATTACCTATCATTGATTTTCTTGAAGTCCCTATTAAAAGTGGTAATTTAAATTGTTTTAATTTATCTAAATCTCTTAAAATTTCTATATTATGTTCAAGGGTCTTGCCAAAACCGATTCCAGGGTCTAAAATAATCTTATCCCTGTTTATACCATAACTTTCAGCAACTTTTATTCTTTCATAAAAATATTCAATTATGTCATTTACAACACCTTTTTCAGAGTAACATGGATTTTTCTGCATTGTCTCAGGAGTGCCTTTAATATGCATAATTACATAATATACGTCATTTTGAGCAACTATATTTAAAATTTCCGGCTCAAACAGTCCACCGGATATATCATTTATCATATCTGCTCCTGCATTTATAGAACATTTGGCGACTTCTGATTTATATGTATCAACCGAAATTATTATTTCTTTATTTTCTTTTCTGATTGCCTCAATAACAGGTAAAATTCTTTTTTTTTCCTCTTCTGAGGATACCCTTAAAGAACCCGGTCTTGTTGATTCTCCGCCTATATCAATAATATCTGCCCCTTGCGCTATCATTTTTTTTGCCCTTTCTACTGCTGCTTTTATGCTAAAAAATTTCCCGCCATCATAAAACGAATCCGGCGTTACATTTAATATCCCCATTATATATGTTTTACCAAATTTCAAATTTTTTTGTGCGTTTTTAACCCGCATAAAAACCTTCTTTAAAAAATCTAATTTTTTATAAGGTCAAGTGCTTCCTTTCGCGTTGATTCATTTTTCTTAAATGCTCCCCTTAATGCTGATGTTACCATCTTTGACCCTGGCTTTTTAATACCCCTCATTGTCATACATAAATGTTCTGCTTCAATAATTACAAGGACTCCCAATGGGTCTATAAGTTCTTTTATCGTATCTGCTATTTGAGTTGTTAATCTCTCCTGTAATTGTAGCCTTTTTGCAAAAATTTCAACTATTCTTGCCAGTTTACTTAATCCTATAAGTTTATTACCCTTTGGTATATATGCAATATGCGCTTTACCTAAAAAAGGCATTAAATGATGCTCACAAACAGAATAAAATGGTATATCTTTTAATATAATCATCTCATCGTGCTCTTCTGAACAAAAAATTTTTACAACACTTTCAGGTTTTTGTTTTATGCCAGAAAATATCTCCTCATACATTTCCGCAACTCTTCTCGGAGTTTCTTTTAATCCTTCTCTTTCAGGGTTTTCTCCGATTGCCTTTAAAATCTGCTTGACCGCCTGTTGAATTTTTTTCTTATCCATCTTTAATTTTTTTTCCGTTATAATCTTTGAAAAGTTTTTCAAAATCTTCACCTTCAATTATTTCTTTTTCAAGCAAAGTATTTGCTATTTTATTCAAAAGAGCCTTGTGCTTTTTTAAAATGCTTCTTGACTTCTCATAACATGTATCAACAATATTTTTTACTTCTGCATCTATAAGTTGGGCTGTCCTTTCACTGTAATTTTTTTCACGCATAAGGTCTTTACCTAAAAATATTTCCCTGCTTGATTTACCATAAGTTAAAGTCCCGAGTTTATCACTCATACCAAACTCGCAAACCATTTTATGAGCAATTTCCGTTGCTCTTTCCAAATCATTGCTTGCACCTGTTGATACTTCCTTAAAAATTATCTCTTCTGCTGCTCTGCCACCGAGCATAACAGATATATTATTAAACATTTCATTACGTGTTGCAAGAAACCTGTCTTCTGTTGGCAATTGTAATGTATATCCTAATGCCCCGTAACCACGTGGTATTATTGAAATTTTATGTATTGGATTTGTATCCGGTAAAAATTTCGCAACAAGTGCATGCCCTGACTCATGATAAGCAATACGTTTTTTTTCTTTATCACTTATTACTCTGCTTTTTCTCTGCGGTCCTGCAATTACCCTGTCAATTGATTCTTCTAATTCTTCCATTGTTATTGCTTTCTTATCCCTTCGGGCAGCAAGCAATGCTGCTTCATTTACCAGATTTGCAAGGTCAGCACCGGAAAAACCAGATGTTCTTCTTGCTATTATTGAAAGGTCAACCTCTTTATCCAATAAAACATTTCTTGTATGAACTTTTAAAATTCCTTCCCTTCCTTTTAAATCAGGTCTGTCAACCACTATTTGTCTGTCAAATCTACCAGGTCTTAATAAAGCCGGATCTAAAATATCCGGCCTGTTTGTTGCTGCAATTATTATTACTCCTGAATTTGATTCAAACCCATCCATTTCAACAAGTAATGCATTTAAAGTTTGTTCTCTTTCATCATGCCCGCCACCTAACCCTGCCCCGCGATATCTTCCCACAGCATCAATTTCATCTATAAAAATTATACAGGGTGCATTTTTCTTCCCCTGGTCAAATAAATCCCTTACTCTTGCAGCTCCAACACCTACAAACATCTCTACAAAATCCGAACCTGATATTGAAAAAAAAGGAACTCCTGCTTCTCCTGCTATAGCACGGGCTAGAAGCGTTTTCCCCGAACCAGGCGGCCCTAATAATAAAACGCCTTTTGGAATTTTTCCACCAAGTCTCTGAAATTTCTTTGGATCTTTTAAAAAATCAATTATTTCTTTTAACTCTTCTTTTGCTTCATCTATACCGGCAACATCATTAAAAGTTACTTTCCCGCCAATCTGGGCAAGTTTGGCTCTGCTTTTCCCAAAAGATAAAGCACCTCCTGCTCCACTTTGCGAACCTCTATACATAAAAAAAAGAAATAAAACGAGTAAAAGCACAGGTCCCCAGTATATTAAAAAATTACCTAGTATTTTACCGAAAGTTGTTTTAGGTGGCCTTACGATTATTTCCACATTATTTTCATGTAATAATTTATATAATGTATCATCGTCTCCTGGTGCTGTTGAAAAAAACGGTGTCTTGTCCTTCTTTATTCCTTCTATATCCCTTAAACCGTCTTCCTTGGAATAAAGTATTACTTTTTCAATTTTCCCATTTTTTACTTCATTTAACAGTCTGGAATATTCAAGTTTTTTAGGTCCTATTTCCTTTACAGTTGAATAATAATTAAAAAAAATAATCAGAATCAAAAATAAAAAAAACCAGAAAGACAAAGAAAAACTATTTTTGCTATTTGAATTACTCAAAATTTTCCTCCTTTTAATTCTTTTTATATTATTTATACATTATTTTTAAAATGTTGTAAAGTGTTTTGTTTCTTCCTGAAAAACGCATTAGCGTTTTTCAGGGGAAAAGAGAAAATATATAAAAAGGTTAATAAACAAATAAGAATTTTAAGAGTGTATTTGTTTTTAAAATTAAAAAACAGGTGAATTAAAGTAATTTACTATAAAAATAAAAAATTATTAAGCAAAAAAAGCAAAAAATATTTTATATTACCGTAAAAACGCATTTTCTAATGCGTTTTTACGGTTTCTTACCTGAAAAACATAAAATTTATTGCATTTTTCATATTTACCAGTAAAAAAGCATAAAAAACGTTTTTACTGAAAAATAAAAAATTTTTATAATGCATTACTTTTATCCACCCGTTTTTTGTTTAAAATAAAACATAATTATTATTTAAAGTATTTAATTTGTTTAATAATATTTTTGTTGTATTTTTTTTTCTTCTGAAAATCGTAATCTTTTAATTCAATTTTCAGATTTGCGATAACTCTTGACAATAACTTCAAAAGTGATATATTTATAATAAATTTAAAAGGAGGAAAAATTTATGAAGGAATTTAAAGGTTCCCTCATAGGGAAAAATAAAAAAATTGCAATTGTAATTTCAAGGTTTAATGAAGCGATAAGTAAAAACCTTTTAACAGGTGCTGTTGATTGTCTTGTCAGGCACGGGGTTTCTGATGACACAATAGATGTTTACTGGACCCCTGGTTCATTTGAAATTCCAAATATAATTTCAAATTTAATAAAAAAATCCAAATATGATGGATTTGTTGCGCTTGGTGTTATAATCCGTGGTGAAACTCCACATTTTGAATATATTGCGTCTGAGGTTTCAAAAGGTATTGCTTCTTTAAGTATTCAATCAGGGATTCCTATCGGGTTTGGCATTATTACAGCCGATACAGTTGATCAGGCAAAGGACAGAGCAGGCGTTAAATCAGGTAATAAAGGCTGGGATGCAGCTTTATCAGTTCTTGAAATGATTGATTTGATAAATAACATTTAAAATTAGTATTAAAAAAAGAAGGAAATATGGGCATAAGACGTGCAGGAAGAATAATAGCTCTTCAGAGTTTATATCAAATAGACATAGTTAATAGTGAAATAAAAGATATAAATGAATTCATTGATAATTATTCCTATATAGAAACCATTGATGAAAAAAAACCCGAATTCCTTGACAAATCAAAGGAATTTGCCAAAGAACTTATAAATATTGTAATCGCTCATATTAAAGAAATTGACGAAATAATTCCGCGTTACTTAAAAAATTGGCAATATGACAGAATTTTATCAGTGGATAGAAATATTTTACGCTTAGGGGTTGCTGAATTGCTTTACAGGCCTGATATCCCATATAAAGTAACAATCAACGAAGCAATTGAACTTGCCAAAAAATTCGGTGATGAAAAATCCGGCGGATTCATAAATGGGGTTCTTGACAGTGTTGTAAAAACAGAAAAAGATAAAAATGAAGTTCTCAAAAAAAAATTTTTTGATAAAAATTTAACTAATAAAGAAATCTGATTAAAAAGGGTAATTATGATACCTGATAAAAGAAAAAAAGACAGGAGACAGAAAAATATGAAAGTAAAAATAGAAAGGAGAAAAGGACCACGCCGCTTAACCTGTGATTGTGGCGGAAAAATAGAAATTATATTAAAAGATACTTCGCATGAATTTATCTGTTTAAGATGCGGAAAAAAATATTAAATTCCTGATTATCTTATTATTATAATCTGACCATTTTCACTATTTACTTTTTTACCATTCTCATCCTCTACTGATAATACATAATAATAAATTCCAGTGGAAAATTTATTTATTACTTCCCTTCTTATTATTATATCGTCTATTTCATTTATATTTTCTTTTGATGTTTTATAAACAAGCCGTAATGATGTTGTAAATATTTTTAAATATATGCTTTTGGCTTTTTTATTTATTTTAAATTTGAAATTAAGGTCATTACCATAATTTACCGGGTTCGGGTAAACCCTTATTTTATCTATGAATTTTAAAATATAATCATCTGCAACTATTATTGGTGTGTTTGTAGGTGTTAAAACTGCTGTTTTCGTAAAAGTTAAAGTTGCCGTTAATGTTAAAATTACAGTATTTTGTTGAGTTAAAGTAAAGGTTGGGGTTGCTGTAAAAGTCATAGTATTTATTGTAGTTGCAGTTGTAGTTGAAGTTGTAGTATTTGTGCTTGTAATAATCTGTGTGTTTGTTTGTGTATTTGTGTTAGTTGGTGTAGTTGTAAATGTCATTGTATTTGTTGATGTCTGCGTATTAGTTATAATAAAAGTGTTTGTAAAAGTTTCTGTTGCTTGACCAGTATTTAATAAAGTCGCTGTAAAAGTTGGTGTGCTTGTGGGAGTTTTTGTTTGGGTCTGAGTTATTGTAAATGTCTGTGTTCTTGTAAAAGTTATTGTATGTGTATTTGTTTGAGTTGAAGTATTTGTATTTGTCCTTGTCAAAGTTGGTTCTGATGTATTTGTTTGCGTTCTTGTCAAAGTCACAGTAGCAGTATTAGTTGAGGTATTTGTAGCAGTATTGGTTGGTGTAAAAGTTGGTTGCAAAGTATTAGTTGAAGTAAAAGTGGGCGAATAGGTATTAGTCCTGGTTGCTGTAAACGTTGATGTCGGTTGCGTGGTATTAGTTCTGGTTGCTGTAGCTGTACTAGTTGTTGTAAAAGTTGCTGTTCCGCCAGAACCAGGTAAAGGATATTTACCTGTTGAACAATATTTTGCAACTGCCAGTCGTATATAGCCACCATCATTATCAGAATGATTAGAGGTTGCCTGTCCCCAGGTATTATAACCTGGTGCACCATTTGTATTATTAGTAGGATTTGTTATTCCATCCCCTGGCCAATCTCTTAAATGAGTCATATCATTGGGGTTAACATATCCATCATAACCACCTTCTCCAAATAAAACTGCAATTATGCCTTTGTTTGCCCAAAAGCCAGGTCCTTTTGAAGTATCAGAAATTGAATACGCATCTCCTGGTGTTCCTGATGAGCCATTATTTGATGTAGAAGGCAAAAATTCCTGTGCATGATTATCTCTGAAATGATTATTGGAATTATTGCAGGTTTTAAAATATGTATTACCAACAGGAATTTGCCACATCATTCCTCGTCTGTTTAAATTTGTAGAAACTCTGTCAACTATATAACCTATTTTGCCCCAGCTTCTGTAATTTGTAAAAGTATGTTCTGATGATGTCCATCTTCCCGCATCACCCTGTTTTATATAATACCAGTCAGCGTCTCTGTCAGAAGGGTCAACAAAAAATAAATTGTAGGATTTTCCATTTTCTATCTGGCTGATAAATGTTGTCATATTATCAACATGATTATTTACAGTTGCCTGATCCTGTGAATCTTTAAAAATATCAGCACCTGTTGCCCAATGTGTAAAATGGTGTGCTAAAAGACATTTGTTTGGTGCATATTGATTTCTAATTCTGTATAATGCTTCTGACCATCCCTGAATTGAATCAGGTAGACTATTTATATTAACACCATCACATACTTCATCAAAATTTGAACTTCCTACTGCAACTACGCCATTTTGAGTTGGGGTTTTACCGCTTTGCTTCCAAAAACCAAGCAAATCAGGTTCAATGTGAACAATCACTTTTTTAGTTGAATATTGATTTATTTTTTGCATTAACAATTTAAAATCATTAAAATAGCCTGTCATATTTGAGCCATTCTGATACCATGAAGTCTGATATGGATAATAATACCATGTAAAGATCTGTATCTGACCTTTGCTTTCCCAGTATTGTATTTCCCGACTTACCCATCCACCATCTGATACCCAGTTAACCCAGCCAGGTGTTAAATACTGATATGAATAATCCCAGCAAGTTGTTCCCTGCCCATCTTTCCAGAAATGCGGTCCAAATGCAGCATAAGGATCCGCTTTATCAATTGCACCAAATCCAAATGTTAAAGGTAATCCAGCAGGCACATTCCCACCATAGCCAGCTATATTGGTAATATATGCTAAAACCAATGTTAAAAAAAACAAATTTTTTCTTTTCACTTAATAATCCTCCGTATATTTTTTAGTAATTTTAAAAGAAAAAATTTTTTATTTAGACAATATTTAAACGATTAAGTTTCGGTGAAGTTTAAAATTTATTTTTTAGAGTAATTTTGTGATATTTTTAAATTAATTTATTAAGCAAACAATTACTTTGTTTATATTTTTTAAAAATCTTAATTTTTAATTTTTCAAGCAATATTTATTTTAAAAAAATCCTCTTTTAATTGTTTTAGGTTTAAAATTATCATCATCGTCTCTTTTTTCACCCAAATTTTCCTGTGGATTTATATTATCAAAAGAAGGTAATTTCCCATGTTTTATTGTTCCTTCTGGTTTTTGAACATTTGATTTTTCTGCTTTAATATTCTGTATCGGTTGAACCGGATTAATAGATTCTATTGGCTTATCAGTATATGATGACTGAGAATATGGTTTATTAATAGGGTTATCTTGAACTACTTTTTTATGTGGCTGTTTATGAAATTCTGGCATTTTATCAGTTGGCAATTCAACATTTTTTCCAATTGGTTTTATTATTGTCTGTCTGAGATATTCCGGCGTTGGCTCTTCATCTAAATCATTTAAAGCATTCTTTATATTATGAGTTATCGGATCTATGAAACCTTTATCTGATTGCTTTTCAGGTTCTGCTGATTTAAAAGAAACTGTCTCAATTTTTTCATCATCCACCCGCTCTATTAAAGGTACCTCTGGTGGTTTTTGATTAACCTCTGTTACTTTTTCCTGTGTCTTAATTTCAGGTTTAAAATTTACAGATTGCCGGATATTTCCCTGTTCTATATTTACTTTTGATGATGATACTGGCTCCTGCTCCTGAACGCCTAACTTTTTTTGTTTCATTTTTTCTTTTAATCTTCTCATATACTCCTGCGGGTCTATAACAGGAACTTTTAATTCCTGGTTTTCAGGTCCTTTTAAAATCTCTTGTTGATCCTTTATTTCTGCCTTTTTTGAAGCCATTTTTTCTTTTAAGTCTTTTAAATAGTCCTTCATATCTTTTTTTTCTGTCTGTTGTATAGGAGTTCTTATTTGTTCTGCTTTTTCTTCACTTAAAAAAGGAGCAAAGAGTTCCTTTACCTGTTCAAATGACATATTTTTCATTTCGGCAATCCTCTGCATACAATCATCAACAGTAGGACCATGCTCAATTATTTTAATATGTTTGGTAAATTCCGCTATTGCTTTTTCAATATTTCCACGATTCTGATATAACTGCCCGAGCATATAATGGGAATTAGTGTATGTCGGGTCAAGACTGACTGCTTTTTTATATGCAATAACTGCTTTATCAGGATTGCCCATTTTATCATAAAGTAAACCAATGGTATTATATATTTTAGCACTTTTGGGATTTAAAATCAGGGCTTTTTCAAATGATTGAATTGCTTTTATATAGTCTTCCTTATATTGATAAGCATATCCTAAATTTATGTAAGCACTTAAATAATTAGGGTCTATTTTTAAAGCATTATTAAAAGCCTCAATTGCCTTATCATACATCCGCCTTTCCAAATAAGCAACGCCAAGGTCATGAATATCTTTTGATTTGTGCATATTTTTCTTTGCTGACTGTTCAAGTTCTTTAATGGCATTATCCATACCGCCTTCTTCTTTTAAATAAGAATTTATGCCCAGATGATATAACCGTTCTGAATAAATAGGGTCAAGGTCACTTGCTTTTTTAAAATTTTTAAGTGCTTCAACATAATTGCCCATTTCAAAATAAATATTACCACGGTTATTATAAAGTAAAGCAGCGTCAGGGTTTTGTTCTATACCTTTTTCATAAATAAAAAGTGCATCATCATATTTCCCCTGACGGGCAAACATCAATGCAAGATTATTAAATGCATTTATATGTTTTGGATTTTTATTTATAAGGGTTTTGAAAGTTTCATAACTTTTCTGTGAATCGCCAATATCAGAATATGTGCAGGCAAGATTAAATAATGCTTCTTCATTTGCAGGGTCAATTTTTAATGCCTTTTGAAATTCTTTTATTGCCTTTTCGGTTTCGTCTTTATTGGCATATTCAATACCTGCCTGTATTATCTCTTTTATTTTTTCTTCATCAGATTTGAATAATCCCACTTATGAACTCCTTATTAAATGGTAAAAATTGGCTGCCGGGGGTGGAGTCGAACCACCAACTCTCTGATCCAGAGTCAGATGTCCTGCCAATTAGACGACCCGGCAAGGCAAATATATTTTACAATTTTTATCATTTTAGTCAATTATAAAAAATTGCTATATCTATATACTGTCATGAAAAGTTTTAAATTATTTCAGACAACATAAAAGGTATTTTCCTTGGTTCCGTAAAAACGTGTTTTCAAACGCGTTTTTACGGTTAGTGATTTAATCTTGCAAAAAAATATAAAATTTGTATAATATAAAAATAAATTTTGGAGGTAAAAAATGGGTGTGGCAGATTTTTTAACAGGAATAAAAGGATTTAAAGATTTAAATCCAAATGATATTGCTGCTTTGGATTCTGTTTGCACAGAAGAAACATTTAATGCCGGAGATATTATTTTCCAGGAAGAAGCACCCGGTGACAAAATGTATATAATTAAAAGCGGCTCTGTGAAAATTATTAAAAAAGTAAAAGATAAGGAAAACACTATCGCAGTTTTAAATCCAGGCGAATTTTTTGGAGAAATGGCTTTATTAGACGGGCTTCCACGTTCAGCGGGAGTCAGGGCAAATACAGCAGTTACAGTTATTTCAATATCAAGGGATAATTATTTTGCTTTACGCCAGAAATTCCCACAAACCGCTCTTAAAATTGTTGATATTTTAATAAAGGTCCTAAGTAATCGTTTAAGGCAGGCAAATAAAAATCTGGAAGTTATACAGTTCTGGATTGAATAAATAATTTTCAATATGTTCCTGAAAATTTTAATAGTAAATTGCGACCTGAAAATCGAGATTTAAAATTGAGATTTTCAGGATAAAAAATACAAAAAAATATTTAAAATAACACTTGTGTTTTATTTTAAATTAAAAAACGGGTAAAAAAAAAGCAATGCATTATAAAAATAAAAATTTATTACCGTAAAAAACGCGTTTTCTAACGCGTTTTTACGGATGTTATTTGATATTTATATTTTACAAGTTATAATTTAATAAAATAAAAGGCTCATAATAAATGGAGGGGTTGTGAAAAAATTTTTTTATTTTAATTTAATAAAAGAAGTAAAGAGTATTATTTTAAATCATAACCACATTATTCCTGCAAATACTAAAAATTTAACGTCTGCTATAATAAATCCAACACGACTTTTTACAAAATTCATTTTTAAATTTAACATTATTATAATTCAATCAGGGGTGTTTTATGTTATCAAAAATCAAATCCGCTGCTATTCTTGGCATAGATGCATATGAAGTAGAAGTTGAAGTTGATATAACTTTTGGTATGCCTGTTTTTTCCATTGTTGGTTTACCAGATGCATCAGTAAAAGAAAGCAAAGACAGGGTAAGATCTGCAATAAAAAACTCAGAATATGAATTTCCCCCAAACAAAAAAATTACAATCAATTTATCTCCTGCAGACAGGAAAAAAGAAGGCCCATCTTTTGATTTACCAATTGCAATTGGAATACTGGTTGCAGAAGGACAGATATCATCATACAATCTGAATAAATTTATGATTATCGGTGAATTATCTTTAGATGGCAGCATAAATTCCATTAAAGGTGCTTTATCCATAGCACTTCTTGCAAAAAAATTAAATTTCAGCGGAGTTATTTTACCATTCCAAAATGCTGATGAAGCATCTGTGGTTGATGGTATTGACATAATCCCTGTAAAATCAGTAAAAGAAGTTATTGATTTTTTAAATGGTAGTTTAAAAATTGAACCTCATAAAATTGATATAAATGATATATTTTCAAAATCATCAAAATATAACATTGATTTTTCAGAAGTAAAAGGTCAACAACATGTAAAACGAGCCCTTGAAATTGCAGCAGCAGGCGGACATAATGTTTTAATGATAGGCCCTCCTGGTTCAGGGAAAACAATGCTCGCACGAAGGTTTACAACAATACTACCTGAAATGACCATAGAAGAAGCAATTGAAACAACCAAAATACACAGTGTATCAGGTTATGTAAAAGAGAAAACTTCATTAATAGCAACAAGACCTTTTCGTTCCCCACATCATACAATATCAGATGCTGGTTTAATTGGTGGTGGACAAATACCAAAACCCGGAGAAGTTTCTCTATCTCATAACGGCGTTTTATTCCTTGATGAATTACCTGAATTTAACAGGAATGTTTTGGAAGTTTTAAGACAACCTATGGAAGATGGAGTTGTTGTTATCTCGCGCGCTGCCGCTTCAATTGCATATCCTTCAAGATTTATGTTACTTGCTGCAATGAATCCATGTCCATGCGGATATTTCACACACCCGACAAAATCATGTTCATGTTCACCTATGCAAAGGGAAAAATATATTTCTAAAATATCAGGTCCGCTTCTTGACAGGATTGATATTCATGTGGAAGTCCCCGTGGTGCAGTATAATGACCTTTCTTCAAAATTAGAAGCAGAACCATCTGCAATCATAAGACAAAGAGTCAATAATGCAAGAAAAATTCAGGAAAAAAGATTTTCTTCTTTTGCATATTCAACAAAACATATTCTCCCAAGGGTATTTTTTAATGCTCATATGACCCCAAAACATATTAAAAAATTCTGCTCATTGGATGAAGAAAGTCAGAAATTACTTAAAAATGCAATTGAAAATTTAGGTTTATCGGCCAGAGCTTATGACAGGATATTAAAAGTCAGCAGGACAATTGCTGATTTAGAAGGCAGCGAAAATATCACTGCAAACCATATCGCAGAAGCAATACAATATCGCTCATTAGACAGGGACTACTGGAAAGTCGGAATATAAATAAAATAAAAAGCCCCGGTGTCCCGGGGCTTTTTTATTGCTATTGCAGTTTAATTCATGGTTAATTATTATTTAAAATCTTCCTCTGCCACCTCTTCCACCACCAAATCTTTTCCTACTGCCTTTTTCTCTAGGTGGTCTTGCTTCGTCAACCTTTATTGTTCTACCCTGCAATTCTTTGCCATTTAACTCTGCTTTTGCTTTTTCTGCTTCTTCCGGCGAACCCATAGTAACAAAACCAAAACCTTTTCTCTCAATTACAATTGCTTCTACAACGTTTCCACATGTCGCAAAAAACTCTTTTAAATCTTCAGATGTTGCATCATAACTGATATTTCCGACATACAATTTACTACCTGTCATTTCCGTGCCTCCTTTTTTCTTTTCTTGCTTTAATAATGCCTTTACATTTAAGGAGCAACGGAAATGCATTTATCTCCGTTATCCTATCAGAACATTATCAATAACAAGAATCTCTGCAATAGCATCTTTCAATTAACCATAATTTTTATATAAAAAATAATTTTAAATTACCAAAATTTTAACTACTTTTAAAACACAACTCTTTTTTTTAATGATTATAATTTAATCTTTAAAAATATCTTTTAACCATTTTATTGTTTCTTCGTATTCTGTTTTTTCTTCTATCCCCTGTATTAAAAATTTATTTATATCCGCAATTTTAGATACAGCATAATCAATTTTAGGATTTGATCCTTTAACATAAGCTCCTATATTTATTAGATCCTCTGCATTTCTATAAGATGCTATTGTTTCTTTTAAAGCATTAGCTGCATCTTTATGCTCTTTTGTTACTATATCAATCATGCAACGGGAAACAGAATCCAAAATATCAACAGGTGGATAATGGTTCTGTGAAGCAAGCAAACGCGATAATACAATATGCCCATCTAAAATGGCGCGAACAGAATCTGATATTGGTTCATTTAAATCATCTGCCTCTACCAAAACTGTATAAAGACCTGTTATAGTTCCTTTATCAGGAGATGTTCCTGCCCTTTCCAGTAATTTGGGAAGCAATGCAAATACAGATGGAGTATAACCTTTGGTTGTTGGTGGTTCACCAATTGCAAGCCCTATTTCACGCTGAGCCATTGCAAATCTTGTTATTGAATCCATCATAAGCATAACATCATAACCTTTATCCCTGAAATATTCTGCTATGGATGTTGCAACAAATGCGCCCATACGTCTTATTAAAGCCGGCTGGTCTGATGTTGCCGCTACAACAACTGATCTTCTAAGTCCTTCTATTTTCAAATCTTTTTCAATAAAATCCCTGACTTCCCTTCCTCTTTCACCAATAAGTGCTATTACATTAATATCAGCACTTGTATTCCTTGCTATCATACCGAGCGTTGTGCTTTTACCTACCCCGCTTCCTGAAAATATCCCCATCCTCTGCCCTTTGCCAATGGTTAATGCACCATCTATTGCTCTTATTCCGGTTGCCACTGGTTCACTTACTTTTTTTCGTGTTATAGGATCAGATGGTTTATTATACACAGAATAATATTCATTTACCTTTAATGGACCTTTATCATCTATAGGATTACCCAATCCATCAAGAATTCTTCCTAATAGTCCTTCACCTACCGGAACATTAAATGTCTCTTCTGTTGATATAACTTTAGCCCCGGGACCTATACCATGCAAATCACCAAGTGGCATAAGCAAAATCTTTCCTTCCTTAAATCCTACTATTTCCGCTTTTATTACTATTTCTTCGTTCCTTGATATAACATTACATACTTCACCCAATGCTCCCTGTAACCCTGACGCTTCAATTACAAGACCAATTATCTGTGTTACTTTGCCACTTGTTTTTAAGGTTTCAATTTTGGAAAGTTTTTCTTTATATTTGCTCAGATCAATAAAAGACATTTTACCCTTCGTTTTAATTTTTGCGTAATAATTTCTTTTTTACTTCACCTAACTGGTACTCAATGTCAGTATCAATTATTTCACTTTTGGATTCTATTTTACATTCCCCGCTTTTTAACAATTCATCAGGCATAATATGCAATTCATCGGTATCAATTATCTGTTTAAAGTCTTCCCTGTGTGATTTTATTAACTCTAGATCTTCAGGATTGGCATATATGATAATTTTTTCTTTATCTTCTATTTTTTTTATTGCTTCTTTTACAATTTCTACAACTTTCTCTTTATTAGTTGAAATTTCCTGATATATTATTTTTCGCGCTATCCCGGTTGATAAATTCACTATATCATCTTCAGCGCCTGATATTATTTTTTGCTTTTCCTGTTTTGCATTTTCCACAATATTTTTAATTGTTTCAATCAACTCTTTGTATTTATTAGAAATCTCAGATTTGCCTTTTTCCAATCCATCATAATATCCTTTATCAAATCCTTCTTCATAACCTATTTTTTCTTTCTGCTTTTTAATCTCTATAGCCTGTTTTTCTGCTTCATTTAAAATTGTTTCTGCCTGTTTTTGTGCCATATCAAGAATATTTTTTGCCTGCTCTTCAAGTTTTTCTAATTCTAAACTTTTCTCTTTTACTTTATTTTTTAACTCATTAAGTTTTATTTCCAAATCAACAATTTGTTCTTTTATATCTTTTTCTTTTTCCTGATTTTGTAATTTTAGTTTTTCTTTTCTGGTAAGAAAAGTCCCGGTAAGTTTAAATTCCCCTCTTAAATTATACTCTCCATCTTTATATATATTTTTATACAAATATTTCTTCCTCCCCTCCGCGTGCAACTACTATTTCGCCCATTTCTTCCAACTGTCTTATAACGTTTACTATCTTTTGCTGTGCTTCTTCTGTTGTCTTTAATCTTACAGGTCCCATAACTTCCATATCTTCCAAAATCATCTGCCTTGCCCTGCTTGACATATTTTTTAATATTTTATTTCTGCATTCCTCTGATGCTCCTTTTAATGCAAGAACAAGGTCCTTAGAATCAATTTCTCTTAATATCTGCTGTATTGTCCTGTCATCAAGCAATAAAATATCATCAAAAACGAACATAAGCCTTTTTATTTCATCAGCCAAATCAGGATTTTGTTCTTCTAATTTTTCCATGATTGCTTTTTCAGCGCTTCTTTCTACCCTGTTTAACATTTCTGCAACACAACGCACCCCACCTGCCGATGCAAACTCCTGTGTAAATACAGAAGCAACTCTTCGTTCCAGAACTTTTTCCACTTCCATTATCACTTCAGGGGTTGCTCTGTCCATTGTTGCGATTCTTGTTGCAACATCAACCTGGATTTCAGGTGGTAATGAGGAAAGTATTGTTGCCGACTGATCCGGTGAAAGATGAGCAAGAACAAGTGCAATTGTCTGTGGATGTTCGTTCTGTATGAAGTTAAGTATCTGTTGCGGGTCTGTTCTTTTTATGAAATCAAAAGGAGTCATCTGTAAAGCGCCCTGCAATCTATTTAATATCTCAACTGCCTTTTGTTCTCCAAGCGCTTTTTCCAAAAGTTCACGGGCATAATCAATACCACCCTGTGATATGTATTCTTCAGCCAAAGCCAGTTGATAACTTTCTTCCAAAACAGAATCTCTGTCCTGCGGTGTTACTTTTTTCGTATTTGCTATCTGAAGTGTAAGTTGTTCAACAAGTTCATCACTTAAATTTTTAAACACCTCTGCTGATAAATCAGGTCCTAACGTTATTAAAAGTACAGCTGCTTTTTGTTCACCGGTTAAAGGCATAATTACCTCACCTCTTTTCTTCAGTTATCCAACGTTTAATAAGTTGAACAATAATTTTCGGATTTTCTCTTGCAATTTTTGTAATCTGTCTTTTCATTTCTGCGCGCTTTTGCGCTTCAGCAAGTTCCGCAGCAGAAGGCACTGCTTCTAATGGCACTTCTATTTCTTCTTCTTCTTTTACTTCCTTAGCAGCAAGTTCTATCTGCCGTCTTAATTTTTCCCTTATTGCTTTTGGTTTTAAGGTTGATTTTAAGAATATAAGGGCAAAAATCAGTATACCTATAATTACTGCTAAACTAACAAGCGTTGTCATATATTTTTCTCTTGCGCTAACTTGCATTTTAAACTGTTCTGCTTTTTCTGTTGATCTGTCAAATGAAATATTTTCAACAGCAACCTGGTCTCCCCTTGTTAAATCAAGACCGGCAGCTGCAATTACCGCGTTTTTTATTGATGCAACCTGCTGCGGTTGCAGGTTATCAACAATTACTGCAACAGACATTCTTTTTATACTGCCTACCTGTTCAATTATGTGTTGCTCTTTTTTTGTTATCTCATAATTTTCAGTTGATTCAGATTTTGTATATTGTGAATTGCCACTTACAACCGATTTATAACCTGGTATATTTGAATCTGTTCCAGGAACACCACCGGGATAAACACCAACACCAGTATAAGATTCAAGATTTCTTTTTGAACTCCTTAAAATTCCCTTACCACCTATTATAGGTTCATATATTTCATCTTTCTTTTCAACCTGATTAAAATTTAGTTCTGCATGCACTCTTACTGTTGCTCTGCTGCTTCCAATAACTTTGGCAAGCATAGTTTCAACTCTTAACTGAACATCTTTTTCAAATTCTTTCTGAATCCTTATCTGCTGACTTGTAAGTTTTAACTGTTTTGAATATGAATATGCAGCTCCATCCTCTAATAATTCATCCCTTATCATGTCGCTTAAAACTTCTCCCTTTGAATCAACTATCGTTACATTTATTGGTTTTAATCCTTCTACTGAACTTGAAACAAGATGCACTATGCCTTTTATCTGGTCATAATTTAACTTTGCATCAGGGACTAATTTTATTAAAATAGATGCTGTGGGTTCTTTTTCTTTTTCTTCATAAAGTTCTTTTTTTGGAATAACCAGGTGAACCTTGGCTTCCTGAATAATATCTATATTATTTATTGTCCTTTGTAATTCTCCTTCCAAAGCTCTTACATAATTTACTCTCTGAGTAAAATCAGTTATTCCCAGGTTTGTTTTATCAAATATTTCAAATCCAACCCCACCACCTTTAGGAAGTCCCTTTGTCGCAAGGTCAAGTCGTGTATTATAAACATGTTTTACAGGAACCAAAATTGTTTTACCACCAGCTTCAAGTTTATAAGGAATTTTCTGATCTTTAAGTTCCTGTACTATAACCCCAGCATCTTCTGCCGATAAATTTGAAAAAAGTGGCATGTAATTTGGCTGCGTTAACCACAACCCGGCAATTATCAATCCCATAATTATAGTTAAAGGTATTACACTCCATAAAACTTTCATTGTGGACGTTAATCCTGCCCACCATGTTTTTAATCTTTCCCACAATCTGATTAAAAATTCGTTCACTATGACACCTCGTTAAATTTATATTTTAGTTATTATAACCGGTAATAATTTTATATCTGCATCCGCATAATTTCCTGATAAGCTTCTGTGATTTTATTTTTTAATTGCAAAGCTAATTGCAAAGTTAATGCGGCCTTTTCTGTAGCAAGCATTACATTATGTAATTCTATATTTTCACCGGCAGCTAATTTTGCCATGGCTTCATTTGCTGATAATTGTGTATCACTCAATGATTTTATTGCATTTTGAAGGAAATTACCAAAATCAATTTTAGTAGGTTTTTCTGTTTCTATAGCTGGCTTTAAAATTGATTCTGGTATACCTATAGTTGGTTTTATACCTGTTATATTTTCTATTCCTGTCAAATTATTTATGCTTAAATCTGCCATTTATTTACTCCTTAAACATTATATTTTCCCAATATCCAGGGCTTTTGCTGCCATCGTTTTTGCAGAATTTATGGCAGTTACATTTGCTTCATAGGCCCGAGTAGCTGATATCATATCTACCATTTCTTTCACAATATTTACATTTGGCATTGCAACATATCCGTCTTTATCAGCATCAGGATGTCCAGGATCATAAATTAATCTTGGCGGTTCTGGATCTCTTACTATTCCTGTAACCTTAACACCCTGAAATTGACTTATTCTTTTATTTTTTTCAAACATAAAAGGAACTAAAAAACCGAGTTTTTCTCCCCGCGGTTCAAAAATAACTCTTTGCCTTATATAAGGTCCACCCTCTACTGTTCTTGTTGTATTTGCATTTGCAATATTATTTGCTATGACATCCATCCTTAATCTTTCTGCAGTCAAACCTGAAGCGCTTATTGCAAATGAATTAAATAAACTCATTTATTTAACGCCTCCCTTCTGTAATTACATCTTTTAACATAGTTAATCTCATTGACATAAGTTGTGCTAATGTTGAATAATATACCGTATTTTCTGCAAGTTTTGACATTTCCAAATCTATATCAACATTATTTCCGTCATTCCTTGATGTTGTTTCTGTTCTTGTTATTATTTCCGGTTCTATGTTATTTATATTTATATCAGGAACTAATGGAATATGTTTTGGATGTGTAATTTTAAGTGGAAGATAATTTTTTTCTTTATTATTTAAAATTTCCTGCAATTTACTCTGAAAAATAATTTCTGATGTTTTATACCCTGGTGTATCTACATTGGCTATATTATTACTTATCAATTTATGTTGCTGTGAAGCAGCATTTAAAGATTTTTCTAAAATTTGATATATTTCACTTGAAAAAATTCCATCTATCATAAAAAAATAACTCCTTTTTTGTCAACTTATTTAAATATTTTTGCCATTCTGTTATGTAAATATTATCTTACTTAAATTTATATAATTTGTCAACTATTTTTTATTGTTTCTTTAATGATGAAACATTGTTTTACCTGAAAAACGCAATAAAAAATTATAATTTCCAGAATAAAAAAACACAACAAAAATATTATTAAATATTTTAAATTTTTAAAATAATATTTATGTTTTATTTTAAATTTAAAAACTGGTAAATAAAAGTATTACCTTATAAAAATATTTTGTTTTTTTTAAAAAACGCGTTTTCTAATGTATTTTTACATTTTTTATTTATTAAATTTTTTATAAATTTCTATATAATTTCCTTTTTTTGATTCCAGAGTTTTATTTAATAAAATTTCATTTTCTTTTTCAATTTTTATTAACTCACCATATAATAAATTTATTTTAATTATCAGGTTTTCCATATTTTTCATATTTTTTTTATTAATCAAAAATAATTTTTCCAGTTCAGCATCAATTCTGTTTAATTCATTTAAAATTTTTTCGCGACGACTTATATAAAAACCTGTAATTTCAGGATCGGATTTTAGTATTACTTTTTTAAACTTTAATGCTAATTTATATAGGATTCTTATTATTTTTATCTTTCTTTCAAGTAACTTTTCCGGCATTTTAATAAATTATATTTTTTCTTTAAAAATCTTTTTTATATCTTCAATATTATTTATCTCTTCTTTTTCTATACAATCCAATACTTCTTTTAAAATTTTGTTTATAAATTTCTTTTTGCTTATTTTCCCTGATGGTTTATTTCTATTAATATTAGATAATATTTTATGAACTCTTTCATAAATTTCTTTTTCTATTAAAATATAACGTTGACGCCTAGTCTGTGAAATCTGGATTTTAACTTCTGGTTGCGGCAAGTCTATGGCATCTATCATTATTTTTTTTCTTTTTTCCTCTTTCTCCTGTTTTAATTTTTGCAATCTTTCAATTTGAAAATCTGCTTCTGTTTTATTTCTTTCTTCTTCCATATCAAAACCCCCTGATTTTATATTATAATTTTTTCTATTTTATTAATTATATCTTCTATTTTACTCCGTAGCAATAAAGTGTTTTCATAAATTTCATTTAAACCAAATTCCAATTTAGTTGATTTATCAATATATTCATTTATTTTTTTTGTAGTATCTGTTATTATTTTAAAAAGCAGTTCGCTGTCAGTATAATGCTCATTAGAAAAATCCGAAACATTACTTATGGATTTTTCTATGCGTTTTACATCTTTTACAATATTTATAAAAAAATCCCCGGTTTTATAAAATGTTAAAATATTGTCCTCAATTTTCTCAGTTATACGTATCATTTCAATTACTTCTGCTGTTCGTTCTCTTATATTTTTAAGTATCTGCGTAATTTCTTCTGCTGATTTATTTGAATTTGTTGCAAGTTGCTTTATCTCCTCTGCCACAACTGAAAAACTTTTTCCAGCCTCGCCTGCACGTGCAGCTTCTATACCTGCATTTAACGCCAAAAGATTGGTTTTTTTGGAAAAATCTGCAATCGTCGTAACAAAATTATTTATTCTTTTAGACATCTCAATTAATTCTTCTATTATTTTGGTAGATGAAAGTATTGATGCTTTTAATTCATTTATACTCTGGATTCCCTTTCCTATTGCTTTTACACCCTGGGCTGCCATATCGGATTGTTTTTTTGTGTCATTTAATATTTTATGTGTTTCAAAATCAATATTTTTTGATGTATTTTTAATCTCAAGTCCTATTGTTCTGATTTTATCAAAAATCCTTGAATCAAAATAAAAATAATCCTTTATATTTTTTAAAAGAATTTTTATCTGCTCGTTTTCAGCTCTTTTTTCTTCAATTAATGATTTAACATTTCTTAAAGACAGTAAAATTTCTTCCATCTTTTCCTTTTCTTTTGCAATCCTTTCCTCGGATTTTTTATTTATATCTTCCATAGCATTTTTTACATCTTTTATGTCTTTGTCATATTCAACTGATTCCAATTCTCCACTTTTTAAAAATTTTATTATATTAAATATTTTATATTGATGGTATTTTTTTAAAAAATATGCTGTTGTAATAAAAACTATAATTGCTTCAATTAATAAAAAAATAAAAATCAAGGTTGGATTTATTTCATAAAAATATGCAAGGAAAGCAGAAAAACAAGCAGCTATAATAAAAACAGAAATACCACATAAAACCAGAATAAACCTGATTTTCATATAATATTCTCCATAATTATTTTTATTTTTGCGCCTAATTTTTTAAGTTTATTATAAAAATTTTCATATCCTCTTTCAAGATGATATATTCTTCTTATATATGTGACGCCTTTTGCTTTTAACCCCGCAATTATAAGAGCGGCAGATGCTCTTAAATCAGATGCCATAACATCTGCTGCGCTTAATTCATCAACGCCAGTGACAATGGCGGTATTACCTTCAATTTTTATGTCAGCCCCCATCCGATTAAGTTCTAAAACATGCATAAACCTGTTTTCCCATATTGTTTCTTTAATAATGGAATTACCTTGTGCTATTGTCATTAACGCCATCCATTGTGCCTGAATATCAGTTGGGAATCCTGGGTAGGGTTCAGTTATTATATCAACTGCTTTTAACTTTCCTTTATAAGGTAAAACTTTAACCGAATTATTCTTTATCTCAAATTTTGCTCCGGCTTCTCTTAATTTTTCGAAAAAGACAGTCAAATTTTCCGGGATAAAATTTTCTATGGTGACTTTACTTTTTGTCATAACAGCAGCAGCGATCAATGTTGCGGCTTCTATCCTGTCTGGAATTACAGTATATCCGGAAACCCCTGTTAAATTTTTAACACCATTTATTATCAGGGTAGAAGTTCCTTCACCTTTTATATCAGCTCCCATCATTTTTAAAAATTTTATTGTATCTACAACCTCTGGTTCTTTTGATGCATTTTCAAATATGGAAGTGCCTTCTGCTTTTACAGCTGCCAAAAGACAATTAATAGTTGCGCCCAGACTTATTTTATCAAAAATGATTTTAGTTCCTTTTAATTTTTGGGCTTCGGCAATAACATAGCCATGTTTTATTTTAATTTTTGCTCCAAGTTTTTTTATACCCTTTATATGAAGGTCAATTGGACGTAAACCAATAGCACACCCACCCGGCATTGCAACCTTTGCTTTTCTGCATCTTGCAACCAATGGTCCAAGAACATATATAGATGCTCTCATCTGTTTTACTATTTCATAAGGCGCTTTATAATTTTTTATTTTGGACGGATCAATTAAAATTGAGTGATTTTTTATTTCAACTTTTGCTCCAAGAATTTTTAATAATTCAGCCATGGTATAAATATCTCTTACTAATGGGATATTATTTATGACCGAAGGTGTCTCACCAAGCAAACTTGCTGCCATGATAGGCAAAGTTGCATTTTTAGAACCGCTTACACTCACTTTGCCTTTTAATTTTGTCCCACCTTTTATTACCAGAGTTTTAAATTTCAAATTTCACCTCTTAATTCAAATTATTTATGATTATAATACGTATTTTTTAAAACGTCAATGATTCGGAATCTAAATAATTATTAAAAATATTTTAAATTTTTAACATACAATTTTTTAATGCATTTACAATGAATCCAGCAGCAGTTGCAAACGCTTTACCAGTTTTGGAAACGCCTGTTTTTTTGTCAACGCTTTCACAGGCATAAAAATTATCCATCTGGGCACGCTTAAAAAAATCAAACCCGTATTTTTCATAACCTGGAGTTAATAGTGAATTTACTGCTGATAAGGGCCATGGATGAGGGGCATGAGCACAACCGGATTCTTTAATGTAAGTTTCATTAAAAAAATATTTATTTTTATCTGAATATATCCATCTTAAAGTATTTTTAAAATAAATATTATTCTTATCAATAAAGCCATAATAATTTAGTAATTTTAAACTACCTGCCGGCTCTTCATATAACACATAATTACCTTGTGTATCAAATTCATATGCAATTAATTTTTCTTTTTTTAAAAAGGCAAATTTTTTAATATCTTTTTTTATTTTTGAAGCTATTAAATTAAAATCTTTTACTTTTTTATTTTCTCCAAGAACTTTATACAAATATCCAATTGCTTTAAATGTCCGCCAAACAAGAACATTATCATAAGTATTATAAAAATATTCCACCATATCATCAGAAGGTCTTAATTCAGTTGCATAAACAAAATACACAGGATGCTTCCATTCATTAAATCTATATTCTGCTTTTCCAAGTGCATCAATTACAAAATTTCTTTTTAAAAATTTGGTGTCACCCGACTTTTTTATATAATTTTCAAGCGCCATATACGGAGCACATAATTCATCAAGTTCAAAACCGCATTCTAATGTATTTCCATTGATAAATCTTGAGTGAACACCAAAATTTTTACTCTGGATTTTAAAACCATATTCAAGAATTTCTCTTGCTTTATTAAAATCCATATCAAGTATGGCAGGAAAACTCCATAAAAAAATATCCCTGTCCCAGTATGCACCACTGACATAGTATTCCGGAGATCGCGAAGTTACACAAACTAATTCTTCTGTATCTATGGTTATTCCATTTGTAAAAAAATAATTAAAAAACAAATTTGTATTATATATTTTTTGTATATTTTTATCTTTAAAAATCAGCATATAAGAACTGAGCCATTTATCAAGTTTATCAAAAAGATAAGAAACACCTTGCCTTTTAAAATATACATTTGTTGAAAATGCAGCCATTTCTTCTGCACCTATTGAAAAAAAATAATTTATTGTTCTTTCTTTTCCCTTTTCAACGCATAAATCCGACATCATTAAAATTTTATTATTTAAAATCCTGTGCTTAAAAGAAAAATCAGCACCCAAAGCAAAAGAAAAAATGATCCCTTTTTCTATTGCAGTAACAGCGATATTTTTAAACCAGTCATTATATAAAATTCTTATTTCAGGATTGATTTTATATGATGCATTTATATTTAAAAAAATATCTTTTAACTTTATTTCCTGCTCTAATTTTATACTTATTTTTTTATTTGTGTTATTCTTTATTCTTATTCTTTTTATGAAACCTCTTTTATTCAGTGGAGCAAATATATCACAAACAATTGAGAAAAAATCATTTTTTAGTTTAATTTCAGGAACCCAGTAGTTTTTATAATTAAATTCACCATTGTTAAGATCTAATTCAGAATTATTAAAAATTATTTTATGCTTTATATTACAATCTAAAAATATATTACCATTTAAACCCATACTTAAAAATGTAATGCCATTAATTGTTAAATCTTTTTCAATATTTATCAAAGAGATATGCTCATTGCCTGTGTAAAATTTCATAACTCAAATTCCCTTATAAATATGTTTTATAAACCGGCAGATTATATTATTTGTATTCAATATATACCTTTCTCATCACATCCCCGACTTCTATTTTATGAACGACATCAAGTCCTTCTATAACCTGCCCAAAAACAGTATATTTACCATCTAAAAATGGCTGTGGTCCAAGACAAATATAAAATTGACTGCCTGCTGAATCAGGATGAGCAGCTCTTGCCATTGCAACAGTTCCATCAAGATGTGGCCTTTTATTAAATTCCGCTTTTATCGTATATCCTGGTCCGCCTGTTCCATTGCCATTTGGATCTCCACCCTGAATCACAAAACCAGGTTCTACTCTGTGAAAAGTAAGTCCATTATAAAAACCTTTTTCTGCAAGTTTAATAAAATTCTTTACTGTATTTGGAGCATCTTTTTCAAAAAATTTAAATTTTATTGTTCCTTTATCCGTAATAATAACAGCTATGGGTTGTCCTTTTTTCTTTGTTGTTTTATTTTTAGTATCTTTAGCAGACAAAAAATTAACCAATAATAAAAACACCAAAAAAGAAAAGAAAAAAAATCTAAAAATACTCTTTCCCATAATTCACTCCTCCTTTTTTGTTTTTATTAACTTACCAAAATTTAATCCTTCTGTAAAAACAAATATTATCCCGAGAAAAATTATCGGCAAAAGTATCATACCATGAATTAATATTATATATGAAACAGCAATCTCTTTTGTATATGCAAAAATGAGCATAACACCTACACCAAAAAATTCAAAAGGACCAACTCCACCTGATGTTGAAGGTGCCATTATTGCAAAATTTGATACAGCCATTATAAGGCATACAATAAAAAAGTTTATCTCAATTTTCATTGCCATAGCCATTAAATAATATGTTAAAACCTCAACTGACCAGGCAAAAAAAGTATATAAAAAAACTATAAGTAAATCCTTTTTATTACGTAAAACCCCTAAACCTTCTATAAATGTATCTATAAGTTTTAAAAATTTTTCAGATAATTTACCAGGTATACTTTTCATTAAATTATGCAAAAAATTAACAGTTGGCTCCTTTTTAAACAACAAAAGTAAACTAATAACAAAAATACCAATAAAAATCAAACTCCCGGCAATTGCAAATATCATAACTGCTTCTTTTATTGTCATTTTTCTTCCAAAAAGATTAAAAGAAACAGGATTTACCACCTGTTCTTTAACAACATAAAAAGAAATATACCCCAATATAAAATAAAAAATCATGACAAGACCATCAAATACCCTCTCAATTATTATTGAAGCAAAGGTGGATGACTTTGATATTCCCTTTTTTTCTCCTGTAATATAAGCCCTTATAAATTCTCCTGCTCTTGCTGGTAAAATATTATTAAACATAAAACCCATGACAAGATAAGGAAAAAGTTCAAATGCCTTAAATTCTTTTATATGTTTTAAAATATAATGCCATCTTATCGCTCTTATGTAATAACCAACAATATAAATTACTATAGTTAAAAGAAGTAATAATATATTTGTTTTTTTTAATATACTGAAAAGTTCTTTTAAATCAATTCCCCTGAAAACAAAATAAAGGCAAATAAATGTAACCAAAAATCCCAAATAAAATCTTTTCTTTTTTATCATCTTTTCTTTTTTTCTGCTTTTAATATTTGTTTTGCATAAAAAGGACTTATAACATCTAATAATTTTTTACTAAACTTGTCATATTTTTTTATTCCGAATTTATGCAATAAAAATTGCATCATAACTTTTAATGTCTGTAATCCATAAACAACACTTCTTTTAAAATTTATTGATGATGCTTCTTTAAAATACCTTGTTGGCACAGGAATTTCTGATGTCGGGAATTTAAACATTTCTATCTGTGCAATCACTTCTGTATCAAATACAAAATCATCAGAATTAAGCGTAAAAGGTATTGTCATTAAAACTTTTCTGCTATAAGCCCTGAAACCACTGTGCAGTTCAGAATAGTGTTTTCTAAAACACAAATTTTCAATAAAGGTAAGAATTTTATTTGCCCAGTATTTATAAAAAGGCATCCCACCCTGCATCGCTCCATGTCCCAGCATCCGCGAACCCAGAACAAAATCAGCATAACCTAATTCTATTGGCGATATCATAAAAGGAATCAAACGAGAATCATACTGGTAATCAGGATGCAGCATAACTATTATATCAGCCCCGCTTTTTAATGCTTCAATATAACAGGTTTTCTGATTGCCACCATATCCACGATTCTGTATATGAACAATCACTTTGATCCCAAGCCTTTTTGCAATCTCAACGGTCTGGTCTTTGCTTACATCATCAACCAAAATAATTTCATCAACAACATCTTTGGGAATATCCCTGTATGTTTTTTCAAGTGTTTTTGCAGCATTATATGCCGGCATTATTACAACAACTTTTTTCTTTTTTTTCTTCTTGCCAGCCATTTTTAATTTACCTTTTTAAATTATTTAAAATCTTCCGGATATAAAATTTCACTTGGTATAATATCAAATGAATCAGAATCTGGTGATTTCCACCACAACTGCATTTTTGAATATTGAACGCTCTCATAGTATCTGACAATTATATTATGGAATCCTTTTTTAAGTCGCACCATACCTCTGGCTTCGTTTAAACTTCCATGCCCACCTGGATTTACGAGAACCTGCTTACCATCTATGAATAAATCCGAATAATCATTTGAACGGGTCATAAATAAATAATCGCCTTCTTTATCTATTTTTATTTTTCCCACCCACTTAACAGAAAAAGGACCCAAGATAGGGTCAACTGTCCAGTTAAATAAAATAAACGGATCGCATCTTATAAAAACCGGTTTGGTTGCCCAATGATTATTTATGTCTTTTAAATCCTTTGTGTGGTCATCACGATAATAATATCCGGTTAAACAATTTTTAATTTCCTTGTTTTGATATCTTTTAACTTCTTCATAAGGCACTTCATAGGCAAAATATAAAATTCTATTCTGATATTTATGTTTAAAATCAACATACCTACCACCCGGATACATTTTCTGTAATACTGAAACGAGCGGCAGATAAGATGTATCAAGGACATAAACAAAATTTTTAAAAATTTTCGCTTTTATTGGGATCCATTCTGATGGATCAAATTTAATGTAATTTCTGTAAGGATAAGTCATAAATTCAAAAGTATAACTCTCTGCCCAGCCAGGAACAACTATAGCTGTCCAGTCAGGTCCTAAAGAATGAACATATTTCCCCATATGCCATTCATCTGTTGAAAATTCTGCCCAGGCCCCATGGTCATTAGCCCATTTATTAAAATACTGGTCATAATTATCATAAGCAATATATACTAAAAGCGCCGATGTTACTCCAACTAAAATATGATTTAAATTATATTTATACTGTTCCCTGCAATATTCCCAGATTTTTGCGACACTTATACAAATAAAAATAATAATAAGCGGAACAATTGGAATTGTCCTATATGCCTGTGGAGATTCTATTGAAAAAAGTCCTGCCTGTAGCAAAGCAAAAAAAAGTGCCAATAAAATAAAATAAAATGGTTTATAAAATTTAAATAAACAGTAAAAAAATCCTAGAACAAAAAATATACCGGTTATAAAATCAAGCATTGGTTTTCTTCCATAATTATGCCTTGGATTGCCATCTCCAAAGTAATTAAACATAAGTAAAGTATTTATTAAATTTTTTGTATAAAGTTCAACAGGATGTTTGGCTTTACCGTCCTTGTTCACATAAACGCCACCCATTGCTTCTAAAATTCCCTTATTAAAAATAGAAACCGTTGCTGTTCTTCTCATAAAAAGTTGCGGGTTTTTTATTATATAGCTTGCAAGTGGCGCAAAAACAATAAAAAAAACAAATAACGCTAAAATTATTTTTTTTATGTTTTCTTTTAAAAAATTTATCTCTTTAAAAATAAGATAAATAAAAATCAAAAATAATCCCACAGGTATTAATCTTGCCGCTATATACGAATAAAGAGAAAAAGCAGTTGTAAAACCAAGTAAAATAAAATCTCCTGTTCTTCTTTCTTTATAAGTTCTATATAAAAAATATAGAATCATTACAAATACGAGAACAGTAAACACTCCTAAAAATCCAATCCTGCTGAAATTAACATGCCATCTTAAAACAGATAAAATCAAACTTCCAATTAAAGCTATTTTTACTCCAAATAAATATCTTAACAGAAAATAAAAAGCTGGAATTGTCAAAATAGCAAGCACAACTGAAACCATTCTAATCTGTAAAACACCAACCCCAAAAATTTTAAAAAACGCAGCAACAAAATACATATACATTGCAGCATTCTGTGTGTTCCTGTCAATATACACAGGTAATTTTGTTCCATCTAATTCAATTTCGTTTAATATATTAAGTGCTTCATTTCCGTTTTGCCCTTCATCCCTGTAACATCCGGAAGGTATTTCTGATATCAAATAAATCCTGAAAAATATCCCTGTTAACAAAATAACAAGAAAAAGGATAAATTCTGTTTTTTTGTCTATTCTTTCTTTTGTTGAATCAAAATAAATTTCATCAAAGGATTCTTTTTTATTTTTTGATATAAAATCCGCAATAAGAAAAAGAATTACCGCGACACCATAAAAAATAAGCCCCATTTGCAAAAATTTTTTATAAAATAAAAAATACTGTCCACAAACAGCAAATCCTATTGAAAACAAAACAATATTAAAAGGTCCTTTTATTATTTTCTTTAATATATTCATTTTATTTCTCCATAAATTTCTGTATGTAAAATTCATTTGCTATAAATCTTATATTATTATTTTGTTCCACTGATTTATTGAAAACTAAAATTACATTATAAAACAGGACAAATAAAAATAATCCAGTAAAAATAAAATTTTTATTAATGTTTTTTACTTTCATAATAATCAAAGAAAAATAATAAAGACCATAACAGGCATACAAAACAAAAATAAAATAAAAGGGCGATATAAAAAAAATCGTTTCTGTTTCAGATGAAAAAGTTGAAAAAAACTCCATCAATAATACAGCAACAGTTAAAAATAAAGAATAAATATTAAAAGTTATTTCTTTATTTTTAATATCACCAAAAACCTTAATAAACATCCCGATGTAAAAAAACAACCCAACAAAAGGAGCAAAAAGTTCTGACCATAAAAATCCGTCTTTAAAAAATGTATTTACAAAAAAAGTTTTTGTTTCAAATAAAGGGGTCTTTTGCAGGTCTTTTTTTTCAGCCAGAATATAAAATAAAAATACAGCGCAGATTATAAAAAATAAAATAAAAGTCACCGATATTATTTTATTATAATCCGTTTTGATTTTTTTGTTGAAAAACTTCAACCCGATATAAAGCAGGGATATAAATCCAAGTATTGCGGATGTTAAACTGCAAAAAAATAAAAGAAAAGAAGTTATTAATGCGCCTTTATACTTTCTCCTTTCCACATCAAAAATCAAAAAATAGATGTTTAATGCAAAAAGTAAAAAAGTCAGTACCACATCTGTCCCGCTATAAATTGAAATTATAACAGGCATAGAAGTTATAAACAATATCGTTGAAAATAAAGAAATTTCCCTGCCTGAAAATTTTTCAGACACAACATAAAAAAATATAGAAATAATAAAAAAAACCAGAAATGACATAACATATAACAAAGGAACAATATTATTCTTTCCCACTATTTTATACAAAAATGATATGACAAAAGGATAAAGAACCCCGTTTATTTCTTTTTTATAATTTATGTCAAATTTCATTGTCGTAAAATTAGAATCGGCAAAATCAACAGCCCTGTTAATAGAATAAAAACTGAATTTGTTTGAAAATGTAACTATATTGTTGCTATAAAACATTGTTAAACTTACCTGAAAAACAAAAACAAAGCCAAGCAAAAAAAGCAATAAGTTCACAGGCACATCTTTAATAATTCTAAAATATCTTTCCATTTTTCACCTTAGGTCTTTTTTTGTAAAATAAAATAGTAAAAACTATTATACCTGTTTTTTGAAACAACTTCAAGTTTGATAATTTCTTCTGTTTTTTTTATATAATCACCTTTTATAAAAAATTCATTTTCTGAAAAACCTTCGGTCTCTTCTATCAGCCATCTGCCTATTTTTTGCCCATTAATAAATACGTCAAGTAAGTTCCGTGGGTTGTTATAAGTTCTTATTATGATTTTGGTATCAACTCCGGGAATTAAATTTTTTATTTTGAATTGTTCCCCGCCACTTGTTATTCTGCCGGCATCAATTATTCTTTTCCCGCTATATTTGGAATTTTCCTCATAAAGTTCTGTCCCGGGATATTCCCCGCGCCATTTAACCCATATTTTATAAGAATGTTCTTTTTCGTCTATAATATCACAAATATCTATTTTATCTTTTAAAATAAAATTGCCATTTTCAGTAAAATCTTTAAGCATTTCATCACCACTTTGAAAAAGTGACATATCTGTTTCAAAACATATTTCTGGTGAGCCGATAACATAATAAGGGGGTTCTCTTTTTATTGAAAATTCAGCAAGTTTTGGTTTTTTAAAAATAGTATATGGTTCATAATTAAACCAGCCAATATGCACCATAAAATATTCAGGCTTTATACGTTCTAGTGCTTCAAATACGCCAGGTAATCCATTCCTGAAATTTATTGCCTGATGATTTGTTACAAGTCCAACAAGGTCAAAAATTTTCCCGTTGAAAAAATATTGAATTGCACCGACATCATTGACAGCGACTTTTTTATCTTTTAAATTTTCTCTTAACCATTTACCTGCCTGAATTGATTGAGAATAAATCGCGTTGCAATCCCTGCCAAAGTTTATTATATTTGCAAAAAAAGTAAAAATATTAAAGACGATAAAAACGCTTAAAATTGCCATGACAAGTAAACTGTATTTTGATATTTTTAAAGTATCAAAAACAAATTTTAAACCATTTACCAAAAAAAGTATAAAGATTATTGTAAAAGGCATTGTATATCTGAAATTATGGACAAGCGCAAAACTTGAAAACATTGTTGCCATAACACCTATAAAAAACCAAAAAAAAGAAATTGAAAAAAATTCCATTTTTTTGTTTTTTATTTCTTTTATAACCCCTGGCATAATTCCAATTAAAAAAAAGAATAATGAGTAATGTAAAAAATAGTGTTCTTTACCACCGTTAAAAATGTCCTTTAAAAACTGCAGATAAAATACCCATCCGTGTTTTATCATTTCTGTATAATCAAAATAAAATAGGGAAAAATTTGATTTAGCCCGCATTGTGTTTGGCATATAATCACCGGTAAAAAATTTGTTTAATAAAAAATAGATAAGACCGGTAAAAACAGGAATTAAATAGACAAGCAATTTTTCTTTTTTATTATAAATTCTGTTGAAAATTTTAACTATAAAAAAAATCAACACGAGAATATAACTCTCGGGTCTTGTCAGGGATAAAAAACAAAGCGCCAAAATTTTTTTATAAGTCTCAGAAGGAACAGCAATGTAATATAACGCTAAAATAACAAATGTAAAAATCAGGCATATTTCCATACCAGAAAAAAAACCCCATAAAATATTACCATTTAAAACAAATAACAAAACACCAAAAAAAGCCAATTTTTCATTATTTGTTATATGATGAATTAACTTATACAAAAAATAGGATGTAACGAATAAACATACGCCACCTATAATATAAGTCGCAATTATTAAGTACTGCCCTTTAAAAATATAAATAAAAGGAATTAAAAAAAACACATAAATAAAACTGGTTGCTCCTGATGAATAACCTTCTCCTTTTACATATTCAAAAAAATTCCCAAAAGCTGTATTCCTTGCATACTGAAAATAAATAAATGCATCATCCAGCGGGGCTGAAAAATTTAAATTGCTATAGATAAGCATTGTAAATAAAAATAAAAAAGAAACTGCTAAACAATAAATAAAAAGAAACCGTAAAAACGCGTTAGAAAACTCGTTTTTACGGAAAAACAAAATTTTTTTATTAATTTTATTTTTATAATGCATTACTTTTATTCACCCGTTTTTTAAATTTAAAATAAAACTCAAGCGTTGTTTTAAATATTTTATTTTTTAAAATAATATATTATTCTTGTGTTTTTTCTCCTGGAAATCGCAATCTTTTAATACGATTTTCAGAAAGAAATCAATTTATTTATTTTCTGATTTAAAAATCTTGAATAAATTTTCATAGAATTTGTCTTAAAATATCCCGCTTTTCCTTGGAAACCAGTATCATAATTGTATCTCCATTTTTAAGCACTGTGTTTCCGTGCGGAAAAACTACCTGACCATCCCTTAAAATTGAAACAATTAAACTCTCTTCAGGTAATTTTATATCTTTTATTGCCTTATTTATTATAGGTGAATTTGATGAAAGTTCTGTTTCAACTATTTCAGCATTACTTCCTTTTATATCAAGTATTGGCACTATCATTCCTGCATCAACTTCTTTTTCAATAAGAGAATTTACTATATGTGTGGTATTTACAATGTTATCAACACCTAATGTTGAAAAAATATCTTCATTTTGGGGATTTGAAATTCTTGCTATCGTTCTTGGCGTCATATACATTATTTTTGCCATCTGACAGATTATCAGATTTGTATCATCATCTCCTGTTACTGCAACAACTACATTTGCTCTGTTAGTCCCTATCTGTTTTAAAACATCAGATTCAGCAGCATCGCCTAAAAATATACTTTCACCTAATTCAGCACTTAACTCATTGAACCTTGCTTTATCTTTTTCCACCAAAAGAACCTCATGCCCCTCAGAAATCAAAAGTTTTGTAAGATTATATCCCATCTTTCCGGCGCCAACAACTATGATAAACTTACGGTTATCTTTTTCTGATAAATCAGGCATCCTCATCACTCTCGCTTTCTTTTACCTTTGCTTTTTCAATCATTTTATTTATCTTCTTTTCGCAGAGCAAAGTTGGACATATTGTTTCTATCCCTAATTCTTCAAAAGCCCTTGCCCTTATAGGGTCATAAACCTTTGCAATTGTCTTTTCAACTTTATATTTTTGTTTTGCTATTTCAGCAGCCATTATGTTTGTATTATCTGAATTGGTAAGGGCTAAAAACACATCTGGTTTTTCAGTCATAATTTTAATATATGTTTCCATATTTGCTCCATCACCTTCAAGAATTTTACCTTTAAAATCCTTACCAAGCAAAATAAAAGCATCAGGATTTTTATCAATAACAATTATCTGATTATTTTCATCTTTGCCTAATTTTAATGCTACGCGGGAACCTAATCTTCCGCACCCCAGTATCACTATTTTCATTTTTTTATCCTTTCTTTAAAAAACATTTTCTGCGATATTAGTCAATACAGGACAAGGAGCATTTTTAGCAACAAAGTTAACGGTTTTTCCATTTAATATTTCTTCTGTTTTCTTTTCTCTGCTACCTGAACCTAATAATATCAAACTTGCCTTCATTGCTTTTGCCTGCTCAACAATTGCTTTTCCTGCGGTTCTTGTCTGAATTATTTTCGTATTTATCTGAACTCCGTATTCTTTTCCAATCAATTCTGCCTGGTCCATAATTTTATGTGCCTTTTCTTCTTCTGCCGGTATTTTTGCATCCAAAGGTAAAACCATAGGGACTTCAATAACATAAAGAGCTGTCACATTTGATTTATCACGTTGTGCTATTTTACATGCCATTTGAATCATCTCAGCATCAATCTCTCCTGTAGTAGGAACTAAAATACCTTCATATACAATAGGCAAATAAGCTGCTTCTGCAACTCTTTCTATTGATACTTCTTCAAACACTGGTAATTTATACCCTGTTCTGTAAATAAAATACAGAATAAACCCTGCAATTATCCAACCCAAACCGATAAAACTTGCCCATGCATTCCCTGTTATTATAACAAAAAAAATTAAAATTTTGAATATGGAACCTATAATCGCTGTAAGTGGCAATTCTTTCCCTTTAATTTTTATATTCAATGGTATTTTAAAAGGTCTCTCCATTTCAGGAAATTTTAACCTTAAAACAATTATGGATAAATCAGCAATTATAAAAATAATAATTGTTGCAAAACTATATAAAATAGCCAACTTTACAAAAATATCCTTAAAAAAAATTCCTGATATAAGTAATAAAATTGCAACAAAACAAAAAAACATGATTCCTTTATGTGGAGTATTAAATTTACGATGCAATTTAAAAATAAAAGATGGCAATTGTCTGTATTGTCCCATTGAGTATGCAAGACGTGACGCTCCTATTATCCCGGCATTTGTTGCAATAAGTAATATTGAAATAGCAAGCAAAGCAATCCATGGCGCAAAAATTGCGCTTAAATTTATTTTTGCCCCTGCTATTGTAATTTGTGGCATATAATGAGCAATACCGGCTATCGGATCAGTATGCCAGGTGGTTGCAAGTTCCTTAGGACCTACCGCACTTATACCAACCACAGGTATGGTTAAATACATTAATAAAACAATTATCATAAGTAAATTATATGCTTTGGGAATCTTTATTTTATAATCTGCTGTTTCTTCTGCCATCTGGGAAATTGTATCAATACCAGTATAAGCAACTATGGCAACTGCAAATCCATATATAAGATTTTTAAAATCAGGCCAGTATTCAGGTCCTTTTGACGGCAAACTCAACAATTCATCCAGATTAAATAAAAGTATGAAACCCAAAACAACAATTATCAACTGTGTTAATATATCTAAAACAGCAAAAAATATATTAAATTTCATTGTCTCTTTAATACCTATTATATTTAATCCCATAAGAAATAAAACTATCATAACCGCAAAAAAAATAACAAAAAAATTAGGATCTGTTGAAAAACTTATATTTTCCCCTATTTTTATCGGAATAGGAACTTTTAAAAATGGGAAAAAATATGCGGCATAATAAACAGCAGTAACAGATGATATTGCAATTGTTGCAATATAAGAAAGCAAATCAACCCAGCCGGCAAAAAAACTTATGACTTCGTTATATGCTTTTCTCGCGTAAAAAGCTGCACCACCGGCAAAAGGGAACATGCTAGCACCTTCTGAAAAACTAAAAACGCTAAATACAAAAAATATGCCTGCAACTGCAATAGCAATCGGAGTTGCACCCAAAGCAAAAACAGCAGTTGCGCCAAGTGCATAATATATTGATGAACCAACATTTCCATAGGCTGTGCTTAAAAGTCCAGCCACACCTATTTCTCTTTTTAATTTTTCTTTTTCAATTATTATCTTTCTTTGTATAGACCTCAAGCGCTCAACCATTTACACTGTAACCCCATTTTTTTTTTTAACCAGCGGTAACTAAATTTTTCCCTTTTGAAACTTCAACAAGTTTTGCAAATGCAGCAGAATCATTTACTGCAAGTTCCGCAAGTTGTTTTCTGTTTATTTCAATATTTGCCTTTTTAAGCCCTGAAATAAACTTTGAATAAGAAATATCATTTAATCTGCATGCAGCGTTTATTCTTACTATCCATAATTTTCTAAAATTTCTTTTTTTCTGTTTTCTTCCAAAATAAGCATACTCCCAGCCCTTCCTTACCTGCTCTGACGCTTTTGACCAAACATTCTTTTTTCTTGCATAATAACCCTTTGCCAGTTTAATCATTTTTTTATGACGTTTTCTGGTCATCACACCTCTTTTTACTCTTGCCATTTTATTTAACCTCCGTTAGTTTTCTTAAAATATTTATTATCTATAAGGTAATAATTTTAATATATCCTTTTGCTGTGTTTTATCAACATAACCTGGTTTTCTTTTTGGTCTTTTGACATTACTGCTTTCATGAGAAAGCAAATGTCTTAAACCTGCGTGTTTAAATTTTATTTTCCCTTTTGCTGTTATCTTAAATCTTTTTTTAGCACAGGAATTCGTTTTTAATTTTGGCATTTTCATTTTCTCCTTTTTTAATCTTTTCTCGGTATTATTGAAAAATAAATTTCTTTTGCATCAAATACCGGATCTTTTTCCAATTTTCCTTTTTCACTTATATATTTTAATATTTTATTTAAAAGTTCAGGTCCTGTCTTATCTTTATGTTCTAAATCCCTGCCTTTATACTGTATTGAAAAATTTACTTTGTAATTTTTTTCAAGAAATTCAAGAGCATGTTTTAATTTTATTTCAAGGTCATGATCTTTGATATTGGGACCCATCTGAATACTTTTAATAACAATCTCCTGTTGATGTTTCCTTGCTTCTTTTGCTTTTTTCATCTGATTGTATTTAAACTTACTATAATCCATAATTTTACAAACCGGGGGGTCTGTATTTGGATTTATTTCCACAAGGTCTAAATTCAAATCATCAGCCATTTTTAAAGCATTTTGCAAATCAAAAATCCCTAGAGATTTGCCTTCATTATCAATCACCCTTACTTTTTCTGCAAAAATTTGCTCGTTTACTCTTAATTCTTTTGATGAAATTTTGTATCACCTCCGTATAAATTTAAAAAGATGGCAAAAGCCATCTTCTCTATCATATATCATATATTTTAAACCCGAGCAAGTATTTAAATAATCCTTCTCAGGTGAGAAGATAAATCTTCTGCTTACTAAATCCTGATTTAACATTTTTTAATTATATTATATATTTTTTTTTTGTCAAGAAATTTTATTTATCCGTAAAAACGCGTTAGAAAATGCGTTTTTACGGGGATATAAAATATTTTTGGCTTTTTTGTTTAATAATTTTTTATTTTTATAGCACATTACTTTAATTCACCTGTTTTTTAATTTTAAAAACAAGGACACTCTTAAAATTCTTATTTGTTTATAAACCTTTTTTTATATTTTCTCTTTTCCCCTGAAAAACGCTAATGCGTTTTTCAGGTTTAAATTGTCCATTGTTTTTTTCTCTTTTAAGGTAAACTATTAACAGTAAAATTTATCGTAATACAACTATTTGCACCTGCAGGCAAGGGTGCAAAATGCCACCAGTATAAATTACCACCTGAAACAGATACTGGACCACCTGTTGGTGTGGGATTAATATTATTTACTGTTAAAACCGAAGGTATTGTATCCCATATATCAACGCTCGGAACCGCTGCACCTGTATTGTGGTAATGTAAAATAAATTGTGTA
>CALHNI010000013.1 GCA_938034975.1 Candidatus Goldiibacteriota bacterium | reverse complement strand
GATAAAAACATCATTTACATTCATTATTTTTTTTAGTTTGTTCATTTCATCCAAATATCTTTTATAGACTTTTCCCTCTAATTTTAAAACTTGTATATCTTCAAACCTTATTTCCCTTTTTATTATTTCCCCTGCCATTGTCAATCTTTTTTCAATTTCATTTTCTATATCTTTTTTAACACTTAAATAAATTATTGTTCCATAGAAAAAAATAATTATTACTGAAGAGATAAAAAAATAGAAAAGAATTTTATTTTTTATGCTTATCTTCATTTATTTTCCATTTTTTTAATAATATCAATAAAAATGTCCTTTTGTTTTCGTGTTAAAAATGATACTTCTTTTTTATTATTTTTTATTGCATTTAAAAAATCATCTATATTTTTAAACTCATTATAAATTTTGTATTTTGTCTTTTCACCAATAAATGGTAAATTATCAAGAATTGATTTTTTCAAATTTTTTAGATTTAATTTTGTATGATAAGAAAGCGCGAATCTGTGCGCTTCGTCCCTTATTCTTCTTAATAAAAGTAAAGCATCTTCACTTATAAAAACCGGTTCATTATTATAAGGACTAAAAATGAGTTCTTCTTTTTTTGCAATACCAAAAACCGGGATATTAAGATTAAGTTTTTTTAACTCTTCATTTGCGATGTTTACCTGTCCTATACCACCGTCAATTAAAATAAAATCAGGCAATTTTTGCCCTTCTTTTTTTATTTTAGAGTACCTCCTTGATACAACTTCCCTTACTGCTGAATAATCATCTGCCAATCTCGTTTGTTTTATTTTATACCTTCTATACAGTGCCTTTGCAGGAAGCCCATTTTCAAAAACAACACAAGAACCAACCATATTAGAACCACCTAAATGTGAAATATCTATACAGTCTATTATTTCCGGCTTTTTATTTAAATTAAGCGATTTTTGCAATTCAATAATCTGCTTTTTAAATTTTTGCTCTTTTTTTTCTGATTCGGTTTCCTGTTTTTGCCTGTCAAGAATATTTTCCATTGCAATTTGAAAAAGAGAGTTATTTTTTTTATATATAACCCTAATATCATATTTTTTAAAAAACTTTATTATAAAATTTGATTGTGGAGTGTGGGCATTATAAGGCAAAAGTATCTCTTCGGGCACATCTATATTTCTTGCATAATACTGCATTAAAAAATTCTCAAATATACTTTCGCTTTCAGGGACATTTTTAAATACTAGAATTTCTTTGTTTATCAATCTTCCGCTTCTTATCTTTAAAACACAAAAATAGTAACTATTGTCTGAAAATAAATAATTTACCACATCAATATCTTTTTCTTTATTTAAAATTACTTTTTGCTCATTCATAATTGTTTCTATGGTTTTTATGTAATCTCTCATCTGTGCTGCTTTTTCATATTCCTGTCTTTCGGAATATTTATTCATTTTATTTTTAAAAATTTCAATTATTTCTTTATAAGCACCTTTTAAAAATTTAATTACATTTTTAACTGATTCGATATAAGCGCTATCGCTTATAAACCTAACACAAGGTGCAGAACACATACCAGTATTATAATAAATACATGGTCTTGAAAGCGGCTTTTTTAAATCAATTTTGCATTGCCGTATTTTGAAATTTTTATAAATAATTTCCAGGAATTTTTTTGCATCTTTGGCAAAATAAGGTCCAAAATAAATTGCACTTTTACTTTTTGTCTCACGGACTAAATATAAGCCAGGATATTTGTCTTTTACTGTTAATTTTAAATAAGGGAAGGATTTATCATCTTTTAAAAGTATATTATATTTAGGTTTATGCTGTTTAATAAGAGTGTTTTCAAGCAAAAAAGCTTCAAATTCATTTTTTGTAATAATATAATCAAAATCCGCTATACTTTCTGACATAATCTTTGTTTTCAGATCCTTTTTACTGTTCTGAAAATAAGAACTTAGACGATTTTTTAAAACTTTTGCCTTTCCTATATATATAATCTTGTTTTCTTTGTTTTTAAGCAGATAAACCCCCGGCAATGTGGGTAATTTTTTTATTTTTTCAGTAATCATTAATTTACTCCTTTAAAATCAATTGCATATCTTAATTATATTTTAGTATTTATTTTATGTCAAACCATAAAAATAACCGTTAAAACTCGTTTTAAATGTGATAAATTTTATTTTTATAATACATTACTTTTATTCATCAGTCTTTTTAATTTAAAATAAAGATCAAGTGTTGTTTTAAATATTTTATTTTTTTTTAATAATATATTATTTTTGTGTTTTTTCTCCTGAAAGTCGCAATCTTTTAATACGATTTTCAGGAATAAATATAAAAATTCTGCAATTTTTAAGTCATAATTTTTAAACAAACTGATGAACAAAAATGGACTGGATGTTTCAGATAATTTTTAAAATTTTTAACATGCAATCAGATTTTTTAAGAAAAGATTTCTACTTAAATAGTATGGACGAATTATATTGTTATAAATTATTAAATCTTTTACTTTTAATATAAAAATTTTGCAAATTATTCTTATTTTACAATCAGATTTTATTTTTAGTTTTTTTGTTTATTAACTCTTTTACTTTTTCAATCAATCTTGAAGGTGAAAATGGTTTTATCATATACGAATTAACTCCTGCCTTAAATCCACTTTCTATATCATCTATACTTCCTTTTACCGTTAAAAGCAATATAGGAATATCTTTTGTTTCTGGATTATTTTTTAATATTCTACTGGTTTCCAAACCATCCATTTTTGGCATCATCACGTCAAGAATTATTAAATCCGGTTTTGTTTTTGATAACATTTCTAACATTTTTAGTGAATTTTCAAACCCATATGCCTTAAACCCATAATTTTTCAAATTAACTTCTATTAATTCTCTTACATCTTTTTCATCATCTACAAAAAATATAATTTTAGACATATCATTCCTCCTTTCTATTATAAAGGCAGTGTGAAAAGTTTTAACGCTTTTTACTTAAAAATCCTTTTATTCATATGCTTATGTACTTATGTTGCCTTTTATTCCCCCTTTATCAAAAGGGGATTTAGGCGGATTTACATACATCCATTCTCTTTTTCTCGCTTTTTTTTTTAATCTCCCCTAACCCTTCTTTATTAAAGAGAGGAATTTTTTATTCTTATTCTTATTTTTTTTCTCCCCCTTTGCAAAAGGGAGACTAAGGGCGATTTTCCTCCTCTTTCTTTTTTTCTACCCATTTGTAAAAATGGGATTTACAGGGGATTTGATTCATTATTTTTAAATCGCCTCTGCCCCTTTTTTTAAAAGAGGAGAAATGTATATTATTTTCTATACTTTTAGTATATATTTTAATCTCTGCCTTCTTTTTTTTTCATAGAACTTTTCACATTACCATTATAAAATTTAAAAGAATATTATTAGATATAAATTTATTTTTTATTAATTTTTTGTTTATTTTATTTAATATTTTTTTACTTAATTTTTTATTTTAGTGTTTTTAATTTTATCAAATAAACCGTGCTTACAATTAAAATTACACCAAGGATGATTAAAATTATAATATTTTCTTTAAATAAGTATGCAGAAATACTTATCCCCACCCATAATATACCAAGTGAAGAAATTTTTAATTTAAAAGGGACTCCCTTGCCTTCTCTGTATGGTTTTACATATTTGCCTAAAAATTTATGGTTTAAAAGCCAGTTATAAAATTTTTCTGAACCGCGAAAATAACAAGCTGCGGATAAAATTAAAAAAATTGTTCCGGGAAGCACAGGCAAAAAAATACCTGCTATTCCAATTACCAAAAAAATATGCCCTCCTATAATAAAAAGAATATTTTTTATTTTCATATTTTTAAATTTTTTGTATCAGTATATATAAAAAAAGAAAAGAAAAAAATATTAAAAAAACCGGAATTTCATTTATCCTGTGCGACTTATGAATTATTAAAAATGTTATAACACCGCAAAAAACCGCAGGCAAAAAAAGCAAAGGCTGACCAATTAAAAAAGGAAAAAAAATATACGAAAAAAGCATAAGAAAGTTTATAATCATTTTCCCTTTTTTTTCTCCAAAAATTGTCATTATAGTCATTATTTTTTGTTTTTTATCACCTTTAAAATCATTTATATCTTTTACATTAAAAGCAAAAGATAAAATAAAAAACAATGATAAAGCAAAATCAAAAGGGAACTCACTATAACTTTTTCCATGTGTTGAAAACAAATAACCTGAAAAAATTGTAATTGTTGTGCAAAAACTTATAATGATTATATTCAAAGGAAAAAACTTTTTAAGTCTGAAAGGCGGCACTGAATAAAAATAACTTATTAAATTTATGAAAACCGTAAGATAAAAAATTTTTTTACTCAAAAAAAATGATAAAATCAAAGAGAAAAAAAGCAAAAAAACATAAAGATAAAAATATTTTTTTATCTTTATTCCGTTGTTTAACGGATTCACCTTTTTGTTTATCAGGTCTATTTTTTTATCATAAATGTTATTTAAAATAATAGAAAGGAAAAAAAGTATGTTTATCCAAATTATACCTGCCCAAAAATAAAAAATATCAAAATTGTTTTTAAGTTTTTCTAATCCTAAATAATATCCAAATAAAAAAACAACTGTATAGTGCAAATGACGGGAAAAACGTAAGGTTCTGATTAAAGTTAAAACTTCAGTCCTTGTAAATAAGCCCAATGCTTGCTCCGGCCGCTACATAACTTGCAAATCCCTGGGCAAGCCATGATAAAAGTAAATTTGGAGCAAAATCACCAATAACAATTGCTGTTATAAGCGGCTGATTTATCATAAAAATCCATACTACCATTCCCCATGTCGCTCCTTTTATAAAATCATTTCCGGGTAATCCTGAACGCATTAAAGCATAAAATATAGCCATGATAATACCTGTTCCTGCGTTTATTATTAAAAGTTTATAAAACCACTGCATATGAATTGATTTCTTAAAAATGTATTTAAGTGATGGGTCTGTTATCTCTTTGGTAAAATTATATGAAATACTTGCAACAAAAAACAAAATAAATCCCGCAACAACTCCTGAAAGGATTATTTTTAAAATTTTATCCATGACATACCTCCTTTACTTTTTTAAAGTATTGTGAAAAGTTTTAACGCTCTTCACTTAAAAATTTTTTTATTCATATACTTTTTTTGCCTTTTGTTCCCCCTTTATCAAAGGGGATTTAGGCGGATTTACATACATTCATTCTCTTTTTCTCGCTTTCTTTTAAAATCTCACCTAACCACTCTTTATTAAAGAGTGGAATTTTTTATTCTTATTCTTATTCTTATTCTTATTTTTTTCTCCCCCTTTGCAAAAGGAGGACTAAGAACGATTTTCCTCCTCTTTCTTTTTTTCTACCCATTTGTAAAAAGGAGATTTCTGGGGGATTTGGTTCATTATTTTTAAATCTCCCCTGCCCTTTTTTAAAATAGGGGAAATGTATATTATTTTCTATACTTTTAGTATATATTTTAATCTCTGCCTTCTTTTTTTTTCATAGAACTTTTCACATCTTTTTTAAAATATCTTTTAATTCTTTAATTGAACAAAATTCTCCACACATGGTGCAAACATCCTTGTTGGATGGACTGGCTTTTTCCCTCATAATCCTTGCTTTTTCTTTATCAATTGCCAAGTTTATCTGCTTTTCCCAATCTAAATTTTTCCTTGCTTTTGCCATTTCATTATCAAGGTTAACTGCAAATGGAATTCCTTTTGCAATATCTGCTGAATGAGCAGCAATTTTGGCAGCAATTATGCCTTCTTTTACTTCATTTAGGTCTGGTAATTTTAAGTGTTCTGCAGGGGTTACATAACATAAAAAATCAGCCCCATAATAACCTGCTAGTGCTCCTCCTATTGCCGAAGTTATATGATCATAACCTGGGGCTATGTCAGTAACAATCGGACCCAAAACATAAAAAGGGGCATTATTACAGAGTTGTTTTTGCATTTTAATATTTGTTTCAATCTGATTTATGGGAATATGACCAGGACCTTCTATCATTACCTGCACATTTTTTTCATAAGCACGTTTGGCAAGTTCGCCTAATGTTATGAGTTCCTGTATCTGTGGTTTATCTGTTGCATCAGCAATACAACCAGGCCGCATTCCATCACCTAATGATAAAGTAATATCATATTCATAAGCAATTTCTAATAACCTGTCAAAATCTTTAAACAATGGATTTTCTTTATTTGTTTTAATTATATATGAAGTCAAAAAAGCACCGCCTCTGCTTACAACATCTAATATTCTGCCTTGTGCAATTAAAGTTTCCACTGCTTTTTTATTTACTCCACAATGAACCGTAACAAAATCAACCCCTTGTTCTGCATGTTCCTTGATAATGTTAAAAAAATCATCACTTGTTAATTCATCAATTGGGCGTTTATTTTTTAATGTATTTACCATAGTTTCATATACAGGCACAGTCCCGACCGGTATTGGTGAATTCTTTAAAATCATTTGCCTTATTTTTTTTATATCCCCGCCTGTTGATAAATCCATAACTGCATCAGCACCGAAATCAACACAGATTTTTAATTTTTGTAATTCAAGATCTATATCGCATATATCTTCTGAGCTACCTATATTTGCATTTATTTTGGTTCTTGTTTTTTTCCCAATTGCTATTATTTTTATATTGTTGTGTATTTTATTTTTTATAATTATAACTTCTCCCCTTGCAATAAGTTCTGATAATTCCTTTACTGTCAGATTTTCTTCTTTTGCAGCAATTTTCATTTCATCTGTAATTATGCCTTTTTTAGCTGCTTCAAGTTGTGTCATTTTTTTCTCCTCGCACATTTTTAAACATTATACTTTTTTTTAAGCAGGATTTCAACCCGTAAAAACATCCTGAAAATCATAATATAAAATTGCGATTTTCAGAAGAAAAAAACACAAAAATAATATATTATTTAAAAAAATAAATAAAATGTTTAACAAAAACTTGATCTATATTTTAAATTAAAAAATGAGAGAATAAAAGAAATGTATTATAAAAATAATAAAAAAATTTTGTTTTTCCGTAAAAACGCTTGTTTTAACGCGCTTTTACAGAAGGTGTAAAAAAATATTTATTTTATTTTTTAAGGCTATATAATAAATTTTTTTTCCAGATCGTATATTTTAAACCTTAAATTTTTAAAACTTTTTGCAACTTTTGTATTTTTTATTTTTGAAATTTCTTCTAATACACGCAAAGATTCCTGAACTCTTTTAAAATTGGATATTAAAATTTCCTGTAAATCTTTTCTTTCATATTCACTTTTTGAATATGTTTTTCTTCCAATATCATTTTTACTTTCCCTTGATTTGAGTTGCTTTTTATAATCCGGTGAAAGTTGACTTATATAAAATGTAACATCATGCCTTGCTTTTTTTATTTCCCCTGTTAACTTTTTACTTTCTTTAATAAACCTTGCTATATCTTCTATAACCCTTAAACCTTCTTTTAATCTGTTGGCATTGGCATCTAATATCCTGAAAAAAACTTTTTCAAATTTTATTGCCATTTTTCTATTTTCAGGGCATTTAAAAATTCTCTCACTAATTTTTTTAATGAAATACCTTCATCATGCCATTTTCCAAGAATAAAACCAAGAATAATAAATGCTGCTATAAAAAGTGTTTTAAGCAATCCAAATACCAAAAGAAAAAATGCAATAAGTAATCCAAGTATTACTCCAACAACTTTCCCTATATTTAAAAATATGAATCTTAAAATTTCATTCATTTTCTTCACCTTTTTCTTCTTTGTAAACAACTTTGCTTACAATAACCGTAGGCTTTATTTCTGCTGTAATGCCAAGTGTATATTGTATATATTTTATTATTGCTTCCTGAATCTCCTGAGTCACATCAGATACTGCCCTGTCTGAAAAAAGCGTAACCTTTGCAATAACCTTTAATCCGTTTTTTTTAGAATAAACTTTGCCTTTTATATCCTTAACACCTTCTACCTGGTTCTTTACTATTTTTGAAAAATCCTCAATCGCTGATAAAGATACCATAATATCTCCCATTGGCGATTCAAGCACCACCTTTCGCTCTATTCTCCTTTTTTCAATATTACCGATTATTGTCATCATTGCGGTCAATATCAAAAATAAACTAAAAATTAATATTGTTATCCTTACTGCTATGTATGAACTTTCTACAAATTTTTTTATTTCGCTACCTATCTGTCCTACCAAATTTGGACAGAAAAAAAGACAGATTCCTATGGCTCCTGCTAAAAGGAATAAAAGTGTATTGATTATAATTATTATTGTATTAAAAATACGCATTTTTTTCCTCCTTTAAAATTTTTATGGCAACTTTACTCTGTTTATGTTCACATTTATTTTTTCAACATTAAGTCCTGTCATATTTTCTATTGCTTCTTTTATTTTTTCCTGAACATGGGATGCGATTTCTGATATATCTTTGCCAAAAGCAACAATGAGATTAATTTCAATTGAAACATTTTCTTTGTTTATGTCTACTTTTATGCCTTTGGTTGCATTTTTAACCCCAAGGGTTTCTGCAAAACTCGTTACAGGACCACCATCCATGTCCAAAACACCCTCTACTGTTTTTGCAGCAATAGAAGCAATTGATGCAATTGCTTCATCTGATATTTTTATATTCCCTATATCGGTTTTTTCATCAGGCATTTTACACCTCTTAATTATTTTTCCATTTTTTCAATAAAACTCGTAGAATAATTATTATTTAAAAAATTCTCATTATCAAGTATTTTTTTATGCAAAGGTATGGTTGTCTTTATACCTTCTATAACAAATTCATCAAGCGCTCTTTTCATTTTATTTATTGCTTCTTCCCGGTCTTTGCCATGGGCAATTATTTTGGCAACCATTGAGTCATAATATGGTGGTATTTTATAACCTTTATAAACATGCGTATCAACTCTTATCCCATGCCCACCAGGAACATTATATTCAGTTATAAGTCCTGGTGATGGAATAAAATTATTATCAGGGTCTTCTGCATTTATCCTGCATTCTATTGCATGACCACGTAACTTTATATCTTTGTTCACAGGTATTGACAGTTTTTCACCAGCTGCAACAAATAACTGTTCTTTTATAAGGTCAAACCCGGTGACTTCTTCTGTTACAGGATGCTCTACCTGAATTCTTGTATTCATTTCCATGAAATAATAATTTTTATCTTTATCCATTATAAACTCTATTGTTCCTGCTCCTTCATATTTTACTGCTTTTGCAACTCTTATTGCCATAGAACACATCTCATGTCTTAACTTTTCATTTAACATAGGAGAAGGTGATTCTTCCAAAAGTTTCTGATGCCGTCTCTGTATAGTGCAATCTCTTTCTCCCAAAGCAACATAATTCCCGTATGAATCTGCCATTATCTGTATTTCAATATGCCTTGGCTCTTCTATATATTTTTCAAGATAAAGCGAAGGATCTCCAAATGCTGTTTGGGCTTCCTGTCTTGCTGTTTTAAAAGAATTTCTCAAAGAAAGTTCAGTATGAGCGATTCTCATTCCACGACCGCCACCACCTGCTGTGGCTTTTAATATTACAGGATATCCTATTTTTTTTGCAAATTCTACTGCATCGTTTTCATCTTTTAGTATTCTTTTACTTCCCGGAACAGTTGGAACACCCCGCGATATTGCTGTCTCAATTGCTTTTGCTTTATCACCCATCATTTTTATTGAATATGGTGAAGGACCTATGAATTTAATATTACATTGTTCGCATATTTCTGCAAAATGTGCATTTTCTGCCAAAAACCCATAACCAGGGTGAATTGCTTCTGAATCTGTAACTTCTGCTGCTGAAATTATGGCAGGTATGTTTAAATAACTATCCTTTGGAGCAGCAGGACCTATGCATATAGAATGATCTGCATATCTCACATGTAATGAACCCTCATCTGCTTCTGAAAAAACAGCAACAGTTTCTATGCCAAGTTCTTTACAAGCTCTTATAACCCTTAATGCAATTTCACCCCTGTTGGCAACCAAAATTCTCTTAAACATATTTTATTTCCCTTTTATGAATTTTATTTTTTTTCAATTATAATTATCGGCTGATTAAATTCAACTGCCTGGGCATTTTCCACAAGTATTTCTTTTACCACACCTTTTACTTCTGATTTAATTTCATTCATTATTTTCATTGCTTCAATTATGCATAAAGTTTTGCCAGGTTCTACAACATCACCAATATTTACAAAAGGCGGCGAATCAGGCGAAGACGCCCTGTAAAAAGTGCCAACCATAGGCGATTTTACTGTAAAAAGATTTTCATTTTCCGGTTTTTTACTTTCAGATACTGCTTTAGCAGTTGTAACCACCTGTTCAGGCACATTTACAATCTGTGGCTGGACAAAAGATGATGCAACTGCCTTTTTAAGGCCAATCTTTATATCTTTTACTTCATAAATAAACTCTGTAAGTCCGTTTTCCTCCATTAGTTTAATTGCCTGTTTTACAAATTCCAGATCAATTTTCTGTGATTTACTTTTACTTTTCCCTTTTTCTTTTCTCCCCATTATTATCACCACCTTGAATTAAAATTTTTATTCACGCACTCTCTCCACATATTCGCCTGTTCTTGTGTCAATTCTTATTATATCATTTTCTTTAATAAACAAAGGGACATCAACAACAGCACCTGTCTCCAAAGTTACTGGTTTTGTAACTCCACCTGCCGAATCACCTTTTATTCCAGGCGGTGCCTGAATAACTTTTAAATCAACTTTTGGCGGAAGTTTTATCCCAATAATTTCTCCGTTGTAAAGCAGCATATTAATTACCATATCTTCTTTTAAAAACTGTTTACTATCTTTAATTTTTTCTTCTTCAAACTCAAATTGCTCGTATGTTTCTGAATCAACAAAAACATAATTTTCTCCGGATTTATATGAAAAATGGAGTTCTCGCATTTCTATATTTGCTTCTTCAAATTTATCATCAGGGCTGAATGTTCTTTCAATAACTGTTCCTGCTTTTAGGTTTCTTATCTTTGCCCTTACAAGTGGAGCAAGACGTGGTCTTTGAACATGTTGATACATAACAACTTCATAAATAATATTATCCATGATAAATGTTACACCTGGCCTGAAATCAATTGCGGCTATCATAAATAAAACTCCTCCTTTTAAATTATAATTAAATTTTCATCTATTTCTGAAATCTTTTCTGGCAAATTATCTGTGATTAAATAATCATCTTCTATTCTTAAACCAAAATCTTCTTTAAAATAAACTCCTGGTTCACAGGTTACAACCATTCCTTTTTTAAATTTTATTTTTTCATTTTTATTTAAAAAAGGCGGCTCATGAATATCAACTCCTATACCATGCCCAAGCGAATGTAAAAATAACTTATCAATTTTATATTTTTTTAAGTATTCTCTGGCTTTTTTATCTGTTTTTGAACATGAAATACCATGCATCATAAACTTAAAACAAAAATCTCTTGTGTTTATTAAAATATCATGGTATTTTTTTATTCTACCAAGACGAGATTTTATTATATTAAAGCAAATAACTCTTGTCAAGTCAGAACAATAGCCCCTGTATTTAACTCCCACATCAACCAAAACAATTGAATTTTCTTTTAATTTTTCCGCCCCTGTTTTATGATGCGGAACCGCCGAATTTTTATCAAATGCAATTATTGGTTCAAATGATAACCCATCTGCACCATTTTTTTTAATAAAATATTCAAATTCAATTGCTATTTCTTTTTCTGTGATTCCTTTTTTTAAAAATTTCGCAATATACTTTATCCCTTTTTCTGTTATTTTTACTGCATTTTTTATATTTTCAATTTCTTCTTTTGTTTTTATCATTCGCAATTCCATTATTCTTTCATTAAAATTTACTTTTTTATTTTTAAATATTAAATAATCTTTAAGCGCTGTTTTTTTACTCATAAATATTTTATTTTTTCCCTTAATAATCAATTTCAGATCTTTTTTAAAATCTTTTGTAATTAAAACATCAAAATAAAATGGCAGATGCAAATCTTTTATTTCCCCTTCATATCTTTTATCTGTAATGAAATACACTTTTTCTTTTGTTATCAATATCTTAGCAAATGTTCCAGAAAAACAAGTTAGGTAAAAAATATCTGAAGGATTAGAAACATAAAAAACTGATCTTTTATCCAAAATTTCTGAAATTTTATTAATTTTATTTTCCATTTTTAAATATTATACCGAGATTATACTCTATGAAAAAATAAAATGGTTTTAAAAATTCAGCAATATCAGAAAATAAATTTACAACAGAAATTAAAAATTTATTATTAAAAGGACATACCCTGGCTGAAAAATTTTTAATTTCAAAATTCATATTGGCTGATTTTATAATATCCCTGAATTTTTCCTGTGTAAAATGCTGATGTCCTTTCATCAAAGTCAAATGTAAAAAGAATATCGGATTGTATCTGTTTGCCTCAATGAGGATAATTCTTTTTCTGGCAACCCTGATAAGTTCTTTTATTGCAAAAAACGGGTCTTTTGTATGATGCAGCATATCTTTTTCAATTACAACATCAAATGAATTATCAGAATAAGGAAGTTTTTCAACATCTGCCTGAATAAAATTTATTCCAGCGGATGAGTATTTTTTCCATTTTTCATTTTCCTGAATATCAAACGCTTCTATTTTTTCAAAGTAATCCTTTAAAAGATATGAATCTGAACCATCTCCACAACCGGCATCAAGCAAGGTTTTACCTGCAAAATACGGTTTTATTTTTTCTATTACTCTTTTTCTATAACTTAACTCATTTTCTTTCATCAAATTTCACATATCATACTTTTTCAAATTTTTTATAATATCATTTAATTCAGGCACATTAAAAAATTTTTTACCTGTAATTGCATTTGTGACAGCCATATACATCTGGGCCAAAAGTATTTTAAATTCTTCCGGTAGTTTTTCTGGTTTTTCCTTTACGTTTTCTTTCCATAAATCGCCATATTTTTTCTTTGCTTCTTCAACTTCTAAAAACCATTTTGTTTTCCTGTACCATCTTCTTGCAAATTCTTTGCTTATATGAAAATCATTATATAAAAACCTGCATTCATCAGGCGTTCCAAGAACATCAACAAGCATCAAATCGCCATCTTTGTCAATTGCAAATTCAAATTTGCCATCCACATTTTCTATATTAACCTTTTTACATTCTTCTGTGATAATATCATTTATAACTAAAATATATTCCTTTAATTTTTCAAAACTTTTTTTTGTAAGACCCGATATTTTAAACGCTTCATCCCATGACAGATATCTGTCAAAATGTTCTAATTTGGTAGATACATCTAATATTGGTTTTTTTAAGACTTCATCAGGGGTTGGTTCATGATCAAGCCCTAAATCTTTATATGTTATCTGCCCTGTTTTTAATCTTTTAAAAACGCTTGAACCTTCAGGCAGTTTATTTCTATAAATAATTTCAAGCGGTATTAAATAATTTTTAATCCCTTCTTTGTATTCAGAATAATCATAGGTGTTTTTTTCCTTATTATATACTGGTTTTAAAACCCTTACCATTTTAACACGCATTACATTCACTGGATTTTTTGTTTCATCATAACTTTTAACTACACCGTTTTCTACAAGCCCTGAAAAATGTGTTTTTATGCCTTTTTTTGAAATCAAATTAAAAAAATAGGCAGATAGCATACATAAAGATGCTCCCTTATTATCTATATGATCCGGCATTTCTCCCCAGTCAAACACAGAATATCTGTCAGAAAAAATGAATTCTCCTTCACCTTCATTAAAAAGTTCTGCATTTTTAAAAATTTTTAAATCTTTTACACTACCCATGTTTTCTCCTTTTTTTATTAAATTTTTTTTATTATAACCCATTTTTTTTATTTTTCAATTAATTTATAGCCAAAAAAAAGTTTAATTAAAAAATTTTTTAAAAATCTTTTTAAATTTTCAGTTTTTCTTTTAAGATAATTTTCTTTTATATTCCACTTTTTTTTTAATTTTTCAATATTTGATTTTTCAAATTTATCCCCTGTTTTTGCTTTTATATCATTTAAAGTTTTGCTCCCGAAATGATGGACAAAAACAGCACCTGTTATATAACTTTCATATCCTTTTTCTTTTAACCTAAAATAAAAATCAGTATCTTCGCCAATCCCTATATTAAATTCTTCACTGAAAAATCCGGTTTCTTCAAATCTGGCTTTTTTTATAAACATACACCAGCCTGTAAATCCTTTTTCTTTTATGTTTTTCATTCTTTTTGTAAAATTTTCAGAATAACTTTCAAAATCATAATTTAACTTTCCTTCTTTTGTCCCTGGACTTAAAATACCTGCATTCTTTATTGATTCATAAACCATTAAAAATCCGGTAAGCCAGTTTTTGCATACAATAATATCGTTGTTTATAATACAAATATATTCTCCTTTTGCCTTTTCAATGCCCTGATTCCATGCTTTTGCTACACCCTTATTTTCATTATTATATATATATTTAATATTTTGATTTTTAAAAAATTCAAATGTCCCGTCATCAGATGCATTATCTATGATAATGATCTCATAATCATTCCTTTGCGTGTTTTTTCTAATACTGTCTATACACATTTTTGTATATTCAATCTGGTTGTGAACCGGAATTATAATAGAAACCATATTGTTTTCCTTCTTTTTTATTACCGTAAAAACATCAGGAAATTCGTTTTTACGGAAAAATAAAAATTTTTTTGCCTTTTTATTTATTATTATAATACTTTACTTTTATCCACTGGTTTTTTAATAAAAAATAAGTATTGTTTTAAAATTTATTTTTACTTTTTTCTAATGAAAATCGTATTTTTCTTTGCGATTTTCAGGATATTTTTTTCCTTTATTTATATTGCGTTATAATATTATCATAAATCTACTAAAAGAGTAAAATTTATTTTTAATAAAATTGACATAAATTAATAATTATGTTTCAATAAAATAAAAGGAGGCTTTATGAAAAAATATTTTTTGATTTTTTTTATTTTTGTTTTAGTTTTTTCTGTTTACGCAAAAGAAGAATTATTTTCCCACATACCTTTTAAAAGCGCGGAATGGACTTCTAAAATTACCATGGAAAGTCCTGCCGGAAAACAAATTTTAAACCAAAAAACATTTTATAAATCAGGAAAAATGCGCATAGAAGGTAAAGATGCATCAGGTAACCAGTTTATCACAATTATTGATAAAAATTATGTTTATGTAATAAACCCTGATCAAAAACAAGGAATTAAATACCCGTTTGAAAGCAAACAAAATCCGGAAAAAAATAATTTAGAACTTGAAAAATGCAGAAAAAATGTCAAAAAATCCGGAACAGAAACAATAAACAATAATGAATGTGAGATAATTGAGTTTGACTGCACAATTGACGGTATTAAATTTTCTATAAAAGAATGGAAAAGTAAAAAGGATAATTTTATTATTAAGTCCATAACAAATGTTGAAGGTATATCAACTATCACAGAAATTCTTGAATTAAAAAAGGATGTAAAAATTTCTGATGATAAATTTTCCCCTGATAAAAATATCAGATTTACTGATATGAAAAAAATTTTTGGAGAAAATTCATCAAAAAAAAACAATATGCCTGATGAAAAAATGATTAAAAAAACGATAAAAAAAATGATGGAATCAGGCAAATAATTTTTTATTCTAATGAAAATTCTGATATTTAAAATAGGTGCTATTGGCGATGTTTTACTTACTACACCATCAATAAAAAAAATAAAAGAAAACTTCCCGGAAAGCGAAATTCATTATTTTGTCGGTCCCAAAGCATCTGCAATTTTAAAAAATAATCCTTTCATAGATAAAATTATTATTTTTGAAGAAAAATACCCAAAACTTTCAAAATTTTTAAAAATTGTTGCAATGAAAAAATGGTTCAAGGATAGGTTTTCACATATAACTTATGACTATTTTCTTGATTTTGAAAGTAGTTATTATTCTGCTTATATATCATATTATATTAAAGCAAAACAAAAAATTGGATTTAAAATAAAAGATGCAAGAAGATATCTTTTAAATTATCTTTACAACAAAAGGATTGATTACAAAGAAAAAAATTCATATGTTGTAAATAAATATATTTATCTTGCTTCTTTACTCGGTTTTAAATTTATTAAAACAAATGAAAAACCAATATTAAGATTAACACCCGAAGAAATTAAAACAGGAAATTTTTTTTATAAAAAATATAAAATAAAATATAATGATAAAAAAATTTTATTATCTGTTTCAGGAACATGGAAAACAAAAAGATGGCCTGTTGAAAACTGGATTGAACTTATTAATTTAATTAACAAGAAAATCAAAAATGCCAAAATGATCCTTCTGTGGGGGCCAGGTGATGAAAATATTTTGAATTTTTTTGATAACCTGCCTGTCTTTATTATACCACAGGTTGATTTAAGAACTCTTGCTTCCATAATTTATCATGGTAATATTTTGATTTCAAATGATAATGGAGTCAGGCACATAGCAACTTCATTTGATATTAAAACAATAGGTTTGTTTGGTCCCACAAATGAAAATGGCTGGGCATTTGGAGATGAAAATAATAAAATATTATTCGCTGATGTAAAATGCAGACCATGCGATAAAACCAAATGTCAAAATATTATTTGTATGAAAGAAATAAAACCTGACATTGTTTTTAATGTGTTGCTTGAAATAATTAAATAAATTTTTATAAAAAAATATTTTACAAACTTTAATATTTTGATATAATTTTGTCAAAATACTTGGGCGGTCGCCAAACTGGCAAGGCATCAGGTTTTGGTCCTGACATTATGGTGGTTCGAGTCCACCCCGCCCAGCCAGAAATTTTTATTTTTTTATCTCCTAAAAATATTATTTTTTTGTCTTTTTAATCTTATTCATAAAAACGCATTATTAGTAGGCACGTTTTTGTGGAAAAATAAAATATTTTTATTCATATTATTTATTTTATGATGCATTATTTTGTTTACCAGTTCTTAAATATAAGTTTTTTTAATAATATTTTTTTCATATTTTTTATTTTAATAATTGCAATTTTTATTGCAATTTTCAGGTCAAAACTTTTAATCTTGACTTTAATAAAAAAACCTTATATTATAAAGTAAATTATTAAATAGAGGTAAAAATGTCAATAATTATAAGAAAACTATGTTTTTTCTTAATAATTTTATATTTTATTCTTTTAAATGTATCTGCACAAAATCAATCAGATGATGATTTTATTTATAAAGAGAAAATTTTTTATGTTTTTGAAGATAGTAGAAATTTCTTTCAGATTGCTTCAATGGACTTAAACGGGGAAAATAAATTAATCTTAACAAAAGAAGGAAACAACTGGTGTCCCTCTGTATCACCAAAAGGTGATTTAATTGCTTTTTTCTCTGACAGAAGCGGCGCTGCAAACCTTTGGGTTATGGATCCAGAAGGAAGAAATTTAAAACAACTTACTTTTGAAGAAAATCCCAAAAATAAAATAGACCTGTATAACCGCGGAAAAATAGGATGGCTAAAAGACGGCGATTATTTATTATTTATTTTAAATGATGATATATGGCAGACAGATCTGGAAGGCAATAACCCTTTTGCCTTAACTTCAACTCATGATATCACCATGTTTAAACTATCCCCTGATAAATCAAAAATTTTGTATTCAAGAGAAAAAACAAAAAATCATAATGGCTTATGGATTATGTTATATGATGGAAGAAATCCTGTTCAGATTGAAAAAAGTTTAATTATATACCCTGCTTTTGACTGGATAACAAATGACAGGATAGTTTTATTTAACAATACTGATATAATTTCCTGCTTTTTTAACGGAACCGATAGAAAAAAAATTAAACAAACTTACTATCCTTTTAATGATATATCTTGGAGTTCGCCTGGCAATATAAATGGATTCGTTGCTTTTATATCAGATGAAAAAGATGGCCCTAATATATTTATCGCTGATCAAAATGGTAATAATTTAAAACAAATCACAAAAACAAAAGGAAACAGTCCTTTCTGGTATAAGGATTTAAACACAATCTTTTTTGTTGAAAATAATGATATATATAAATTAAACATACAGACCCAGGAAAAAAAGCAGTTGACCTATCATTTTAAGGCATATTTTCCTTTATGCGCTGAAATTAAAATAAAAAATCCAGCAAAGAATAAAAAGACCGGTGAAGTAGATGAAAAAAATTAATCTATTTTTTCTGGTTTTATTATTAATAATAAATTGCGCAAAAAAAGCCGAACCCCCTAAACCAACACCTACTCCTACCAGCACTCCTGTCCCAAAGTTTGAAAAAATTGTTTATACATTCAATGGCCATCTTTACTGGATCAACTCAGATGGCACTGGCAAACAGGAATTATTTGCTGATAACCAAAGCAAATGGTTTCCTTCTGCATCACCTGATGGCTGGTATATCGCTTACTGGGTAAATTCCGGAAATGAATATAATTTATGGATTGGAGACCTTAAATATAACAAAACAAATCAGATAACCTATGATAAAGCGCCCATTGATGCTGATGTGAATAATTTTAATATAGGCAATGCTCCTTCATGGGATAAAGAATTAAAATTTATAATTTACTCCAGATTTAAAAATATCTGGAAAATTGATATTGATGGATATAATCAGATTGCCCTTACTGAAGATAATGATAGTTTTGCACCTTCTTTATCTTTTGAAAATAAATTTGTATATGCCAAAATAGAAAACGAATCTACCTATAACATTTATATGCGAACCCTTTTTGACAAACAGGACATAAAAATTACAAATTATATAAATAAAAAATCCGGCAGTTGTTGCTTTTCAAAAGACGGGAAAAAAATACTTTATACAGTAATTGAAGAAGGAAATGTTAATATACATCTTTATGATTTAAATACAAAATCCGAAAAACAATTAACCTATGATGGAAAAAGTTTTTCTCCTTGTTTTGCCTATGATGACAGAAAAATACTTTTTACAAGTTCTGTAACAGATAAATTTCAGCCCGAAATATGGATTATGAATTTAGATGGCAGTGAAAAAGTAAAAATCACAACATCAGGCGGTGTATGCCCTTCTTTCCTTTCAAGAATACTCGCAGAACCTTTACCAACATCAACCCCGGTCATAGAAAAACCCGTAAAAAAAGAAGAAGCCCTGGATAAAATAATAGATTTGGAAGAAAGCGCTGTTGAACAACCAACTTTGCCTTATGATTTAACTCCTCCTGTTTATGAGACACCTGTTCCCCAAATTACAGAAGTTATAAAACCTTCTTATGAAGAATTAAAAGTATCTGTTATAAGAAAAGATAACATACTGCTTTTTTATCCAGTTATTCATTTTGACAGTGCTTATGCTGATATAAAACCTGAATTTTATCCTGTGCTTGACGATATGGTAAAAATTATAAAAAAATTCAAAAAATCATCTATAAAAATAGAAGGACACACTGATAATGACCCGATAAAAACCAAACAGTTCCCTTCAAACCTTGAACTATCAATTGCTAGGGCAAAAGAAGTAAAAAAATATTTACATAAAAAACATGGCATTGCCACTAATAGAATTTTAACAAAAGGTTATGCCGAAACAAAACCTATAGTTCCCAATGATTCTGAAGAAAATAAATATAAAAACAGGCGTGCCGAAATAATTATTATTCTTGATAAATCAGAGTTAAATATAAAAATAGAACAACCAACTTTGACACCGACAGAAACACCAACAGCAGAACCAACTTTTACACCAACACCAACTCCAACTCCCAAATTAAATTTTTTCCAGAAAATTTTTAAATCTGGTCAAAAGCCGAAAAAAACAAAATCTTGGTAGTTTTTTTATTCGGATAAGATTTTTTTTCTTAAATTTTCTATTTTCTTTTTTATATCATCTGCTCCTGTGATTTCAGTAACAAGACAAATGCATTTTGCCCCTGCTTTTATTACTTTATCAATGTTATTTTCTTTTATCCCGCCTATTGCTACAAATGGTATTATTTCATTTTTTACTACCCACTTTAAATAAGAAAGCCCAACAGGTGCCATAACATCATCTTTTGTATGTGTCTCAAATAAAGGACCGACCCCTGCATAATCTGCTCCATCTTTTACTGCTTTTTTATACTGCTCAGGCGAATGTGTTGATATTCCAATAATATATCTCCTACCAATTATTTTTCTTACTGCCTGAATAGGATAATCATCCTGACCCAAATGTACCCCATCAGCTTTAACCATTAAACACAAATCCGGATGATCATTTATAATAAAGATTGCTCTTTTCTTTTGTGTTAATTTTCTTATGATTGAACATTCTTTTAATTTTTCTTTAAAACTTTTATTTTTTTCACGATATTGAATAATTTTAATACCTGCTGAAAGCATTTTTTTTACTACTTCTATATTACTTCTACCTTTTGAAAATTTTTCAGCAGTAATGCAATAAATATTTTTTTTATTAAATTCTTTCAGCATTATTTTTTTATGCATTTTTTAAAACCATCCTTAATACTTCGTCTGCCTGAAAACTTGCAACAGCAGAAACTTTTGGAGCAAGAGGCTTGTATTTTTTTATTGATTTTTTCATATCTCCAACAATTGAAAAATTTTTGCCCCTTTTTATTTTTATATTTTCACAATCTCCTGTGCCTGCAATACCTGATGCGCATACTATTTTTTTATTTAAATATAAGCATTTTTCAAAAATCATTTTTTTTGTTTTCTCACAATCAACTGCTTCTATAATTATATCTATCTTTTCGTTATTTAATATTTTTTCCAATTTATATTCATCAATTTTATCATTTATTATCTTTATTTTAATATCAGGATTTATTTTTAACATATTTTTTTTTAAAGCCGTAGTTTTTCTTTCACCACACTGGTGTTGAAAAAAAAACTGTCTGTTTAAATTTTTAAAAGAAACCCTGTCATAATCTATAAGAATAAATTTTTCAAAACCACATCTTATAAGATTATTTGCAACGTTTGACCCAAGTCCACCACAACCTATTATTAATAAATTTGTGTTTTTTATTTTACTTAATTGATTTTTATTAAAATAACTTAAAAGCATTTTTTTAAATTTTTTCATATTTTAACCCAGTTTGTAAATTCTGGTCTGTAACCTTTTTTTATTATAACTTCAATTATTTCTTCAACGCTTCTTTTATCGCTGATTTCAAATTGTCCTTTATCTTTTGTATTTAAATGATAACCACCCACCGTAGTTTTTGAACCGGCAGACATTTTTGTAATACCCAATCCTATTAAATTATCGCGTATGATCTCTTTTTCCCTTGTTGATACATTAAGTCCAACCCTTTGTAAAAAAATTCGTGTTGCAGTTATATAACGCAAAAAATTTCTGTCACTTACAAAATTTTCTATTTTTATTTTTGCTTCTGCTGGTTGAATTCTTGGATATGATATAGAAATTTCAATATCAGGATATTTTCTCAGTAAATAATCAGCATGAATTGCCGTTAAGTAAACATCAAATACCGCATTTTTATTAAGTCCCAAAAGGCATCCAATATTTATTTCCTTTATTCCTGCTTTAGCTGCTCTATCAGGGGCTTCTAACCTGAAATTAAAATTTTTTTTAGGTCCTGCTAAATGAAGTTTATCATATAATTTTTCATCGTACGTTTCCTGATAAATTGTAAGCCCTGTAAGTCCTAATTCAACCAAATATTTATATTCTTCATAAGTTAAAGCATAAATTTCTATTAAAATTTCTGAAAAATATTTTTTTGCAATTTTTATGGCTTCAGCTATATAATCAATATCAGAGTTTATCCTGTCATCTCCTGTTAAAAGTAAAATTGTATTAAAACTTTTTTCTTTTAAAATAATCATTTCCTTTTCAATTTCTTCAAGTTTAAGTTTTTTCCTTTTTAGTTCCCTGTTCAAAGCTGAAAACCCACAATACACACATTCATTTTCACAGTAATTTGATATATAAAGCGGTGCGTAAAGTAAAATTGTCTTTCCAAAAAATTTATCTGTGATTATTTTTGACTCTAATGCCATTTTTTCAAGAATCAAATCATCTTCATTAAATAGCAATTTTAAAAAGTCTTGTTTTGTAATTTTTTCTTTTATAAAAATATCATTAATGTGATTATCATAATTTTTAAAATTTAAAAAAAACTCTTTTTCTTTTTGAAGTATTTCTTTGAACATTTATTGAGCCTATTTTAAAAAATCAGTAAGTGGTGATGATGGTTCTGCATATTCTCTTTCTGCTAAAATACCATTTTCAAAAGCCAATCTTCCTGCTTTAACTGCCATATCAATTGCAATAGCCATGTTAACAGGGTTTTTTGCGATTGCTATTGCTGTATTTACTAAAACTGCATCTGCTCCTAATTCCATTGCTTCTGCGGCATGAGAAGGTCTCCCTATGCCAGCATCAATTATAACCGGTATATTTACTTCTTCAATAATTGGTCTTAACAATGTCTTACATGTTATTCCTTTGTTTGTCCCAATAAAAGAGCCAAGTGGCATAACTGCTGCTGCACCAGATTTTTCAAGTTTTTTTGCTGTAATTAAATCCGGAGTTATATAAGGAAAAACAAAAAACCCTTGTTTTACAAGAATTTCTGTTGCTTTTACTGTTTCTTCATTATCAGGGGCTAAATATCTTGTATCTGCTTCAATTTCAATTTTTATCCATTTGGTCCCGATGATTTCACTTCCTGCTTTTGCAATTTTTATTGCTTCTTCTGCATTTCTTGCCCCGGAAGTATTCACCATGATTGTTATATTATCAGGGATATAGTCAAGTATATTTTCTATTTTTGCCTCAGGATTTATTCTACGAACAGCAACTGTTAATACTTCAACTCCTGTTTTTTTTATAATCTCAGGGATTACTTTGTAAGTTGGCAATTTGCCTGTGCCAATAAATAATCTTGATTTTAGTTTTTTCCCCGCAATTTCAAATTCCATAATTTATTCTCCATTTTATATAATAATTTTATAAAATCTGTCCTTTTATTATCCGCCACCTACAAAACCCACAATTTCAATTCTATCGTTATCATTTATTTTAAAATCCTTCCAGTCTTCTTTTTTAACAATTTTATCATTTACTAAAACTGCTATATTTTTTTTATTATAATTGAATGCATTTATAAGTTCTTCTAAATTATCATAATTTTTTTCTTTTTTTCCATTTACAAATATCATAAAATCTCCTTTTTATAAATTATAATATAAGAATAAATTTTGTAAATAGGTTTTGGAAATTATTTAAATTAAATACTTATCTAATAAATTTTATTAACAAAAAAATTTTTTATTTTGTAATCTGTATATAACGTGCTTCCCATCCGGGAAATCCACCTACAAAATTATAATTTTCATCGTAATAGTAAGTTGTAACATAGTAAATTTCTTTATTTTTCCCTGAAAATTTTTTTAAAGTTACAATTCCTTCTGTATCCGAAATTTTTATTTTATTTTTAAACGCAATAGCAAACCAGACAGTATCTTTTCCAGGAAAGCCAAAACTTGCTTCTTTTGTTTTGGCTATGTGGTACATTGTTATAAAATTTTGTTTTGATTTAGTTGAATAAAAATATGTATTATCTGTGAACATTGCGGATTTTGTTTCTATGCCGCCAAGTGGCAATGCCTGATATTTTTCATATTTGATTTCAAGTTCTTTAACAATATTTTTAAATTTAATTTTTATTTTTTCCCCTTTTACAAGTTTTATTTTACTTGTAAACCTTATTATTTCACCTGGTTTTATTTCCTGTTCTTCTTTTAATTTTTTATAAATTAATTCTAATTTACCTTTTATATTTCTTGATACAGCAACAACAGTTCCAAAATCTTTTTCATTTTCAACAGAATGATAATCCAAAAATACAATTAAGTCATCTGGTATTGGCAAAATAATTTCTTTTTGTTTTGATATACAGGAAAAAATTAAAAACAAAATGCAACAGAGAAGTAATAAAAAATTTTTGAATTTCATATTATTCTCCTTGATTATTTTATAGTATTGTAAAAAGTTTTTTATCCTTTTCACTTAAAAATACTTTTATTCATATACTTCTGTTACTTTTTGTTCCTTCTTTATCAAAGGGGGATTTAGGGGGATTTGCTTCCATCCATTTTCTTTTTCTCAACCTCTTTTAATTTAAAATCTCCCCTAACCCCTCTTTATTAAAGAGGGGAAAATGTATATTATTTTCAATCTTTTAGTATATATTTTAATCTCTGCCTTCTTTCTTTCTCATAGAACTTTTCACATTATCTATTTTATTTATTTAATACCGTAAAAATGTATTTTTACGGAAAAACGAAATTTTTTGTTTTTTTATTCAATAAATTTTTATTTTTATAATGCATCACTTTGGCTCACCCATTTTTTAATTTGAAATAAAGGTCAAGTATTGTTTTAAGTATTTTATTTCTTTAATAATATTTTTCTTTTATTATTACTCCTGATAATTGCATTTTTTTATTGATCTTCAGGTAATATATTTTATTTGATTTATTTTATCATATCAATTATAATTTTAAAACCTGAAATTTTATAATTAAGGAATGGAATGGAAATTAAAAATTTATTTTTAAAATATTTACAGTATTTGGATTGTAAAAATATTTTGGATGAAATTTATGTTTCTAAATTTTATAATTTTTTTATTGAATTAAAACGCTGGAATCAGAAATTCAACTTAATTGGTTTAAAATTTGATAAAGACATTATAATTAAACTTTTTATTGATTCTTTATATTTTATTAAGACAAACATTATTTCACAATGCGAAACAATATTAGATATTGGTTCTGGTGCTGGTTTTCCAGGAATACCAAACGCAATTTATTTAACTAATAAAAAATTTTTTCTTGTTGATTCAATTAAAAAAAAATGTCAATTTTTAATAAATATAAAAAATATTTTAAAACTAGATAACATAGAAATAATCAATGCAAGAGCTGAATCATTATCAAAAAAAATTGAATACAGAGAAAAATTTGATTGTTCTTTGGTAAAAGCCTTTAACCCATTTAATATATCCATGGAAATTATAATTCCATTAATAAGAATTGGTGGTTATTGTGTATATTATGCAAGCCCAAATCAGGAAAAAATAATATTAAAGAATAAAAGTATACAACAAATTCTTGGATTTAAAATATTAGATATTTATAGATATGAATTACCAGAAAACACAGGTAAAAGAAGTTTAATAATTGTGAAAAAGATGTGGAAAACAAATGATGTTTATCCAAGAGCATATAAAAATATTATACAAAAACCATTATAAGTTATTTATATTTTTTGTGAATAAAATGTTCCACGTAGAACATTATATTAATATTATTATAAAGCACAAAATTATTTTAAATGATAATAACCTATACAGTATTATCAAATTTTTCATGAAAATTAAATTGTTCCACGTGGAACAAAAAAAGGATTGTTATGATAATCAAAAAAATAAACCTTTATAATTTTAGAAATTATAAAAAAACAGAAATTATTTTGCAGGAAGGTATAAATGTTTTTTGGGGAAGCAATGGCTCCGGTAAAACCAATATACTGGAATCAATTTACTATGTAGCATATACGCACTCATTTAGAACTTTAAATGATGTCGCACTTGTGAATGAGAATAGTGATAAAATGTTTGTTGAAATTGAGTCATATCATGATGGTCTAACAAAATTATTTAGCTTGGAATTTTCCAAAGAACAAAGAAAAAAAATAGCTAAAATCAATAATAATAAATTGCCTAAATTATCAAAAATTATAGGTGAAATTCCAATAATTTTATTTTCTCCTGAAACCATTCAAATAATAAAAGCAGATCCACAACTAAGAAGAGATTTTATTGATGAATTTTTATATATCACTGACAATTCATATTATGAATTATTGTTAAAATATCAAAAAATAATTTCTCATAGAAATTATATTCTAAAGAAAATAAAAGAAGGCAAACAAAATAGCAATTCGCTTGAAATATGGAATGAACAAATGATCAATTTTGGAACCGAAGTTATTCTTAAAAGAGTTAATATGATTAATGAAATGAACAAGATAATTTCATCTTATTTTCCTGAATTCTTTTATAAAATAAATTTATCCTATAACTCAAAACATTTTAATATTTTTAACAAAGATGAAATTATTAAAACATATAAAACTCTTTTAGGATTATTAATGAAAGAAGAGATTGTAAGGGGAATAACGCTATTTGGCCCACATAAAGATGATATTGATATTTATTATGAAAACAAACTAGCCAAATTATATGCATCAGAAGGACAGCATAGAATAATTGCACTTATATTAAAATTTGTCCAGGCGAAGTTGTTGAAATTAAAAAAAGATACTGAACCAGTTTTACTTCTTGATGATTTTTCTTCTGAATTAGATGAAAATAACAGGAAAATAATAGGGGATTTATTAAAAAATATACATCAAATTCTTATTACAACCACTTCTTTAAATAATATAAAAAATTTAAGTGTGAAAAAAAGCTTCTTTATAGAAAATGGGATTTTAGTAGAGAAATAATTTCCATTTATAATCGCATTTTTTCCGATCAACAAAATATTTGTTTTTTTTCAATAGGTATAATATAATATTACCTAAAAAATTATTGTCTGAGATTTTCAGATCTGTCAAAATTAATTCCATATTTTTTTAATATTGCTTCTGTTGCTTTTTCTGATTCTTTTTTTTCTAAAATTATCTGGTTTAAATTTTCCAAGTCAATTATTAAATACTCTTCTTTTAAATTTTCTATTATTTGAATCAAATGTTTTATATCCTTAACAGTTTCACCATTTACTTTTTTAACAATTAAATTTGAAAAATCATGATAGCCTTTGTTAGTTTCATCAGCAAGGACCTGTTGCAATATTATAATCTGCTGCTTTTCTTCTGTTGCAAATTCATAAACAATTCTGTCAAGCAAAGATGGCCTGTTGCCTGTTGAATTCCATAAACTATAAATGTAATTTACAGTTATAGGAACAAATACTAACCCTCCAAAAATATAATAAGTTGGTTTTGTGTCATATTCTGTTCTTGGGACAACTGGTATATAATTTTTTAATTTAACAGGTATTTTTAATTCTTTTTTATCTCTTAAAATTCCGAGTATGACTTTATCACCTACCGATTTCAAATCTATTATATATGAATAATCTAACCTGCTTGATTTTTTATATGGAATAGTTCCGTCATTTTCTACTTTTATATTATCAATTGACAAAATTATATCATTCTTTTTTATTATTCCATAGCAACTTGATCCATATTCAACTTCCTGAACAATTACCCCTGTTTGCCCCTTTTTCATTCCAAACTTTTTTCTAAAAGAATCATTTTCAAGGTTTTGAGTGTATAACCCCAGGGAAGGGAAACCTGTGTATTTACCGTCCTTTAAGTCATCCAAAAAATGATGTATTATAACGCTGGGAATTGCAAATCCTATATTTTGTGCCTTATCAAAAGATTGAAAGGCAACCCCAACTATTTTATTATCTATAATAACAGGCCCTCCGCTATTCCCGGGATTTATTGCAGCATCTATTTGTATTGAAACAAAATTTCGTAAACTATGGGAATACTGTGTTATTTCTATACGGGAAACAATACCTTTTGTAACAGATAACTTTTCACCACCTATAGGAAAACCAAATACTTTAACAGTATCTCCAATATCCGGCATTTCACCGATTTGCAGTGGTGTTGTATTTTTGAAAAAATCTGTATCTTGAACTTTTAATAAAGCAAGATCACATTCATGGTCTATTGCTAGAACTTCTGCAACATATTTTTTAGTTTCTCCTGCCTTATTTACATGTATAAATGTATTATTGCTTACTATATGCGCATTTGTAAGTATCCTGTTTCCTGAAATAATACTACCTGTCCCACTGATACTGGATTGTCCAAGCATTTGCCAGGGTTGACTGTAATCAGGTGCATTTGTTATTGTGATTATTTTTACAATTGAACTTTCAAAATTTGTCTGTGCATAGATAAATGCAAAAAAAATTAAAAAAATTAAACAAATCAACTTTTTTTTCATAATATCAATCTCCTTTTTTATGTTATTTTTTATTTAAAGAATAAATACAACCACAATAATTTTGCCTGTAAAGATTAAATTTTTTTGAAAGTTCAATGGACTTTTTAAAACCATCTTTCTTTTTAAAATTGGTATATAAATAATTTACTGAATATTTTTTTGCTGCTTCATCACCAATTTTATTTATAATATCAGCATCCTTGTGAGGACTTATTGTAAGCGTTGTTGCAATAAAATCTATATTTATTTCTTTTGCTTTTTTTGCGGTTTCTTCAAGACGCAACCGAAAACATAATTCACAACGTTTTCCACCTTCTTTTTCATTAGCAAATCTATCACATATTTTATGCCATGTATCAATATCGTAATTTACATTATTTACGCATTCTACTTCCATATTTTTTATTACTTTTTCCATTTCTTTATATCTCTTTTTATATTCTTCTTCCGGATGAATATTTGGATTATAAAAATATGTTACAATATTAAAATTCTGTTCTTTTAATACATTTATACTATGTGTTGCATCTGGAGCACAACAACAATGTAACAAAATTTTTCTGTTCATAAATATTCCTTTTTTAATAATTAATTTTTAAATTATTCTACCATAAAATTTTATTTGATTTTATAATAAAATATATTAAAATTAAATTAAAGTAAAACGGGTTAAAAACGTGTTTTAAGAAAAAATTTTTAAAATTTATTACTTTTGTTCGCCTGTTTATTTGAAAAAATAAAACATAAATGTTTTTTTAAATTTAAGTTGTTAAAAAATATTTTTATTGTGAGTTTGGGACCATTTATGATTTTTTAGGAGAGAAATATGTTAAGAGAAGCACAAGTTGCTGGTATGTTTTATGAAAGGGATGCTCCTGCTTTAAAAAAACATATCAGCAGATATATAATAAAGGTTGAAAATAAATATAAAACAAAAGGTGTTGTTGTTCCGCATGCAGGTTATATTTATTCAGGGAAAACCGCAGGTGCAGTTTTTTCTTCAATTGAAATTCCTGATCTTGTTATAATTTTGGGACCTAACCATACAGGACTTGGAAAATCAATTTCTGTGATGGCAGAAGGTATTTGGCGAACACCGCTTGGCGATTGTAAAATAAATGAACCAATGGCAAATGAAATTATTAAAAATTGCAAATTTGCCGCAAAAGACATTTACGCACATTTAAAAGAACATTCCATAGAAGTTGAGTTACCATTCTTACAATTTTTAAAACAAGGATTTTCTTTTGTCCCAATTTGCCTTTCAGAACCAGACCTTAATAAATTATCAAATCTTGCAATATCAATTGCAGATGTTATTAAAGATAAAGAAGTTTTACTTGTTGCATCAACCGATCTTACACATTACGAAGAAGCAAAAGCAGCAGAAAAAAAAGACAAACTTATTTTAGATTCAATAAAAGAACTTAATCCAGAAAAAATGGTAAAATATTTATATGAATATGATATTTCAATGTGTGGTTGGATGCCTGTCTATGTTCTTTTAACAGCTTCTAAACTTTTAGGAGCTAAAGAAGGTAAAATAATAAGTTATACAAATTCCGGTGAAGCAACTGGTGATTATGAACAGGTTGTTGGATATGGTGGTGCTGTTATTATATGAAAAATTTTACTCTTTTTTTTCCTGAAAAAATTTTTTTTGGTATAAAAAAATTAAATGATTTAAAAAATATTCAAATTCCCGGTTATAAAGGAATATTAATTACAGGGAAAAATTTTGCAATCAAAACAGGGCTTATAAAAAAAATAAAATATATTCTCTCTGATAAAAAAATTGTTCTGTTCAATGAAGTTGAACCAGAAGTTTCTGTAGAAACAGTAGATAAAGCAGCCAGTTTTGCCAGACAGGAAAATATTGATTTTGTAATTGGATTGGGTGGCGGGAGTGCTCTTGATTGTGCAAAATCTGTTGCAGGCATTTATAAAGAAAAATATAGTGTAAAAGATTATCTTGATAATAAAGTCAAAATAAATAAAGAACCTTTATTTTTTATTGCAATACCAACAACAGCAGGAACCGGTTCAGAAGTTACAAAAAATGCAGTTCTTAAATATACAGAAAAAAATATTAAAATAAGTTTACGTTCAGAAAAATTAATCCCCAAAATTGTTATTGCTGACCCCGAACTAACATTAACAATGCCACCTGATATAACTGCTTATACAGGTATGGACGCTTTATGTCATGCCGTTGAATCATATTTTTCAATTAGTGCAAATTCTTTTACACAGATTTTAGCTAAAAACGCCATTAAACTAATTTTTGATAATCTCTATATAGCATATAAAAACGGTAAAAACATAATAGCCAGATATAATATGCTATACGCAAGTTTGCTTGCCGGCATTTCTTTTGCAAATGCAGGGTTGGGTGCTGTTCATGGTATTTCTCATCCAATAGGTGCTGTTTTAAATTTACAGCATGGGCTTGTTAATGCAATTTTATTACCATTCGTACTGGATTTTAATAAAAAAGCAATAAAAAAAGATCTTAAAATTCTGGAAAGTAACTTAAATTGTTCTTTAATTCAAAATATAAAAAACTTAAATAAAAAATTAAAAATTCCCGAAAATTTTAAATTATATAATGTTTCAAAAGAAAAAATTGATTATATAATCTCAAAAATGGAGTTTAAAACAGGTTCAATGTCATATAATCCGATTAAAATGGATGAATATAAAGTAAGAAAAATTTTATACAGGATTTTTTAAATTTCTATGGAAAATAAAATTTACAAATCTGAATTATATTTTATTTTTATTTTACTTATTTTATCTATAATTTATAGAATGTTTTTTATATATATGCCTCTTGACAGAGAAGAAGGAACATACGCTTACATTGCAGAAAGAATTGAAAAAGGTGAATTACCCTATAAAGATATTTTTGTTAATAAGCAACCATTTATATTTTATATTTATAAAACAGCTTTTAAATTTTTAGGGACATCCTATGAAGCAATTAGAATCTTTACTAATTTTTATATTTTAGTTATGTTACTTGTTTTTTATTCTTTTATAAGAGAATTTTTTAATAAATGGCTAAGTTTACTTATTTTATTTTTTTTTATTATGCATCTTAATAATCATAATATACATGGTTTAAATTCAAATACAGAAATTTTTATTTTTTTACCAGTATTTGTCGCTTATATTTTTTTATGTAGCACAGTTGATAAATATTTTCATATAAATTTATTTTTAACAGGATTTTTTATTGGGATAGCTACTTTTATAAAATTAATTGCTGCTTTTATTTTGTTTGTCGCACTGATTTATATTTTAAAATATTTTAAAAAAAATAAAATTAAATATATTCTGTGGCTTTTTTCAGGTTTTATTACGCTTGTTATCCTGTTATTTCTGTGGTGCATAAAAAATAATATGCTCAAAGAATTCATTGAATACACCTTTTTTTATAATTTTAATAATCTGCTTCGCTTTGACCTTAAAAATACTTTTTTTATATTAATAAAAAACGGATGGATATTTATTAAAACAAATTTAATATTATTTGTCGGTTTTTTATATGGTTTATATTTATTTTTTAAAAACAAAAAAATTAAAATTATTTTTTTATCTTTATTATCATCTCTTTTATTTTTTATTTACATTTCTTTTTCCCCTAATTATTATCCATTATATTATCTTGTTTTAATTCCGTTTTTGTCTATATTAAGTGCAATTTTTATAAATGAATTTTATCTTTTTTTATGTAAAAAAACAAATAATAAAAAAATTGCAGTATCTCTTGCTATTATTGCTGTTGTGATTTATTCCTTGTATTTTATTAAAATAAATAATTTTTTAAATTTTATAAAAAGCAACTATAAAACAAAGGATATTTACTATGAAGCAAAAGCAATAGCTGAAATTATAAATTTAAATAAAAAAGAAAAGCAGAACATTTTGGTTTTTGCAAATGAACCTGAAATTTATTTTTATACTCATACCCAATCACCTTTTAAATATATTTATAATTATCCTGCTAGTTATAAACTAAACGAACTAAATGATGAATTTATTTTAGATTTTTTAATTGTAGATCTTATTTCTGATAATGAATATAAAGTCTTCCTAGAAAAAAATTTTAAAAAAGTTGTGGAATTTAAAAATCTTATTTTATACGAAAGTAAAGGTGATAAAAATGAAAAGAATAAATGAAAAAAATGTTCCTTTTAAGTATGAAAAATCAGGTCCTAAATATCTTTTTAACGAAGAAAAGTTTTCTGGCGGTGTTGCATATTTAAATCCCAGTGATGAAATAAAAGAACATGTGCATGTTGATGAAGCAGAAGTTTTTTACTTTATTAAAGGCACACCGCAATTTTTAATAAATAACGAAGTTATCAAAGTAGAAGAAGGAGATGGAATCCTGGTCTTCCCAGAAGAAAAACATGGTATAAAAAATAACACAGATGAAACAATTAAAATATCTTTTTTAAAAATAAAAATTAAATAAAATTAAATTTTTTAACTTTGTATCTATAATAGAAAAAGGCCAAACATATAAGAATCAATGAAACAAAATAAAAAATTATCGTGTAAATATAAAAATTTTCAGGATAAAACTTAAAAATTATCGTTTGTTCTCCCGGATTTATTTTTATTCCCATGTAAATATTAAAGCATTTTTCAATATTTACACTTTGATTATTAACAAATGCCTTCCATCCCGGATAATAATTATTTGAAAAAACAAAATATCCTGACTTTGATGTCTTTAAATCTATCTTGTGAAAATTAAAATCATTCTCTTTTTTTCTGCCCCATGCTGTCTGGATAATAACAGGTATTAAATTATTTTTATCTTCTGTTAAAAAAAATACAGGAACAGCATTTTGGTTTTTATAAATTTTTATAACACCATCATAAATTTTTTCGTAATCTGCCATTTCTTTTTTAAATGAAAATATGTATTTTACATTTAATAAATTTATTTTTTCTTTATTTAAAATTTCATCTCCTTTAAAAATATCGGAACAAAATTTATAATAATCTTTTAAAATAACAGGATTGTAACCCCAGGCATCATATAATTTATATAATGAACCAGTATTGGATGGAATAGAAAGTAAATAGTTTTTTTGTGCATCATAAATTGAATTTCCTTTCATTATTCTCATCTTTTGAACATAATCCGTATGGATAAATTTAAAACTTGAACTTTTAATTAAATTAACTGTTTCCGGAATATCTTTTTCTATATTATATATTGAAGAGTCAATTACAGGATTTACTTTACCTGAAAAATAAAAAAGTTCAAAAACAAAAATACCAAATAAAAGAACAAAATAAAAATGTCTTGAAATTAACAATTTTTCTTTTAAAAATAAAAATAAAACCTGAAAGCCAAACAAAGTAAGAAAAAAAATAAAACCTGAAATAAAATTTTTAAAATCAGAAATTTTTAGATTATATATTTTCAAAACATTTCCATAATTTAATATAATTAAAAAGAATATTATTAAAAAAGAAATATAGATAAAAAATAGTTTTCGTGAAATTTTAGTTTCAATATGGTTTTCTGCTTTTACTGATTCTTTTGAAAAATGAAAAAGTGATACATGCGTTGTTGATGTTGTTAAAAGCTTATCTATTGAAAATGTAAAAATTATTGAAAATGGAACTAATGCAAGAGAAATTGCAAGTCCAGGATGCCTTAAAAATGAAAAACCAGGAACAAATGAAAAAAAACATGAATAAACCGGCGTGTTTTTTCCAAGGGCTAATAAAATAGAAATTATTATTATTATATAACTAAAATAAATTAATTTTTTGCCTTCAAAGAAAAAAGAAACAAAAAACAAAAAAATAAATGTTACTGAAAAAAAATTAAAAATTCCGAGTGAAAAAAATAACCAATCTTTATAAGGTTCAATATTTATACCGTTTAATGCCCCCGGCATCAAAAAAGAAAGTAGGGAAGAAAAAGACAGCGAGTCAACAGTTGCATCATTATATGATATTCCATCAATTCTTGTTGAATTTTTTATTAAATCAAAAAATAATCCTGATTGTGGAAGTGTTATCAATACTAACAAAGATAAAATTATTATTAAATAAAATAAATAAATAAAAATTTTCTTTACAAAAAAAACGGTTTCATCTTTGTTTAAAATAGTATAAACAAAAAAAATAAAAGAAAAAATTGAACAATAAAAAAATATAGGCGGATGCCCTGAAAGAAATTCAACACATAAAATCATTATAAGTAAAACAAAATCATGGATTTTTCTTTCATATATAAATTTATAGATTAATAACAACGAAATAGGTAAAAAAGCAAGAATCCCTATCGCGCTGAAAAATACAATTTTTGAAACGGTAAAAGTATTAAACATATAAATAAATGCCCCGAATACACAGGAAAACTTTGAAAAATTAAAAGTTTTTAAAAATAAAAATACAGACCAGCCCATTATTATAAAATGTATTAGTATGAAAATTTTTAATGCAAAAGAAAAATCAAAAATAAGAAAAATTATACCTGGCGGGTAAAAAACTCCTTTCTGTATATCAGCAAGAAAAGGGAACCCAGAAAAAGTAAAAGGATCCCAAAATGGTAATACTCCGGATTGTATTGAATTTTTAGCAAATTCCTTCCATGGAAAAAATTGTGAATATATATCTCCAATAAAATAATTATTATCAGTAAAAATTATTTTATTAAAAAAAATTATAATAAATAAAAATATTATAAATAAATAAATTAAATCTTTTTTCCCCGTTAAATTTTTATCTACAGCATTCATCTGTTTTTTCCTTTTTGCATAAATCAGCAAGTTTTTTCTCTATAATTTTATTTTTCTGTAATTCAAGCAATTTTTTATAATAAAAACATACCTTGTCATACTTTTTTATATCTTCAAATAAGGTTGCCTTGTTTATGTAAAGAATTTCTTTTTTGAAAAACGTTATTTCTTTTTCATATTCTGTAACAGGCAATAATGTGTCAATAAAATTTTCTATAAAATCAAATTCTTTCAGGGCAAGATCATAATTCTTTTCTTTTTTAAGTAGTAATGCCAAATTATTTCTTGAAGTAAAAAAATATGGTTCTATAAAAATTGCTTTTTGATAATAACTTTTTGCTTTTTCAAAATTTCCATCATTTAAGTAAAAATCCCCGATTTCTGAATATGTAAAAGCTCTGAAAGGATTAAATTTTAAAGATAAATTGTAAAACTTTTCTGCTTCATCTTTTTTATTCAATGACCTGTTTATTCGCGCTATATGTAAAGCATAGATAAAATTTAATTTATCATAATCTAATGCTTTTTTTATATAATATAAAGCGATTATTGGATTATTGATACTTTCATGAATTTTACCTAGTTCAAACAAATATTTTGAATTAAATGGTTCAACAGAACTTGCATTTATAAGTAAAGATGACTCTTTTGTCTCATTAAATTTTTTATAAAGCAAGTCAGATATCCCTGGTCTTACTGCAATACTTATTAATATGACAAATAATATCAAAGCAGGGAAATAATAAACTTTTGTAAAAATAAGTGCTTCGGGGGGAACTGTTTTAATTATACTTTTTTCTTTTACTATAAAAGCGGCAATTATTGCAAGGGTAAAAATAATGCCAGGAACATGTAAATTAAAATCAAAAAAGGAATGAAATATTACTCCGGCAAATGCAAAATATGCGCCAGTTTTACAACCCCATAGTTTTGTATGTCCTTCATAAACCGGAATGCTTTTTAGTATAAAAAATAATATTGCCAACATAAGAATTAAACCAATAATGCCTGTCTCTGCAAAAAAATGTAAAAATTCATTATGGGCAAACTTTGCTTCCATCTGGTATCGTGCAGGTCTTTCAACAGGAAAATTGTATTGTAAAAATACTTTTTCAAAACTTCCAAGCCCCCACCCTGTCCAGAATTTATCAAAAGACATTTTTAGCGCTGCTTTATAAATATTTATTCTGTTAAAATAAAAAGGATCACTCGCATAATTTACTATTTTGCTCCCTGAAGGCGTCAAAGGCGTAAAACTCATAATCAATATTAATACAAAAAATATTTTTAAAATCCTTTCTTTTAATTCTTTTATTTGGGGAATATCTTTAATATAATTTTCATTTTTTTTATAATAAAAATAAAAAAGACAATAAGTAAATATCATTGAAAACATCCCGCCTTTGGAACCTGAAAATGATATGAATATCAAAAATAATAATAATAAAAATATTTTCTTTATAAAAAATTTTTGTTTATTTTGAATAAAAACTTTATTTAATAAAAAAGAAAAAGGAATAAGCATATAACTTGCATATAAATTTGTATTGGGAAAAAAAGAAGAAGTCATTATGCTTTTATTAAAAATTAAATTATAAAAATGTTGTAAAAGATTTATTATGCCAAGAATAACACCAAGGGTTATTATAAAATTGGATAAAAATATTTTATAAAAAATCCTGTCAAGGAAATGTATGGTTATATAAAATAATAAAAAAGATGAAATTATTATTTTAAAATATTCCATACCACTATAAATAAACCTGGAGTTTAATAAAGAAAAAATAAGCCACAATATCAATAAAACTACAATTTTGTCAATGCTTGTATGTTTTATATCTTCCTTGCTTACTGCCCAGATTGAAAATCCTGTTGCAATAAGCAAACAAAGAATGGAAAATATAATAGCGTTATGTCCTGCTGTTATTGTTGACAAAATAAGAACCAGTAAAATTATAACAAAAATCAATCCACGCCTTTTCACTGGTATTATTCCTATCATATAATTTAATTTTATTTTTTTTATATATAGCATATAAATATTTGTCTGTGAAAATATAATTGAAGTAAATAAAATAAAAACAATGACAATCTCAAAATTATTAATATCAAAATCTATCATATTGTGTATTAAAAAAGCAGTTATGCCTGTTAAAAGAGTAAAAATTAGTATTTTTTTATATGGAGTTCGTAAAAAGAAAAAATTTTCCAAAATTGTTTTATAACCAAAGAAGACCAAAAGTAAAAAAAGAACAACGCCAATAAATCCGGTTTCAATGAATATCTGGAAAAACAGATTGTGTGCATATTTTAAATAAGACAAATTTCCAAATTCACCGCTGTTATATACTATCTCAAAACTTCCCGGACCGCTACCGGTTATAAATTTCTTTGAAACTATCTCAGTCATTTTAAAATAACTTTCCACTTTCCCAATTAAATTGGGAAAAATATTATTAATTCCACGCAGATTTATAATAATTAAAAATAATAAAATTATTGAAATTAAAAAAATTGTAAAAAGAATTTTAAAATTTTTTAGTTTTTTATCAGTAATAAAAATCAAAGTAATAAAAATTGCAATTATAAGTGATAAAAATGCACCTATTGATTTGGTAAAAATTAATGATAGTATCATTATGACAATGCAAGGAAAAAGCAAAAAACGGCTTCTTTTTTCAATTTTAAAAAAACCAAGTGTTACAGGTAAGATTAAAATTAAAAATCCTGCAAAAGTGTTTGGGTAAATAAAAGTTGAAAAAATTCTTTTTGAAAGCAACCTTTCTTTTATAACTTCAGAATAATCAATATTTATTTTTGATAAATATTTTAAAGTCAGGTCAAATCCAAAAAAATATTGATAAATACCATAAAGGCTTAACAGCGTTGCTATAAAAATTATAAAAAAAATGAAATTTCTAAAAAATTTTATTGAGTAGATATAGACAACATAAAAAAATAAAAGATAAATAAAAAAATCAACAGCTGAATTTAATGATAAAAATGGAAATTTAGAATAAAAAACAGATATTATATACCACAAAAAAATTAAAAAAATATAAGCATCAACAGGGGTTTCAATTCTTATTTCCCTTTTCAATAGTTTATTTTCCATAATAAAAATAAAACCTAATAAAACAATAATTCCTTTGTATAATATAACCATATCCTTATAAAGATAACCTGGGATAAAAAATGGGACAGACATTAAAAAGAAAATTCCTGAAAGAATAAAAAAATTAGTTGCCTTTAAAAGCTTTTCTGTCATTTTTTCATTTTAGCTGCAGCTTCTAATGCCAGATAATAACTCAACTCTCCGAAACCATTGATACTTCCTACTGAAACAGGAGCAATAAAAGATTTCTGTCTGAAATCTTCTCTGCTGTAAATATTACTTAAATGAACTTCTATGGTGGGTATTTTAACTGCTGCTATAGCATCTCGGATTGCTACAGAAGTATGTGTATAAGCTGCTGGATTTATAATTATGCATTCAGCCCAGCTCATTGCCTGTTGTATAACTTCAACTATTTCACCTTCGTGATTGCTCTGCACAATCTTTATTTCAACTCCCAAAGTTTTTGCCATTGCCTGTAAATTATCATTTATCTCCTTAAGATCTGCATTCCCATAAATGCCTGGTTCTCTTTGCCCTAAAAGGTTAAGATTAGGTCCATGTATGATAAGTATTTTTTTCATAACAAAAACTCCTTCCTTATAAATAAAAAGGTTTTATTCAAAAGTATATCAAAAACTCTTATCTTTTCAATATAATTTATGTCCCGTGAAAAAAAGCATTGGAAAATGCATTTTTAAGGTTGTTTAGTTTTCGTTGACTTTTTTTATCCTTTTATTATAATCAAAGAACTATGAATTATATAAAAATTCCTCAGTTTCCCGAAACAGAAATTATTGATTTAAAACATAAGGATTTAATTCTTGATTATCTTAAAAAAATTCAACCATGTATTTCCGAATTAAACTTCGTTGAAATGTTTGCCTGGAGAAACCTGAGAAAAATTTCAATATCTAATTATAAAAACAATTTAATCTTTTTTTTAGAAAAAAAAGGGCAAAAATATTTTTATCCGCCTTTTGGCAAAGAAACAGAAAAAATAGTAAAAGAAATTTTGTATTATTTTAAATCCAATATTGAAAGCATAAAAGTAAATGCTTTTCCTGATGAAAAACTTGATTTAATAAAAAATATAACTGATGAACTTTTTTTAGAAGACGATCGGGATAACTATGATTATCTTTATCTTTGCAATGATTTAGTAAAACTCGCTGGCAGAAAATATGATAGCAAAAGAAACCAATTAAAAAAATTTATTAAAAACTACAACTTTGAATTTTCAGAATTGACTTTTGATTCTGTATCAGAATGCATTGAATTTCAAAAAAAATGGTGCGAGATAAGGAATTGTAATAATGATTTATCATTGACAAATGAAAATAGCGCTGTCCTTGAAATTTTAAAAAATTTTTCTCATCTCCCGGCTTTCGGCGCTGTAATTAAAATAAATAAAAAAATAGAAGCATATACAATTGCTTCTGAATTAAACAAGCAAACCGTAGAAATTATTGTAGAAAAAGCAAATCCTGAATATACCGGTATATATCAGGCTATAAATAATTTATTTGCAGAAAAATTTTTAATTGAATATAAATATATAAATAGACAACAGGATACCGGTGATGAAGGATTAAGACGTGCAAAACTTTCATATCATCCCTTTAAATTAATAAAAAAATATAACATCGGGCTTATAAATCAAAATAAAAAAACTTTATAAAACTTATATAAAAGGTTTTTTAATATACATAAAACAAATGCTTTAAATGTGCAGTTTCGCTTTCAATAAAAAAAGGCGGACTTTTTGGTGTCTTAGGCCCTAACTAACGCAGCAGGAAAACTACTTTGTTAAATATTACCGTCAAAACACGCTCAAAAACACGTTTTTACAAAAAACAAAATTTTTTTATAGTTTTTATTTCATTGCTTTTATTCATCCGGTTTTTAATTTAAAATAAAATATATGTTATTTTGAAAATTTAATTTGTTTAATAATATTTTTTTATCTTGAAAATCGCAATTTTCTATTATTGTGATTTTCAGGTTATATATTAATAGTTTAATATAGCGATGTGCAATGCAAACCTCCACTCCCCGAATCCAAAATCGGGACTTCTATTACTTCAATCCCGTTTTTTTCATAAATTTCCTTTTGTTTTTCAAAATTCGGATTTTTAGATGAATATTCTGAAGCAAATGTTTGCCAGACATAATTTACAGCTGTTAAAAATTTTTCATAATTTATAAAATCAGGGTTTTCTTCCCATCTACGCAATTGTTTTTCTAAAAGATAAAATACATTATCTATCCTTGTATAAGGTAGATCAGTAAAATCCATCTTTGAATTGCAATATGGATATTTACCAAAAAGGATCTTTTGTTTGCCACTTTCTTTATCAATAAATTTTATTATATTTACCGGACTTCTTACAGGATGATCAAAAATTGGTATTCTTACAACCTCATAATTTAATTTTCTTACCTGTTCTGCAACGGCATTATATTCTGTATTTAATCTTTTTACAAAAGAAACATCAAGGGGTTTTTTCAAAACAATATCAAAATTTCCATCTTCTTTTTCATAAATTGGAATAAATGCAAATATTCTATTTTCATTGGTAAGAAAAGTTAAAACCATATCAAGATGAAAAAGTTCGTTTTCAGCCTTTGAGGGTTGCAAAAGCATTTCTTCCGGAATAACTTCAACAGGCAAATTAAAAAAGATTTCTTTATATAAATTTTTTATGTTATTTATCTTTTCCGGTAAAACAGATTTATCAGAATAATCAATTCCTTCTTTTCTTCTTAAATATTCAATAATTCTATGTCTGCCAATAAAAACAGAGATTCCTTTTCTGTTTACATTCCATGCAATTTCTATATCACCACCTTCTATGCTTAATAAAGAACTTGTTTTAATTTTAAAAATTTTTGAATATTGCCTGACCAGATCTGTTAATACATAACCATAAGAATCATCAGAATTATTTATTATATAAATATTATCTTCTAAACGACCTGATATTTCACCGCTATCCTGTGTCCACAAGCACGGCGAAGGAATATTAAAAAAAATTACCCGTTTTTTTATATCTTCTTTTTTAAAACCACATCTTTTTATTAAATACTCAGTAAAAAAAATTTTCTCTTTGTTTTCTGTGATAGCAAGATATATCTTTGTATATGGAGGCAGGGAATTTATTATTCTGCCATGCAAAAATTCAAAACATAACATCCATAATTCTTTTTGAATATCGGTATAATTTTTATTATTTTTTAAGGAATTATTTTTTAATGAAATGAAATTTCTTGTATCATTGCCTAAAACAATAAAATTTAATGGCTTTTCACTTTCAGGAAAGACAGCTATACCCTGCTCTGGTATAACCATAGAATTCGGAGTAGGATAAAAATTATTTTCTGTTAAACTGTTTATATATAATAAAAAAAATAATAAACAATAAAATATAAAACGCATAAGGCATTCCTTTTCTCCATCACCAATTTATTAGACATTTAAATATTTTATTAGTTGCGGTCATTAAAATTTTTTATTATTTTTATAATGCATTACTTTTATTCACTTTTTTTATTTAAAATAAAAATCAAGTGTTGTTTTAAATATTTTATTTCTAAAATAATATATATTATCCTGAAAAACGCATTAGCGTTTTTCAGGGGAAAAGAGAAAATATAAAAAAAGGTTTATAAACAAATAAGAATTTTAAAAGTGTATTTATTTTTAAAATTAAAAAACAGGTGAATTAAAGTAATGTGCTATAAAAATAAAAAATTATTAAACAAAAAAG
>CALHNI010000012.1 GCA_938034975.1 Candidatus Goldiibacteriota bacterium | reverse complement strand
ATTTTGAGCATGTTTGGGACTTTTGCTTCTTTAATGAGAGGGAAGATAAGGCAATGTCAATAATTTTGTGTAAAAAAAAATCATTTTAAAACTCTTTTAAAGGATGTTTCTTCCATTTTTCATTTAAAGAATTAAAATTTTCCTTGATTTCTTTTACTCTTTCGTGGTAATCTTTTTCTGTAAAGTAAAGTTCTTTTACCTTACTCATGGGTGTATTCCTCCTTTTTTTTTAATCTTGGCATATTTTTATGCCTTTTTTTTTATTACTGGAAGAATACACCCTCTTTTTTTTCTTTTCAATTCAAATTTACACAATTTATTTTACATTAACAGTTTATAAATTTACTTGACACATAATTTTAAAAATGTTTAAATTTTAAAAATTTATTTTAAAGGAGGATAAAAATTTTTGAATAATTTAGCGCTTGTTTTTCCAGGTCAAGGAGCCCAGTATGTTGGAATGGCAAAAGATTTTTATGAATCTTTTGATATTGCAAAAGATATTATTGATAAAACAGATGCTATAGTCGGCAAAAATTTTAAAAGTATTTTATTTTCAGGACCGGATGAAGAATTAAAGAAAACCGACATAACCCAGCCAGCCATATTTTCAATGAGTATTGCTATTTATGAAATAATAAAAGAAAAAATCAGAGATAAAATTAAATTCTGTGCAGGGCACAGTTTAGGTGAATATTCGGCATTATATGTTGCTGGCGCTTTTGATATGATGACAGGATTAAATTTAGTTATACGAAGAGGGCTTTTAATGCAGGTCGCTTCTGAAAAAAATCCGGGTGGTATGGCAGCTGTTTTGGGGCTTGATATGGAAAAGATAAATTTAATATGTGAAAAAGTAAAAGATATTGGCTATTTAACAGCAGCAAACATAAATTGTCCAGGACAGATTGTTGTGTCAGGTAGCAAAAATGCAATAGATGCAGCAGAAAATATAGCAAAAGAAAATGGCGCTAAAAGATATATAAAACTTTCTGTTGCCGGTGCTTTTCATTCAAATCTTATGCAATATGCGTCAGATGAATTACAAAAAGAAATAAACACGTATGATATAAATGACCTAAAAATCCCTGTTATTGCAAATTATACTGCAAGAGAAATTATAAAAAAGGAAGAAGTGAAAGAATCTATAATAAAACAAATTATAAATCCTGTGCGGTGGCAGGAAAGTATTGAATATATTAAAGCAAAGGGCGTGGATACATTTATTGAAATAGGTCCTGGAAATGTATTATCGGGGTTAATAAAAAAGGTTGACAAGAATTTAAAAATATATAATATAGAAAAGATAAGTGATTTAGAAAAATTAAATTTTTAAATAATGTGAAAAGTTCTATGAAAAAGAAAGAAGTCAGAGATTAAAATATATACTAAAAGTATTAAAAAATAATAAACATTTCCCCCTCTTTAATAAAGAGGGGTTAGTGGAGATTTTAAAAGAAAGCGAGAAAAAGAGAATGAATGTAAATCTCCCTAAATCCCCTTTTTACAAAGGGGTAGAAAAGAAAGAGGAGGAAAATCCCTCTTAGTCACCCTTTTGCAAAGGGGGAGAAAAAAAATAAGAATAAGAATAAAAAATTCCCCCTCTTTAATAAAGAGGGGTTAGTGGAGATTTTAAATTAAAAGAGAGCGAGAAAAAGATAATAAATTTAAATCCCCCTTTGATAAAGGGGGAACAAAAGGCAACCAAAGTATATGAATAAAAGGATTTTTAAGTGAAAAGGATAAAAAATTTTTCACAATACTATTTTTAAGGCAAGGAGAAAAAAATGGAACTTTTAAAAGATAAAGTTGCAATAGTAACTGGTGGCGCCCAGGGAATTGGCGAAGCAATAGCCAGAAAACTTGCATCGCAAGGAGCAGCGATTGCCCTGGTTGATATAAATTATGAAAAAGTAAAAGCAACAGCAGATGAAATAAAAAAAATTGGAGTTGATACAGAAGCATATAAAGCCGATGTTTCAAATACAAACGAAGTTCAGGAAGTTGTTGATAAAATTCTTGACAGGTTCAAAAAGATTGATATACTTGTCAATAATGCAGGTATAACAAGAGATACTTTATTATTAAGAATGACAGAGCAGGATTGGGACCTTGTAATAAATATAAATTTAAAGGGAGTTTTTAATTTTACAAAGGCAGTCACAAAAATTATGAGTAAGCAGAGAAACGGTAGTATTATAAATATATCATCTGTTGTTGGATTATTTGGTAATGCAGGACAGGCAAATTATTCGGCATCAAAAGCCGGTGTAATAGGTCTTACAAAAACAACAGCAAAGGAATTTGCCGGAAGAAACATAAGAGCAAATGCAATTGCACCTGGTTTTATAAAAACCGCAATGACAGATAAATTAAGTCAGGATGTTATGAATAAATACCTTGAAAATATTCCAATGAAAACACTAGGAACTCCTGATGATGTGGCAAATGCAGTTTTATTTTTAGCTTCTGATCTTTCATCTTATATAACCGGAGAGGTGATAAGGGTAGACGGCGGCCTGGCGATGTAAAAAATATTAAAAAAAATATAATTTATTTAAGGAGGTTTTAAAATGGCAGACGAAAAGACAGTTGAAGAAAGAGTAAAAGATGTAATTGTTGCGCAGTTAGGTGTTGATCCATCTGAGGTAAAACCAGAAGCATCTTATGTTGATGATTTAGGAGCAGATTCACTTGATACGGTAGAACTTGTTATGGCATTAGAAGAAGAATTTGGTATTGAAATACCTGATGAGGAAGCAGAAAAGATAAAGACAGTAGGAGAGACAATAGAGCATATAAAAGCAAAAATATCTCAGAATTAATTAAGTTTAAAAAGGAGATATCTGTTAATGAGTAAAAGAGTTGTTGTTACGGGTATGGGAGTTATAACTCCTGTTGGAAACTGTGTTGAAGAGACATGGCAAAATTTACTTGCCGGAAAAAGTGGTATAAGTAAGGTGACACTTTTTGATGTTTCTGATTATCCTACAAAGATAGCAGGTGAAATAAAAAATTTTAATCCAGAAGAAGTTCTTGAAAAAAAAGAAATAAAAAGAACTCCGCGTTTTATTCAATATGCATTAAAAACTGCAAAAGAAGCTATAATGCAATCCGGTTTAAATCTTGATACAATTGATAAAGAAAAAGTGGCAGTTATAATTGGCTCTGGAATTGGTGGTTTAAATATGATGGAAGAACAGCAAACAGTTCTTTTACAAAAAGGTGTTGGAAGAGTTTCGCCATTTCTTATTCCCATGCTCATACCAAATATGGCCGGAGCTTTTATTGCAATGCGTTATGGCTTTAAAGGACCTAATTTTTGTATTGTAACTGCATGTGCGACAAGCACACATTCCATAGGAGAAGCATATAAATTAATAAAGAGGGGAGATGCTGATGTTGCAATTACAGGTGGGGTTGAAGGAGCCATAACTCCATTGGGTCTTGCAGGTTTTTGCGCAGCAAGAAGTTTATCTGAAAGAAACGATGAACCAGAGAAAGCATCCAGACCATTTGATAAAGATAGAGACGGTTTTGTAATGGCAGATGGTGGAGGTATTTTGGTTTTAGAAGAACTGGAATTTGCAAAGAAAAGGGGAGCAAAAATATTAGCGGAAATTTGTGGTTATGGCGCATCAGATGATGCTTTTCATATGACAGCACCACCGGAAAATGGAGAAGGTGGAGCCCTGTGTATGAAAAATGCTTTGAATGACGCAGGAATAAAGCCGGAAGAAATAAATTATATAAATGCGCATGGAACTTCAACATTACTCAATGATAGGGCTGAAACAAAAGCCATAAAATCAGTTTTTGGAGAATATGCATATAAAATACCTATAAATTCGACCAAATCAATGACAGGGCATATGCTTGGCGGGACAGGGGCAGTAGAAGCAGTGGTATGCATTTTATCTATTATGAATGATATTTTACATCCGACAATAAATCTTGAAAATCCTGATCCTGAATGTGACCTTGATTATGTACCCAAAGTTAAAAGGGAACATAAAATTAAATATGCACTTACTAATTCTTTTGGCTTTGGCGGGCATAATGCTACATTGATTTTTAAAAAATATGAATGATATTGACATCAAATAAATTAGAGAAATTTTTAAAAGAAAAAAAAATATTTGATAGACCAGAGATACAAACCGCTTTTTCCCATATATCAACAGGTGATAAAAATTATGAAAAATTTGAATTTTTAGGTGATGCAGTATTGGGTCTTTGTATAATTAATTATCTTTATAAAAATTTCTCTGATTATAATACAGGAGAACTTGCAAAAATAAAAGGTTATCTTGTAAGCAAAGAAATCTTGTATAAAATAGGCATAGAAAATAATATTCATAACTATATAAGATATGGTAAAGCATTAACAAAAATTGATATAAAAAAGAACAAACGGATAATAAGCGATGTTGTTGAAGCTTTAATAGGAGTGATATATATAATTTTGGGATATGTTGAAACTGAAAAATTTATTTTAACTTTATTTAAAAAATATTTAGATGATATTAAAAACAAAAAAGATTTTGAAGATTATAAATCAAAATTACAAATCATAGTTAATAAAAATTTTAAAAATGTTTTTCCGGAATATAGAATTGTAAAAACTGCAGGTAAGGAACATAAAAAAATTTTTTTTGTTGATGTGTATATCAATAATGAATTATTTGGTTCAGGAAAAGGCAATACAATAAAAGATGCCGAACAATTAGCTGCTAAAAACGCAATAAAAAAAATTAAATAAGGAGGGAATAAAGTGAATTATTTTTTGACAGAAGAAGAACAGATGATAGTTGAAACTGCACGGGAACTTGCAGAAAAGAAGATAAAACCAGTCAGAGAAAAATATGATGAAGAAGAGATTTTTCCGTGGGATATTGTAAAAGAGATGGCAAATGCAGGTCTCACAGGTTTATACATACCAGAAGAGTATGGTGGCATGGCACATCCAAATGAAAAAGGTATAATGAAACTTTGTCTTGCTGTTGAAGAATTGAGTAAAGTTTGTGGTGGTATATCTCTTGCAATGGCAGCAACAGCACTCGGCACATTCCCGATTTTACTTGCGGCAAATGACGAGCAAAAGAAAAAATATTTACCCAAAATTGCATCAGGGGAATATTTAGCTGCATTTGCATTAACAGAAGCAGATGCCGGTTCAGATGCAGGGAATATGAGAACAACAGCAGTAAAAAAAGGAAATAAATATATTTTGAACGGGACAAAACAGTGGATTACAAATGGCGGTGAGGCACAGGTATATAGTGTCATAGCAATGACAGATAAATCAAAAGGGACCCGTGGAGCCACTGCTTTCATTGTTGAAAAGGGTATGCCTGGTTTTTCTTTTGGAAAAAAAGAAAATAAAATGGGTATACGGGCATCAGCAACAAGAGAACTGATTTTTCAGGATTGTGAAGTTCCGGAAGAAAATGTAATTGGAAAAGAAGGAATCGGATTTATTGTGGCAGTAAATACTTTAAATCATTCAAGACCAGGTGTTGCAGCACAGGCATTAGGTATAGCATCAGGTGCTTTAGAAGAAGCTATTTCTTATTCAAGACAGCGAGTCCAGTTTGGTAAAACCATAGCTTCTATACAGGCAGTTCAGCATATTCTTGCAAATATGGCTGTAGAAGTTGAGGCAGCAAGGGCATTGTTATATTCAGTTGCAAGAACCATAGATTCTGGTGCAAAAGATTTTGCAAAAGAATCAGCAATGTGTAAATATTTTGCATCAGAAGTTGCAATGCGTGTTACAACAAATGCTGTTCAGGTATTTGGTGGATATGGTTATATGAAAGAATACCCAGTTGAAAAAATGATGCGCGATGCAAAAATAACACAGATATATGAAGGAACTAACCAGATACAGTTAAATGAAATATCAGCCAAATTAATAAAAGAACAGGTTAAAAAGAAAGATTAAAATCATAAAAATTATTCTTGACACAATAAAATATGATAGTAAAATTTAAAACAATGTTTAATTAAATAATTAATTAAATAAGGAGGATTTTTAATATGGCAAAGAAAAGTAAAGGTAAAGTAAAAGCAAAAAAAGAAAAAAAATCAGGGAAAAAGTACATTTATTTTTTCGGTAAAGGAAAAGCAGATGGAAATGGTGAAATGCGGGCTCTTTTAGGCGGTAAAGGTGCAGGTCTTGCAGAGATGACAAATGCAGGAATTCCTGTTCCGCCCGGGTTTACCATCACCACAGAAGTTTGCAATATGTATTATGAAAATAATAAAAAAATTCCGGATGCAGTTGATAAAGAAATGCTTGTTTATGTCAAGAAACTTGAAGAGACAACAGGGAAAAAATTCGGAGATCCTGATAATCCACTTCTTGTTTCTGTAAGATCGGGTGCTAAATTTTCAATGCCTGGTATGATGGATACAATTTTAAATCTTGGGATAAATGATGAAGTAGTGGAAGGACTTGCAAAACTTACAGGAAATCCCAGATTTGCATATGACAGTTACAGGAGATTCATACAGATGTTTTCAGATGTGGCAGTTGGAATTTCAAAACACTTTTTTGAAAGAAAGATTGATGAGTTAAAAGAAAAAAAAGGTGTAAAGCAAGATGTTGAATTAAATGCAGATGATATGAAATATTTAGTTAAACAATTTAAAGAGATATATAAAAAAGAAAAAGGTGTTGATTTTCCACAGGATCCTATAGAACAATTAAGAATTGCAAGAGATGCAGTTTTTAATTCATGGATGAATGACAGGGCAATTACTTATAGAAAATTAAATGACATTCCGCATAATTTAGGGACAGCAGTTAATGTCCAGACAATGGTTTTTGGAAATATGGGAGAGGATTCAGGCACCGGGGTTGGTTTTACAAGAAATCCTGCAACAGGTGAAAAGGAGTTTTATGGTGAATATCTTACAAATGCGCAGGGAGAAGATGTTGTAGCAGGAATAAGAACACCCAAACCTATTTCAGAACTTGAAAAAGAAATGCCTGAAGTTTTTAAACAATTAAAGGAAATAACAAGCAGATTGGAAAAACATTATAGAGATGTTCAGGATTTTGAATTCACAATAGAAAAGAAAAAATTATATATGTTACAGACAAGGTCGGGTAAAAGAACCGCAAAAGCAGCGGTTAAAATTGCTGTTGATATGGTAAAAGAAAAATTAATAACAGAAGAAGAAGCAATTTTAAGGGTTGCTCCAAATACACTTGACCAGTTATTGCATCCGGTTTTTGATCCAAAGGTTAAACTTAATATTATTGCAAAGGGTTTACCTGCATCCCCAGGTGCTGCATCAGGAAGGGTGGTTTTTACTGCTGATGAAGCGGTTGAATGGGCAGAAAAAGGAGAAAAAGTAATTCTTGTCAGATTGGAAACTTGTCCAGATGATATTCATGGTATGGATAAGGCAAAAGGTATTTTAACAGCACGTGGTGGTATGACTTCTCATGCTGCTGTTGTTGCAAGAGGTATGGGAAAATGTTGTGTTGCAGGTTGTGAAGATTTAAAAATAGATGAAGAAGCAAAACAATTTTCAGTAAAAGGGAAAGACATAGTTGTAAAAGAAGGGGATTGGATTTCCCTTGATGGTTCAACTGGAAGTGTTATTTTGGGTAAAGTTCCGACTGTTGAACCAAAGATGGAAGGTGAATTTGGTATTTTTATGAAGTGGGTAGATAAATATAGAAAATTAAAGGTAAGAGCAAATGCAGATATACCAAGAGATGCAAAAGTAGCGAGGGATTTTGGAGCAGAAGGTATAGGGCTTTGCAGAACAGAACATATGTTTTTTGCAGAAGATAGATTACCCCACATGCAGGCAATGATACTTGCCCATGATGAAAAAGGCAGGAAAGAAGCACTGGATAAACTTTTACCAATGCAAAGGAGTGATTTTGAAGGTTTATTTGAAACAATGGAAGGATATGCTGTAACAATCAGGTTGCTTGATCCACCGCTTCATGAATTTTTACCTAAAAGAGAAGAATTAATGGCAGAGATAATTACTATGAAAGCAAATAATACTACAACGACGTCAAATGAAATAATTAAAAAGGCGCTTGAACTCGTTCCAGAAGGTGCAACAGACCTTGAAAAAGCAGAAAAATTGCTTCATAGAGTAGAAGAATTGCATGAGTTTAACCCAATGCTTGGGCATAGAGGTTGCCGTCTTGGAATTACCTATCCTGAAATTTCAGAAATGCAGGCAAGGGCAATTTTTGAAGCAGCAGCCAATCTTATTAAAAAAGGAAAGAAAATAGTGCCAGAAGTTATGGTTCCGCTTGTTGGTAATATAAAAGAATTTTTAGACCAAAAAAAAATAATAGATGAAACTGCCAAAAAAGTAATGGAAGAAAAAGGTGTTAAAATACAGTATATGGTTGGAACAATGATAGAAATACCAAGGGCAGCAATAACAGCAGATGAAATTGCAAAAGAAGCTGAATTTTTTTCATTTGGCACAAATGACTTGACCCAGACAACCCTTGGCTTTTCAAGAGATGATTCAGGTAAGTTTACAAAAGTTTATATTGATAAAGGTATATTTGAAAAAGATCCTTTCCAGACGCTTGACCAGGAAGGTGTTGGCAAACTTATTGATATGGCAGTTAAACTTGGCAGGAACACAAGACCTAAGTTAAAAATAGGGATATGTGGTGAACATGGTGGCGACCCTGCATCTGTTGAATTCTGCCACAGAACAGGATTTGATTATGTTTCCTGTTCACCTTTCAGGGTGCCAATTGCCCGGCTCGCAGCAGCCCAGGCAGCTGTAAAAGAAAAATTAGAAAAAAAAGGTAAAAAAGCAAAAGAAAGAGATAAATAAAAGATAATTTAAAATTTATATTGCAGAAAAATAAATTTGTTTAAAATGTGTTAAATTAATAATTTGTTTTGCTTTTTAGCAATTTATTTATATGCAATAAAATTAAAATATAATTTCATAAAAAATTAAAGAATATTTTTGCAATATATAAAAAATAATCCTTTTGTATAAAAACTTTAGATTCTTGTGCGTAACCTAAAGGTGTAAACTTTAAATACTTGTAAATCATAAAGGGTTTCCCCTTTTTAAAAAAATCTCTTATATATAAAAGTGGTAACCCATTTTTAAAAGTTCACAAAATATTATATAAAAACACAATAACCGTAAAAACTCGTTTTTACGGAAAAACAAAATTTCTTATTATTTTTATATAATAAATTTTTATTTGCTTTACTTTTTAATTTAAAATAAAGCGCAAGTGTTGTTTTAAATATTTTATGTATATTTTTCCTGAAAATCGCAATCTTTAAATGCAATTTTCAGGACAATAATATTTTACTTGAAAATAAAAATTAAATCTGTAAACTAATATATAATATTTTTATTTATAGATATGCTTTTAAAAATTTTGATACAAATAAATTACAAGTGGGGCAGTAGCTCAGCTGGGAGAGCATCAGGCTGGCAGTCTGAGGGTCGGCGGTTCGATCCCGCTCTGCTCCACCATTTTATTATTTAAGATAAATACTAACAGATCACAGGAGAAAAAATGGAAAAAAATTTTGTAAAGGATTTTATTATTAATGCATTAAAAGGAGTTTCTGTAGGTATTGCAAATGTAATACCAGGAGTTTCAGGCGGAACTTTGATGGTAATCACAGGTATTTTTGAAAGAGTTATAAATGCAATAAAATCTTTTGATTTAACAGCATTAAAACTTTTATTAAATTTTAAAATTAAAGATTTGATTAAATATATTGATTTTTATTTTTTACTCGCAATCGGTACTGGAATGATAATAGCCATATTGTCTATTGCAAGGTTATTTGAATTTCTTTTTAAAAATTATCCTGTTTATATCTGGGCATTTTTCTTTGGTTTGATTGCTCCATCAGTTTATTATGTGGGTAAAACCATAAAAAAATGGAATTTTATTACTTTTTTTCTTTTTGTGGCAGGAGTTACTTTTGCAATATTTTTAGCATTTATAAATCCGGCAACCCAGAATGATAATTTAATATATGTGTTTATATGTGGAATGTTATCAATAACTGCTATGATACTGCCAGGTATATCTGGTTCTTTTATACTGTTGCTTATGGGCAATTATTATCTGATTGTAATAAAATCTATAAATGAAATGAATCTGTCAATTCTAATTCCATTTGCTACTGGTTGTGTAGTAGGAATCATAGCATTTGCACATTTGTTATCAATAATATTAAAAAAATTTTATGACGAAACAATGGCTGTCCTGACTGGTTTTATTGCCGGATCTCTTTATTTTATTTGGCCATGGAAAAAACCAATTTATGCTCTTGATCCACTTGGTAATATTCTTATGAAAAAAGGAGAACAGGTTATTTTAAAATATCAAAATATTTTGCCGGATAAAATTAATTCTGAAGTTTTAATAGCAATTATCTGTGTAATTACTGGGATTTTTGTTATTTATATTACTGAAAAATTAGCGGAAAAATAAGATGTATTTTCAGGATCTGATTTTTACTTTGCAAAAATACTGGGCAAAAAAAGGTTGTATAATTGCCCAGTCATATGATATGGAAAAAGGTGCTGCAACCTTTTCTCATTCAACTTTTTTCAGGTGCTTAGGGCAAAAGCCATATAAAGTTGCTTACATAGAACCATGCAGACGTCCAAAAGACGGAAGATACGGTGAAAATCCAAACAGATTACAGCATTATTATCAATATCAGGTTATTTTAAAACCTTCTCCTTCAGATATACAGCAACTTTATTTAAAAAGTTTAGAGGCAGTTGGTATAAAAATTAAGGAACATGATATAAAATTTAACGAGGATGACTGGGAATCTCCTACATTAGGTGCAGCAGGACTTGGATGGCAGGTCTGGCTTGATGGGCTGGAAATTACCCAGTTTACATATTTTCAGCAGATGGCAGGCATAGAATTGGAACCTATTTCTGTTGAATTAACCTATGGTCTGGAAAGAATTGCAATGTATATTCAAAATGTAAAAAGTGTTTATGATTTAAAGTGGAATAAGGATTTTACTTATGGTGATATTTTTTTAAGAAACGAAAAGGAATTTTCAGCATATAATTTTGAATATGCAGATGTGAATATGTTGCTTGATGTCTTTAATAAATATTATAATGAGGGAAATAACCTTATAAAAGTGAATTTGCCAATTCCTGCTTATGATTATGTTTTAAAAATATCGCATATTTTTAATTTGCTTGATGCAAGGCATGCCATATCCATATCAGAAAGGCCAAGTTTTATTAAAAAAGTAAGGGATTTAGCCAGATTATGTGCTGAAAGTTACATTAAAAATATAAAGGAATAACTATCAGTATGACAGAAAAACAAAAAATAAACAAACTTTTATTGGAGATAGGATTTGAGGAAATTCCTGCTGATTATTTAAAACCAGCTGCTTTAAAATTAAAAGAACTCACAGAAAAGAAACTTTTTGAAAAAAGAATAGAATTTAAAAAAATAAATGTATATTATACTGTGAGACGTTTTGTTTTATATATAGAAGGGATAGCAGAAAAACAAAAAGATTTATCGTATGAAAAAAAAGGACCCAAATATTCAATTGCTTATAAGGATGGTAAATTAACTGATGTTGGTTATAATTTTTTAAAAAGCAATAATTTAAAAGAAAGTGCTATAAAAATAAAAGAAGAAAAAAATGAAAAATATATTTATGTTGCTATATTTGAAAAAGGGGAACCAACGCAAAATATATTAAAAGAATTATTTCCGGATATAATAAAAAACTTAAATTTCCCCAAAACCATGAAATGGGAAGAAACAGGATTTTTATTTGCAAGACCCATAAGGTGGATTTTATGCCTTTTTAACAATAAAATAATCAAATTTTCACTCGCATCAATTACATCTTCTAATAAAACAAAAGCGCATAAATATGTATTTGACAATAAAAATTTGATTATTAAAAATCCTGATGAATATTTTAAAAAAATAAAAAAGTATGGTGTTTTGCTTGATGAAGAAGAAAGGAAACAGATAATTCTGGAAAAAATAGAAAAAAAATTAAAAATGTTAAATTTAAAATTGATAAAAGATGAAGAATTATTAGAAAAAGTTGCTGATTCTGTTGAGTCAATTTCAGTTATGGTTGGGGAATTTGATAAAAAATTTCTTTATTTACCTGTAAAAGTAATAATAACTGCAATGCGTGAACATCAAAGATATTTTGCAGTTTCAGATTTAAATGGTAAATTAACAAATTATTTTATAAATATAAAAGATGGCACTGATGTTAATAACAATTTCATTGTAATAAAACATGCAGAAGTTTTATATGCGCGTCTTTCGGATGCTGAATTTTTTTATAATGAAGATTTAAAAAAACCTCTTGATGAAAATTTTTCCAGGTTAAAGCAGGCAATTTTTATAACAGGACTTGGCACTATGTATGATAAGGCAGAAAGATTAGTAAAAATAGCAGAAAAAATAGCAAAATTAAAAGGTTATAATGCTACTTTGCTTCAAAAAATAGCAAAACTAAGTAAATGCGATTTAATTACAAATATGGTGGAAGAAAAAGAATTTGCAACACTGCGCGGGTATATGGGTGGTGTTTATCTTGAAAAGCAGGGCGAAGATAAAAAAGTGTATGTGGCTGTAAAAGACCATTATTTACCAAACTTTGTTGGTGATGAATTGCCAGAAACCGAAGAAGGTGCGGTTATTTCCATGATTGACAAAATGGATAATTTAATCGGCTTTTTCATTGCCGGTTTTAAACCGACCGGCAGTAAAGACCCGTATGCTGTAAGGCGTCAGGCATTAAATATTATATATTTAATTTTAAATAAAAAAATTGACATAAAATTAATAGATGTTATTTCATTTATACTGGATGAATATAATAATCAATTTGATAAAAAAATTGAAAAAAATGAAATAATAGATTTTTTAAAACAAAGAGAAATTAATTATTTTAAAGATCAGGGTATTGATTATGATATTGTAAATTCGGTAATAGAAATTTCAGGGTTAAATGTGCTTGACGATTTTGGAAAGGCAAAAGTTATTCAGGAAAAAAGAAGCAAAAAAGATTTTAATTCAATAATTTTTGCAATCAGCAGAATAAGTAATATTATTCCGGAAAAATATGAAGAAGGCGAAGTTAAAACAGAGTTATTTGATTGTGAAGCAGAAAAAAATTTATATGAAAAATTTATCATAAATAAAGAACAATTAATAAAAATGATAGAAAATAAAAAATTCAAAGAAGTTTTTGAAAAAATATCAGAGTTTAAACCTGAAATTGATAATTATTTTGAAAAAGTTCTGGTTATGACAGAAGATAGTGAGAAAAAATTAAACAGATTAAATATGCTTAATAACATAAAAAAGGTTTTTTATAGTTTTACTGATTTTTCAAAAATAGTTGTAGATAGACAGTAAAAACGCAGTTTCTAATGCGTTTTTAAGGTTTGATTTAAATATTGCATTCCTAAACCTTGGAATCTCAAAATTCGTTATTTCGCCAAACATATACGTAATTAGAAAATGCCTTTTTCTTGTTCCTTTGCGATATATAATATTTTCATAGCTTCGTTGATACCATTTACGATTTAACTGCTCTTTAAGCCTCATAAACTAAAGCAGTCTGTAGCATTTCCTTTAGTAATTCTTTCATTTTCAACTCCGTATCAGACCAAAAATCATCATAAAAATTTTGTGGAATAAAGTCATTAATTTTTGCTAAACTTTTATCTTTGTGCCTTAATGTTTTCATATTAGGATTCCTACTGTAAAAGAATTTTTATTTTTATAAATATATTTTACAAAGAGTTGAGTCCTTTTTCTATATTTACACACTTTAGTATACAATCAAGGGATAAAATTTTTTCTTGACATTTCTGTGATTTTTTGTTAATATATGCATATCTGCGCATACATTCAATATGAAAGGTGAATTTATGAGAAAATTTAAATTGATAATTTTAATCTGGATAATTTTTATTTTCTGTCAGTATCTGATTGGTGACGATAAAAAAGAAAATGTTCTGACATTAAAAGATGCGATTGATATTGCGTTAAAAGAACACCCAAAAATAAAATCAGCAGAAGCAAAAATAAATATATACGGTGAAATTCTGCACAGAGCAAATGTTTCTTTTTTACCTGATGTTGATATAGGATTTAAATACGACAGATTATCTTATGTAACCCAGCAAAAAGCACGATTTTTAGGAAGTTCTTTAAATGATTATCAGGCATTTGTAACTGTCAGACAGCCAATTTTTACCGGACTTAAAAATATTTCCGAAAAAAACGCGGCATACTATATGTATGAAGCAGCACAGGTGGATTATCAGGTAGTTTCAGCAGAAATAAAATATGATGTAAAAAGAAAATTTTATTATTGCATTTATTTAAACAATCTTCTTAATTATAAGCAGGAACTTTTAAAACGAGCAAAAGATTTTTATAATGAAAATGAAACTCTTAATAGGAGAAGAAATATACCCAGAATAGAAATACTTTTAAAAATAAAAGTGCAATATAATAATTTTAAAATAGATTATATAAATTTTAAACAAAAATACGAAACCGCATTAAATGATTTATTAACTTATCTTAATATTAAAAATAAGGATATAAAACTTTTAAATGAAAAAACAGAATTAAAAAATATAACGGAAGACGAACTGGATATATTAAAAAGTCCATATTACAAATCTGCCATTAATAAATCACTCTCGGCAAATGAAAAAGTAAATGCGGCAAGGGCTTTGTATTTTCCACAGATAGGAGCGTATTATACATATAGATATGAATGGCCGGAATTACCCGGTGGCGCAAGCGACCAGATTGCAGGTATATATATAGATCTACCATTTTTTGACTGGGGAATTACCGGTTCTAAATTTACAGAAGCACAAAAAATATCAGAAGATGTGAAAGCAAATGAAGAATTAATAAAAAGAAACATAGAAACAGAACTTTGGACTGCATATTCAACATATAAAACCTGTCTTGAAAAACTTCCTTTGTCAGAGGAAAATATGAAAAGTGCATTGAAAAGTTTAAATATATATGAAGCAAGGTATAAAAATGCACTTTCATCTATTGATGAGGTATTGGATTCGCAGAAAATTCTTGCATCTGTTCAGGTTGATTATGAAACAATTTTACTTGAACTTTATAATTCCGGATTTGTTATAGAAAAAATTTTGGGTGAATGATAATGAATATAAGTGAACTGGCAATAAAAAGAAAAACAGGGGTTCTTGTGCTTTCTTTACTTGTTTCAATACTTGGCATATTTTTTCTTTCATCCATGTCTGTTGATTTATTGCCACAGATTACATATCCACTTGTCAGGATTATGATTGACTGGAAAGGTGCAACACCTGATGACATAGAAAAAAATATTATAGAAAAAGTGGAATCAAGCGTTGCAACAACAGAAGATGCAATACAGATTTTATCATCAGCAATAGAAGGAAATGCAACAATAGAGGTCTATTTTGAATATGGGAAAGATATGGATGTGGCACTTGCTGATACAAAAGCAAAACTTGATTTAATCCGTAAAGAATTACCAGCAACCATTGAAGAACCACGGATTTTTAAAGCAGACCCTTCGGCGCTGCCGATAGTTGAAGTGGCAATGTATTCTGACAAAAGGGATGAGAAGGAATTAAGGGATTGGGTAGAAAATGATTTTTCCAAAAAATTTCTCGGCATACCCGGACTTGGCGCTGTTGTAACTTACGGTGGCAAAAAAAGGGAAATACAGGTTTTATTTGATCAGGATAAACTTAAAAAATATGAACTATCACAGGATGCAATATTAACAGCATTAAAAAATGAAAA
>CALHNI010000011.1 GCA_938034975.1 Candidatus Goldiibacteriota bacterium | reverse complement strand
GGTAAAAAAAATCAGATTAAAAAGTTTTTAGTAAAAAGATAACCTTTTATATTTATCTTTATTAAAATAAATAAAATTCATACCTTGAAAACATAATAAAAAATTGCGATTTTCTTGGGAAAATTATTAATCAGATAAAATTTTTAAAACAAAATTTATATTTTATTTTAATTTAAAAAAGTGAATAAAAGTAATACATTATAAAAAAATTAAAATATTTTTTCGTAACAATGCGTTTTTATTAAACTTTATTACGGTTCATAAAAAATTCTTTACAAAATTTAATTTATAAAGTATATTTATTTTATATTTTTATCTATAAAGGAAGATAAATAAATGAATATTAACGAATTGAAAGAACAGATGAAAAATGAAGCCGGACAAATAAAAAATGAAATTGATTTAAAAAATTTTTCTGCAAAATATAAAGGGAATAACGGACTTATAAGTAAATTATTTCAGGAATTAAAAAAAATAGAAAATAAAGATGAAAAAAAGCAAAAAGGCAAAGAGATAAATGAATTAAAGCAGTATTTTGAGGAATTACTTGCAGAAAAAGAAAAATTTTTAATAGAAAAATTACGAGAAGAAGAATTAAAAAACATAGATGTTTCTTTGCCAGGGTATGATATAAAAAAAGGTAAAATACACCCGATAACCCAGGTTATGGAAGAGATAAAAAGTATATTTTTAAGAATGGGGTTTTCAATAGCAGAAGGACCTGATATTGAAAAAGATTATTATAATTTTACTGCACTTAATTTTCCCCATGACCATCCTGCACGTGATATGCATGATACTTTTAAAATAAATGATGAATATTTATTGCGAACACATACTTCGCCTATCCAGGTGCGTGTTATGGAAAAACAAAAACCGCCGCTTAAAATAATAGCCCCGGGAAGAGTTTTCAGAAGAGATGCAATTGATGCTTCGCATTCGCCTGTTTTTCATCAGGTTGAAGGATTTATGGTAGATAAAAATATAAGGTTTAGTGATTTAAAAGGAGTTCTTGATCTTTTTACAAAAGAATTTTTTGGCAGAGAACTTAAAACCCGTTTCAGACCGAGTTTTTTCCCGTTTACAGAGCCATCTGCTGAAGTTGATGTGCAATGTGTAAATTGCAAGGGGCAAGGTTGTTCTGCTTGTAAACAAACCGGCTGGCTTGAGATTTTAGGAGCTGGTATGATACATCCAAATGTTTTCAGGGCAGTAAAATATGATCCTGAAAAATGGACGGGTTTTGCTTTTGGAATGGGCGTTGAAAGAATCGCTATGTTAAAATATGGCATTAATGATTTGAGATTATTTTATGAAAATGATTTGAGATTTTTAAAACAATTTTAATAATATGAAAATCTTAATATCTTTTTTATTTTTTATTTCTGTGGCACTTTCAGTTTATTTTTATTCTGAGATTTTTAATTTTTTTATTAATTTATACCGGAAATATCTTAAGAATTTAAATCAGAAAATCAACAGTGCTTTTACCACTATCAAAAAGGATGAAATTGTAAAGATAGAAATTTTTACAGCAGCTATAGTTTTAGTTATGTTTATTTTAACAATAAATATTTTAATTATTTTTATCGGAATAATACTTATGCTTTTTATCCCTAAAATATATATAGAATATAAACATAAAAAGTATATAAATGAGTATAAAAAAAATCTGCCTGTTTTCATTGAATCTTTAGTATCAAGTTTAAAAGCCGGGATGAGTATATCAAATGCATTTAAAATTATAGCCCAAAAAGATAAAAGCCCGATTGGTAAAGAAATGGCAGATTTATTAAACAAAATTTCTTTGGGAAAAAGTTTAAAGGAAGGATTGCAGGAATTATCAGATAAAATAAAAACCAGGGAAAATGAAATACTTATATCCGCACTTATAACTGGTATTGAATCAGGCGGCAATATAAGCAGCATATTGGAAAACATATTAAAAACCTTACGTAAAAGAGAAGAAATAGACAGGGAATTAAAAGCATTGACTTCGCAGGGAATTTTATCCGGTTTTATAGTCGGGTTATTGCCATTTTTTTTAATAGTTGCTATTTATTTTATTGATCCGGAGTTTGTTGAACCATTATTTACAACCCAGGCAGGTATAGTTATGTTGTGTGTTTCAGTAGTTCTTGAATTTTTTGGAATTTTCTTTATACGTAAAATGATTAAAATTGAGTAAAGAGGGTTAAATGAAAATATTTATTTTAATATCAGTTTTTTTATCGGTAACAAGTTTTTTGTATTTTATTTTTATACTTATATACAGATACAGAAATATAAGTTTGTTGAGAGGAAAACAAATTGATTCTTTAAATACAAATTTAAAAAATTTTTTTATTTATTTGAAAGGATACTTACTAAATTTCAATAAAAATTTCATTAAATTCAAAAGATACGAAAATATAAGTTTGTTGATTAACAGATTAAACCTTAATAAACAGATTTCATGCGAAAATTTTATGATATATGAAGAAGCGGGTTTTATAATTGCTTTTTTTGTTGCTTATATTATTTTTGAGAATTTATTACTTGGTTTTATTTTGGCCTTGGCTGGTTTTTTTGCACCGGAAATAATTTTAAAATCAAAAGTAAGGCGTAAAGATGAGAATATTTTGAAAGAATTACCTGATTCAATAGATATAATTTCAGCTAATATAGAAGGGGGGCTTTCAATAATAAAAGCAATTTCAAAATATTTAGAAAGAAATAAAAATGATTTTGCAGAAGAACTTAAAATTGTTATGAATAACATAAATATCGGAAGAAGTTTTTCTGAAGCATTACAGGATATGAATAAAAAATTAAACTTAAATGAAGTGAACGGATTGGTAAATGTGTTTATCCAGGCAGATAAATTCGGTGGAAATGTAAAGGAGATAATAAGGGCTCAGTCCGATGAGATACGCGCAAAAAGATTTCAGATACTCAAAAAGAAAGCGCATGAAGCACCTGTCAAACTTTTAATACCTTTGATAATTTTTATATTCCCAGTTATTTTTATAGTTCTTTTCGGGCCGGTTATAATTAAACTTATGTCCGGTATGTGATGGATCTATATCATAATAATAAATTAATTGTAAAAGATATTAAAATAGCAAAAAGTTATAAAACACGGCTTATCGGGTTATTAAAAAGCAAAAGTTCAGATGATTGTTTTATTTATATACCCGATTGTAATCTAATTCATACTTTTTTTATGAAATTTGCCATAGATATTGTTATGCTTGATGAAAAAAAACGTGTAATTTATATTAAAGAAAAATTAAAACCTTTCAGGGTTGCGGGTTGTCTAAAAGCAAAAGATACTATTGAATTAAAAGAAGGAAGTGTTGAAAAATATAAAATCAAAAAAGGCGATGAGATAATTATAAAATAATGAAAATCTGTGAGATGAAATTTTAAATATAACGGCAGGCAAAATTATAATAAAAAGGATTCTTAATGAAAAAAGACATAATTGAAATTTCCCCGGCTTGCATAGATATAAATTTTGTGCATAAAAATTCAGAAGTTGCGTATGACCCGACAAATAAATTTTACCAGATAACTTTTCCTTATGAATTTGAAAAGGAAGTTTTTGATTTCATAAATAGTTTTGTAACTTTGATTTTTTCAGTAGATGGTTTTAAGGATTTTGGGGCTTTGCCTTCTGATAAAAATATGGTTGATTTTTTCCTTAATATTTATGCTGAATTTAATGATTTGAATTGGCAAAAATTTTCCGAATGGTACTATGATAAAAAAAACAGATTGCATTTAAAATTACGCAATATCATTTTAAATGCGATAGACAATCAAAAAAAAACAAAGATACAGGACCTTGAATTTTTTACATGGCTTTCCATAATAACTTTATTTTCTTCGTTGACCGAAGAGTATTTTTTTAAACATTTTGAGAAATTTTCAATTTTAAAAGATACTTTACATTATCTTTTAGGCAGAATATTTGAAATAATTTTAATTGAAATCTATGAAGACAGGGAAATAGATAAAATAAGAATAGAAAAAACATGGGCTGATAAAAATAAAATAAAACCACTTATAAACAGATATATAATAATTTATAGTGATATTGCGGATCTTGCCAATATAGAAAAATTGCTATTTTCAAAGGATAAAATGATTTTTATTGACAGGACAATTTTAACAAAATTTTTTCAGATTTTTGAAGAAATTATCCAGAATACAAAAAAAATAAAAGTAAATGGCAATCTTAAAAATATACTTTCAAATTTAAGTTCTATAAAACTGATACTTTCAGGGAAGAAAGAAAAAAAATATTTTCTTAAAAGTATTGCAAAGGACAGGGAGTTTAAAGAACGTTTGATTGTAAAATATGAAAAATTTAAAATTTTAAATATGATAAGGGATATAATAAAAGATATAGGGAGCAACGAACTTTTAAATTTTGTTAAACAGGAAGAAGCAGTGGAGGATATGTTTTATGATAAAAGATTGCAAAATTATGTGAAAAAAGCAGCGAAAGTTTTAGAATCAAAAAAAATAAAAAAACTTTTGGAATATATATATGAAGCATCAGACCGTATATCAAGAAGTACTAATAAATTTTTTCATACATTAAGAGGCAGGGAATTAGAAAAAATTATTGAGGCTGCGCTTGAGAATTTTTCATATTATCTTACTCTGACGAATAATTTTTACACAGTAAGACAAAAATACGGCAAAAGAACAGCATATAGTGATGAGATGTTAGGGATCAAGATATTAAGGCAGAGTGTTATAACTGTAAAGGTAGAAAATACAAAAGAGATACTTTTATGTCAAATGATAAGTGATGATAAAAAGGTAAGAATAGAAAATATATTTCAGGAAGGAAGTTTATTTTATATACGTGAAGAAGGTCCTTTTTATCCCGGAGATGAAGAAAAACAGGGAAAAAAGAAATATTTTTTATTTGCAGATTTGCGTAATTTTACAGAAACAACAATGAAACTTACCAAGGACACAGCTTCTTTTTTAACTCCGTATCTTAATTCGGTTTATAAAATATCAAAAGAGCAAGGCGGAAATGAAATTTATTTTGCAGGGGATGGTTATGCTGCTCATTTTAATAAAATTACTGATGCAATAAGAACTTCCTATTTGATTCAATCCGAGTTTTTCAAATTAAGAAAACAGGCAGAAGAAAAAGTCAAAGAAAAAGAAAAAAAGATATATCTTGACTTGATAAAACTTGGAATTATAAATGCAAATAAGCAGATTATAAACACTAAAATAAATGAAGGCAAGTTGGATGATGATATCATGGAAATTTTACAGGAGGTTTCTTTTAAAAAAGCAGATCTTGATGAAATCATAAAAATAACAGCACAGAAATATTCAATGCCTGTGGTAGAAATAGGCATAGCAATAACAGAAGGCGAACTTTTTATTGCAGTTATTGGTGAAGAAAGTGTAAAATTTAACATAGTTCTTTCTCCAAGTTTAAATCAGGCTGCCAGGTTATCTGGCTCATCTCCGGATGTTAAGGATTATGTGGATAAGTTATATGGCATAAAAAATCTTCCAAGAAAAGTTTTTTCTTATAAGAAAAAACTTTTTAATCAGGGTATTGTGATAACCCAAGAAGTATATAATTCACTTCGCAATGAAGTGGAGATTTTGTTTATAGAAAAAGAAAAATCAGGACTTTCCTATGACGTTTTTTACTATTTTGACAGAAAACTTGAAAAATATATTTCTTTTACAAAATTAGATGAGCCGGTAAATTTAAAAGGCATAAATTATGACATACAAATTTTTGAAATATTCAGTCCGGCAACACAGGCAGGCCCTTTTATTGAAAACTGGATTATAAATAATAAAAAACAAAAGACTCCATGAATAATAATATTTTAAGTTAAAATCTTACCTGAAAAACGCATTAAAAGATTGCGATTTTCAAAAAAAAAATACAAGAAAAATATTATTAAAGAAATAAAATATTTAAAACAATACTTGTGTTTAAAAAACGGATGAATAAAAGTAATTCATTATAACCGTAAAAACGCGTTTTCTAATGCGTTTTACGGTCTTATGAATTTATTTGATATTTAGTTGGTATATGCTATAATTATTCAAAATTTTAAAATAAAAGAAGGAAAAATGGAAGATTTAATTAAAATACTAATTCAAATAGCAGTTTTAATTTTTGCAGTTATTGTGCATGAGGTTGCTCATGGGTTTGTTGCATATAAACTCGGAGATCCGACTGCAAAATATTCAGGCAGATTAACTTTAAATCCAATACCACACATTGACCCATTTATGTCAATTCTTTTGCCTGCATTGATGATTGTAACAGGTATGCCTTTTATAATTGGCGGAGCAAAGCCGGTGCCGGTAAACCCGATTTATTTTCAAAATCACAAAAGAGACGTAATGTTAGTTTCGGCAGCAGGACCTTTATCAAATATTTTACTGGCAATTATAAGTGCATTATTATTAAAATTTTTATTTATGTTTGAATTTTTGCGTTCAGTCGGGCTTTCGCTTGTTCTGGGGTATAGCGTGCTTATAAACATTATTTTAGCAACATTCAATTTGATTCCTATACCACCACTTGATGGATCAAAAATTTTAATGGGTTTATTGCCTGATGAACTTGCATATAAATTCGCAAAATTAGAGCCATATGGCTTTTTTATAATTTTGATTTTGTTAATGACTGGGATTTTGCAGTTATTTTTATCTCCTATATTTTATTTGTTAAAAAATATAATAACAATCATAATGTAAAATAAATTTCCGGAGGAATTCAAATGGAGCGGGTATTAAGTGGAATGAGGCCAACAGGAAAATTGCATTTAGGTCATTTAGAAGGTGTTTTAAAAAGTTATATTGAAATGCAAAAAAATTATGAAGCATATTATATGGTAGCAGACTGGCATGCTCTCACAACAGATTATGAAAAACCTGAAAATGTTACAGAGAACACAATTGAGATGTATAAGGACTGGTTGAGCGTTGGTATAGATCCTGAAAAGGCAACGCTTTTTATACAATCAGAAGTAAAAGAACATGCTGAACTTTATCTTTTACTCGGATTATTAACACCTGTTCCTTGGCTTGAAAGAAATCCGACTTATAAAGAACAAAAACAGGAAATAAAAGACAGAGACCTTTCAACATACGGATTTTTAGGTTATCCTGTTTTACAGGCAGCAGATATTTTAATATATAATGCTCATAAAGTTCCAATTGGAGAGGATCAACGTCCACATCTTGAACTGACAAGGGAAATTGCCCGGCGTTTTAATTTTTTATATGGTAAATTTTTTAATGAACCACAGGAAATTTTAACGCAGATGCCAAAGCTACCAGGCATTGATGGCAGAAAAATGAGCAAAAGTTATAATAATGCAATATTTTTATCTGATTCGGAAAAAGATGTTGAAGAAAAAGTAAGGCAGATGTTTACTGACCCTCAAAAAATAAAAAAAGATGATATTGGGCATCCGGATAATTGTGTCGTATGTGCTTTTTATTCTGTATATGATAAAGAAAAAGTTGAAGAAGTAATCAAAGAATGCAGGCAGGGGAAACGTGGTTGTGTTGATTGTAAAAAACAACTTGCCAGAAAATTAAACGAAGTTTTAACCCCAATAAGAGAAAAAAGAGAGGAAATTGAAAAAAATATTGATAAAATAAAAGACATAATAATATATGGTAATAAAAAAGCACAAAAAACAGCAAAAGAAACAATGGATGTTGTCAGAGAAAAAATGAAACTAAAACTGGATTTTTAAAATGAACGGAGACGCTTATCAGTTAAAATTAGCAGTTTTTGAAGGACCTTTTGACCTTTTGCTTTATCTTATAAAAAAAAATCAGATAGATATTTATGATATTCCGATTGCACAGATAACAGCAGAGTATCTGAATTATATAGAGATGATGAGGAAGTTTAATCTGGATGTTGCGAGTGAATTTATAGTAATTGCAGTAACCCTTATGTATATAAAAGCAAAAATGTTATTGCCAAAGGATGAAATTATTGAAGGACAGGAGGAAGACCCGAGAACAGACCTTGTTAAACATCTTTTAGAATACAGCGCTTTTAAAGAAATTTCTGAAAAAATGAGATTGTATGAGACAAAAAAAAGAGAAATTTTTGAAAGGTTGCATCCAATAAGTATAAGCAAAGAGGATAAAGAACTTTCTCTTGATATATATGCCCTTATAAAAGCAATGGATTCTGTTATTGAAAGAGTAAAAGAAAGAAAATTATTTGTAATAGCGAGCGAATCAATAAAAGTAAAGGACAGGATAATAGAACTAGTAAATGAATTAAAAAATTCAGGACAATTAAGTTTTTTTAAATTATGCAATAGGAATTTAAATAAGCCGTTTATCATAGCTTTATTTCTTGCAATACTTGAACTTTTAAAATTAAAAATAATAACAGTAAAACAGGACAAGTTATTTGATGATATAAATATAATTATTATTGATAAAAATTTTAATGAAAATTTATTAAATGACATAATTATTTAAAAGGTGAAAATGGATAAAGAAAAATTGGCAAATATTATAGAAGCGTTGTTGTTTGCAACAGATAAACCATTACCTTTAAATGTGCTTGCAGAGGTTATTGAAAAACCTGTTTCTGAAATTAAGGAAGGGTTAGAGAAATTGGATTCCAAATTAAAAGGAACTGAGGCACCGATAAAACTTGAACAAATAGCGGGTGGGTATCAACTTGTTACATATCCGGAATATGCGCAGTATATAAAGAAATTGTATAAAAATAAATTACTTGCAAGATTATCAAAACCTGCGCTGGAAGTTCTTGCAATAATTGCATATAAGCAACCTGTTACAAAACAGGAAGTAGAACTTATACGTGGTGTGAATTCTGATGGCGTTTATCATACACTGCTTGAAAGAAAGTTGATAAAAATTGTGGGCAGAAAAGATTCACCCGGCAGACCTTTGCTTTATGGAACAACAAAAGAATTTTTACAATATCTTGGCATTAATTCACTTGATGATTTACCGAAAATGGAGGAAGTTAAAAATATTCTTGAAAAAGAAGAATATATTGAAAACTGGCAGCAAAAAATTGATAATGAACAAAATCAGCAAATTTCGCTATTTGATGAAAATGAAATTAAAAACAGACCTGAACAGAATATAAGTGATGATGTTGAAACGCAGATTAAAGAAACAAAAAAAGATGAAGATGTAACAGAAACCGAAGAAAATATAGATAAAAATCAAGAGGAAAAAATGCAAGAAAATGCTGATAATGAAAAAGATATAGATATAGAAGAAATAGGAAAAGATTATAACAATGATGAGGAAGAAGAGGAAGAAGAGGAAGAAGAGGAAGAGGATTAAATGAGATTACAAAAATATCTTGCATATTGTGGGGTAGGTTCAAGACGAAAATGTGAAGATTTGATAAAACAAGGTAAAATAAAAGTAAATGGAAAAATAATTATAACGCCAGGATATAAGATTAATCCTGAAAAAGATTTTGTAAAATACAATGAAAAAATTGTAAAATTAGAAAATAAAATTTATATAGTTCTTAATAAACCTAAAAATTATATATGTTCAACAACAGATGAAAAAGGAAGGAAAACAGTTATAGAACTTTTAAAGCCCAAAATAAAACAACGTATATATCCTGTCGGGAGGCTGGATTTTGATACAACGGGATGTCTGATTTTAACAAATGATGGTGAATTTGCTGAAAAAATAATGCATCCTAAATACGGAATTGAAAAAAAATATATATTAAAGATCAAAGGAAGATTGGATGAAAATAAATTGTTAAAAATAAAAAACGGAATTAAAATTGAAGGAAAATTAATTAAACCAAAAGAGGTAAAAGTTCTTTTTAAAAAAGAAAAAAATGATATAATTTTAATCACTGTTACAGAAGGAATGAATCATCTTATTAAAAAAATATGCGAAACTGTTGGATTAACGCTTATATGGTTAAAGCGGGATAGTGTGGGTATAGTAACAACAAAAGGGTTGGAATATGGGGAATGGAGATTTTTAACTAAAAAAGAGATTGACTTTTTTAAAAAAATAAATGCAAAGGTATGGAGGAAAAAATGAAAGATATAAATTTTTTCAGGAAAAAAATAGACAATATAGATAAGCAGATAATAAATTTATTACAGGAAAGAGCAAAAAATGTTATTGAAATTTCCAAAATAAAAGATAAAAATTTTCCTGTTTATGACCCCGCAAGAGAAATACAGATATTAAGAAAACTAAGGAAATACAAAAAAGGCATATTAAATGAAAAAGATATAGAAACAATTTATAATGAGATTTTCTCTGTGAGCAGGGCTTTGCAAAAAAAAGAAAAAATTGTGTATTTGGGCCCACCGGCGTCTTATACTCACCTTGCAGCCATGAACAGGTTCGGTAGTAAGATGGAATATATACCGGTAAATAGCATAAAGGATGTTTTTCTTGAGGTTGAAAAAGGTAATGGGGATTATGGCTGTGTCCCAATTGAAAATTCAACAGAAGGCGCAGTAAATTATACGTATGATATGTTTGTTGATTTTGATTTAAAGATTTATTCCGAAATACTTTTGGAAATTAAACATAACCTGCTTTCAAAAGAAAAAGATTTAAAAAAAATAAAAAAAGTTTTTGCTCATCCACAGTCATTCTCACAATGCAGGTTATGGCTTGAAACAAATTTGCCCAATGCTTCACTGCAGGAAGTTTCAAGCAATTCTAAAGGAGCTGAGATTGTCGGAAAAATGAAAGGTGCAGCCGCAATTGCAAGTAAACTTGCTGCTGAATTTTATAATTTAAATATACTGGCAGAATCAATAGAGGATATAGCCGATAATATAACAAGATTTTTTGTAATAAGTAATTTTATAAGTAACAAAACAGGTAAAGATAAAACTTCTATAATGGTATCTATAAAGGATAAGGTTGGAGCACTTTACAGTTTATTAAAACCATTTGCAAAGTATAAAATAAATTTAACAAATATAGAGTCAAGACCATCTAAGAAAAAAGCATGGGATTATTACTTTTTTGTTGATTTTGAAGGTCATATAAATGATAAAAAAGTAAGTGTAGCTTTAAAAGAAGTTGAAAAAGAATGCGGGTCAGTAAAAGTTCTCGGTTCTTATCCCAAATTTTAATAAGGAGAAAAAAATGAGTTTGGCTTACAAAAAAGCAGGTGTTGACATAGATAAAAAAGCAGAGATTTTAAAGAATGTAAAAAAAATTATAAAAGCAACATATAATAAAAAGACCATAACTGATTTTGGAACTTTTGGCGGGGTTTATCAGATTGATAAAGGAAAATTACTTGTGGCAAGCACAGATGGTGTTGGAACCAAATTAAAAATTGCCCAGGCAGTAAATTTTCATAAATATGTTGGGATGGATATAGTGAATCATTGTGTAAATGACATTCTTGTTATGGGCGCTAAACCTTTGTTTTTTTTGGATTATATTGGTATAGGCAAAGTCAAAGAATATGTGATATCAGAAATAATAAAGGGTTTGGCTAAAGGGTGCAAAGAAAATGATTGTGTTTTAATTGCCGGGGAAACAGCAGAAATGCCGGATGTGTATAAAAAGGACGAATATGACCTTGTTGGAACAATAATAGGTGAAATTGAAAATAACAGGATAGTGACAGGTGAAAAAGTAAAAAAAGGTGATATTATTGTTGGCTTGGCATCTTCTGGCCTTCACACAAATGGTTATACTCTGGCAAGAAAAGTATTTGAAACAAATAAAATTTCATATAATAAATACATAAAAGAAATTAAAGCAACCACTGGTGAAGCACTTTTAATACCACATAAATCTTATTATAAAAGTGTTTATCCTTTATTACAAAAATATTTTGAATATATCCATTCTATTGCGCATATTACAGGCGGTGGATTTTATGATAATATAGCACGTGTGATTCCTAAAAATGTTGATTGTGTAATCTATAAAGATAAGTGGGAAGTTCCATATATTTTTAAAATGATTCAAAAATACGGTAAAGTTTCAGAATTTGAAATGTATAAAGTATTTAATATGGGAATAGGATTTATTTTAATTGTAGATGAAAAAAAATTTTTTGAAATTGAAAATTTTTTAAAGCAAAAAAAAGAAAAAGTATATATAATTGGGGAAATTGAAAAAGGTTCCGGAAAAATTATAATTAAATAAAGTTATAACACTTTTAAATGATTTAAATAAATTATAAAAACATACCTGAAAATTGCATTAAAAGATTGCGATTTTTATGTAAAAAACACAAAAATAATATCTGATTAAAAAAATATTTAAAACAACAGTTGAGTTTTATTTAAAATTAAAAAAACTGGTAAATAAAAGTAATGCAATATAAAAATAAAAATTTTTATTGATTATTCTGGAAAAATTTGTTTAAAATAAAAAAAAATAAAATAATAGAGGTGGTTTTTATGAGTAAAAGTAATAATAAATTTTTATTGAAAAGTGTTTGTTTTTTTCTTGTTGTTATTATTGTTAATTCTGTTTTTGCTTTTCTTGATAAAGTTGACCCACTTTCAACAGGTATAAAAGTATTAAAGGAAGTGGATAAAAAAACAAAGGGAAATGAAGTTAAAGAATATAAAAAATCACCGGAAATAAAAGATAAAAAACTACTCTCATATATAAGATCAATTACTGAAAAAATAAAAAAATATGAAGAAGATAAAATTGTGTATGGTGATATTTATATACTTGATACAAATATAGTTCAGGCATCAACAAGTTATTTAAATGAAATAAGGATAACAAAGGCAATGCTTTGGATGATAACAAATGAGGCAGAACTCGCATGCCTTTTAGGTCATGAACTTGGGCATATAAAATTCGAGCATATAGAAAAAAACATTTTAGAGTTAATAAACAAAAAGGTGTATTTTCCAAGTTGACAGATACTTTTATAAAAAATGAAAAGATTGCTGATGAGTTGAAAAGTCAGCAGGATGAGTTTGATAAATACGGTTTGTCGCGAGAACAAGAAGAAGAATCAGACAGGTATGGCGCAGAACTTGCAGCAAAAGCGGGGTATGTTCCTTATGCATTTTGTGATTTATTTGAAAGATTGGCAGGAAAAGTAAATGCGGATTTAATTTATCGTATAAAAAAGATAAAGGGAACTCATAATGCGCTTGATGAAAGAGCAAAAAGGTTGAAAGAATATTTAGAAGAAAAAGGATATAAAAAAGGCGATGGGGTAAAAAATGAAAAAGAATATTTTGGGGGAATATCTACATTGCCTGAGGGAAATCGTGATGAAAAGATACATACGTTGACCGAGGAAGAAATTAAAGATAAAAAAGAAATGGAGGAGATAGAAAACACATTAAGAGAAAAAGAAAAAAAAGGGAAAAAACTTACAACAGAAGAATTTATAAAAATTATACAGAGGGTTACAGAATATTTGAAAAAATATGAAATAAGAAGAGAACAGTTAGTAGGAATATATGATAAAGATAAATTCATGGAAGAACTGGTATTTCAGTTTGGAATATTTGATCCGCGGACTGGGGACGGATTAGGTCCGGCTGGCAGAGCGTTAATAAATACAATAGAATTGGCAACCCGACTTTTATTAGGAATATATACACAACAATTATTTTTGGGAATAACTGTTTATGAAGCGATATCAGGATATAATGCATTTACAGGGGATAAATTAAGTTACGAAGAACAAATATTAAGTGCAGCCTTTGCTGGTGCATTGGCAGGAAGTTTAAATAAAAATGTTTCGCATATAATTGGTGAGGCAACAAAAGATTTAAGTATAACTGATAAATTGAGAAATGCTGTAGAATTATTTGATACAGAAAAGAAAATAAGTGTGGAAACAGCGGAAGAAATTAATAAATGGTTTATAAATAAAGGGAATTATTTAAAGCCACCTATAAAAGCCGGAACAAAAGTGTATGAAGGGTTTCTTAAAGAAACAAAAAAGTTTTATAGATTATACAGTAAAGATAGAAATATAAAAGGAAATTGGTTTATAGATTTTGAACCCAAAGGATATACACCGGAAGAACTTAAAGATATACTTGCTTTGTCGGAAAAGCCAATAGGATATTGTTATGTAGAAATTCCGGCTGGCACAAAAATACAGATGAGTATTGCAGAAAAAAATTATGGTGGAAAAGGAACAGGGGTGCAATACTATGTTGTTGATGATATAGAAAATTTTAAATTTATAGATTTAGGTGAACTATAAATGAAATTGGAATTTAAAGAAATAAATGTTTTAAAATACGGGAAAGTATTATACACAGCGCCTAATGAGATAGAAAAAATATTAACAGATGGAAAGTATATTTATATATTATTTGAATCGGAAAAGGAAAATGAAAATGAAAATGTGCATTGCATAGATTATAATGGGAATTTAAAATGGGAGATAGAAAGATTAAGGTCATCACCAGATGCATATTATACGAATATATATTTTCATGGTGATGAATTATGGGTATATGACCCTGTAGGAGTTGCATGTTGTATAGATAAAGAAACAGGAAAAATTTTAAGAACAAGAGACCACAAATTTTAGAGTGTGTAGTGGTAAAATAAAAGATTTTTAGTTTGATAGAATAATCATATGTGAAATTATATCGTTTGTATTTTGAGTAATATGAAAATATTCAAGATTAATCTTTTTTGGTTATTAAAAGTCCAAAAATGAATTTAAAAACTTTTTTGAAAGTAATTTTAAATAAAAATGTGATGCAATATAAAATAAAAAATAGTATAATATTTTATACTAAAAAATGAAAAGGAGGAAAACTCATGAGCGGAGCAATGTGGTTTATTATAGGATTGGTTATTTTTATTTTTACAGTTATCATCTGGGTTTATAATCGTCTTATAGTTCTTAAGGTTAGAACAAATGAAGCATGGGCACAAATTGATGTGCAACTTAAAAAAAGAACAGATCTTGTTCCTAACCTTGTTGAAACAGTAAAAGGGTATGCAGCGCATGAAAAAACTGTTTTTGAAAATGTCACAAAAGCAAGAGCTATGTTACAAAATGCTGGGGGAGATGTCGGTAAAACAATAGAAGCAAATAATATATTAACAGGTGCATTAAAATCATTGTTTGCGGTTGTTGAAAATTATCCTGAATTAAAAGCCAATCAGAATTTTTTAAATTTACAGATAGAGTTAACCGGTATAGAAGAAAAAATTGCTTATGCCAGACAATTTTACAATGAAACAGTGAGGATGTATAATGAGTATCAGCAGAAATTTCCAGCAGTTTTATTTGCAAGTATGTTTGGTCACACAAAGCGGGAATTTTTTGAAATAGCAGAAGAAGAGAAAAAAGTTCCGCAGGTTAAATTTTAAAATTATTTATGATATATGAAGATATAGAGCATAATAAAAGAAATACGATTTTTTTATTTATATTTTTTGCGGTAATAATTACAGGGCTTGGTTATTTAATAGGAGAAATTTATGGTAATTATTATGCCGGGGTAATAATTGCCTTTTTTATTTCCTTATTTTCAATTTACACTTCTTATTATCATAGCGATAAAATAGTGCTTGCAATAATTGGTGCAGAGGAAGCAGACAGGAAATTTTATCCGCAGCTTTATAATTCTGTAGAAGGGCTGTCTTTAGCCGCTGGTATAAATCCGCCTCCTAAAGTATATATTATAAAAGAAGAAACAATAAATGCTCTTGCAACTGGAAGAGATCCCAAACATTCTGTTATAGCGGTTACAGAAGGTGCATTAAAAAAACTTGATAAATTTGAGTTAGAAGGAGTAATTGCGCATGAGATGAGTCATATAAAAAATTATGATATTTTAGTAAGTTCAATTGCTGCTGTTTTGATAGGTATGATAGTTATACTTTCTGATTTTATAACAAGGAATTTATTCAGAACGCGAATGAGAAGCAGGGTCAGAGGCAGAGCTGGTATTTTTTTTATATTGTTTGCTGTTATTGCTGCAATAATTGCTCCGATTGCTGCACGTATAATAAATTTTGCAATATCAAGGCAGCGTGAATATCTGGCTGATGCAAATTCAGCGCTTTTAACCAGATATCCACAAGGCTTAATTAGTGCCCTTGAAAAGATAAAAGGTGAAAAATATAATCCTGATGAAATTAATCGCGGTATTCAGCATATGTATTTTACTACTCCTTCTTATCTTATTGATAATAATCTGTTTGCAACCCACCCGCCTGTTGAAAAACGTATTGAAAGATTAAAAACAATGCTTTATAAAGTTGAAAGTTATGGAGAAAGTAAAGAAGTATAAAAATTATATAATATTTTATGCATTTATAAGCAATAATTATAAACATCCTGAAAATCAATAGAAAGTTGCGATTTTCAGGAGAAAAAAGTTTGTTTTTTTGTAAATGTAAAAAAACAAAAGAAAACGCGTTTTTACGGTTAAGTTGAATTTAATATACAACCGAAACATTTTTATTAAAAATTTGTCTAAAAAAACGGAGATTGAAAGAGTATTAAATTAAAAAGCTCCCTCACCTTTTAATATATACTCTTTCATCTCCATTTTTTTTATAACCTTTACAAATTTTATGTTATAATATACCCGAAATATTTTTGGAGACAACAAATGAGATTAAAATTCATATTTTGTTTAATCGTTTTTTTTCTGGTAAATGCAATATATAGCGCAACATCAAATGTTGTTATTAATTATAATGTAAATATAAATTATTTTTCTCCATCATCTCAATTTTCAGTAAATACCGGAGAATGGGATGGTTATTCAACATTAAAAAATAATACATGGAGATTTCAACATGCGGGTTTTCGTTATTTGCGTTTCCCGGGTGGATCAAATTCAAATGAATATCACTGGAATGGAAATGGCTATTATCTAAATAATATATGGCATATAAATGGTTCTCCCCATCCTACTTCTTTTTCTTCAGGATTTTTAAATTTAAGTTTATATAGAGGTTCTACTTCTGCTGGTTATAGAAAAGAAGCAATGCTGACAGACGGCGATTTAAATACATCATGGAAAAGTTTTCCTGATGCAGAAGGACATCAATGGGTTTACCTTGAAATACAAAATTCTTCTTATCAATCTGTTCCGGTAAACAGAATAATGATTTATTGGGCAAATCCTTATGCTACCCAGTATAAAATACAATATTCAAACGTGAACTGGCCAGGCACACTGGGAGTATGGAGTTATAATGATACTGCATGGACAGATACTTCCCTGGGATTGTGTTCAGGCGCAGGAGGTATTGAAGACCTTTCATTTAATACTATAAATGCGAAATATATAAGAATCCTGTGTTTGGCATCATCAGGTAGTAACAATCAGTATGAAATAAAAGAAGTAAAATTATTTTATGGAAATGAACAAATTACTATAAATTCAAAAGACCCTTTGCTGCAGACAAAAACAGTTTCATCATCAGTTGCTCCAGGTGATAAATTAAATTACTATGGAAACATGAATTTTGAAGAATTTATGGACATTTGTAAAAGATTGACACCTCCGGCAGAACCACTTATTACGGTTAATTTTTTTACAGGAACGACGCAGGAAGCAGCAGATTGGGTTTATTATGCAAATATCCATAAAGGATATAATATAAAATACTGGGAAATAGGAAATGAAAATGCAGGGAACTGGGAAGCAGGCGGCCCTGTTAATTCTGAGTTTTATGCAAAAAGATTTCTTGAATTTTATGATGCAATGACTTCTGTGGATTCAACTATAATTGTGATGCCACAATTTAATTATATACTTGACAGGGAAAATATTACAATGAATGCATCTAATAATCCGCAAAGCTGGGATTATTATATTGAAAATTTTTTAAAGTATCTTAAAAATAAGGGAAGAATTGATACAATAAAGGCAATTTCAATTCACAGATATCCTACGTGGCAGCCTGAAAATGAATCAGTTGCTTTATCCCAGGTTGATATTTGGGATGCTGAATTACCGCCGCTTAATAACTGGATAAATAATTATTGCATAAATCCGCAAAATGTTTCTATATGGCTTACCGAGTATAATGATGGTATAGATAGTGCATATACAAATAGATTTTATAATTCATTATTTGTAACAGCATATATGCTTAATTATATAAAAAATGGTGGAGATTTTGGATTTTTATTTACAGATTTTGGAACGCCCGGGCCAGGGCAAATGGCACCTGATATATATTCTGATTTTGGATGCATAGAAGGTGGAGCACTTTCAGGTAATTTAAGCATTTATAGATATCAACCACGTTCATCTTATTGGGCTCTTTATATGTTAAACAGGATATTTTCTGCTGCTGATGAACTTGGAAATACTTTAATTTCCGCATCTTCTACTCATTCAAATTTAAAAGTATATGCAAACAAAAGAGGAGATAATAAAATTTCAATTGCATTTATAAATACAAATCAGTCAGAAAATATAGATGCAAATATTACTATTTCAAATTTTTTACCATTATCTTATGCAGAAGTAACAACTTATTCGCCACAGCATTATTCCTGGATAGAAAATGGAAGTTCGTCATATGCAAATCCTGATCTTGCACCTTCTACTTCTGTAATAAACTATGCATCACAGAATTTTACTTTTACAATACCTGCTTATAATGTAAAAATACTAACACTTTATGATTCAACTAAACCAACTTTAACTCCTTCTTTTACCCCTACTCAATTACCTACATCAACTTTGACTCCCACTCCAATTTTACCTTTGGCGCAGGTTATTGAGGACTGCGAAGATGGCGATAATATAAATTTATGGAATGGAAAATGGAATATATATGGTGATGGCATATCAGAATATCCTAATGAAATTTTATCTATGGAATGTAGTGGAAGTTTTGACTCAAATTGTTATTTAAAAGTAACAGGAGTTGTTGCTTCAAATTCATGGGGTTTTGGTATTAATTGCCCATTATCTGCAAACTGGTCAGCAGTTGATATTTCGCAATATGATGGTCTTTTCTTTTGGTATAAAGGAGATGGATTACAGGCAAGGGTATATGTAAATCAAAAGGATTTTACAGGTTATGATTATTTTGGCGTGGATTTTAATTCAACCACATACTGGGTTTATCATCAGATTCCTTTTACTTCTTTTACCCAGGGTGGATGGGGTAATCCTGGTGTCTGGGATCCAACAAAAGCACAGGCAATATCATTTCAGGTTGGATGGGGGCAACACAATGCATATATAGGGCTTGATAATATAGGATTATATAAAAATACCCCTACACCAACAAATTCACCAACTTATACGCCAACTTTTAATTTAACTATAACTCCAACTGCAACATTTTCAGAAGAAAAACCTGCAAATGACTTGAAAGATATAAAAATTTTACCTTCTTTATGCGATGCGGACAAAGGTTGTGATGGAATTTTATTTAAAGGACTTACGGATTATACAATTATTTATTTATATAATTTGAACGGAGAACTTGTCTTCAATATAGAATGTAAAACACCAAATGGAAAATTCTTTTTAAATTTAAATACAATTAAAAAGAAAAAACTAGCATCAGGTATATACACTTATATAATAAAAAATGACAAGGGTGATGTAAAAAAAGGTAAAGTTGTGGTGAAAAGATAAGAAAGACAACTGCTTCTGGGTGTAATAAAAAATTTTTTGCTTTTAAATAAAACTCATTCAAAAAAAATCATGAAAATTTTACAGCATAAATTTAAATGTTTATACGGGACTTAAAGGCTAAACCCTTTTTGAAAAGGCTGCATAATATTATATAATAACGGTATAAAACTGGGTTGACAATAAAATAATTATAATATAAAATAAAAACAATTATTTTCTGGAGAACAGATTATGGACAATAAAAAAAATTTTTATTTGATTATTGGTTTAATTTTACTTTTATTGATAACAATCCCTTTTTTAACAAGGAAAAAAGTAAAAATCCATGCATTTTCAAATAAAATAGCACTTATTAAAATTTACGGAGAAATTGAGGACCCAACAGAAACTTTAAGATTATTAAATACATATAACGATATGAGTGTTGTTAAAGCAATTATAATAAGGATAAACAGCCCGGGTGGTGGTGTAAGTGCTTCCCAGGAAATTTATAAGCAGATAAAAAAAATAAGGGCAAAAGGGAAAAAAGTTATTGTCTCAATGGGTGATCTTGGCGCATCTGGGGCATACTATATTGCTTCTGCCGCAGATAAGATATATGCAAATCCTGGAACAATAACAGGCAGTATAGGTGTTCTTATCAATTATTTAAATGCAAAAAAATTACTTGATAAAATTGGAGTAGAATTTGTAACTGTAAAAAGTGGTAAATTTAAAGATACAGGTACATTTTCAAGGGAATCAACTGAAAAAGAAAAAGAACTTTTAAATAAATTGATAACTGATGTATTAAATCAGTTTGTAGATGATATAATTGATGAGAGATGCGATAAATTGGCAGAGGCAGCCGGAATTAAGACCAAAGATAAAAATAAAAAAGTGCAGCAGGTAAAGGAATATATGTTAGCTAAAATTGCCGATGGAAGGATTTTAACAGGTAAAGAGGCAAAATCTTTAGGACTTATTGATGAGATTGGCAACATAGATGATGCAATAGAAGATGCAGCAAATATGATTGGTATAAAGGGCAGGCCGCTTGTAATAACCGAAAAGAAAAGAACCAGTTTTTTTTCCTGGGTAAATTCGCGGTTAGATAATTTAAAAGTTGTAGAAAAAGATCGTTTTGCAATTAAATTTTTATTAAAATAATTATCAAAGTACGGAGGTCTTTTAATGGCTGATGAAAAAAATGATATTGGAGGGCATGGACCAAAAGATATTACACCCAATCCGCTTGATGAAGTAGAAAAGAAAACAGAAGCCCCTTCTGGTGAAGAACCATTACAACCACCGCAGCAGAAAATAGAAGAACCTGTATCAACCGAAAAAACAGCAGAAGAAAAAATATCACTATGGGATTCTTTAACAGCAAATAGAATTTTTCAGTCAATTTTGATTGTTGCTGGTTTATATGGATTATTCCTTGGGCTTTCTCCTGACAAATTTTTTGCTATACCTGCAATTTTAGGTGGCATTTTACTTGCCTTTGCTTCATTTTATGAGATTTTTATCAATAAAAAATTTAAAAAAGAACTTTTAAAACTTGAAATAACTTTAAGATATGTTCTTACAGGTATCCTGATTTTAATGACGGTTTTTTTTATTGTGGAAATATTTAAACCATTTGACCAGACAATTAATAAAAATATGGTTGCGCTTATTTTGTTACTCGTTGCTGCTATCTTCTGTTTGAATTTTTTACTATATTTAAAACGAAATAAAGATGCAGCTTTATCTGATATATATATGTTTATTTCTCTTATTATGGGCATAGTTTCACTTTATTCTTTTGTTTATTTCTATATTATTCCAAGTATTTTTCTTTCGTTTGTTTCAATAGTATTTTACCTTATTGCAATAAATCGTGAGCCGCTTAAAAAAGATGAAAGATTTACAATAAGAATATGGACAACAATAATAATTTTTCTTTTATTTTTACCAACTTTTTTATTTTCTTTAACTATATTTATTATTCCACAACTAAAAGTATTAAATTATGGTCATATTACACCAATTTATAATAAAAAATTAAATAATTTATCTTGGTCTGGAAATAACTGGGCATTAGCATTTTCTTTTTTTGATAATAAAGTAAAAGTGAGTAAAGTTGGAGTTGTTAATGCATTAACCCTAGGGATAACAGAACTTGTTCCGGAAGAGCAAAAACAACCATTGCCTGAATTTATTGATAAACCATTATGGAATAAAAAAGGGGATTTTTTAATATTATCAGGGTCAGCAGAAAAAAATGGAAAAAGAAATATATGGGGGGTTTCTTTACAACCTTCTATTTTGGATGAAAAGGATATAGGTAAATTTAAAAAATTGCTTAAAGATAAAACCCAGCCAGTTGGAAAACCAAAAGTTTTACTTGCAAATATTGATACAATAATTGAAAAAAATTCTATGCCGCTTGTTCATAAAACTGCCTGGGAACCCAAAGGGAAAAAATTTTGTTTTGCAGCTAAAAATAAAGAAACAGATAACCATAACAATATCTATATTGCAGATATTGAAAAGCAGGAATATAAACTAATAACCAAGGGGCTTAATAAAATTATGCCACTTTGGGCGCCCAATGGTGATAAAATTTTATATGTGAGTAAAACAGATAGTTATACCTATTTTAAAGTGTCAAATTATGATGGGTCAGGTGCGCATGAACTTGATATTAATAATAAAAAAGACAGGGAACTTTTTCCATTATGGAATGCGCAGGAAAACAAGGTTATCTATATCAAAAATAAAAAATTTATAATTATGAATGCAAATGCAACGAACCAGCAGGAGTTAAGCAAGAAATCATTTACTCCGTCTCCTTATTGGTTAACAGCTGATAAAAAAAAGGTTCTTTTGGAATATACAGAATCAGGCAATATTTGGCGTATTTGGACAATAGATCCTGATGGTAAAAACAATAAAGAGATTTTCAAAGAGGTTTGTGAAGGATTTACACAACCTAAATGGTCATATGATAGTGAAGCTATAGCAGTTGGTGTAAATTATGGTAAAGAAGGATGCATTTTTAGATTAGACAGAGATGGTAAATTCCCAACAAAAATATATACAACGAGGCATGAAATTAAAGAATTAGAATGGTCACCTTATTCAAATCAAATTGCATTTTTGGTTAAAAAACCTGATGTTATGGAATTATGGGTTGTAAATAAGGATTCTACAAATCCGGTTTTACTTTATACTTCAAAAGGTGAAATAGAAAATTTTTCCTGGGATAACGAAGGGAGGAGAATTGCCTTTGATGAAACATACAGGGAATGGTATTTTATTCCCAAATTAACCAATGTAATTATAGTCCATACAATAGGGGGAGAAGAATGGCATTTGTTACCCTATAAATTTTATGCGAAAAATCCTGTATGGTCAGAAAACGGAGAAATGATAGCCTATATAGGGTGGGATAAATTTTATCTGCCATCTGCTGGTAATCGTATTTGGATTGCGAGGATAAAATAAATGTTCATAGGTATAAAAAAATAAGTTTTACTGTGGGTAAAAGATAATTTTCGTTATTTTTTTAAATTTTAACCGAAAAACGAAATTTTAAAATTTTTATTGATATTTTTGAAAAGAGATCAGGCATAAATAAATATTATTAAAATTTATTCGAAATTTTTTATAATAAAATATTCATTATTCCGGGCTACAATCATATTTTGATAATTAATTATAAATATATTCATTTTTTTACTATAAACTTTTCAATATATTCTTCCTTTGTGTTATCATTTTTTATAACAACTATTTAATTAAAATAAAAACTATTTGCCAAATTAGTTATATTGTATTTTAAAATGTTAGTTCCGTTTTTATTATCGCCTTCAAATTCATCTAGTTTTTTTCACTGCTATCTCTTATTTGTATCATTACTTTATATGTATCACTATTTAAAAGATATTTTATATTTATATCTTTATTACTTATGGTAGGATAAATTATAAAAGAATTCTTATTTTCCCCTGAAAAACGCTAATGCGTTTTTCAGACATTACAAATAAAAATAAACCGTGTGCTTTATAATTGTGATGACGTGAAGATGGGATTGTTGTATAAGTTTCTATCTCAAAATCTTCTTTGAAATCCATTTGTTGATAAATTTTAGGTGTAGCCCACCATTTTGTTATTGGAGGTTGTGGAGAAGGGGGAGCGGCATTATCATTAATAAAACTTAAAAATCCAGGAGTATCAAGAAAAAAATACACTCTTTGTAAATTTTCATTAAAATAACCAACTTCAAATTTCTAAAACGCATTTAAAGGGTAACCGTCAAAATTATCATTATGAATAGTCAAAATTTTTACTTTGCCTTGATGGGATATTAAGTCACATGCATTTAGCCAATCGTCAAAAATCCAGACGCCATTTGATAAAATAATATTACTTAAAAGAAATAACATAAAAATTAAAAATAATTTTTTCATAACTCGCCACCCTATAATATATTAGTATTGAGAAAAATTTTTTATCCTTTTCACTTAAAAATCCTTTTATTCATATACATATACTTCTGTTGCCTTTTGTTCCACCTTTATCAAAAAGGGATTTAGGAGGATTTACATACATCCATTCTCTTTTTCTCGCTCTCTTTTAATTTAAAATCTCCCCTAACCACTCTTTATTAAAGATGGGAATTTTTTATTCTTATTTTTATTTTTTTCCCCCCTTTGCAAAAGTGGGACTAAGGGCGATTTTCCTCCTCTTTCTTTTTTTTTTTTACCACTTTGTAAAAATGAGATTTAAGGGGGATTTGATTCATTATTTTTAAATCTCCCCTGCCTCCTCTTTTTAAAAGAGGGGGAAATGTATATTATTTTCAATACTTTTAGTATATATTTTAAACTCTACCTTCTTTCTTTTTCATAGAACTTTTCACATTATCATTATATTTTATTATAAATTAAAAAAGTGGTATTTTTTTATTGACAAAATTCTGCCTTAATATAAAATGAAAAACCAATTAGAGAAAAAATTCTCAATCTATAAAAAAGGTTTACTGATGATAGAAAAAAGTAAAATTGAGCACAAAATAAATCTAATAAATAAAAAAATAGATCTTTTAAAAAAAATTAAAAGAGAAAGTTTAAAAAATATATTTTCAAAAATAAAATTTAATTCAGGAAAAAAAATACGTGGATTATTACTTTTAACTACTGCTGAAAGTTGTGGAAAAAAAATAAATTCTGATCTTTTGACCTATGCTGCCTGTGTTGAACTTTTACATTTGGGCAGTTTAATACATGATGATGTAATTGATAATTCGGAAAAACGTCGTGGTGTTTTCACTCTTTATAAAATAATTGGAAAAGAATTGTCTATCCTGGCAGGCGATTATCTTTTTTCACTGGTGAGTAAGGTTATATTTAATAAAAAAAAATCAAAAATTTTCAATGTTTTTATTAATTCTGTTAATGACATATGTTCAGGCGCAATAGAAGAAATTTACAATAAGAATAACATTGAGTTAACCGAGAGAGAATATTTGAATATAATACAACAAAAGACAGGTTCTTTGATATGTGCAAGCGTTGAAATAGGAGCACTGGAAGCAAAAGTTAATATTAAGACATTTAATTATCTTAAAAAATATGGTTTCTTTTGTGGGATTGCATTCCAGATAATAGATGATATTCTTGATATTACAGGAAATGAAAAAGAATTAGGAAAACCAGTAGGAAGCGATATATGTGAAGGTAAAATTACTTTGCCACTTTTAAAAGCATTGAAAAATTCCTCCAAAGAACAAAGAAAGTATATAGAAAAAATATATAGGAAAGGCAGAACAAAAGAAAATTTAAATAAAATAATAAATTTTATCTTTAAAAATAAAGGCATTGAATGTGCTAAAGCAGAAGCTGAAAATTATATTAAAAAAGCAAAAGCATATCTTAAAAAAGCAGAATTAAAAGGCGATAAAAAAGAATTATTTTATATAACTGATTATATATTAAACAGGACTTCTTAGTTGATAAATTTAAGGAGCAGATATGGAATATGGAATTCTTTTTACTTTTTTAGTTGTTGCTGTTATTTTTACAGCAGGCGGAATAATTGTAAATTATTTACTAATGCCAAAAAAACCCAATAAAGAAAAAAATACAATTTATGAATGTGGCATAGATCCTATTGGTGATGCAAGAATCAGATATAACTTAAGATTTTACGTTTTTGCTTTGGTGTATGTTATATTTGCAGTTGAATCGGTTTTTTTAATTCCCTGGGCAATAATTTATAAGAAAATATCAGGTTGGTTCCCTTTGATAGAAGGTTTAATTTTCATTTTTATATTAATTTTAGGTCTTTTTTATGTCATTAAAAAAGGTGATTTAAAATGGGTTTGATGAATGGAATTGATGAAAAGTTTGTAAAAAAAATTCCTGGGTTGCCTGTAGTTTTAACTTCACTTGAATGGATTATAAATACATCAAGAAAGAATTCAATATGGACTGTAACTTTTGGTTTACGTTGTTGTGCCATTGAAATGATGGCAATTGCAGCAGCAAGGTATGATTGGGCAAGATTTGGTTTGGAAGTGCCTGCTGCATCTCCAAGAAGAGCAGATATGATGATTGTTGCCGGGACAGTAGTAAAAAAGATGGCTCCTGTTATTAAAAGGTTATATGAACAGATGCCTGAACCAAAATATGTTCTTGCAATGGGTGCCTGTGCTATATCAGGCGGGCCATTTAAATATGATACTTATTCAGTTATCAAAGGCGTTGATAAAATAATACCTGTTGATGTTTATATACCTGGTTGCCCGCCAAGACCAGAAGCATTGTTTGATGGAATAATGAAATTGCAGGATAAAATTATGAAACAAAAATTAGTAAAAAAAGGTGTTAAATAAATGGATTATCAACAATTACTTTCTAAAATAAAAGATAAAATAAATATTTTACAAGCAAGAGAAGATTTAGGGATTTTAAATATAAATATTGAAAAAAAACAGATAAGAGAAGTAATAAAATTTCTAAAAGATGAATTAAAATTTAACCATCTTAATTTTTTAACTGCAATTGATCTGATTGATAACAATCAAATAGAAGTTGTTTATCGCCTTTATTCATATGAGACAAAAGAAAAAATCGTAGTTAGAGTAAAACTTGAAAGACAAAAACCTGAAATAGAAACAATATCTGATATTTTCAGAACTGCAGAATGGCATGAAAGAGAAACTTACGAAATGTTTGGTGTTAAATTTTTAAATCACCCTGATTTAAGAAAGTTACTTCTGCCTGATGAAATAGAAATGCCTTTACGAAAAGATTTCTTTCATCCTGATTTTGAAAAATTACCGGAGATTTAATAATAATGAATAAATTTCCAATTGAGATAGAAAAAGGTTTAACAACAGATGAATATATACTAAATATGGGACCGCAACACCCAAGCACTCATGGGGTTTTACGGGTTGTTTTAAAAATGGATGGTGAAGTTGTAAAAGATGCCATCCCTGATGTTGGTTATATACATACCGGACTTGAAAAAATGTTTGAAAACAGGAAATACGAACAAATAATCCCTTATACAGACAGAACTGATTATTTATCAGCCGTTAATAATAATCTTGCATATTGTCTTGCAGTTGAAAAATTGCTTGGCATAGAAGTCCCGGAGAGAGCAAAGATTATGAGGGTGATTTTATGTGAATTAAACAGAATAATGAGTCATCTTCTATGGTATTCTGCTTATGGTCTTGATATGGGCGCTTTGACGCCAATAATATATGCGTTTCGTGAAAGAGAAGAAGTAATTGATTTGGTAGAATCAATGACAGGCGGAAGATTAACCCATAATGCTTTAAGAATCGGTGGTTTTAAATATGATTTGCCAAAGGATTTTATTTATAAACTTAAAAATTTCATTTCCCATTTTAATGACAGAATTGATGAATATGAGGCATTGTTAATTAACAATGTTATTTTTGTTAATAGAACAAAGGATATAGGTGTTTTAAAAAAAGAAATTGCAATTTCTTATGGTGTAACAGGACCTTCTTTACGTGGATCAGATATTTCTTATGATTTAAGAAAGATAGAACCTTATTCCGGATATGAAAAATTTGAATTTGATGTTTGCACAGGCAAAAATGGTGATACCTTGGACAGATGTAAAGTAAGAATGAATGAAATGCGGCAAAGTATAAGAATTTTAGAACAGGCAATTGATCATTTAAAAGACGGCGATATTATGGCAAAAGTCCCCAAAGTTATAAAACCAGCACCAGGAGAAATTTATTGTGCAGTAGAAGGACCAAGAGGTGAAACTGGTGTATATATTGTCAGTGATGGTTCTGAAAAGCCATATAGAATAAAATTAAGGTCGCCTTCGTTTTCTAATTTAAGTGTTTTAAAAGAAATAGTTGTTGGTTATAAAATTGCTGATTTAGTTGCAATCATGGGTAGTTTAGACCTTGTAATACCGGAAATAGACAGGTAAAAAAGGAGTTTAAATGGAGTTAATTAAAGATATTTTATATAATACGGATAAAATTTTAAAAGATTTTTATAACTGGGCATATAAATTATGGAGCTCTTTTAATTTACCGTTTTTTATTCTTGATATAGTTTTTTATTTATTAATAACATTAGCGGTTGCTGCTTTTTTGGTTTTTAATGCACTTTTTATAATTTATTATGACAGGAAAGTAGCAGCAAAGTTTCAGGTAAGATATGGTCCAAACAGGGTAGGTTATAAAGGAATTCTCCAGACAGTTGCAGATACAATAAAATTATTGATAAAAGAAGATATAAATGCTGATAAAGTAGATAAAATAGTTTTTTTCCTGGCGCCTTTTCTGGTTTTTATCCCGAGTTTTTTGGTTTTTCTGGTTATTCCATTTGGTAAGGGGTTAATTCCTGCTGATTTAAATATAGGTATTTTATATGTCCTTGCGATAACAGGGCTTTCAGTCCTTGGTATTTTATCTGCTGGCTGGGCATCTAATAATAAATACTCTTTAATCGGTGGAATGCGATCCGCAGCACAGATCATAAGTTATGAAATACCAATGGTGCTTGTCATTTTATCTGTATTGCTTTTGTCAGGAAGTTTAAAAATGGGAGATATAATAAATGCTCAAAGCAGCATAAGTAAATGGTTTATATTCGTTCAGCCAATAGGGTTTATTTTATTTTTAATTGCCGGAAATGCAGAAATAAACAGGGCTCCTTTTGACCTTCCAGAAGCAGAATCAGAACTTGTATCAGGATTTATTACTGAATATTCTGCCATGAAATTTGCATTTTTCTTTTTGGCAGAATATACCAATTTATTTTTGACATCGGCAATTGCAACTACCTTATTTTTAGGTGGATGGCAGGGACCTTTTTTACCGCCTTTTGTCTGGTTTATAATAAAAACTTATTTGGTTATTACTTTGCTTATGTGGTTCAGATGGACATTTCCGAGAATCCGTGTTGATCATTTAATGGAATTTTCATGGAAATATTTAACTCCAATTGCTTTTGTTAATTTAATTGCAACAGCCATTTTAGTTAAATTTATTTAATGGTGTAAAATGATAAAATACATAAAAAATATAATAACAGGAATTATAAGTTTGTGTGAAGGACTTTCAGTTACTTTAAAACATGTTTTTAGAAAGCCAATAACTTTACAGTATCCGGAACAAAAACCTGATTTGCAATTAAGATACCGTGGCAGATTGGTAATGCCTGTTGACCCTGAAAAAAACGATATAAGATGCACTGCCTGTATGATATGCGCAAAAGTTTGTCCTAATCATTCTATTTTAGAAATAGAAAAGGTCATTGAAGACGGGAAGCCAAAACCAAAAGCAAAAAAATATATTTATAACCTTGGAACCTGTATGTTTTGTAATTTATGTGTGGAGGCATGTCCTTTTGCTGCGATCATTATGTCTGATGAATATGCTTTGGCAAATGAGGATAAGGAAAAACTAATTTTAGAACTTGTATCAGAAAAATATAATCTTACCGGAAAAAAGTTAAACTGGTGGAAATCAAAATTTAAGGATGAAACGATTAATAAAGAAAAGGTGCAAAAATGACAAGTTTGGTATTTTTTTATATTTTTGCTGTTTTAATAGTAATATCTGCAATTTTTATGGTTACATCAAGAAATATTTACTATTCAGCATTATGGCTGGCTTTGACTTTGTTTGCAGTTGCAGGTATTTTTGTTTTATTAAATGCATATTTCCTTGCAGGGATTCAGGTTTTAATTTATATAGGAGCGGTTGTTGTGCTTACTATTTTTGTAATTAATTTAACAAAGGAAATTGAAGGTAAAACTGAAAAACAATTTAATAAACAGACAATACCGGCATTACTTGCTTTACTAACTGGGATTGTTTTGGTTGTTCTTGCTGTTTTAAAAACAGATTGGGCATCACGTATAGCAGGATGGACAAATTATGATGAAACAGCCAAAATAGGGAATTTATTGCTTAATGATTTTGTTATACCTTTTGAAGCTGCTTCTGTTCTTTTGCTTATCGCGTTAATTGGTGCAATTGCCATTGTATCGCTTGATAAGGAGAATAAATAATGCTTACACTTTTACATTTTATAATTTTAAGTATTGTTTTATTTTTTATAGGTATCTTTGGTGTTTTAACTCGTAGAAATGCAATTGGGATATTGATGTCTTTGGAGTTGATTTTTAATGCTGTGAATATAAATATGGTTGCATTTTCAAAATTTTTAACGCCGCAGGAAATTTATGGAGAGATTTTTACTATATTTATAATAACTGTTGCTGCTGCTGAAAGCGTTCTGGGGTTGGCGATAATTTTGGCAATTTACAGGTCAAGACAAAAAATTTATGCTGATGAAATGAATATTATGAAGTGGTAAAGAAAGGAGCAAAAATTGGATAAGATTTTTTTAATCGGATTTTTAATTCCGTCTTTGCCGTTTTTGGCTTTTTTTATCATAGTTGCATTTACCAAACGCTTTAAGATGATAAGTGCTTTAATATCCATTACAGCAATATTTATTTCATTTATACTATCAATTATGATTGTTTTATTTCAGATAAAAAACCCGGCAGGATATTTAAAATATGATATTCCATGGCTTTATATTGGTAATTTAAAAATGAACATAGGAATTATCATAAATTCTTTAACCGCAATTATGCTTTTAGTTGTAACAACAGTAAGTTTGCTTGTTCAGATATATTCAATAGGATATATGAAAGGAGACGAAGGATTTTCAAAATTCTTTGCTTTTATCTCGCTTTTTTCTTTTTCAATGTTGGGTATTGTTATTGCTGATAATTTAATGCAACTGTATATTTTTTGGGAATTAGTAGGACTATGTTCTTATTTGCTTATTGGTTTTTGGTATCATAAGCCGGAAGCAGCAGATGCAGCTAAAAAAGCATTTGTAGTTACCCGTTTTGGTGATTTTGGATTTTTAATTGGAATTTTAATAATAAGCTATTTAGCAGGAACTTTTGATATACTGGACATAGAAAATTTTATTAAAAGCGGAAATATATCAGAAAAAATGTTGTTATTGGTTGTTATATTGCTTTTCTGTGGTGCAATAGGGAAAAGCGGTCAATTCCCGCTTCATGTATGGCTTCCTGATGCAATGGAAGGACCAACGCCTGTATCTGCTTTAATTCATGCTGCAACAATGGTGGCAGCTGGTGTATTTATGGTAGCACGGCTTTTCCCGATATTTTTATCATCGCCTGATGCAATGCTTTTTGTTGCATATCTTGGTGCTTTTACTGCTCTTTTTTCAGCAACTATTGCTTTAACACAGGATGATATTAAACGTGTTCTTGCATATTCAACTTTAAGCCAATTAGGATATATGATGCTGGCATTAGGTTCTGGTGGTTATGTTGCGGGTATGTTTCACCTTTATACTCATGCATTTTTTAAAGCGTTGTTATTTTTATGTGCTGGCAGTGTAATACATGCCATACATTCAAATAATATATGGCAGATGGGCGGATTACATAAAAAAATGCCTATTACATCAATAACTTTTTTTATAGCTGCGCTTGCTATTTCAGGAATTTATCCTTTATCCGGGTTTTTCAGTAAAGACGAAATTTTACTTTCTGTATTACATTCAGGAAATAAATTACTTTATTATTCTGCATTGTTTACTGCATTTTTAACAGCGTTTTATATGTTCAGATTGTATTTTGTCACATTTTCAGGGCAGGGAAAAGAACATGCACATATTCATGAATCACCGGCAGTTATGACTGTTCCTTTGATAATTTTATCTGTTTTTTCAATTTTTTCCGGTTTTATAGGCCTACCTGATAAAGAATTTTCAATTCATAAATTTTTATTTTTAGACCATCCTGAAAAAGGGCATTTTGATTTTAAAGTTGCCATGACATCTAATATAATAGCAGGTTTAGGTATTTTATTTGCATATTTGGTGTATGGCTTAAAAGTGGTTAATGCAGACATGTTAAGGAAAAAAGCAGGAATAATTTATACTATTTTAAAAAACAAATATTATATAGATGAAATTTATTTGTTTTTTATAAGAAAAATATATTACACATTAACAGAAGCAATAAAATGGTTTGATAGACATATTGTTGATGGTGCTGTTAATTTGGTTGCTTTTTTATGCAGATGGGCAGGTGGGAAACTAAAACTTACAATAACAGGGAAAGTCCAGAATTATGCTATGTATATAGTAATAGGAGTAATTATAGTTATTCTTGTATTATATGTTTATCAACCTGATGTTATGAACATCTTTGCGGAGGTAAAATAAGTGGCCGAATTTATAAGTAAATTTCCTATATTAACAGTTATTTATTTAATGCCATTACTGGCAGTTATTTCATTACTTTTTATAAATGAAAAGAATCATAAGGCAATAAAAATTACTACCCTTTTATTTACCACTATATCATTTTTACTTTCCATAATTTTATTTTTATCTTATGATTTTCAAAAAGGTGGGTTACAGTTTGTTGAAAGATATAACTGGATACCTTCAATAGGTGTCAATTATTTTATGGGAGTAAATGGAATTAATGTAACACTGGTGTTATTAACAGGAATTATAATAGTCACTGGAGTCCTTGCTTCTTGGGATGTTAATGTAAGACCAAAAGAATTTTTTATGCTTCTTTTAACGCTTGTAACCGGTGTTTTTGGAGTTTTTATGTCTTATAATTTATTTTTGTTTTTTTTATTTTATGAGATTGCGGTTTTACCAATGTATTTACTTATAGGTATATGGGGAACAGGTGATAAAGAATATTCTGCAATGAAACTTACACTTTATCTTTTGGTAGGAAGTGCATTTATACTTGCCGGGATTTTGGGACTTTATTTTGCAACAGGACTTTATACTTTTGATTTTGATATTTTAGAAAAATTCAATTATTCTAGAAATTTTCAGATAATATTTTTCCCTATTTTATTTTTAGGTTTTGGAGTTTTAGCTGCTTTATGGCCATTTCATACTTGGTCCCCGGATGGTCATGCTTCTGCACCTACTGCTGTATCAATGTTGCATGCTGGTGTTTTAATGAAATTAGGCGCTTATGGATGTCTTATCATTGCGGTTTATTTGCTTCCGGAAGGTGCTAAATTCTGGTTACCTTTTGTTGCATTACTTACCATAGTTAATATTGTTTATGGTGCTTTGGGTGCTTTTGCCCAAAAGGATTTAAAATATATAGTTGCTTATTCCAGTGTCAGTCATATGGGTATTGTTCTTTTAGGCATTGCAGCACAGAATTCAACTGCGCTTTCAGGTTCTGTTTTTCAGATGTTTTCTCATGGTGTGATGACAGGACTTTTTTTTGGTTTAGTTGGAATGGTTTATGGCAGAACACATACGAGAATTATAAATGATATGAGCGGGCTTGCCAAAAAAATGCCGGCGCTTGCTGTTTTTTTTATAATGACAGGACTTTGTTCGTTAGGATTGCCAGGGCTTTCAGGATTTGTTGCTGAAGTTTTAGTATTTATAGGTTCATTTAAAACTTATCCTGTTATTACAATTATATGTGTTACAGGAATAGTTTTCACTGCATATTATGTGTTAAGAGTTTTACAAATTATTTTTTATGGGAAATATGATGAAAAGTTTGAACATTTGACAGACGCAAACAAAATTGAGTTTGCAGCACTTTTTATTCTTATGTTTTTCATAATTATTTTTGGTATTTATCCTTTTTATGTGATGAAAGTCATACATAGTGCAGTTTTGCCTATTGCACAAAAACTTTTGATGCCTTAAATTTTAATTTATGGAGGTTTATAATTTTGGATATTTTATTTTTAATATCAGATGAATTGATACTTACACTTATTATAATTTTAATTTTATTATTTGATATTTTGTTTAAAAATAAAAGAATAACAGGTTATTTTTATATTTTATCATTATTGTTTTTATTATTTTATGTAATATTTTATAAACGTAATGACTCAATTTTAAATAATGCTTTTGTTTATGATGGTTTATCATGGTTTGGAAAAATTATCTTAATTTCAGGTTCATTGATAACTGGTTTTTTATCAATAGATACTGTAAAGGTAAAAGAAAAGAGAATGGGTGTATATTATATTTTGCTTTCATCATCATTATTAGGGATGATGCTGCTTATCTCATCAAAAGAATTAATAACATTATATGTTGGTTTAGAGCTTGCTACAATAAGTTTATATGCAGTGACAGCAATTTATAAAAATGATGATTATTCTTTGGAAGCAGGTATAAAATATCTGATTTTAGGTGCATTATCTTCCGGGATATTGTTATATGGATTAAGTTTAATTTATGGAGCAACAAGAACTACCTATATAGAAAAAATCTTGTATTATACAACTTTACCCGGATTATCATCAGTTTTTATACTAGGGATAATTTTAACATTAATCGGTATATGTTTTAAATTATCGGCAGTTCCAATGCATGTATGGACGCCGGATGTTTATCAGGGAGCCCCAACTCCGATAACTGCTTTTATTTCAACTGTATCAAAAACAGCAGGTTTTATTTTTTTGATAAGGTTATTTTCCTATGCTTTTATAAAATTAGATTTTATTTTTTTACCTTTAATTCTTGTTATATCTGCTGTTACAATGACAGCAGGGAATTTAATGGCTATACCACAAAAAAATATAAAACGACTTTTAGCGTATTCAACTATTTCCCAGGCAGGTTATATTCTTGTTGGTTTTGCTGGATTATCAGTTTTTGGAATAAGTTCTGTAATTTTTTATTTACTTGTTTATACATTTACTAACATAGCAGCTTTTGCTGTTGTAACAGGATTTTCTAATATAACAGGCTCAGATGAAATTGATGATTATTCAGGGCTTGCCCAGAAAGAGCCACTGCTTGCTCTTACTTTTTTACTTTCTCTTTTATCATTGGCTGGTATACCACCTCTTGCAGGGTTTGTTGGAAAATTTTATTTATTCTATGCTGCTATGCAAAAAGATTTTTTATGGCTGGTAATTTTTGCTGCGTTAAATAGTGTTATTTCTTTATATTATTATTTACTTATTTTAAAAAGGCTGTATATTTTTGACCCTAAAAAAGATTTTAATAAAATAAAATTGCCATTAAGTATAAAAATTGCACTTATAATAACAATAGCAGGTATAATAATTTTAGGTATTTTACCAACGAAAATAATTGATATTTGCACAAGCGTTGCCAATGAAATTTTTTTCTAATAATAAATAGGTATTAAATGGTCGCTAAATTTATTATTTTATTTATAATTTTCACGTAAAAACTACTTGACAAAATCAAATTTTAGTGTATAATTATAATAGAAAAGCAATGAATTTAGATCTTTTTATTTTAATAAAAAATTTTCACGTGAAAATAAAAGGAGGGAAAAATATGAAAAAAATTATTATTATACTTATTATGATTAAAATAACATGTACTGCGCATATCTATGCAGAAAGTTTTATAAATGCAAATCTGGGAATAGATTTAAAGGTAGGATACAACTCAGTTTCGTTTTCAAATTTCGGTGAAAGTTACAGCAATATTTTTAAATATGGTTTTGGTTTAAACAAGGATGCAACTTCTATAAAAGGACTTTTTATAAAAGGTGGTGATATAAAATATTTTATTTTCAAAAACTTTGCTGTTAATTTAAAAGTAGATATGATCACAATAGAAAATAAAGATATATTGCACGATGAATTGTTAAACGAAGATACAATAGAGTCAAAATTATTATTAAACGCATTATATATAGGAACAGGACCAAAATATTATATGGGACTTGATTTTATGAAAAATATTTTCCCTTACATAAACATTGATGCCGGATATATTATGCTTTTAAATAGCACATGGGAGGTAAAAGTAAAGCCAGGCACAAGTTATTATGTTGATGCATACAAGGACCAGACAACATCATTAGAAGGCAGTGGTTTTTCTGCAAGTTTTGAAGTCGGAACTGAAATAATACTATTTGGTATGGGAATAAACATAAGTGGTGGCTATAGATACGCAAATATAGAAGTCATACCAGATAAGGTTGGTGTATTTAAAATAAATCAATTGAATTTTAATACAATGAACTTATCAGGTCCATATATCAATGGTGGGATTTCATTTTATTTCGGGGAATTTTTACAAAAGTCAACTGAAAATATAAAGTATTCAAACATAATTTCAAATGAAGAAAAATACG
>CALHNI010000010.1 GCA_938034975.1 Candidatus Goldiibacteriota bacterium | reverse complement strand
GATAATTGGCAGTCAATTGCTGTGTCAGGGGACTTAAATGCAGCAGGGACAGAAGTTGATTTAAGCGGCACGCAGGGAATAAGGTTATGGACAAAAGGGACAAAAATAGGGAATCAGGTAGCATTCCAGATACATATAGTATCAACGAACATAACAGATTATTCATATTACAGGTGGACAATAACGCCACAGAGTAGCTGGCAGTATTTAGAGATACCGTGGAGCAGTTTTACGCATCCAGGATGGGGGCAAGGAGCAACACTTACAATAACCGAGGTATTGCAAAAAGCACGGGTAATAAATTTTGTAATAACATCCTTAGTGGAAAACGGGGTAAACAGTGTAGGGAATGAGTGGTATTTAGATGAAATAGAGATATACAGTGGAACCTTACCAACAAATACGCCAACAATTACCTTTACATGGACACCTACTCAGACGTTTACTTTTGGATTAGCAACTGTGACTCCTACACCAACTCCAACAGAAGCAAAAGAATTAAAAATAGATAATGTGATAACATATCCCAATCCTATAACAAAAGCAAATGATATCACATTAAAATTTAATATTTCAAAAAGTGCGAATTATTTAAGTATAAAAATATATACATCAGCATCAAGATTAGTTGCAGAAAAAACAGTAAAGAAAGATTTTATGCAGGGAATAAATATTGAATCTATTGAGTGGAAAAAATATTTGGTAAATTTGGCAAAAGGGACATATTATTACATAATAACAGTTAAAGATAAAAATAATAAGGAAGCAAAATCAGGTGTTCAAAAAATAATTTTATTAAAATAATTAATGATCATAAATTAACCTGAAAAAAGTTTGTTGTATTTTCCTGGAAATATTCTTTATTAAACGCTAATTATATTAGTAATTTCCTGAAAAACGCATTAGCGTTTTTCAGGGGAAAAGAGAAAATATATAAAAAGGTTAATAAACAAATAAGATTTTAAGAGTGTATTTGTTTTTAAAATTAAAAAACAGGTGAATAAAAGTAATTTACTATAAAAATAAAAAATTATTAAGCAAAAAAGCCAAAAATATTTTATATTTCCGTAAAAACACATTTTCTAACGCGTTTTTACGGTTTTTAACTTTTAATTGACATAAATTCAGAATTTTGATAATATTTAAATGAATTTTTAATTTTTTATGTTTTATGATAAGATTAATTATTTATAAAGCAACGAAAGGGGCTTATTTGATGAAAAAATTGTATTATTTAATACTGAGTTTTATTATGATAAGCATAATCACAGGTTGTCTGGGTGGAAAAGAAGAAGAAGAAATGAAAATTGAGTTAAATATAAGCAGTAGTCAGGACCTTGCAGAACTTGAAAATTTACAGAATCTTGTAAAAGAACAACGTAAACAATTACAGGAACTTGAAGCACAGTTAAAAATGGCTGAAAAAACCAAAGAAAAAACAAAAACATCAACAACCCAGATAAAAAAATTAAAAGAACAGATAAAAGAACAAAAAAATGCAATTGTTGAGGCATCCAAAAAAGTTGTTGAGGTTAAAACAGAAAAAGGTAAATATGTATGGAATATGTTCCGTGGAGTTGCGAGTCATAATTTTTATGTTGGATTTAATATACTGCCGCCGCTTGATTTTAAATGGAAATTCAGGGCAGGAGGATTTATGGCGTCTCCTGTTATGGATGAAAAAAATATTTATGTTGGATCATTGGATAATAATTTTTATGCTTTGGATAAAAATTCAGGCCAGGTTTCATGGAAAATTCCTGTTCAGGGTGTTGTTTCATCAACAGCTGCTTTATATGGAGGGGTTTTATATTTTGGAACAGAAACCGGTTCATTTTTTGCTGTAACAACTGCTGGCAAAAAACTATGGGAAAAAAAATTAGGCGCTGCAATTCAATTTTCATCACCTGCAGTTTTTTCTGGTATTGTTTATATTGGCTGTATGGATAACTTTTTATATGCTCTTGACAGAAAAACAGGTGATGTTATATGGAAATTTGCAACACAAGGACAAATAGCGTCATCTCCGACCATAGCAAATGGTATGGTTTATATTGGCTCTCTTGATTCCACAATGTATGCGCTGGATGTTGATAATGGACAGTTAATTTGGCAATATCAGACAGGTAATAGGATTGTTTCAACTCCGGCAGAAGATAGCGGGATATTAATTTTTGGTTCGGATGATAAAAAATTATATGCATTGGATTCAATGAATGGAACTGTAAAATGGGTATTTTTGGCAGAAGGTATAATCTCATCAACACCGGTTATTAAAAACAATGTGGTATATTTCGGGTCAAACGATAAATACATTTATGCTTTAAGTATTACAGGTGGTAAATTGATATGGAAGCTACCTTGTGAAGGAAAAATTTTATCTGCACCTTTAATAATTAACAATATTCTCTATTGTGCAGCAGGAAAACAGATTGTAGCAATTGACATAGTTGCAGAAAAAATTGTATGGTCACAGACTTATGAATCCCAGATAACGACATCGTTTATAGGTGAAGATGGAGTAATATTTTTTGGCGATACGACTTCTTCTTTTTATGCTATGGAATCAATTGCAAAATAATTGTTAATTTATAAATTCGCAGCATATTAAAAAACCATCAGATGCTTATTTTTATATTTATTTATGGAGAATAATATAAATGGCAACAAGAAGGAAAGTTAAATTTAGTTTAAAATATAAAATTTCCATTTTAATTTTTTCACTCGTTATTATTACAATGACCATAGTTTTTATTTATTCTATAAAAACAAATATTGATATACAACGCAGAGAAATTAAAAAAAGTGCAAAACAGGTCTCAGATACTTTAAGTGCATTAAGGTTGGTTACTTCCTGGAAGTCAAAAGATGTTAACTGGGCTGTTTATGAAAAATATATGGAGATATTGAACCGTCTTGATAACAACATTATGCTTATGGCTATTAAGGATGAGACAGGAGAAATAAAAGCAAGTTCTATAAATATAGAAATGCTTAAAAAAGATTTTAAAAATATAAAAATAGACGAAGATACAAAGAAATTAACAAAAAGGTTAGTAGATGAAAAGATACCGCATGTTTTAAGAGTAAAACTTGATTTAAAAATAAAAGGCGAACAGCTGTCACAGATAATAATTAAATTTTCCAAAAAAAATTATGAAAAAAAGATGTTCGTCACAGTATTAAATATGTCTATTTTGACAATTTTTCTTCTTGTTGCAGGATTTTTTTGTGCATGGTTTCTGGCTAAGTTTATAACAAATAATTTTAATATCATAGCTGCAGGGATGAGAAAAGTCGCAGAGGGGAATCTTGATGTGGCAGTTGAAGTAAAAGCCAATGATGAAGTAGGGGTATTAGCAGATGATTTTAATAGGATGATAGTTGAGTTAAAAGAAAAAGTAAGAATAAAAGATGCATTTGATACAGTTGCAGAAGGATTAAAAGAAATGGACGATTTGAAAAAAGCATATAAGATTCTCACATATCAGGAGATGACAGATAAAATCACAAAAGGTTATACTCCATCTTTAAAAGGCGAAGAGTATAAAACAAATTTTGTTTATATTGATATAACATCATTTTCTAAATTTTCATTTGAACTTTTAAGTGAAGAAATGAAAGAATTAATAGAAAAATTTGCAGAAAAAATTTCATTAACTGCACTTGAATACCAGGGCGCTGTATTAAAAATTACAGATAATTTTATTCTTTTAAGTTTTGGTTATCCTTTTATCCATCAGGATGATATGAAAAGGGCATTAATTTCAACTATTGAAATAAGAAAGGAACTTGTTCAATCAGTAAAATCAAAGTTGACATTGGGTTATAAAATAGAAGATTTTTCTGTTAATTTTATTTTAATTAATGGAATTATTATTAAAAATTTTATTGAGAAAAAAACCATGGCGGTATATAATTCAATAATTGATTATTTGAATTTTGCTTCCAAGTATGGTGCAAAAAAGCAATATGCTACAGATGTTTATACTATAAAAGAGATTGTTGCCGGCACTCAAAATCTTGCAAATTATGAAAGAGTAGATACTATTGCTTTATCTGATGGTTCGTCATTTGAACTATTTAAACTTAAAGGAGTAAAATTTTAAGGTATAAAAAATGGTTAAAAAATTAAATTACTATGAACTTTTAGAGATTTATCCGGCTGCGACCCAGGAAGAAATAGATAACGCATTCAGAATGGCTCTTTACAAGTACCATCCTGATCATAATCCGGATAGACCTGACTGGGCTCATGAAAGAACAGCAGAAGTTGTTGAAGCATATAAAATATTATCAGATCCTATAAAACGTAAAATTTATAATTTTCAGATATTTGCTCATTTAAAAGAAGAAGTAGAGGAAAGAAAGTTTTCAATATTTCAGATGGGCGAAAAGAAAAAATTTAATGATGCTGTCCAGGATTTTAAAGAGGGAGTAGAACTTTATTCAACAAACAAAGCAAATTCTTTATTGAAATTTCAGCAGGCTTATGCTACATATAAATTGCATGAGGCAATCTATAATATGGGAGTCATATATGCAAGTGCAAATAAATTACAAGAAGCATTGCATGCATTTAAAGAAGCGGAAAAATTAGCACCAGAAAATATTCATTATAAAAAAGTAATAGAAAAATTTCAGGAATTGATGAGAGATATAGACAGAGCGAGAAAAACCTGAATTTAAAAATGGAAACAAAGAAAGGTGTATAATGTCAAAAATAATAGGAATAGATCTTGGAACTACAAATTCCTGCGTTGGGATAATAGAAGCTGGGAAATTATTCATCATCCCAAATGATGAAAATTTCAGAACAACTCCTTCTGTCGTTGCTTTTACTAAGGATAATACAATTTTAGTTGGCAATCAGGCAAAAAGACAGCAGATAATGAATCCTGAAAATACAATTTTTTCAATTAAACGCTTTATGGGAAGAAAATTTAATGATAAGACAGTTGAAAAAGATATTAAACTTGTTCCATATAAACTTGTTCCAGCGGAAAATGGTGATGTGAGGATAGAAGTTGCTGGCAGAATTTTTTCACCGCCTGAATTATCTGCAATGATACTGATGAAATTAAAAAAGGATGCAGAAAGTTATTTAAATGAGAAAGTGGAAAAAGCAGTAATCACGGTTCCTGCATATTTTAATGATTCACAAAGGCAGGCGACAAAAGATGCCGGTAAAATAGCAGGTTTAGAAGTTGTTCGTATAATAAACGAACCGACCGCAGCAGCGCTTGCCAGTGGTTTTGATAGCAAAACAAAAATGCGGATTGTGATTTATGATTTGGGTGGGGGAACTTTTGATGTTTCAATACTTGAATTAGGGCAGGGTATTTTTCAGGTTAAAGCAACAAGCGGGGATACTCATTTGGGTGGGGATGATTTTGACCAAGCGATCATTGATTTTCTTATTACAGAGTTTTTAAATACAGAAGGTATTGATTTAAGAAAAGACAGAGTGGCATTGCAGCGTTTAAAAGATGCTGCGGAAAAAGCAAAAATAAATTTATCAACACTTGATTCTGTTGAAATTACATTACCGTTCATTGCTGTATCAAAAGATGGTGCAAAACATTTGAAAACAATTTTAACCAGAGAAAAATTGGAACAATTAACAAAACATCTGGCAGAAGCAACAGTAGAACCATGTGAAAAAGCATTAAGTTATGCAGGCTTAAGACCTCAAGATATTGATGAGGTTGTTTTAGTAGGTGGGCAGACAAAAATGCCCCTTATCAGAGAAACAGTAAAAAGAATTTTTAAAAAAGAACCATACTTGGGCGTAAATCCTGATGAAGCAGTTGCTGCAGGTGCTGCTTATCAGGCTTCTGTTTTAAAAGGGGATATAAGAGATATTTTGCTTTTGGATGTTACTGCATTCTCTCTTGGAATTAAAACAGAAGGAGGACTTTTTTCTAAAATTATTGAAAAGAATTCATCAATTCCAATAAGGAGAAGTGAAATTTATACAACCACGAAAGATAATCAATCATTTGTCAGGATAGAAGTATATCAGGGCGAAAAACCAATGGCAGCGGATAATAAACTGATTGGAACTTTTGACCTTGTTGGCATACCACCTGCAAAAAAAGGTATACCCAAAATAGAAGTTATGTTTGATATTGATGCAAATGGGATTATAAAAGTTTCTGCAAAAGATTTAACTACGCAAAAAGAGCAGGCAATTAAGATTACACCTGATAGCGGTTTGTCAGGAAGCGAAATAGAAAAAATGTCAACAGAGATGGGAACTGATTTTGCAAAAAGAATTTTAAAAGGCCAGAAAGAAAGTGCAAAACAGGAATACCAACAGGTTTTTCCAATAGATGATTCAAAAGAAGGAGCAATTGGAGAAACCGAAACACAGGAAAAAAAGAAAAAATCAATTTTTGATATTTTTAAAAAGAAAGAGGATTAAAAAATGGTGGATAAACCTAAAAATATGTTAATAGGTGAAATGTTACTTGAAGAAGGAATTATAACAAAAGAACAGTTAAAAGATGCTCTTGAAGAACAGAAAAAAACCGGTGAAAAAATAGGGCAAATATTAATAAAAATGGGATATATATCAAAAGAGATACTCTGGACTTTTTTAGGTTATCAGATGGGGGTTCCTTATTTAAATCTTGAAGAAATACATGAAATTAGTCAGGATGTTTTAAAATTGCTTCCAGAACAATTAATGAGGAATGAAAAATTAATCCCGATTTCAAAACAGGGCAGGGTAATCACGGTTGCTATGGCAGACCCGCTTAATTTTCTTGTCGTTGATGATTTAAAGGCAACTACGAGATGTGAGATTGATGTAAGGTTAGCACCAGCAGAAGATATAAAAAAACTGTTGGATAAATATTTTGGCTTTAAAGAAGAAGATACCGGTGAAATTGCAAAAGCGAAGGTGGATGAACTTGATGATATTTTAAATGCACCTTTGGGACCTTCTTCAAAACCCATAAAAGATGAGGCCGAGATAAAAATTGTAAGAACTCCGTTTGCATATGATGTTGCAAATCAGGGAAAAGTTAAAGAACCTATTCAGCAAGGTAAAAAAGTATTTCAGCAAAAAAATGATGAAACTTTTGAAAAACCGGCTTATGAATCTCCAATAATACCCAAAAAAGAAGTTATTCAACCAATTACCGAACCAATCCCAGGTAATGAAATTGATACACAAACAGTTATGGGAGATACACCAGTTAATACTTTTTTAACTGCCTTATTATCAGAAGCATATGAATCTTCTGCAACTGATTTACATGTTGAGCCATTTGCAGACAGATGCAGGATAAGAAAACGTATGGATGGTGTTTTGTATGAAGTTGAATCACCGCCAAAAACATTATATAACGGTATTGTAAATAAGATAAAAGAACTTGCCCAATTAAATATTAATGAAAAAAATGTTCCCCAGGAAAGCAAATTTAAAATTAGAGTTTTAGGTAAAGAGATAAATCTTTCAGTAAATACTTTCCCTACAATTTTCGGAGAAAGGATTGTTTTGAAAATAATTAAATCAGAAAATATCATTATCAATTTAGAAGAATTAGGAATGGAAGAAAATGAATTTGAAGTTTATAAAAAGTCAATAAAAATGCCGCATGGATTAATACTTATTTCAGGTCCAACAAACAGTGGTAAAACAACAACTCTTTATTCAACTTTATCAGCGTTAAATCAGCCGAATGTGAATATATTTTCTGTTGATGATGCAACTTCAAATTATATTGTTCCGGGTATTAATCAGACAAAAGTTAGCCGTAAAAACAATGCAAAAGTTCTCAATTATTTAGTAGAGCAGGATTGTGATATACTTGCGGTAGGTGATATAGCAGATAAAGAAACAGCAGAAGCAATTTTTGATTTAATAGCGGGTGGACATTTAATAATTTCAAAAATAAGAGCAGGAGATATATTCCAAGCACTTCAAACAATAATAAATTTTAACATTGAACCATATCTTGTCTATTCAAATACCAACCTTGTTTTAAATCAGAGGTTATTAAGAAAAATATGTCCTAGGTGTAAGGAACCATTTGAAGCAACAGATGATATTTTAAAAATGCTTGGCGGAGTTTCAAACAGAAATGTAACACTTTTTAAAGGAAGGGGCTGTGATGAATGCTCAGGAACAGGTTATAAAGGCAGAATAGCAGTTTTTGAATTACTTTTACTTGATGAAACAATAAAAGAGATGCTCCTTGAAAAAGAACAACCTAAAAAAATAAAAGAAGAAAATTCAAAATTACATAATTTAAAAACTTTAAAAGAAGCAGCACTCCTTAAGGTCCTACAGGGAGTAACAACCATTGATGAATATATAAAAATAACGTAAAGGTGTTATAATGAAAAAAAAATATTTAATTTTAATTATTTTTTTATTTTCAATAAATAATCTATTTGCGGGTAATTTAATTGATTTTGTTATAACCATAGGTGGAACATCCTATCAGGCAGGAGTTACAATAACAGGGGTTAATATAACCGCAATGGATTATGAAAGTTCAGGAGATGGTCCAGTAAAAATGGATTATACCGGCTGGGTAACTTTAACAGCATCGGTTGGTTATTGCAAGATAACTGCAACTGGAACAAATGTGACACAAAATTTTGTTAATGGACAATGGAGCGGAAGTATTGTTCTTTATGGCGCTGGTAACCCTGTTACCTTAACAGTAACTGATAGTTCAGGAGCAACAGGAATTGCATATAAAATAATTACTCCTGGGCCATATTCGCGTCTTCTTTATATAATTAAAGGAATGCAGTATACACCTGGAACATTTACAGGATATTCAGGAGAACCAGAACCTGATTATCTCGTTACCTATCTTCCTTTTTCAGTAACTGTTATGGCCTGTGATGCTTATTATAATAAAGTTACTAATTTTACAGGAGTTTCATCAACTTATGTCAGATTAAATTCTTTTGCAATACCCAATAGTGTGACTCCGACCTATAAAGATTTAAGGGATCCGGATGCCATGGGTGAATATGTTTTTGATATGACAATAATGCCGGTTCCTGATGAAACAAAGTATTATACTATTATGGCAGAAGATATTATAAATACATGGTCTGCCAAATTTACCAAACCCCTTTATTTTATAAGTCAGAATGAATATTATATGTGGGCAGAAATAAATGGACTTGGTTATCCTTTAACCCAGACTGCAAATGTAATAGCGGGCGTGCCTTTTGATGTAACAATAAAAGTAAGTCATTCATTTGGTGGCCCTACTATAGGTGGATTTAATGAAGCAGTTGGTATAAAAGCAATAAAAGTGCCAGGTGGAGAAAATGCAAATCCAATTTATACAGGTCTTATATCATTGACAAATGGGATAGGTTATATTTCAGTTTCATATACAATAAAAGAAAAAATTAAAATATTACCTTTATATGATAATTTATATCAGGGATTATATTATGTTACAAAGGTTGCCTCATGTGTTATAGATGTTGGCGCTGCTTCACCTTATTCTTTTTCTTTGACTTCTGATAAAGAAAAATTAAGAAAAGAAGAAAAAGCAAATATATCTGTTGTTGTAAAAGATATTTATGCAAATCCGGTTTCTGCAACAGCGGTTGATTTCATAGTAAAACAGGGAAGTGGTAATTTATCAGCAGGAACTGTTTATACGGATTTTAATGGTTACGCATCTGTTATTTATACTGCGCCTGATGCAAATTTAGAAAATATAATTTGTGCATCTGTTACAATAAATGCTGCAGTTCATTCAAAAGAAATAAAAATAATATCTTCAAAATCAACAACCGATAAAAAAGTAATAAAAAATTATCCTAATCCTTTTATTGCGGGAAAAGAAACAACACAAATAGAATACTATCTTGAAAAAGATAGTGAAGTTGAAATAAAAATATTTAATATTTATGGTAAGGTTTTATGGACGAAAAAAATAAATAAAGGCGATGATGGTGCCAGAGAAGGTGGAAATACTGTGATCTGGGATGGCAAGTCAGATAAAGGTTATACAGTTGGTTCGGGAATTTATTTGCTAAAAATAAAAGTTAAAAATTCTGATGAAACATATACAATAGAGAGAAAAATAGCAATAAAAAAGTAATTTTTATATAAAAAAGATATAAGGGGTTTGATTTTGATTGAAAAGGATATTTTTTTAAATAAAAATGATAAAAAACATATTGCGTTTATAAGTAGCAACATCGGTTCTTTATTTGTATCAAATATAATTCGCGGGGTTGAGCAAAAAATAAAAGAAATCAAGACTACCAGATATATTCTGAATCATTTTCATGCTGGTATCAGAGAAAATGATATTGATGCAGTTATTTTAGAAGTTATAAAAGACCCAAAAATAGATGGAATTATTATATTAAGTATATTACCCGGGGAAAAATCATATAAGGCAATTTTAAACAAAAAAATCCCTGCTGTAATTATAGAAAGAAAATTAAAAAATTTTCATTCTATAATGATTGATAATTTTAAAAGTGGTTATGAAGTTGGTAAAATAATTGTTTCTAAAAAAAGAAGAAAAATAGGAATTATTATAGATTCGCAAACAAAAATAAACGGCATGTCAACCAATCAACGTTTTTTTGGATTTAAAAAAGCATTACAGGAAAATAATGTAAAAATAGATAAAAATAATATTATAAGTGTTGATAAACATACTATAGAAGATGGTCGTATTGTATTTGAAAAACTTAAAAAAAGAATAAAAAAAATTGATACACTTTTTAGTGTGGCTGGCGATATAGTTGCAATTGGTTTTATGATGGAGGCAAAGGCAAATGGTATAAAAATTCCTGATGATATTGCAATAATCGGGTTTGATGATATAGAGATGGCTGGCGCAGTAGAACCGAAACTTACAACAATAAGACAGCCAATTTTGAAGATGGGCAGTTTAGCTATAGAATTACTAGATGATATCTTTAATGGTAAAATAAAACAAGAAAAAAATATTATTTTAGATTCCCAATTTATTGTAAGGGAGACATTTTATTAAAAATTAAAGGTTTGGATAAAAACTTTAAATATTTGTCGTTAAGAGGGGTTATACCTTTTAAGGTTTATTTTTTTAAAAACCCTTGAAATATTATACTTTAAACTAAAAATTGCAATAGAAAATTGTGATTTTAATGGAAAAAATACAATAAAAATATTATTAGAAAAATAAATTTTCAAAACAATGCGTATGTTTTATTTAAAATAAAAAAACTGGGAATAAAAGTAATGTATTTTTAAAATAAAAATTTATTAAATAATATATATAAAAAAATTTTATTTCCCCTAAAAAACACTTTTTCTAACAATTTTTAAAAGGTAATATTTTTAATCTTTTATTTATATAATTTATAAGTTTATAAAAATTGGGGAACTTAATTAAAATTTAATACTATCAGGTATTTCCATCCTTGACCTTTTATACTTTATAATATATAATTTATTCTAAATGAAAAAAATACTTATTGTTGGCGAACAAAATGTATTTAGAAGTATTATAATCGCTGAAATTTTAAAATTTATTCTAAAGCAAAAGGGTAAAATTGATTTTGAAGTTAAATGTGCCGGAATTTGTGCGATGCCCGGCATACCAATAGAAGAAGAAGCAAAAACAGAATTAAAAAATTATATTGATGGTGAAGTTTATTCAAAGTTACTTTTAAAACAGGATGTTGAAGAGGCAGATTTTATTTTAACTATTAATAATAAAATAAAAAATGCTATTTTAAATAAATTTCCTGGTAAAAAAAAATCTATTTTTACTGTGAGGGAATTTGCAGGAGAAACGGAATTAGATATTGTGAATACTAAAATAACAGCAGAAGAAGCAAAAATTATTATAAACAAATTTGTTGATAAAATTTAAAAAAAGAGGTTTTAAATGAAAAAAAACATTTTTTTATTTTTTATTTTGTTATTTTTATTTAATTTAACAAAAGCCGATATTATTATTTTAAAAGATGAGCAAAAATTTGAAGCTGATATACTTAATTTTGATGATTATTATTTAAATTTAAAACTTTCAAATGGTAAGGAAATATCTATCCCATGGATTGAAGTGCGAAATATAAAGCATACTACAACCCCATCTTCCTGGCTTGAAGAAACACATTTAACAAATGAAGATATAGAAGTAAAAACTTTGGTTGCTCCGCTTTTAAAGGAAACTGCCTTTTATAAAGCGTTATTTCCAGGAATAATCTGGCGTGGGGCAGGTCATTTTTATGCCAAGGAAACTAATACAGGTTTTTCTCTTTTAAGTGCAGAAGTAGTTTCTTTGGTAATAATGGGAATCAGCGTTAATGAACTTTTATCACCAATAAAAGTAGGCCAGACATATAATGTATCTCAGATAGTTTTTTATACAGGTCTTACTTTATTTGTCGGTTCCTGGCTTTATGATATTATTTTTTCGCCGTTTGCTGTGGATAGATTCAATAAGCAAAATAAATTTTTAATTGAGGAGGAAAAAACTAAATGAGAATTGCATTTGGAAGTGACCATGCAGGTTATGAATTAAAAGAAGAATTAAAAGCATTCTTAAGCAGGAGTCAAATAGATTATAAAGATTTTGGAACATATAATAATACACCGTGCGATTATCCTGATTATGTTGAAAAAGTATGTCAGGCAGTTTTATCAAAGGAGTTTGACAGGGGAGTTCTTATATGTGGTTCAGGAATAGGAATGTCAATTGCTGCAAACAAAATAAAAGGTATATATGCAGCATTATGTGATAATACTTATGTTGCTGAAATGGCAAGGAAACACAATAATACAAATGTTCTTGTATTACCCGGTAGAATTATTGGTAAAACTATGGGAGTGGAGATATTAAAAATATGGTTGGCAGCTGAATATGAGGGAGGGAGACATGAAAAGCGGATTGAAAAAATACGTCAGATTGAAAATAAAAATTTTAAATAAAATAAGCGGAGGAAATTTAAATGGATTTTACAAGTTATATAAAAAATATTGATCCTGAAATTGCGGATTTTATAGAAAAGGAATTAAAAAGGCAGCAGGAAAATTTACTTATGATAGCATCAGAAAATTATGCCGATGAAGCAATTTTACAGGCAACTGGATCTATCCTTACTAATAAATACGCAGAGGGTTATCCTGGCAAAAGATTTTATCAGGGCACAGAATATTATGATAAAATAGAAGAAATCGCAATTGAAAGAGCAAAAAAATTATTTGGTGCCGATCATGCAAATGTTCAGCCTACTTCTGGTTCGCAAGCTAACCAGGCAGTTTATCTTTCCTGTCTTAATCCAGGGGATATATTACTTGGCATGGATTTATCTGCAGGTGGTCATTTAACACATGGCAGTTCTGCTTCTTCTTCCGGTAAAATTTATAAAGCATATTATTATGGTGTCGATCCACAAACGTATCTTATTGATTATGAAAAAGTAAGACAGATAGCAAAAGAGATAAGACCTAAAATTATAGTTTGCGGAGCAAGTGCTTATCCGAGGCAGATTGATTTTAGAAAATTCAAAGAAATTGCTGATGAAGTTGGCGCTTTTCTTCTGGCTGATATAGCGCATTATGCGGGTCTTATCGCAGCAGGAATATATGACAGTCCTGTTCCTTATTCTGATTTTGTTACAACCACTACACATAAAACATTAAAAGGACCGAGAAGTGGTTTGATATTATGCAAAGAGCAGCATTCAAAAAAAATTAACTCTGCTGTATTTCCTGGAATACAAGGTGGTCCATTGATGCACGTAATTGCTGCAAAAGCAATTTGTTTTAAGAAAGCCATGTCAGAAGAATTCAAAAAATACCAGATACAGGTTTTAAAAAATGCAAGGACTCTTGCAGATGCTTTAATAAAATTAGGTTACAAAGTATTAACAGGTGGAACAGATTGTCATCTTATTTTAATTGACTTAAGGGATAACAATATAACCGGAAAAGACGCTGCAATTGCACTTGAAAAAGCAGGAATCGTTGTTAATAAGAATGCAGTTCCCTTTGATACGCAAAGTCCATTTATAACAAGCGGTATACGTATAGGAACTCCAGCTGTGACAGCCCGTGGATTAAAAGAAAACGAGATGTTATTAATTGCTGAATGGCTGGATGCTGTTTTAAAAAATATAAATAACGAAACCATTATTAATGATATAAATAAAAAAGTAAAAAATTTATGTTCTGAATATCCTGTGTATACTTAAATTTAAGATAATTAAAAGGAGGGTTAATTTTGATTTACAAAAAAAATTCATTTACCTTAATAGAACTTCTAGTAGTTGTTGCAATGATAGGTTTACTTGTAGCAATTGCTATTCCTAAATATGGGGATTTACTTGAAAAGGCAAATTTAGGTGCAACCATGGGCAATTTAACATCAATTCGTTCAGCGCTTTCTATATATTATTCTAATAACATGGGGTGGCCACCTACAATTGATCCTGCTTCTTGTATTGCCTTTAGAGAAAATATAGGAAATACTCTTCCATATGTAAAAGCAAAAAGACCATATTCAAATCCGCCTTATGGAAATGGAGTAACTCTGGGAACAGCGGTTCCAAATACTTTTGGTAGTGGATGGTATTATAATTATACCAATGGGGAAGTATACATAAATTCAATAGCCATTGATATTGATGGTAAAAGTTATACAACTTATTAATTTAAAAAGGGAGAAAAAAATGGAAAAAAAATATAAACGGCATATATATATAATAAACAAATCTTTTCAATTCAAATATTTATTTATTATTATTGGTGTTATGCTGGTAACTGTAGTTTCAGTATCATTTACAACTTTTTATATAATATGGTCAAATGTAATTAAAGAGTATTTCTTTATACCTGAAGCATCAAAAAAATTAGTTAACATTTTCATTAAAACATCAGAACTTCTTATAATTCCTATTATAATTTTATTGGTAATATTTTCTTTAATTGGTATATTTTACTCCCATAAAATAGCAGGACCATTATTCAGGGTAAAGAGGATATGTGATGAACTGGCAAAAGGAAATTTAAATCAACATGTTAAATTCAGAAAAGGAGATGAATTTCATGATATAGCAGAATCTTTAAATAAAGTTATAAATGGATTGAAATCACTTGTTAAAGAAAACAGACAAATTATAGACAGGATATTTTTAATAACACAAAAATTAAAAAATGATCTGAATACACAGAAGGATTTAAAAAGTGATGTAAAAGATGCTATAATAGAATTGGATAAGATTGTTAATGATTTAAAAAAATCATCAGAAAAGTTTATAATATAATTTATGAAAAAAAGTGCATTTACTTTAATTGAACTTTTGATTATTGTTGGCATTTTGGGATTACTTGTTGGTATTGCTTTGCCAAAATATGGCGAAGCAATTGAGCGGGCAAATTTAGGTGCAACTCTTGGAAATTTATCTTCTTTGCGCTCGGCGATCAATATATATACAGCAGAAAATTTAAATTTGCCACCAACAATAGATGTTAATGTGTGTCCAGAATTTAAAAAATTCATAGGTGAAACAATCCCTTATGTTAAAGTAAAAAGGCCATATTCAAATTCACCTTTTGGTAACGGCGTAACTTTGGGCTCAGGAATTCCAAATACTTTAGGTAGCGGCTGGTATTATAATTATATAAATGGGGATGTATACATAAATTCAATTGCAAATGATATACTTGGAAATTGTTATACAATATATTAATTTAAAAGGAGTATAAATTTGCTTTTAAAAAAATTTATTGAAAAATACATTGAGATAAGTGTGGTTACTGTTGTTTTATTAACACCTATAATTTTTTACACAATGACAAATGATGTTTTTGAAATAAATAAAATGTTTATCTTAAGATTTTTTACAGTTTTTTCAGTATCTCTTGCCTTCATTAAATTTACACTTGAAAAACGTATATTACTTATTAAAACAAATTTTGATTTCCCGATTGTTGGTTATTTGATTATGTCAATTATAACTACTTTTATAACTAAAAATTTTTTAACTTCTGTTTATGGAGTCTATGAAGATTTTGAAGGTATATTAACTGTTTTAAATTATTTTTGTTTTTACTATTTGGTTGTTAATTTTGTAAACAAAATAAATAATATTTACAAAATACTAATGGCAATTGTGATTGCTTCCTTAATTGTTTCTTTATATGGACTAGCTCAAAATTTAGGCTGGGATTTTGTGAAATGGAATCCGGAAACTTATAGCCCTGAAAGATTTTTTTCAACGCTTGGTAATCCAAATTTTCTGGCTGCTTATTTGGTAGAAACAATACCGGTTCTTTTTATATTGTTTTTTATAATTCATAAAACACCTGAAAAAATAATAACCCCATTGATTGTTACGGGTTTTTTTATTATTGCTATTTTAATTTATCTTAAAGTGAATTTTATTTATGCAACATTATTTTTTATTTTAACAACAGGATTTGTTTTATTTATAAAGAATATAAATCAGAAATTTTCATATCATCTTTCAAATTTAGCATTAAAACTTTTTATACTTTTAGTTTTAATTTTTTCAATCTTGGTTCTTTTTTTAACAAAATCAAGAGCCGGCTTTATAAGTTTTTTATTTACAGTATTTGCAATAATTATTTATACTTTTATAGATGCAAGAAAAGAAGAAAATGAACTTTTTAAAAAAAATAAGAGATGGTTTTTGGCATTTGCAATTTTACTTGTATTATCTTTATTTATACCCAAAATTCAGGAAGCTTTTAATACTTTATGGCAAAGAAGCAAAATGTTATTTTCTTTTACCGGAATTGTAATGACCCCGAGGATTTATATATGGAAAAGTGCGCTTATGATGTTTCGTGATTATCCTATTTTTGGAACTGGGCTTGATACATTTCAGGTTATGTTTCCTTATTATAGATTTCCTATATACTGGCAACTTGAATGGAATGGGACACCCGAGAAAACCCACAATATATTTTTACAGATTTTGTCAACTCAGGGAATTTTAGGATTTAGTTTTTTTATTTTAATTTTTATTTCTTTTTTTAAAAAGTCATTTAATCTCATATTTAATGAAAAAAATATTATTCAACGCTACATTATATTTTCAATTTTTATGGCTGTTATAGCATATACTATTCAGGGATTATTTAATTATACTGTTGTTGCTTATGGACTAGTTTTCTGGCTTTCTCTTGGAGTTATAATATCATTTGATAGTTCCCAGAAAAAGTTTTATATTTATAATTTTTCCAAAAAATTTTCTGATTTAATAGAAAAAAATAAAAAATTTATAGTTTTTTTACTGATTTTTTTATGTGTGATTTTAGAAATTTATTTAATTCGTTTCTGGGCAGCGGATATTTATTTTAAAATAGGTAATATAGGTGTAACAGCAAATCAGAATGAACTTGCAATACCTTATTATGCAAAATCAGTTATATTAAATCCATATAGGGAAATTTACTGGGTTAAATACGGGATTGCATATGAAAGAGCGATGCGTGAACAACAGGATATAAATAAAAGATTATTTTTTATAAACCAGGCAATAAATATTCATTCTCATACAATAAAAATGAATAATATGAATGGTTATAATTATAATAATTTAGCAAGGGTATATAAATTTTATGGGGAAACAATAGATAGTTCCAAATACAACGAAGCAATAATGCTGTATAACCAAGCCATAGAAAGAGACCCAAATAATGCTTATTTTGGCCTTGATCTTGCTACAATTTATATAAATATGCGTCAATGGGATAAAGCAACAGAAATATGCAAAAGATACACTGAAATTTATCCTGGTTTTGCAACACCTTTTAGTTATTTAGGTTATATAAATATGTTGCAGGGTATAGAAAAAATTGGTGAAGCAAAATATTATTATGAACAGGCAATAGATAAGAAACAATGGTTCAGAGATTATGTTTCAGAGGCATCAACTTATAGTAATCTTGCAATTATTTATGTTAATTTAAGAGATTATGAGAATGCGATAAAAATGTTTGAAAAGGCAGTTAATATAAGACCTGATTATAAAGAAGGTTATTTAAATTTAGGGAAACTATATACAATGATAAATAATAATGAAAAAGCAATTGAAATGTATGAAAAAGTTTTAAAACTTGACCCGCAGGATAAAAGAGCTATTGAACCGCTTGAACAACTAAGAAAAAGGAAAAAATAAAAGTGAAATGTCCATATTGTGGTTATAAGGAAGATAAAGTTGTAGATTCGCGCGAAAGCAAAGATGGTGATGCTATAAGAAGGAGACGTGAGTGTTTAAAATGCGGAAAAAGGTTTACAACCTATGAACAGATAGAATATGCCCTCCCGATGATTATTAAAAAAGATAAAAGACGTGAAGTATTTGACAAGAAGAAAATACTAAATGGCTTGATTAAGGCATGTGAAAAAAGGCCTGTTTCAATGGAAAAATTAGAGGAAATAGCAAACGATATAGAAAAACAGTTATACAGCAGAATGGAAAAAGAAGTATCCTCTGATGTAATTGGCGAAATGGTAATTGAAAGATTAGCCAAAGTAGATGAAGTTGCATATGTGAGATTTGCTTCAGTTTATAGACAATTCAAGGATATAAATGCATTTACAAAAGAATTAAAAAGATTTTTAGACGAAAAAGAACAAAAGCAAGATTGAATTTAATGGTGTTAAAATATTTAAGAAAAATTACCGAAATAAATGTTTTGTCTTATCTGAATTTAAGTTTATTTTTTTTAATTCCTTATATTTTTTATTTTACTTATTCCATTAAAGAAATTTATGCATTTGTTCTTATGCTTTTTTTGCTTGTTGGGCTTGCCGTTATTATATTTTTAAAAAAAGATATTTATTTTAATTTAAACTTATACAAAATAATTATATTGGCATTTATTTTTTCAATTTTTATATCAGGAATTAATAATTTTGAAAAAAACATATTAGTTTTGCAGGAAAGATTATTTGTTTGGCTGTGTATATCATTTATAATTATATTTTATATATCTTCTCAAAATCAAAATATTAGGAAAATAATAGATTTTATGACATTTATAAATTTTTTTATAATAATTATCGGCATTTTTCAATATCTGTCATTTATGAAATTTTTTGAAATACCTTTTTTAAATAAAAATACATTCAATTCCAGAATTTATAGTATATTTGGAAATCCGGATAATTATGCTGTTTATCTTATTATTTTATTACCTTTACTGATTTATAAATATATTGAAAATAACAGGATAATTTTTTTATTTTTTATATTATTAAACTTTATTTCATTATTATTAACAAAAAGTTTAAGCGGAATAATTAGCATATTATGTCAGATAATTATTTTTTTTATATTTTTTATTAAAATAATTTTACAAAAATTTAACCTTAAATATAAAAAAATTATATTGTTAATGTTATTTTTAAGTATAGTTGTTTTATTTGTAAATGCTTTTGTTTTTTTAAGTAAAAAACATGATTCTATAAATATAAGAAAATTTTTATGGGAATCATCTTTTTTAATGATAAAGAATTATCCTATTTTCGGCGTAGGATCTGGAAATTACAGAATTTTTACACCATATTATCAGGGAATTTTATATGGCAAAAAAAATTTCCCTGATTACATAGAAGTTCATGATGAAGCATATTCGCATAATGATTATATTCAGGTTTTATCTGAACAGGGTATAACAGCTTTTTTTATTTTTTTGTTACTTTTATTTTATCCTTTTTATAAATTTATAAAAAAACACGATAAAGACAACAACATTTATTATCCATTTATAATTTCAATGTCAGGAGTATTAATATTTGCAATCTTTAATTTCCCGTTTTCCAATCCATTTGTAATTTTTTTTTATATATTATCTGGTTTTATATTATGTGATAAAGATGATTTCAAGATAATCAGAATTAATAGTCAATTCAAATTAATAATTTTGTTTATTATTTTTATTATGATTTTTTTAAATATAAAATTCACAAAAAATTTTTATGAAAGATATTATTTAATTCAATACTTTTCTTATCAATTGGCAAAGGGTAATTTAGAAAATATGCATAATTATATTGCTAAATATAAAGAAATTATAAAAGATGATTATCAACTAAATTTTTATTCAGGAACAGCATTAAATTTTTTAAAAAACTATGAAGAAGCAAAAATTTATTTTTTAAAAGCAATAAAACTTTTTCCGTATTTTTCTTCTGCTTATTATAATTTAGGAAATTCTTTGTCAAATAATGGAGAGTTGGAAAGTGCAGGTGAAATTTACGAAAAGTTATTAAAATTCAATCCAACATATAAATCTGCATATAACAATTTGGGAACCATATATATACAAAAAGGTGAAATTGATAAAGCATTAAATACATTAAGAAATGGATTAAAATATGATAAAAATTCAAAATACTTGAATTATAATTTGGCTTTGTGTTATTATATTAAAAATGAGTATGAAAAAGCTGAGAAAATATTGGCAAATATATTAGAACAGGATAAAAATTTTATGCCGGCAATTGAACTTAAAAGTAAAATAAAAGGAATAAAAAAGTGAAAGAAATTTTTAAAATAATTTTATTAATATTGATTTTTGCTTTTAATATTTATGGTGTTTATGAAAAAGGTGGCGTGCTGGTTCCTGGAGCAAAATCTTCGGCAATGGGCAGCGCTTTCTGTGCCTATGAAGATTTAAGTTCAATATATTATAATCCGGCCGGTATTTATCACATAAAAAATTTTGAATTTTCAGGTTTTTATGGCGGAATTGTGAATATTAAAAGGAATGTTTTGGGAGCAATTATTTTAAATAATTTTTCACCTTATTTAACTGCGGCACTTTCCGGACTTTCATATTTAAATGGTGATAATACACGGGAAGATATATATTCTTTAACTTTTTCATTCCCGATTTTAATTGATAAAGAAAAGGAATTGGGAACAGGTATTAATTTAAAATATCTCTATGCTTTATATGATGGCAATGCTTATGCGTTAAGCGCAGATATTGGGGTTATTTATAAAATTAAAAATACTCTTTTAGCAGATAGTATAAATTTTGGACTGTCAATCTTTGATATGCAATCAAGTATAAGATGGAAAAATGGTATAGAAGAAAAAATCCCATTGCTGATAAAATCCGGGATCGGTTATATTTCTAATGATTTATTTAATTTAACCTGTGACATTGATATTATTAATGACAAAAAGTTTATAAATAATTATAAAACAATGATAAAATTCGGTCTTGAAAAAAAAATAAATTTTATTTCATTAAGGATTGGCTATTCGGGTTTTACAACTGTATTATCAAGCTTAACTTTTGGTTTTGGAATTTTAACAAAAAATTATGAAATCAATTATTCGTTTTTAAATCATACAGAAGAACTAGGCGTAACTCATAAAATTGATTTAAAAATTTCTTTGTTTTATGATAACTATTTATCACCTATAAATGTTAAAATATTTTCAGGTGATAAAAAAGCATATATAAAATGGGTATCTAATTTTGGAAAACCGGATATTTATAGAGTATATATTAAATCTAAAAGTGGCGAGAATATAATTAAGGAAAAAAATGCTAAAAGTTCAGAAGCAAATTTTTTAATAGAAAATCTTGAAAATGGACTTGAATATACCATAGAAATATATGCGGTATATAATGGAATAGAAAAAGAAACATCAGGTAAAATAGAAATTACTCCCAAACAAATGGATAGTAAAATAAAATTGTTTTACAAAAATGCCCAGATGATGTATATTAGTGGTAAATATAAAGAAGCATTAAATGATTTAAAAGAAGCTGAAAAAATAGATAATAAAAACGCTGATATAATAATTTTGAAAGAAAAAATTGAAAAATTGTTAAACATGGAAAATAAAAAATGAAAAGATACTTAAAAATTTATTTGATCTTTTTTTGGATATTTTTTTTAGTAATAAATATTTATTCAAAAGATAAAAAAAACGGTCCGGAAAAATACTATAATATTGCTATTAAATACTATTTAGAAGGAGATTTTGATAATGCAATAAACATTCTTACGCGGGCATTGCAAATAGATAAAGATAACATCCGTTATTCTGCACTTTATGATATGATACTAGATGAGAAAGAAAAATTAAAGATAATTAAATTAGACAAGAAACAAAATGACATAATCACTGAAAATTATATTGATTATGATGAACTGATAAAAAAATTGAAAAACTATATCAAAGTTAAAGAAGAACAGCAAAATAAACGAATTTTAAATTTAATTAATGCTATTTCCGTGGAAAACACAGAAATTAAAAAATATCAGACCGAAGTATTAGATAAAAAAATTACGGATAATGAGTCAAAATTTATAAAATTAACCAAAGATTTTAAAATTTTAATTTTATTTGTTATACTTATTTTACTTATACTTCTTATATTAATTACCTTCTTTATAATTGTATTTAAAAGAATGGCAAAAATAAAAGAAAAAATAGAGTTAATAAGTTTAAAGCAAAATGAACAGCATATGAATTTGCTTAAATTAGAAGATGAACAAAAAAAATTACAAAGTAAAATTCAATAATAAATAACGCAGCAATGAGGTGTTTTGATGAAAAAAATTATTTTATATTTATTTGTTTTTTTAAATTTGATAAATTTTTTATTTGCCGGTCAGGCAAGAAATATTGAACTTGTTGATATTCCTACTGCCAATACTTTGATACGTGGAGAAGTAAGGGTTGATATAAAATTTTATCCCGGCGGTGGTATTTTAAACAGATTATATGTGGGTTTTTTTGACAGATTAATGGTAGGTGGTGCATTAAATGTCAGAAATTTAATAGGAACAGGAGATGTTGAACTTGTTTTTCCGCCAAAATTTTTGGGTAAAATAAGATTAACAGATGATACTTCAACTATACCCGCAATATCAATAGGGTATGAAGGTGAAAGTTATTTGGATGTTGAAGCAAAAGGATTATTTATTTCTGTTACAAAAGAGTTAAATCTGGGAAGCATTTTCATGCAATTAAATGGTTTGGTTTATACAAATGAATTTTCCCAATTTGGGAAAGAAATTGATGCTGGAGCAGGAATTGCATTTGCAATAACAAAGGAATTCATAATAAGTGCTGAATATGATAGTATTCTTGGAAATGAGGATGGTCATTTTAATATTGGAATTGGTTATTTTTTTGACCCTATTGAAATAGATATTGGTATAAAATATGGACTTGGTAATGTTCAAAATAAACTTGCCAGGATATTAAAAATTTTATATATAAGTTATTTTTAAATTGTTGAGGAGAAAAGATAAATGGTTGAATTTTTTCTTGAATTTGAAAAACCAATTATTGAAATTCAAAAAAGGATTGATGAGATTAAGTCATTAACAAAAGATAAAAAAATTGATGCAGAATCTGAATTAAAAACATTAGAAGAAAAAATAAAAAAATTAAAGCAGGAAATCTATAGCAACTTAACTCCATGGCAGATAGTCCAGATAATGAGACATCCTAAAAGACCCAAAACTTTGGATTTTGTTGAACTTATTTTTACTGATTTTGATGAGTTACATGGAGATAGGAGTTTTAAAGATGATAAAGCGTTGGTTGGAGGAACAGCTAAAATTGATAATGAGCCGGTTATGATTATTGGTTTGCAAAAAGGAAAAGATACAAAAGAAAATTTAATGAGAAATTTTGGTATGGCACAACCAGAAGGATATAGAAAAGCATTAAGGTTGATGAAACTAGCAGAAAAATTTAATTTACCTGTTATTTCATTTATTGACACAAGTGGAGCTTATCCTGGCATAGAAAGCGAAGAAAGGGGGGTAGCAGAAGCAATAGCGAGAAATCTTCTTGAAATGGCAAGATTAAAAATTCCAATAATTGTTTGCGTAATAGGAGAAGGTGGAAGTGGTGGTGCTCTTGGAATAGGTGTTGGTGATAGAATACTTATGTTAAAATATGCTACTTATAGTGTTATTTCTTTTGAAGGGTGTGCTGCAATTATATGGCGTGATTCATCAAAAGCTCCAGATGCGGCAAAAGCATTAAAACCAACTGCAAAAGATCTTTTTGAATTAAAAGTTATAGATGAAATTGTTGATGAACCAATAGAAGGAGCACATGTTGATTATAAACTAACTGCTGAAAATTTAAAAAATGCCATAATAAAAAATTTAAATGAAATTAAAAACATACCAATTCCAAAATTATTAGATTTAAGATATGAAAAATTCAAAAAAATTGGATTTTTTACAATTGGAAACTCAAATAATGTTCAGAATAATAATTTATAATTTATTTTTTTTATTAATATTTTTTTATAATATTTTATCAGTTAATACCGTTCCCCCGATTATAGATATTAAAAGTTCAACTGAAACAGCAATTGTAATTCTTGACCCAGCTCACGGCGGTGGAGATTTTGGGGTGAATTTTCAGGGAGTTTATGAAAAGGACATAACTTTAAAAATTTGTAAACTTATAAAGAAAAAATTAGAAAGTTCAAACCCAAAAATTTCTGTATTTTTAACAAGAGAAGGTGATGAATATAAGAATAAAGATGATAGAATTATGTTTTCAAATAATAAAAGAGCAAATATCTTTGTTTCTATTCATTGTGATTTTATACAAAATCCGCATGTCTCAGGTTATAAAGTATATTCTATGGCTGGAAAAGAGTTAACAGGCAAAAAAGAAAATTCAGAATTGATAAAATGGGATGATGTGCATAAATATCATATTATAAATAGTTTAAAACTTGCTAGTTTTTTACATCAATATCTTCAGGCAAGGTTAATAAGCGAAGACAGCACATTAACAGGTAATGAAAATGATGATGTTTTACCTTTTTTAAGTCGTGGAACAGATATCGCTTATTTATATCCGCTTATTGGTCTTGATATGCCATCTGCGCTTATTGAAATATGTAATTTAAATAACAATAACGACGTTGAATATATAAAAAACAGCCAGGTTTTAGATAGTGTTGCTTATCATATTAAAGAAGGTATAATAAATTTTTTAAATTTTATAAATCAGTCAAATGAGGGTATAGATGAAAAATAAAATAAAATTTTTTATATTGTTAATCCTTATTTTTATTTTTTTACTTTTGGTTTTTAATAATTTTATAAAAAAAATACAAAAAAAGAATATTGACAAAAAAACTGATAATTTTCAATTATATGATTTAAATGCAAAAACAAAAAAGGTTTTTTTATATTTGGGGGACATTGAAAATGACGGATTTAAATTATATGAAATAAATATTTTTGTAAGCGAATATTTAATAAATGAAATAAAACAAATTATTCAAAAATTAGTGGAACTGCCTAAATCAAAAGAATATATAAAATTGATACCTGAAGGAACTTTTTTAAGGGAAGCATATCTTGATGCAAATAATATATGTTATCTTGATTTTTCATCGGAATTAAAGTTGAATCATAAAGGTGGAACTAACGGAGAATATTTAACTATTTATTCTATTGTAAATACACTGTTTCATAATTTCCCGCAAATAAGAGGAGTCAAAATATTAATTGACGGAAAAGAAGAAGAAACTTTGGCAGGTCATATTGATATTTCTGAAATACTTCTACCTTCTAAAAAAGCGCAATAAAATCACTAAAATAACCCATAAAAAAGTTTTTTTACCTTGAAGAAATGGTTGACAATACTGATTAAAACCAGAAAATCGCATTAAAAGATTGCGATTTTCAGGAGAAAAAAACACAAAAATAATAAATTATTTAAAAATAAATATTTAAATCAGATTTGAGCTTTATTTTAAATTAAAAAACGGGTGAATAAAAAAATGCATTATAAATAAAAATAATAAAAAACCTGAAAAACGCATTAGCGTTTTTCAGGGGAAAAGAGAAAATATAAAAAAAGGTTTATAAACAAATAAGAATTTTAAGAGTGTCCTTGTTTTTAAAATTAAAAAACAGGTGAATTAAAGTAATTTACTATAAAAATAAAAAATTATTAAGCAAAAAAGCCAAAAATATTTTATATTTTCGTAAAAACGCATTTTCTAACGCGTTTTTACGGAAAAAATTTATTCTTGAATTTATTTGTTTGACAAGTATAATAATTTCCATTTAAAATGAAATGGGAAGTAAAAAATGAAACCCCAAAAAGGAGATTTATTTGTATATAATTCAATTATTAAATGACCTAATAAAGAGTATTATTAAAGATAAATATGGTGTTGAAAATTGTGAAATTACGATAACAAAACCGCCGGAAGATATAAACTTTGATTATGCAATTAATGTTGCATTTGGGTTATCTAAAATTTTAAAAAAAAATCCGGTTTTGATTGCAAATGAACTGGCAGATGAACTAAAAAAAGAAAATAAAATAAAAGAAATAAATATAGAAAAAGGTTATATAAATATTTTGCTTGATAATGAGTTTTTAAAATACGAAATTTTTAAAATTATTAATGATAAAACTTATTTTAAAACAAACACAGGCCAAAATAAAAAAGTAAATATTGAATTTGTTTCGGCAAATCCGGTTGGTCCATTAAATGTTGTAAATGGCAGAGCAGCAGCTTTTGGGGATACACTTGCCAATTTACTTAAATATTCAGGATTTGATGTTCACAAAGAATATTATGTAAATGATTTTGGCAGGCAGGTAAAACTTTTCGGGAAATCCATAGAAGAAAGATATTACGAACTTCATAAACTTAAAGAAAAAGCAGAAATTCCGGAAGATGGTTATAAAGGAGAATATTTAATTAATATTGCAAAACAAATTGATTTGGATAGGGAAAATACATTAGAAGAAGTAAAGAATGCACTTGAACTAAAACAATTGCATGATATAGAAGATTTTTTTAAAACATACGGTATTAATTATGTTTTAAACTGGCAAAAAACAACTCTTGAAAATTTTGGCGTTCAATTTGATGAGTGGTTTTCAGAAAAGTCACTTTATGAAAATAATGAAGTTGAAAATGTTTTAAATATTTTAAAAGAAAAAAATTTAATTATTGAAGAAGATGGCGCATTGTGGTTTGATACTACAATTTTTGGTGATGATAAAAAAAGGGTGGTTAAAAAAGCAGATGGTGAATTTACATATTTTGCAGGTGATATAGCATACATGAATAATAAGTTCAAAAGAGGTTTTGATATAATAATAAATATTTTGGGTCCTGACCATCATGGTTATATCAAACGATTGGAAGCAATAGTAAAGGCATTGGGTTATAATGAAAATTGTGTAAAGATTATTATTTTGCAGCAGGTAAATTTACTTCAAAAGGGTGAAAAATTAAAAATGTCAAAAAGAGAAGGCAGATTGGTTTTATTGGATGAATTGATTGATACTGTTGGCAAAGATGCCGCGAGATATTATTTTGTTATGCGCAATCCAAATTCACATCTGGATTTTGATATTGAACTTGCAAGGGAACAATCAGATAAAAATCCAGTTTATTATATTCAATATGCCTATGCAAGAATCTGCAATATTTTTAATTTCGCAACAGAAAAACATATATTTGTAGAAGATTATGATTTTCAGGAAATTGATTTTTCTAAACTGGAAAAAGAAGAAAGAAGAATCATTACTTTTTTACTTGACCTTCCTGCATATATTGATGAAGCGGCTAAAAAATTTTCTCCATCTTTTTTTGTTCAAAAAATATATGAACTGGTTACTATATTTCATTTCTTTTATAATAAATACCGGGTAATCTCTAATGATGATAAAATTACCACTTTGAAAAGATTATTAATAATGAAAGCGTTAAGAATTTCATTGTATAATTGTTTTAAAATAATTGGTATTACACCCAAAGAAAATATGTAAAAAGGAGAGTATTTTGGACAGCAATGAAATTAAAAAAATCAAAGAAGACATAGAAAAATTAAAAAAAATTGAAGAACATATAAAAGATAAATATGAAGAACTATTAAAAAAGGAAGAGGCATTTTTAACTGATATAAACGAACAGATTGAAAAAGAAATTATAGTTATGGTTTTGGGCGCAGTAAAAAAAACAGTAAATAAAGAAATGGTGACTTTAAAATTATTAAGAAAAAATATTAGAAAACAGGTAAGAAATCAGATAAATAAAGAAATTGAAAAAGCAATACAAAAATTAATACAAGAACTCAGAGAACTTATTAAAAATGAAGTTAAAAATAAATCATTGGAAATAATAAATCAATTAAAAAGACAAACAGGAAAACAACTTGAAAAAGAAGTTATTGAACAGGTAAGAGAAACAACAAATATTTTAAGAGAGCAAAAGGAAATGAGCGAAAAGAAGGCAATCATTGATGAATTAACAGGTGCTTTTAATAGAAGATATTTTGAAACCAAACTTGAAGATGAATTAACTTTAGCAAAAAGGTTTAGAATGAAGTTAAGTTTATTGATAGTTGATATTGACCATTTTAAAAGAATAAATGATACATATGGACATCAAACAGGAGATGCTGTTTTACAGGAAGTTGTTGCTGTTATAAAAAGCAATTTATCAAGTACGGATTTTTTATGCCGTTATGGCGGTGAAGAATTTGCTATAATTTTAACTGAAACTGGTATAGAGGAGGCTGAACAAATTGCTGAAAAAATTCGGAAAGCAATAGAAGAACATATTTTTTTCAGTGGCTCCAAAATAATTCCCGTTAGAATAAGTGCTGGAATAGCCGAATATCCAATGCACGCAGTTATAAAACAAATGCTTATTGAAAAAGCAGATAAAGCTTTGTATGTGGCTAAAAATTCAGGCAGAAATAATATAAAAGTTGCCTTAAAGGAAAATTAAAAAATATGACTAAAAATTTTAAATGTATTGTAAGTTATGATGGGACAAATTACTATGGTTGGCAAAAGCAAAAGGATTTACCAACGATACAGGGAGTTATTGAGTATTGTCTGGAAAAGATTTTTAATAAAAAAATAAATATCTGTGGGGCAAGCAGGACAGATACAGGGGTTCATTCCTTAGGTCAGGTTTTTAATTTTAAAGTGGATACGCCAATAACTGATTATGGATTAAAAAAAATACTTAATTCTTTATTGCCCGATGATATAAGAATAAAAAATGTTTCTTATGCCCCTGATTCTTTTTTAGCACGAGTTAATGTTAAAAAAAAATTTTATAGATATTTAATTTATAACAGTTTATTTCTACCACCATTTCTTAAAAATTATGTATGGCATATTGAAAGGAAAATAGATATAAAAAAGATAAAAGAAATATTACCTTTTTTTAAAGGGAAAAAAAATTATTTTTCATTTACAACATCAGATCCCGGGATAAAAAATTATGAAAGACAGATATTGAATATAAATATAAAAAAAGAAAATAAAATAATAATTTTTGATTTTTTTGGCCAGAGTTTTCTTTATAATATGATAAGAAAGATAGTTGGATGTTTAATTGAATTTGTTTTTGATAAATTGACAAAAGACGATATAGAACTTATGTTTAAAAAAGAAGATAGAACAATTATTAAAAACATTGCACCACCACAGGGATTATATCTGGTAAAAATAATTTATAATAAGGGAAATTAAAAAAATGGAAAAAAAGTTTGTTATCATAGATGGAAATTCATTTGCATACAGGGCTTTTTATGCCTTACCTCAACTTACAACAAAGGATGGACTTGAAATTCAGGCAGTTTATGGATTTTTTAATATGTTATTAAAAATATTAAAAGAAATAAATCCTGATTTTATTTCAATTGCCTTTGACCATCCCAAACCCACATTCAGGCATAAATTATACGAACAATATAAAATAAAAAGAGAAGTAATGCCAGAATCTTTACAAAATCAGATTAAAATAATAAAAGAAATAACAGAAAATGCAAAAATAAAAACCTTTGAATTAGAAGGTTACGAAGCAGACGATATAATTGCTGCAATAGTTTTTCATATAAAAAAACACGATAAAAATTTAAATATTATGATTGCATCTTCTGATAAAGACATGATTCAACTTATATCAGAAAATGTTTTTATTATAAAATTTACAAAAGAAGGATATATTAAATATACACCTGAAAAAATAATTCAGGAAATGGGATTTCCGCCTTTATCCATTATTGATATACTTTCTTTAATGGGAGATGCTTCTGATAATATACCTGGAGTTAAAGGAATTGGAGAAAAAACCGCAGTTAAATTAATAAATGAATTTAAATCAATTGAAAATTTAATTAGCAATATAGAGAAAATAAAATCTGAAAGAATAAAAAATTTAATTGAAAAATCTATAGATGATATTAAGTTAAGCAGAGAACTTGCTATATTAAAAGAAAACCCTGAAATCATAAAAAATATTAATTTTAAATTAGATGATTGTGCTTTGGATAAAATTGATAAAGATGTTTTGGAAAAAGAGTTTCTTAAATATAATTTTAAATCTTTAATTTCTTCTAAAGAAACCATAAATAAAGAAATATTAATTAAAGAAAATATTAACTATGTTGAAGATATTAATTTAATAAAAGACGATTTATTAAATTCAAAAAATATAACTTTATTTTTCAATGGGGAAAATTTGGATGAAATTTTTTGTTTGATGATAGATGAAAAATTTTATTATTTTTTTAAAAAGATTGTTACTGGTTTTGCTCCGCTTGAAAATAAGACAGTTATAACGAATTCAGCCAAAGAAGTTTATAAAATATTTAAAGACATAAATAACTGTAAAATTTATGATGTTATGTTAATGGCATATTTATTAAATCCGGATAAAAATTATAAGGACTTGTCACTTGTTTTTAACGAATATTTAAGTGATATTTTTTTATCATTTGATGATATTACGGGAAAAGGGGCAAAAAAGACAGATATAAAATTTATTGAAAAACAATTGATTGAAAAATTTGTATTTGTTCAGCTTGAAAAATCCGAAAAACTAAAAGATAAATTATTAAAAGAATTAAAAGAAAATAATTTGTTAAAAATATATGAAGAAATTGAATTGCCGCTTTCAAAAGTGCTTTCTGATATGGAAATAAATGGTATTAAAATAGATCAGGATTTGCTTTTAAAAATAATAGAAGATGTAAATTATGAAATAAAAATTACAGAAAATAAAATATATAACATATCCGGTGAAAATTTTAATATAAATTCACCTAGGCAATTATCAGAAATCCTTTTTAACAAACTTAATTTGCCGGTTCAGAAAAAAATAAAAACCGGTTATTCAACTGATAATGAAGTTTTAAAAAATTTACTTCCTTATCATAAGATTATTAGTGAAATTTTAAAATTCAGAACATTGACAAAATATAAAACAGCATTTTTAGATAGTATAAATGCTTTTCTTGATAAGGATAAAAAAATATATCCGACATATAACCAGAATATAACTGCTACTGGACGACTTTCATCTTCTAATCCTAATATACAAAATATACCAGTAAAAGATGAAAAAATAAGAGAAATAAGAAAAATATTTATTCCCTTTTCAGAAGATGAAATAATATTAAAAGCAGATTATTCACAGATAGAATTAAGAATACTTGCTCATATAAGTGAAGACCGTTATTTGATTAAAATATACAACAATAACGGTGATATTCATACAATGGTTGCGGCAAACATATTTGGAGAAAAACCGGAGAATGTTACTAAAAACCAGCGAAGGATAGCAAAGACAATAAATTTTGGTATTATATATGGGATGAGTAGTTTTGGTCTTTCTAAAGAATTGGGGATATCGCAAGGAGAAGCAAAAGAATTTATTGAAAAATTTTTTAAAACATTTCCAGATACTAAAAAATACCAGGAAAATACAATTAAGTTTGCCCGTGACAATGGTTATGTAGAAACACTGTTGGGAAGGAAAAGATTTATTCAAAATATTTTAAGTAAAAATAAAACAATGAGGGAACTTGCTGAAAGAGCAGCTATAAATGCGCCAATACAGGGAACAGCGGCAGATATAATAAAAATTGCTATGATAAATATTTATAATGAATTTTTAAAACAAAATTTAAAAACAAAATTTATTTTGCAAATACATGATGAACTGGTTTTTAGTGTTTTCATTAATGAAAAAGAAATTGTTGAAAAGATAGTAAAGGATAAAATGGAAAATGTTATTAAACTAAAAGTTCCATTGATAGTAGATATCGGGAAAGGAAAAAACTGGTATGAGTGTGGTTAATAAGAAAAAAATAATAATAGGCATAACCGGATTAATCGGTGATGGTAAAACAGAAGCAGCACAATATTTTAAAAAAAAGGGAATAAAAGTAATTGATGTTGATAATTTTGCACATACCTTATACAAAAAAAACACCGGTCTGTATAATAAAATTCTTAAAATTTATGGCGATAAAATAAAAGATTCCAACGGTAAAATAAACAGGGAGAAACTTTCAAAAATTGTTTTTTTAAATGATTTTGAATATAGAAAATTTACTTCCTTAATTTATCCTGTTTTAAATAATAAGTTAAAAGAATATATAAACAAATTAAAAAATAAAATAATACTAGTTGATATGGCTGTTTTATTTCAAAGTGGTTTTTATAAATATACCGATATAATAATTTTTATAAAAACCACGGAAAGAATCTGGAAAAACCGTTTTATAAAAAGCAAAAATTATAAATTGATTTTAAAAATAAGAAATATTCAAAAAAAATATTTAAAAAATTTTAAAACTATTGCTTTGAGTGATTTTATTTTATATAATAATACTACAAAACAAAATTTTACTTTAAAAGTAAATAAAATATATGAAAAAATAATTAAAGAAGGGATTTATGTCAGAAAAAGAAAAAAAAGAAGTTCAGGAAAGAATAGAAAAAATAATTGAAAAAGTCAAAGCGTTACCAACTCTTTCTTTAGTTGTCGCAAAAGTAATCCAGGTTGTTTCAAATCCATTGACATCCGCGTCCGATTTAAGCAAGATAATCACAGTTGACCAGGCATTAACAGCAAAAGTTTTAAGACTTGCAAATTCTGCTTTTTATGGTTTCCCGTTCAGAATACAAAATATTGCTCATGCTGTTTCAATACTCGGCTTTGACACAATAAGAAATCTTGCTTTGACTGTTTCTGTTTATAAAATTTTTACCGGTGAATCAGGTGAAGGATTTTCACATCAGGAATTCTGGAAACATTGTGTTGGAGTTGCAATATGCGCTTCCTTACTTGCAAAAAAAATAAAATATAAATCAAGTGAAGCAGCATTTACAGCTGGGCTTTTACATGATATAGGCAAGAATTTTTTTGAACAGTATCTTCACAAAGAATATACAGAAGTTTTAAAATATGTTAAAGATAATAAAGTCCCAATTTATGAAGCTGAAAAAAAATTAATAGGCATTGACCATGCAGAATTAGGGAAATTAATGGCAGAAAAGTGGAATTTGCCAATTGAATTAAAAGCAGGAATTGCAAGTCATCATAATCCGGAAAAAGAAATGGATGAGCAGGTTATGGCATACATAATAAATGCCGCAAATATTCTCTGCAAGCAAAAAGGTATAGGTTTTGCCGGTGATGATATTATTGAACCCATAAGCAAGGAAGGAAGATTATTATTAAATCTTGATAGCGCTTATGAAGAAATAATAATGAATTCGCTTGAGAACGAAGTAAAAGAAGCAGAGGCATTTTTCAATATGCCACAATATTAGATTTAATTATTTGGAGGATTTCTTGGATATTAAAGATGAAAAAGAAAAAGAAGTCCAGGAATTAAAAGAATATATTAAAAATTTAGAAGTTATAAATGAAGGATTAAGACAATCATTTGAAGAATTAACAACGCTTTACAGATTGGTTGATATTATAACAGAAGCGAAAACATTAGAAAGGGTTTTAAATTCATTACTTGACCTTGCAGAAGAAATAATAACCTGTAAAGGTGCAGTGCTTTTTTTTGTTGATGAAAATTCATCAGAATTTGATATAGCGATAAAAAGAAATATAAATAAGCGAATAGAACAAAAAATAAATTTACAGATAAAAAATAAAGTTATTGAATGGGCATTAAAGAAGGGAAAAACAATCGCATTACCTGATATTGAAGAAAATCCAAATGAAGTTGATAAAATTTCATTTGTCCTTGTTCCTTTAATTGCCCATGACAAACCAATTGGTTTACTTAATATAATTACTGAAACTCCCGAAGGTAATATAACAAGTATAGATTTATCATTGCTTACGATTCTTGCAAAGCAAGCTGCTCTTGCTATTGAAAATGTAAAATTATATGAAAGTATGAAAAAAGATCAGATAAATATTATAAGAGCATTAGCATCAACAGTTGATGCAAAAGATCATTATACCCTTGGTCATTCCCAAAAAGTTTCTGAGTATTCGGTTCGTATTGCTGAAGAACTAAAATTTTCAGAGCGGGATATTGAGACAATAAAATATGCTGCGTTATTACATGATATAGGAAAAATCGCAATACCTGATGATATTATAAAAAAACCATCCAGATTAACTGCGGCTGAATTTGAGATTGTAAAAAATCATCCAGCAATAGGCGCAAAAATTATCAAAGAGATGGAATCATTAGCTCCTATGGTGCCAATAATACTTCATCATCACGAAAGATTTGATGGCAGTGGTTATCCTAATGGATTAAAAGGAGAGCAAATACCAATTGGTGCCCGGATTGTTCATGTTGCTGATGCATATGATACAATGGTATCAGCAAGGGCTTATAGGGATATGTTACCACCCCAACTTGCAATTTCGGAATTAAGAAAAAATGCCGGTTCTCAATTTGACCCAACCATAGTAGATTTATTTATTTAAAGTTTAAGAAAAATAGAAAATACTTATGAGTAATATTATTGACTTTTTTCTAAACAAATTATTTTATAAAAACCCAAAAGATTTATTATTTTATATGATCACAATTATTGTTTATATTTTATTGATAATATTTATAATTTTTTTAATAAAAAACAATAGCCAATATGTTTCTTTATTGTTTTTTATTATTTTAATTTTTTCATTTTTAATTATTGGTTTTGAATTCGGAATAGGGATTGCAGGTATATGGATACTATTAAATATTATAGGTATGATTTTTATTAGAGAATTTTCAGTAATTTTGGTTAATATTACTAATATTATTTTAACTGTTGTTTTAACATACTTTCTATCTTTGTTTATAATTGAAATAGATACCAGAAATAAAAATATAGAATTAAAAAACCTTGATATTCAACGGAAAATTATAGAAAAAAAAGAAGAATATGATAAAGTTAAATCACAGATTGAAGGTAATAAAACAAGAATAAAAAATTATACACTTTTAAATGAAGTGGCACAGAAATTGGCAACTACTCTGGAAAAAGAAGAAATATATAAAATTGTTTTTGATTATATAAGTCCTTTATTAAATAATAAAAAAGTAAATTTTGATTTTTTGATATGGGATGAAGAGTCAGGAATATATGAGTGTTTAAGTGAAAAATATGATACAAGGCATACCAATGGAACTATTATATTATACAAAAAAGATTCTTTTGATGAATGGGTTGAAGTTAATAAACACACACTATTTATAAAAAACCTTGATGATGATTATCGTTTTAAAATTTTACCCAAAGACAAAAAAATTTTTAAATCAATAGTTTGTATTCCTTTACTTGAAAAACAAAAAATATTAGGCATTTTAAAAGTGTATTCAGAAAAGGTTAATTTTTTTGATAATGATGATGCCCGGATTTTGAATTATCTTGGAGATTTATGCACCATAATTGTCCAAAATTTATTATTATATTTAAAAACAAAAGAACTTGCAATAAAAGATGGTCTTACCGGACTTTATATGAGAAGGTATTTTATTGAAAAACTGAACGAAGAAATAAAAAGGGTAAAACAGTTAAATACAACTTTTTCATTTCTTATGATTGATATTGACCATTTTAAAGAATGTAATGATACTTATGGTCATCTTTTTGGTGATAAAGTTTTAAAAATTTTAGGTGAATTTTTAAAAGATAATTTGCGTGACGTAGATATTATCGGAAGGTATGGTGGAGAAGAGTTTGCTGTTATTCTCCCTAATACTAATTATAATGGAGCAACTTTTGTTGCGGAACGTTTAAGGACAAATTTTGAAAAATTAATAATTAAAGTTAATGAAAATGAGGGCAGAAAAGTCACATTAAGCATAGGCGGTGTTGAGTATAAAAATAATTTTAAATTGATGGAAGTTATTGATTGTGCTGATAAAGCCCTGTATCACTCAAAGGAAACAGGCAGAAACAAGGTGACATTCTGGGAGGATATTAAATGAAAAAGAAAATGCACCTTTTGGTTTTTGGAATCATTTATCTGTTATGTTATTTTTTTATTATTTATTTTTCAGGTAATAATAATTTGATCAATAAATATAAGCAATTTTATTATTTATTTAATTTTATTTTGCCTGCTTTTGTAGTTTTTCCATTGAAAAATGTTGATATGAAATGGCAAAAGATAATTGATTTGTTGATTTTATTAAGCATCATAATGCTTTTTTTTCCATTTAAAAAAACAAATATAGAAATATTGATTATAACATTAATTCTGTTTGCAGCGATTGCTTTTTATAAATTTATTTTTAGTGTATTTTTAAAAAAAATAGAAATATCAGAATATGAGTTAAAACAAAAAGAAGAAGCTTTTAATATTATTGAAGAACAAAAAATAGCGGTTTATAAAAAAGAAAATGAAGAAAAAGAGGCAGAAATAAAAGAAATAACATCTCTTTATACAGCGGTAAAGGATTTGAGTAATACAATCAGAATTGAAGATACAATGGATACAATATTTGAAATATTAAAAAAATTGTTTAAATACAATTTAAAAATATCTCCTGATGATATTTTTTATATACTTATTGTAAAAAAAGAATATGATTTTATCATAGCAAAAACAAAAGGATTTGAGGAAGCAATTATCAAAGAAAATGAAAAAATAATAATACAATCAATTTTAAAAAACATAAGTCCAGGAAAAGGAATAGTTTATAAAACACTTGTTAAACAGGAAGATAATCAGGATTTTTTTGGTTTTTTAAAAAGTTTTTTATACATACCACTTTATGCTGAGAAAAAATTATTTGGTGTTTTATTCATTTCTGCCAGTAAAGAAAATATATTTAATGAAAAGCAGTTGAAATATTTTAAAATATTATCCAACCAATTTGCAATTTCGCTTGAAAAAGCTTATCTTTATGAAGAAGTAGAGCAGATGTCAATTACTGATAGTTTGACAGGCCTTTATGTTCATAGATACTTTCAGGATAAACTTGAAAATGAAATTAAAAGAGCGTCCAGATACAATAAAGATTTATCTTTGGTAATAGCGGATATTGATTTTTTTAAGAATATAAATGATACTTATGGACACATTACAGGTGATTATATTTTAAAAACAATAGCAGTTATAATTAAAAACTATACAAGTCCGGTTGATACTGTAGCAAGATATGGAGGCGAAGAATTTGTCATTATTTTACCAGATACTCCAAAGGATAAAGCGCATATACTGGCAATAAAAATTCGTAAAGAAATAGAAAATTACAAATTTAAATTTCAGAATTTTGATATTAAAGTCACAATAAGTATGGGAGTTGCCAGTTACCCCCAGGATGCTCTAACGCGGCGCGCGCTCATAGAAAAAGCAGATAAAGCACTTTATAAAGCAAAACAGGAAGGAAGAAACAGAGTAGTAAAAAGTTAAATTTTTTAATAAAACAAATTGTTGTATTATTATTTATTGTTTTAAATTGGCAACAAATATATATTCTGGCTCGTCTAAATAAATATTACAGATATACCTGAAAATAGCGATTGAAAATTGCGATTTTTAGGAGAAAAAAACACAAAAATGATAATATTATTTAAAAAATAAAATATTCAAAACAACACTTGTTTTTTATTTTAAAAAAAAACGGATGAATAAAAGTAATGCATTTAAAAAAAATATAGACATAAATTTATTTTTAATTTATAATGTTTTTACGTTTAAACTTTTAAAAGGAGGAAGAAGATGAAAAAATTATTAATTGTTTTAATGCTTTGGTTAATTGTGTTTTCTTTTTTATCAGCTCAGACAGCCAAAGAAATAATTGAAAAGCATATTACCACATTATGGAATTTTGAATCAGGAACAACAGAAGGATGGGCTGGAGCTGGAAAATATGCAAAAGCATGTTCAGTAAATACCAATCCTGAGTTTATAAGCGAAGGTAAATATTCATTAAAAATAGATATAACAGGCTCAACTGCGTGGAACCAGGATGTTGCAGTGAATCATGGACCTTTTCCACCGCAAATCAATCAGTTGGTAGAAATTATGCTTGATGTTTATGTTCCAGCAGAATCAGTTAAAGGAATGGAGTATCAGGAACTTTATGTTGTATTTTCAAGTAAATCAAACAACTGGTATTCTTTAAAACAGCAGTTATTAGTTGGTAAAAATAAAGTTGGTTTAAAAATAGATAATTCCAAAATAAAAGAAGATATGTGGCATGTGTATCTTGTAGTAAATTCAAGCCAGCCATTTAAAGGTCCAATATATGTTGATAATATAAAAGGCAGATTAATAGGTAATCCGGGAAAAGTTATAGGGCAGTTAAAAGAAAAAGAGACAGGAGCAGGAATAGCAAACGCCAATGTTGTAATAGGAGATAAATTAATAAAAAGTAGCGGAGATGGAAGATTTGAAACAGAAATAGGAGAAGATGTTTATAAAGTTGAAATTGTAGCATTCGGTTACAGAAAAAAAACAATACCTGAATTTATTGTCATTGAAAATAAAACAAATGATTTAGGAATCATAGAACTTATTAAAGAAAAAACTCCTGAAAAAGTAGAATGCAATGTGACAGTTGATGTAGATAAAGTGATAAGAGAAATAAATAAGCACAGGTTATTGGGGCATAATGCAGCTGCCTGGCATAAACCAGAAGGTTATAGGGATAATATTGCACTAGAAAAACTAAAAAGAATTAAAGCAACATTTATAAGATGCCCTGGCGGAGATTATGGAAATCTTTATGACTGGCGCACAGGTGATGTTTATAATCCAGATGGTGGTAAAAACTGGACACCTGAATTTAATTATTTAGGTGGTTTTGTTCCATTTATGAAACGACTGGATAATTTAATGGGTGGTAATACAGAAGTTTTACCTATAATTAATGTAATGACGCCATTTGAAAAGACAATAGAACAAAGAATTGATTATGCAATAGAGTGGATACAGGACATGAGAAATAAAGGTTTGAAAGTTAATTATGTTGAAATAGGAAATGAACCTGATAACAAGCCTTTATTCCCAGGACCCATGCCTGCAAAAGAAGGTAAAAAATGGTATCAGATGCCAAATTCTAAAAAAGTAATACACTGGTGGACCAATATAGACAATTATTCTAAAGTATTCAATCTTGCATCTTATAAAATTAAAAAAGCATTTCCTGACATTAAAGTAATGGGACCTTGTCCTATGCAACCTATGAATCAGCAAAGATTAGAAGGTGAGCCGTGGAAAGCAGAAAAAACAGCACCTTACTGGGTTGAAAGATTTTTAAAAAATTCAGGGCAATATGTTGATGTTATAGCAGTTCATGAATATCCTTTGTGGGCTAACAATGATGCAAGGGCACTTCTTAAAAAACCACAGGAAACCTGGCCTAATTATATGCCAAAGTTTAAAAAATGGATAAAACAATATGTAAATAGTATAAAAGGATATGAAAATAAATACATAGAAATTGCCTTAACTGAATGGAATTCTGGAGAAGAAAACGTGATGACAGCCGAACTTGTAAATGCACTCTTTTGTGCTGATTATCTTGGTTCATTTATTAAATCAGGCGGTGATATGGCGTTTTTATGGGATCTTTACACTCAAAAAGTTGGTCAGGGTGGTGGACACGGTATTATGGACCAGGAAAATGATCCGACCAATAAATTTTCTGAGAGATCTCATTACTGGGTTTTTGATTTATACGCAAATAGATTTGGGACAAAATTAATAGAGGCAACATCTGATAATCCTGATTTATCTGTTTATGCATCTTTAACAGATGATAATAAAATAGCCATAATGGCAATTAATAAAACAAATTTAAGAATTGCCAGTGCAAATATAAATATTTCAGGTTCAAACATTGGCGGCTCTGGAAAAGCATGGCAATTATCTGAAAAAGAATATGTGTGGAGTAAAGCATTATACAGACCCATAGTAAATACGGGTCCATCTGAGTTAAACGTAAATAATACAGGGAAAAGTTTTAATTATGATTTTCCACCATATTCTATAACTGTAATACAATTATCAAGATAAAATAAAAATATTTTTTAATATTTTCATAAACCCGCAGGCTAAAAATCTGCGGGTTTGATTTTATATTTTAAATAATAATCACTGAATTGCTTTACTTTTTTTATTTTAAAATATATACTGAAAATCGCTAAATAAAATTGGGATTTCTTTTAAATTAAAAATCGGACAAATAAAATAAAAGGGATACGATAAAAAATAAAAAAACAAAAAATTTTTTTGCCGTAAAAACACGTTTTCAAATACGTCTTTATATGTATACTGATAATTGTGTAAGGATAACCCGGCATATTAAAATGTTTTTATAGTTTAATTTCTAAACTTTTAAGAAGAAATTTTAAATTGAAAGTAAATTATTTTTTATGTATATTAATATTAAACTTTAAAATATTAAAAAATGTTTAATTTTAATTTATTTTTTACCATATTTAAAATTCAAAAATACCATGGGAAAAAGAGGAGTTAGAAAATGGGAGATTTGAATAAAATTCCTGTAACAGTTGATAAATCACACTTAATTACTATTGGTGAACGACTTTATACAGAAAATATTGAATTATTAAGAGAACTTGTAAATAACAGTTATGATGCAGATGCAACCGAAGTTAAAATTTCAATTAACGATAATGAGGTTATCATAGAAGATAATGGAGTTGGGATGGATATGGATGGTTTAAAACAATATTTTAATATTGGCTCACCTTATAAAAAGGAAAATCCAAAAAGCCCAAAATTTGGAAGATTTAGAATAGGAGAATTTGGAATAGGGAAATTTTCAGTTTTATCAAATTGTGACCATTTTGAAGTATTTACAAAAAAAGGAGATTTTGCAGGCAAAGTTATATTTAATAAAAATGAATGGGAAAAAGAAAAGGAACAATGGCATTTACCATTTTTTAAAGAAGTCCCAGATGATAAACCGGATGGGACCAAAATAATTTTGAAAGGAATAAAAAATAAATTTAACATTGAAGCAGTTGAAAAACGTTTAATAGAAACGTTACCCCTGAAAATGCCTGATTTTTCTGTGTATATAAATGGTAAAAAACTCACCCCCCGTATTTTAACTGGAAGAAAAATACCATTTTTAGAAGGTACTGATTTTGGGATTGTTCATGGTGAAATTTTAATTGTGCCTGTTTCTCATGCACAAATTGAAGATTCTGGAATTTTAGTGCGGGTAAAACAGGTTGCTGTAAAAAGAATGGGATTTGGATTATCTCCTGATTTACTTATAAGGGTAAGTGGAGAAGTTAATTGTGATTTTTTAAAACTTACAACAGATAGAAATGATTTTTTAAGAGATACACCTGAATTTAATGAATTTATAAAAGTAATGGAGAAAATTATTTTACAGGTTAAAAATGAGATTAGACTACAAAAAGATGAAAAGGAAAATAACAGGGTAAAAAGAGCACTTAAAGAAGTTACAAAAAAAATTGAAGAAGCATTATTGAAAAACAAAGAATGGGCACCACTAGGATTGTTACCTGTTGTTGAAAATAAAGAAAGAAACAGTGAATTGTCTGAAACAGAAAATAAAAAGAAATTAGATGAAAAGAAAAAAAGACAAAAAAGGCCACATCTAAAACAATTAGGCCCAAATGCATTTATTAAAAAGATGAAAATAGGCAGAATGCATTTGGCTCTCATAATTGACCATTTTGGTGAAGATGGCCCTGAATCGTTTATAGAAAGTGATATTATTTATATTAACAGAGATCATCCACTTTATATACGCGAATCTGTAAATAGAGAAAGACATATAATGAATATTGCACGTTTAATATGCCAGGAAATTTCACTAATGAGCAACCCGAAAAATCCAAGACATGCATATGAAAGGCAATCAAAACTATTAAAAGATGCATTTATTAAATAAATAAAATTACAATAGAAAATTGCATCTGTAAAAACGCATTAGAAATCGCGTTTTTACGGAAAAACAAAATATTTTTATTATTTTTATTTAATAAATTTTTATTTTTATAATGCATTACTTTTATTCACCTGTTTTTTTATTTTAAATAAAAAACAAGTGTTATTTTGAATATTTTATTTTTTTAAATAATATATCATTTTTGTTTTTATCTCCTGAAAAATAGCAATCTTTTAATACGATTTTCAGATTTAAATAAAAAAATTGCCAGGCGATAGTGCAGTGAATTCTATTAGTCCTACTTTATTAAATTTGGAGAAAAAATAAAAAAATGTAGGCGCGGGTTTTATGCCTGCGGGTTTTTAAAAAACAGACCTAACCATAAAGGTTGTAGATACGAATGAAACAAAAGCATCAATGAAAAAACTTGTTTCTACAATAATAAAAAATATATAACTGTAAAAACACAATTTTTAATGCGCTTTTACGAGTTTAAAAAACATTTGACAGAAAAAATCATTTGTGATAAACTTAAATAATAAAATTGCAACATTTTTTTATATATTGAAATTGGAGGCAATTGTGCAAAGATTAAAACAATTTTTCTTTGTTTTTATAGTAGGTTTATTATTAATCTCTCCTTTATTTTCTGATGAATTTTCAGATACATTATCAATAACATGGGAAAAAACAAAAGAACCATTTTTTAATAAATACAATCCATTTGGCGCTGGCGCAAGAGCATTAGGAATGGGAGAAGCATTTACTGCAATTGCTGATGATGCTTCTGCTGTTTATTATAATCCAGCAGGCATTCCACAATTTGACCATAATGAATTATACTGGACAGGCAGTAGTTTTCATAGAAATTCACCTTATACAAATTTTGCAACATTGGTTTTATCTTTGGGCGGTCAATATTTTGGAATTTCTTATTTTAAACCTTATCATCCACGCGGTAGATGGCCGGATAAAATAAAAATTCCAAAAGTTATAGGTCCTTACCAGGATTTAATAATACCTGAAGGAACATATGAGAACTGGTATGGTGATTTAGAACCATCATGGCAGGAGTTTTTATCAGATAAATACAGGAAATATATAAATCTGCCATTTCAGGAAAATCAGATTTTATTAACTTATGCAACCCCACTTACAGGAGATAAGAGTTTTATGTTTGGTTTAAATGTAAAATATTTATTTACTGATGCAGATGCGAAAAAGGTTCTTGGTGATAATTATGATGCATGGGCATGGGGACTTGACCTAGGGTTTTTATATAAATTAAGAATAATAGAACACTTAAAAGATTTTAATATTGGCATTATGTTAAGGGATGTTTCAGGAAGTATGAAGAGATATAAAACAGGTGTTGAAAAACCATTATTTTTTACTTCATCCCTCGGAATATCAATAAGAACAACAGAACTTATTGAAAAAGAAATAACAAGTTTTTCATTTGACTGGGATTCTGTAAATGATCCGGCAGTTTTACAAAATGAAAAAAACAGATTAAAGTTTGGTTTTGAACAATGGTTTTTAGATAGTCATTTTGCAATTCGTAGTGGTCTTATAAATTTTATGTATCCAGGACCATGGAGATTTTCTTTCGGTGTATCAGCAAGGTATTTCTTAGGACTTGATTATGCTTATGTGCGTGCTATTCCATTTGATCAAAAAGCAGAAAACGAAGATGAAAGCCATTGGTTTTCTGTTTATTGGATATGGGGTATTCAAAAGAAAAAATTACCAACTCCTGATGTATTTGCCGCAGTTGAGCCGATTTCTTTTGCACCTAAAAATGGCGAAACTGTTATTTTTAAATTAAATGCATATTCAAAAGCAGGAATAGACAGGTGGGCATTAAATATTCTAGATAAAAATAATAATTTGGTAAAGACATATGTTGATATTGGTATCCCGCCTTCCCAGATTGTTTGGAATGGGACAGATAATAAATACCAGTTATTACCTGATGGAGAATATACATTTATTTTTGAAGCAACAGACAAACTTGGTAGTTCATCTTCCACTCCTGTTCAGGTCATAAAAATTTATACACCTGTTTTAGAAGCAAAAGATAAAACAGCATTAGACCAATTAAAACGTCTTTTGAATCAAATAAAGGAAAGGGACTTGGCAGAAGATAATGCAGCAAAAGCACTTGCTGAAAAGAATATAGCCGCACTTAAAAAAGCAAAAGAAAAACCAACGCCTGTTCCGCCACCTGGTCCTGCTGAAGCACCGGCATATACAACACTTCCAGTTCCGATAAGTGGAAATTTACCACAGCAGATAAGCCCTGCTGCTCAAAGCACAGGACCTATAAATATAATTGGTTTTCCTAATATTGAATCAGGATTGATAAAATCAGCATATATCACAACAACATCAGATGGTTTAAGGACATTTAATATGGAATATATGACAGAAAACACAATGCCTAAATATGTGTTGCAGGAAATGGCACTTATGGTAAAAAGTGTTGCGGAAAATTTGGGATATTCTATAAATCAAATAGGTATAAATTCAATATATGGTGGTAGTAATAATTTGTCTTTAAGTGTTCCGGTTGCACAGGCGCAGAATTTTGCAAAGGGATTAATCTCCTTGGAACAGATGCTAAGAGGTGCATCTGTTACATTAAACGGAGAATTAATATATCCAAATTTTTAAAGGTTGGTGATAAATTATGAAGAAGTGTTTTTTTCTGATTTTTGTTTTAATTTTATTTATAGGTAATATTGTTTTTGGGGGAGCATTTGATAAAGGAGGAGTTTTAGGTATAGGTGGAAGAGCATTAGGTATGGGGCATGCATTTGGTGCAGTCGCAGATGATGGTAGTGCTGTTTACTGGAATTCAGCAGGACTTGCGCAAATTGAAAGAGCTGAATTGAATTTATTTTTAGGGCCATTGCTTAATGGTAAGGAATATTATACCTTCCTTTCTTTTGGCGCGCCTTTTTTTCAGGATACTGTTTGGCAATTATCAGTTATTTCTTTAATTCACAATGATAAAAATAATACAAAAGAATTTACAGTTGCTGGAAGTTTTGCATCTTTTTTAAATCTTGAAAGAACTTTTTCTGTTGGAGTTAATATTAAATATTTAAATTATAATTCAACTGCATCTTATACAACATCATCAGGTGTTACTTTACAAGGTATTGCAAATGGAATTGGACTTGATTTAGGTGTTCTATATCAGATACCTTTGCCACAGTGGGGTAAAAAAATAAATTTAGGACTTTTTATACAGGATATTGATACAACTATACATTGGCAGGGTGGAACAACAGAAGAAAAAATACCAACAGTTTTTAAAGTTGGTAGTGCATATTATATAGAAGATAATTTGCTTGCAACAGTTGATTTTGATTTTTTTAAGGATTTGAATATAAGTGGTCAACCACTTGAAACACCAATTTATGATGCATCAAGAGGGATTACAATAACTGCTCTTGTTCCACAGGAGCACAGGCTACATGTAGGTGTAGAAGGATGGTTTTTTAAAAGACATTTAGGAATTCGTGGTGGTTATACAGGTTTTGCAACAATGGCAGGAAGATTTACCGGTGGTGTAACATATAAAGAAGATACCTGGCAGATAGATTATGCATATATTGGACATGCTGAACATTTAGGCGATTCTCACAGATTTAATGTTGCATTAAGATTTGGTCCAGAAAAAGAAAAAATAAGAGCAATTAGTGTTGTAAGACCTCCAAAAGATTTAAAGGCGTATCCTGCAAATAACGCTGTAAATTTAACTTGGGAAATTAACGATGACCCTAATGTAACTGGCTATGCGGTTTACATGAGTAAATCACCTGGTTCAAGATATATTCCAATTGCAAAGAGGATAAAAGAAAATTATGTTACTGTTGATGGTTTACAAAATGGAACAAGGTATTATTTCGTGGTTACTGCAATTAATAATACTTATCCTCCGGTTGAAAGTAATTATTCAAATGAAGCATCTGCTGTTCCAGCACCTGTTGTGCCCGGAACGCCTGAAGTTTTTCCAATAACAAAGCCAAAGAAGGTTGAAAAAAATGGTGTAGTTGATGTAAAATGGGGAAAAATGCCACCTGCAAATATTGCAGGATATAATATTTATATAAGTGAAACATCAGGCAAAGGTTATGTAAAAGTTAATCCTTCACCTATAAAGGATGTTCATTATATGGTAAGAGGATTAGAAGTCGGAAAAAAATATTATTTTGTTTTAACTTCTGTTACAAATGATGTTCCGCCGATTGAAAGTAAATTTTCACAGGAATGGTCAGATATTGCAAAACCAGAAAGCGCAGTAGAAGCAGGACAATAATTTATAAAAGGCAGGTGATAATATGATAAGTGGTCTTTATACAGCAGCATCAGGTTTGATATCTGAAACATACAGGCAGGATGTAATTGCAAATAATCTTGCAAATGTAAATACGACCGGCTATAAAAAGGACAGAGCGCTTTATATTACATTCCCCACAGTGTTTCTTTATAGAATTAATGATGAAAAAATAAAAATTCCGGGTTTTGCATCAGCGGATGTTTTAAGTCCAATAGGTGAAATGGGAAGGGGAGTTCAGTTAAGATACGATGGGATACAGCCGGCAATTACAGAAGAAGGTTCTTATATAGAAACCCAGAATAAACTTGATTTTGCAATAAAGGGAAACGGTATGTTTGTTATAAATACTCCTTATGGTATAAGATATACTCGGGATGGAAGTTTTAATTTAGATAACGATAATAAGTTAGTCACAAAGAATGGTTATGCTGTTTTAGGTACAAGGGGTGAAATAACATTAGACGGCACTGAAATTCATGTAGATGAAGCAGGAACGATTTTTTTAGATGGCCAGGAAATAGATAATTTTAGAATTGCTATTTTTGATGAACAAAGCAAATTAAGAAAACAAGGAGAAAATTTATTTTATTTGCTTGATGGTGGTTTACTTCCTGAAAACGAGGAAGGAAGCGAAATCCAGATAAGGCAGGGATATCTAGAAACATCAAATGTTAATGTTGTCAGAGAAATGGTTGATATGATAACTGCTTACAGGGCTTATGAAGCATCACAAAAAGCAATACAGGCACAAGACCAGACATTAAACAGAGCAGTTAATGATGTTGGAAATATTACTATATAAATAATTAAAGGAGGTAGTAGTCATGATAAGATCTTTATGGACAGCAGCAACTGGAATGGTTGCACAACAGAATAATATTGATATTATTTCAAACAATCTTGCAAACGTAAATACAACTGCATTTAAGAAAAGTCGCGCTGAGTTTCAGGATTTACTTTATCAGACAATAAGGCCAGCAGGTGTTACAAATAATATTGGCTCCCAGTATCCAACTCCGATAGAGATAGGTCATGGAACTAGACTTGCTTCCACAACAAAATCTTTTTTGATAGGTGAACCGGTTCAGACTTTTAATCAACTTGATATTATGATACAAGGTGAGGGATTTTTTATGGTTCAACTGCCTAATGGTGAAACAGTTTATACACGGGATGGTTCATTTAAAATTGATGCTACTGGCAATTTAATTACTTCTGATGGATATTTTATAGTGCCGGAAGTAACAATTCCGCAGGAAGCGTCAGCAATTGTAATTCGTGAAAATGGAGAGGTTCAGGCAGTAATCCCAGGACAAACAGAAAATGAGACAATAGGCCAGATCAAATTAGTAAAATTTGCAAATCCGGCAGGGCTGGCTAGCATTGGAAAAAATTTATATAAAGAAACAGAAGGCTCTGGTGAACCAGTAGAAGGAATCCCTGGATTTGAAGGATTCGGCACATTAATGCAGGGTTATTTAGAAGCTTCAAATGTAAAGGTAGTGGAAGAGATGGTAAATTTAATTGCATCCCAAAGAGCTTATGAAATAAACGCAAGAGCAATTCAGACATCAGATGACATGCTTGGTCTTGCAAATGATTTAAAGAGATAAGGTAGTAATTTGATTATATAATGAAAAAAAGTTGTTTGGCGTTCTTTGCAATTTATTTATTTATAGTTAATTTATATTCTATGGCAGAGATAATATTAAAAGATGATGAAATATTTTTATCTGGTGAAAAGATTTATCTTGGCGATATTGCTGATTTTTCAGGGGTTGATGATAAAGCCGTTGAAGAATTATCAAATATATATATAAAAAAAGCATCTTTGCCTGGATATAAAACAATAATACCGAAAGAGTTGGTATTAAATAAAGTGACAAAATATTATGGGAAAGTAAAAATAACCGGTCCTGATAAAGTGATTGTTATTGTCAAAAAAAAAGAAATAGAAAAAAACGAACTGGAAAAAGTTGTATTAGATTATATTAATGAAAGAATGCCCTGGCAGAAAGATGAAACTGAAATAGAATTTAAGAATATAAGTAAGGATACAATAAAGTTACCAGAAGGTGAAGTTCTTTTAAAAGTTAAAGAGAATTTTAATACAAATTTTAAAGGTAATATAATTGTCCCTGTTGAAATTTATGTGGATAATAAATTTTTTAAAATTGAACCAGTTTCTTTATTTATTAAAGTTACAAAAAATTGTTTTGCTGCGAAAAGAAATATTAAAAGCAAAGAAAAACTTTCAGAAACAGATATTGAAATAGTGAAAAAAGATATTACTTATCTGCCGGATGATCTTATATTATCTGAAAGTGAAATTTATAATCTTGTTACCAAAAAAGCGATATTAAAAGGAACTTTATTATTAAAAAGCATGTTTGAAACCCAGCCATTATTCAGAAAAGGGTCAAGGGTTGCTGTTATAGTAAAAGTAAAAAATATAATGGTTGAAGCAGAAGGAACTGCCCAGGAAGATGGCAGAGCAGGTGATTTATTAAGAGTTAAACTTGACAATGGTAAAATTTTAGAAGGAAAAGTTAATACAGAAGGAAAAATAATTATAGAAAAATAAAAGGAGTTGATATTTTATGAATAAAATAAAATTTTTAATTTTAATAATTTTTATATTTACATCATACATAATTGCTGATGATATAGTAAATTCCAGCGAAATCAATTCGTTATATTCTGACCATAAAGCATATAAAGTAGGAGATATTGTGACAATACTTGTAATTGAAGCAACAGAAGGTTATCAAAGCGCTTCATTAAAAACACAAAAACAACAATCAATAAGTGGTGGTATGGGAATGAGTTCCTGGGGAGGTGGAGTATTAAGTCCATTCCCTTATGTTCCGTCCTGGGGAGCAGGTGGTCAGGAATACCAGGATGGTTCAGGTAAATCAACCAGAAAAGGTGGTCTTATTGCAAAAATATCAGCGCGAGTTGAAAAGGTATTATCAAATAATAATCTTGTTATAAAAGGAAGCAAAGTTATTCAGATAAATGATGATAAACAAAATTTGATTATAGAAGGTGTAATAAGACCAGAAGATATTGCAGCTGATAATACTATTTTATCAACTTTTGTTGCAGATGCAAAAATAAAATATGAAGGCAAAGGTCCTATTGGTGAAAAGGCATCGCCTGGTATTCTGACAAGAATACTTGATTGGCTTGGTTTATTTTAATTTGATGAGGTGAATGATTAATGAAAAAAAATATTTTATTTATTTTAACTTTTATATTTATTATTTCATCAATTTTTTCAGTTGAACTGAGAATAAGAAACATAGCAAGATTTAAAGGAGTAAGAGATAATCAGTTAACTGGCTTTGGACTAGTTGTTGGTTTAAAGGGAACCGGAGACAGAAAAACAACGGTTTTTACAAATCAAGCAATTGTTAATATGTTAAAAAGATTCGGAATTGCAGATCCGGTAAATCAGATAAGAGTAAGAAATGTTGCAGCAGTTATGGTAACAGCAAATTTGCCCGCATTTGCAAAAAAGGGTGATAAGATTGATGTTGTTGTATCATCAATGGGTGATGCAAGGAGTATAGATGGCGGAGTTTTATTGCAAACAGTTTTAAAAGGTTTAGATGATAATATTTATGCAGTTGCGCAAGGACCTGTTTCCACAGGTGAAGGCTCATTATCCGTAAATAGTGGTAATATTATAAATAACAGAATGAATGTAGGCAGAGTCCCTAATGGTGCTCTTATTGAGAAAGAAGTACCGGTAAGTTTTATGGATGATAAATTTAATATGTATTTATTATTAAGTATACCGGATTTTACTTCGGCTTATAGAATAACAGATGTTATTAATTCCCAATTCTGGGGAGATATTGCAAATGCAGTTGATGCATCAATGATAAGGATTCATGTTCCATTTGATTTTCAGAACAATCCTGTTGAATTCGCAGCAGCAATAGAGGGTCTTTATGTAGAAATTGAGGAAAAATCATGGAAGGTTGTAATAAATGAAAGAACAGGAACTGTTGTAATGGGTGCTGATGTAGCAATAGATACATGTGCAGTAGCGCATGGTAATTATAATGTTACTATTAATGTTACAAGACAATTATCACAACCTAATCCATTTATGCCTGGTGCCTCCGCAATGGTATATTCTGATTCAAAAGTAAAAGTAGAAGGTGGCGGTGATCAACTCGTAACTTTACCACAGGGTGCCAATGTTCAGGATTTGGTAAATGCATTAAATGTTTTAGGAGCATCACCAAAAGATATAATTATGATTTTGCAGGCGATAAAAGCAGCAGGCGCTTTGCATGCTGAAATAGAAATAATGTAATTTAAAGGTGGATATAAAATGACTGATTTTTTAGGCGCGTCTGAAATAACAGCAAGAGCAGAAATTTTAAATCTGGACAATAAATTAAAAACAGCACAAATACAAGCATCAAAAGTTAAAAATAATAATTTAAGTGAAACAGAAAGATTAAAAGAAGTTTGTAGGGAGTTTGAGTCAATTTTTTTAGGTTATATTTTGAAACAGATGAGAAAAACTGTTCCTGAAGACCCAATATTTGGTAATTCAGTTGCAAAAGATATTTTTAATGACATGCATGATGAAGCATTATCCCGCGAACTTGCCAGAGCGGGCGGGATCGGGCTTGCATCAATTTTATATAAACAACTATCCCAGATTGCAATTGCCAGTTATAATCAAAATAAAATTAATAATGACCTTTCAAAATAATTTTCATTTTTTCTTTTAAGGAGTTGATTGATGTCATTGGAAAATTGTGAAAGATGCGGAAAGATATTTAATTATGACCCAATGGAAAATTTAAGCAGTGAAAAAATTTGTCCTGAATGTGCACTTGAAGAAAAAAAAGATTTAAAAAAAGTAACTGAGTATTTAAGAAAATATCCGCTTGCTAATATAATGGAAGTTCATGAAGCAACAGGCGTATCCCAGGCAATGCTTTTCAGATTTATAAAAAGTGGTAGTTTAAAAATGCGTAAACCACTGGAAGAATTTAAATGTAGAATATGTGGCAATCAAATTCAAAAAGGAACAATTTGTGATGAGTGTAAAAATAAAATTGAAAAAGGATTTGATGCAGAAAAGTTAAAGAAGATGAAAAAAAAGGAAAATAATATCTGAAAATTTCAATTAAAAATTAAAATTTAAAAGCAGAAAAATTACAATAAAATATTGTTAAACAAATTAAATTTTTTGATTAATACTTGTCATTTATTTGAGTTAATAAATAGGTAAATAAAAATTGTGTATTATAAAAATAAAAAATTTAATAAATAAGATGAAAAAAATCTTTTTTGAAAAAACATTTTCTAATGCTTTTTTTGCTATAATATATAAAAATTAAAATCCTATTTTATATTTGTTGTTAAAAAATTAAATTCATTTTATTTTTTTATAAAGTTATATGGAAAATTACCGATATATAAAATAAAGGATGGTTGATAAAAATGATATTTAATGAAAATTTAATTAATAATTTAAAAAAAGTAAAGAAATATCTTGAAAAATATCCTTTATCTTCCATACTTGAAGTTAATGAAAAAACCAAGGTTTCAATTGGCGAGATATTAATGTTTATTAAAAATGGATTTATAAAATTAAAGCAATCAGATAAAACATTAAAAAATAATTAAAGTTTAAGAAAAAAAGTCCGATATATAAAACAAAAAAAAGGAGGTTAAAGATATGGCAAACAATATAGGAAATATAAATCCAATGCTTCCACAACCTAATCTGCCTGATTTAACAGGGAAAAAGAATAAGATTCCAGAAGCAATTGATATTAATTCTCAGGGCGGAGTAATAAAAGATAAAGTTGAAATTTCAAAACAAGCCAAAATAATCAGTAAAGCAATTTTGAAATTAAACGAAATACCAGAAATAAGAAATGATGTAGTAGAAAAAGCAATACAGCAAAGGATCCAGGAAAATCAAAGAATTCCAGCATATATGCTGGCTGCCAAGTTATTAATTGAAGACCAATAATAAAAGGGTAAAATTAATGTCTTTTGATATTGTAAAAACTAATTTTGTAAATGCTCTTAAAAAACAAACAGAGTATTACAGGGAATTAAAAAAAATAATATTAATAGAAAGCGAAGAACTAAATAAAAAAGAAAAAAATGAATTAGAAAAAGTATTAAATCAGGAAGAAGATATATTAAATAAAATTAAAAGTGTTGAAATTGAAAAACAAAATCTATTTAAAGATTTAATAAAAAAAATGGGATTTGAATCCGATAAAAATATAAAATTGCGAGAAGTTCTTTTAAAAATGGGGAAACAGGACGCAGACGAAATAGAAAAAGCAATAGTTGATCTTTTACAGGTAGTAAAAGAGATAGATGATATAAATTCAAAAAACATACACATAATAAAAAATTATTTGAGTTATTTTGATTTTTCAAAAAAAATAAGAGAAAAATTAAGTAAAACTGAAAATATAACATATACATCAAGCGGAATAAAAAAAATGGAAATTGATGATAAACAAAATATTTCCAAAATAGATAAAACAATATAAAAAGAAAGGAGAAATTTATGTCACTTATAATGGGAATAGAAACTGCAATAAGATCTTTAAGGGCACACACTTTTGCTCTTGATACAATTGACCATAATATAGCAAATAAAAATACTTTAGGTTATTCAAGGCAGGTTGCTGTTTTTGCAACAACTGAACCTATGACTAATATATCGCCTCCAGGACAGATAGGAACCGGAGTTAAAGTTTCTAATATAGAAAGAATAAGAGATTTATATCTTGACAGACAAATACGTTCTGAATTACAAAATGTAGGGAAATGGGAAATTTTAGAAAGAACTTTTCAGAATTTAAAAGCATTATTTCCTGAAGTTGATGATCCAACCGCTCCAGGACTTAAAACCCAGATTGAAGCCTTCTGGAACGCATGGGAAGCCCTAGCTGACAAAGTTGATACGGATCCTTTGAATATAACAGCAGAAAAAATAGAAGTATACAACAGAGCATATGAATTAGCAAATCTTTTAAATAACAGGGCATCAGGGCTTATAAATTTACAACAGGATTTAAATAATGAAATGAGAACAACAATACAGAACATAAATACATATCTTAAACTTATCGCTGAACTTAACAAGCAGATAGTAAATATTTATGCTATTGGGCAACAACCAAATGATTTGCTTGATAAAAGGACTCAAGCGCTTGCTGAACTGTCAAAACTTATGAACCTTAACATAGAAACAAGGAGTGACGGTTCTGTTTTTCTTCATGTTCATGGGCATACTCTTGTTGATGGCAGCAGATATAACAGTTTAACTTATATTTCAGGGAAAAAAGATTCAAAATTTGAAAGAATAGGACTTTTTGAATATCAGGGAGCAAGGCCTGTTGATATAACAGATAAAATTTATGAAGGCAGATTAGGCGGTTTATTAAATGCGCGTGACCAGGTTGTAAGCTGGTACAGAACACAACTTGATACATTTGCCAATAGTTTGATAACTGTTGTAAATAAAATTCATAGGGGGGCAACAAGTTCTGATCCGACAATTGCTTTTCCTATAGATTTTTTCACCGGCTCAAGAGCATCAGACATAAATGTTAATCTACAGTTAAATAAAGGCAGCAATATTGCTGCATATACAGGTATTATAACAGGTTATACGGGGGCAACTCCTGTTACACAAAAAATGAATATTGCTAAAATCATAGCCAACATTAATAATAAATTGATGAATTCATGGGTTCAATCAAATAATCAGACAATATACAGTTATACTTATATAGGAACAAATGGTTCATTACCACCGGCTAATCAACTTGGGTTAGGCAATGGTCAGGTAATTATAGGTGGAGTAACCATTCCTTATTATTCAACAGATACAATAGGTGCTTTTGTAAACAGAATAAATTCAATAAATCCTGAAAAGTTTGTTGCAATTTATATTGATAGCAATAGTAATCCCAAAGATCCAAATGAAAGAGGACTTTATATATTTTCAAACGAAGCCCTTACAATTGAAGAACTTGGTGATACAACTCCGCTTATTACAAACTCAGGAAATATGACTTTAAAAAGATTAAATTTAGAAGAACGAATATATAGTGCGGCACCTATAAATTACGAGGGAGCAATAGAAGGAAACCAGATACTTGAATACAGACCAGTCCCACTTACATTTTTTACCTGGGAAAGTCAAAAAAATAAATTTGATGTAGAAGCAATGGATCCAGGAAGTTCGGCAGGTCCGCCACCGAAATATCTTGGGTCAGTTAATATTATTTATCGTGGAGCCCAATATGAAGTACAATGGGGAACTGTTCAGCCAATTGCAGCGACTCGTTCTGCTATAATTGCAATTACAGGTTCAGGAAGTTTCATACCTGAAAGCCAGAAATTTTTCTTTGGCTCCAGAGTTATTTCAAGTAATGGGAATCAGGATCATCAGTTGTCTCCATTTTTTATTTCAGATAAAGATGGTAATCTGCTGCAATCAATCAAATTAATAACAAATACCAGATTTGAAGATTTTTATGATTCAATTTTAAGTTCGTTAAAAGGTGAAACAAACAGCGCAGAAAATATTTTAGCAGAATATAAGGCAGCAGTTGAACAATTACAAAATTTACAGGATAATATTACCAGAGTTGATGAAGTTCAGGAATTAATGCTTGCCAAACAGTATCAGAGGGCATATGATGCATCAGTTCGTGTAATGGCGGTTATTGATGAAATGCTAAATATGCTTATAAACAGAACAGCAACTCAATCATCAAACTGGTCAGAAATTTAAGATATTAAATTTATAAATTCTTGACAATTTTTTATAATATCAGCGGAATTATGGAATAATCCGCCGGCCATTAAAAATACAACATCATTACCGTAAAATTTTTTTAAATTTTTTATTTTATTAATTGTTATTCCGCCTCCAGGTGCCGGTAAGCATGGTTTTATATTAAGCATTTTTGATTTACAACCAAGGATAATTTTTTTACAATCATCTTTTTTAAATGAAAATCTGCTGTCAAAATTAGGAAAAATTACAATATCGGCACCTACGGTTCTCGGTAATTGACCAAAAAAGGAATAAAAAGAAAAACCACTTTCTTTTGAAGTTATATAACTTCCAGAAAAGGCTGGATGAAATAAAATAGGCAGATTAAAATTATTATCTTCACTTAGCTTTTTTATAAGTGGAATTCCTGTTAAAAATCCTGATATTACAACACCGCCTACACCGCATTTTTTTGCAAAATATGCTTTTTTTATTATTTCATTCTCACTGTCACCTGTAATATTTGGTGTATATAAAACTTTTTTCCCGGTTTTTTTTATTGCTTTTTTAACTGCTTTTGAAACAAAATAAACCCTTTTTTCAAAAGGTGCAAAAATCTGATTGGCAAGTCCGTGGTCATCTTTAATTATATCTATACCGCCTAATGCAAATTTATATGCAATTTGCGATAATTTTTTTGTATTCAATCCAACCGGCTTTATTGCTGAACAAGTTAAAGGGCGATTATAAACATTTAAAATTTTTCTCATCCCATCAATCCCGAATTTTGGTCCTTTTATTAATTTTTTAAGATAATTAGAAATAACAAAAGATTCTACTTTAATACCTTTTTTTAAAGAAATATTACCAAAAATTATATTTAAAAATTGTGTGTAGTCTGTTCCAACAAGCATATTATTATATGCTATTTCTGTAAAATATCTGTTTTTATTTATTTTAAATAATTTCTTAATTTTGCCAATTAAATATTTTTTAATATAACCATTTTTAAGTAATTCAAAAGGGAATTCAATGGTTTGTTCAATGCAGATATCAAAAGCAATTTTTTTAGCTTCAATAAAATTTTTTGCATTAAAACTATATTGAACATAAAAATAATTATTTTTTTTCATAAATCTTCCGGTTTTAAATTTTTATTAAAATAATTTATGTATGAATCTTTAATTTGTAATTTGTTTATTGGGGCATTGATTTTCAATAATTTATAAGTTGATTTAATAATATTATATGCATCAAAACCATATTCTCTCATAAGATAATTTTTACTTGCTCCATGTGCAAAAGTATCCTGAAGGCCTAATTTAATAATTTTTTTATTTATTTTAAATTCTGCCATTTTTTCAGAAATTATTGTTCCAAGACCACCTATTACAGTATGATTTTCAACTGTAATTATACCATATTTGACCGAACTTAAAATGTCTGGTATAAATTTATTTTTAAAAGGTTTCATAGTAGAAATATGCAAAAGTGTGGTTGATATACCATTTTTATTTAAAAGATCTGTGGCTTTCAATGATTCTTCTGTGCATATTCCACTTGAAATTATTAAAACATCTTTTCCTTTTTTCAATAATCTCGGAGTATCTAATTTAAAAGGTAAATTTTTATCAAAAATTCTTGGTATTTCACCACGCAACATTCGTATATATACAGGGCCTTTTATTGAGTAGACAATATCAAGCACAGTTTCAACTTCTGTTGCGTCACCAACTTCTAAAACAGTCATATTAGGCAATGCTCTCATAACAGCAATATCTTCTATTGCCTGATGAGTAGCACCGCCAGGTGTTGTGATACCTGGTAAAAACCCGAACATTTTTACAGGAAGATTAGGGTATGCAACAGACATTGCAATCTGGTCATAAGCCCTTCTATATATAAAAACTGCAAATGTATGGACAAATGGAATAAATCCCTCACGCGCAAGACCACCTGCAACTGATAGCATATTTTGTTCTGATATACCACATGAAATAAATCTTTCCGGGTATTTTTTTTTAAAAAGGTCTGCTTCGCACGACCCTGTTAAATCAGCTGTCAGAACAAGAATATTTTTTTTATTTTTAGCAAATTTTACAAGATTTTCTCTATGAACAAAGGATAATTTTTCTATTTTATTCATTTTCTAACCTTTTAAGTATATATAAATATTGTTTTTTTTCTTCTTCATTTTTAAATCGTATATAATGCAATTTTTCTTTTTTTCTTAATTCATTTATACCTTTGCAGGCATCAGTATGACATAAAATGACAAGTGGTTTATTTATATGCTTAACTTTTGATGCTTTCAATAATTCTTTTATATTATGTCCATTAATTGATATAACTTTTGCGCCAAAGGAAATCAATTTATTGCGCAAAGGTTCAATCTGCATAACCGTTTTAACAGGTCCGTCACATTGATTTTTATTAAAATCAATCAAAATAATAATATTATCAAGCTTATAATGGCTCATGAATTGGAAAGATTCCCATACCATACCAATTTGAAATTCGCCATCTGACATTAATACCCATATTTTGCCTTTTTCCTTTTTAAATTTTCGTCCTAGTGCCATGCCCACTGCCTGGCTTAATCCCTGTCCTAAAGAACCAGTCATAACTTCCATTCCAGGTGAATGTTCTGCACCTATCATTTCAAGTGATGAACCATCTTTATTGAAAAATTCAAGAGATTTTTCATCTAATCTGCCTGTTTCAATTAAGGTAGCGTATAAAACAAGGGAGTAATGCGTAGGAGACAAAATAAATCTGTCTAAATTAGATTCGTGTGGACTGGTGAAATAATAACCCGGAATATATTTTTTATTTTTAGTAGAAGGAACCCCATTAAATGGCTCTGGCATTAAAGGTTTTTTAAAGGGTTTTAATTTCATAATTTTTGTATAAAGACAAGCAAAAATTTCAGCAGAAGAGCATGCCTGACTTAAATAACCACCATTATTTTTTAAGGTAAAGTCAAGAACTCTTTTGCGTATTTTATTTGCTATTTTTTGGATTTTATTTATATTCAATTTTAACTCCTTTTGGCATTTTAGTTTACAATTTTATAAAAAAAATTCAAGAAATTTTTTGTAAATAATTAATAAAAAGATTATTCAACCGTAAGTAAAAGGCGTATTTTTATTTAATAGATTTTTATTTTTTATAATGCAATATTTTTATTCGCCCGTTTTTTAAAATTAAAATAAAATGAAAGTGAATATTTAATTTTTTAAATAATAAATATTATATAATTTTTGTATTTTTTCTCCTGAAAATTACAATCTTTTAATACAATTTTCAGGATTCAAAAAAATATTTGACATAATTTTTTCAATAGTGTAAAATCAATTCGTTTTTTATGCTTTAATATAATACAGGTGTTAAAATGTTTAAAATAAATTTAAGTTCTTTTTCAAAGCAAACAGAAGTATCTTTTAAAATAAAAGAAAATGATGTCTTTTTTGATGAGGACATATTAATTAACAAAGAACTTTCCATTAACCTTACACTTACAAAAGATACAGACAACAGAGTAATAATTCAGGGTAAAATAACAGGCGAATTAAAAAATACCTGTGTCAGGTGTCTTGAAAAGTTTATTTGGCCTATAACTGCAAATTTTACTTCTATTTTTGAAAGAAATGAAAATTTTAGTAAAAATGATAAAGAAGATAATGTATATTTTTATGAAAAAAATGAAATAGACCTTTTTGATTATTTAAGAGAGACCCTATTACTTGAATTACCTGTAAAGCCTTTATGCAATGATAATTGTAAAGGCTTATGTCCTGTTTGTGGGAAAAATTTAAATAAAGAAAAGTGTGATTGTAAAAAGGATTTTAAAAATAGACCTTTTAATGAATTTAATATATTAAATAAAAAGGAGGAATAAATATGGCTAATTTAACCAGAAAAACATCAAAATCAAAATCAAGAAGCAGAAGAGCTGCTAATATGAAACTTACTCAGAATCTAAACCTTGTTGATTGTCCTAATTGTCATCAAAAAAAGTTACCACATAGAATTTGTGGTAATTGTGGATATTATGCGGGAAGGGCAATATTAAATACAGAAGTATAGTTTGATTTATAAAACGGAGGTTTAGATGAAAATTGTTCTTGATGCTATGGGTAGTGATAATGCTCCGTATGTTGAAATTGAAGGGACTATTCAGGCAATTAAAAATTTTAAGGATATAGATATAATACTTGTAGGTAAAAAGGAAGAAATTGAAAAATTGCTTCATAATAGGTTGACAAAAGATGAAATGAATCGTATAGAAATAATTAATGCAGACGAAGTAATTACAATGTCTGAACATCCTGCCCAGGCATTAAAACAAAAACCTAATTCTTCAATCGCTATAGCTGCTAATTTAATAAAAGATGGTAAAGGAGAAGCATTTGTTTCCGCAGGGAATACAGGTGCTGTTGTTGCTTCATCATTATTAATAATTGGAAGGATCCCAGGGGTTTTAAGACCTGCAATTTTAACTCCTATACCTTCCAGAAATGGTTTTACGGCTTTGCTTGATGCAGGTGCAACTGTTGATTGTAAACCATCATATCTTGTCCAGTTTGCTATTATGGGTTCTCTTTATGCAAAACATATATTCGGTATAAATAATCCAAAAGTTGGTTTGCTTTCTGTCGGTGAAGAAGAAGCCAAAGGAAATGAATTAACAGCAGCATCAAATGAATTAATGACTAAAACAAAATTAAATTATAAAGGTAATGCAGAAGGCAGGGATATAATAAATGGTAATTTTGATGTTGTAGTATGTGATGGTTTTGTAGGAAATGCAATTTTAAAATTTGGTGAAGAAATTGCACATTTTATGATTGACCTTATTAAAACAGGAATAAAAGAAGGCGGTTTAATTTCAAAAATAGGAGCTTTATTTATGATTAGTATTTTTAATAAAATTAAAAAAAAGGTAAGTTATGATGAGTATGGTGGGGCATTATTACTTGGTATAAAAAAGCCGGTTATTATTACTCATGGAAGAGCCAATCCAAAAGCAATTAAAAATGCAATAAAAGTTGCATCTGAATTTATAAAACATCATATAAATGAAGAAATTGAAAATAATATAAAAATTTTGGATATAAAATGAAAATAGAAGCAAAAATTTCTGGTTGTGGTTTTTATGTTCCGGAAAAAATTCTTACTAATTTTGATTTGGAAAAATTAGTTGATACTTTAGATGAATGGATAACAACCAGAACTGGTATAAAAGAAAGACATATTGCAGCTGATAATGAAGTAACTTCGGATTTGGCATTAAAAGCAAGTATTAAAGCAATTAAAAATGCCGGTTTAGAAAAAAATGATATAGATTATGTTTTAGTTGCAACTGTTACAGGGGATTATATTTTTCCTGCAACTGCCAATGTACTTACTTATAAACTTGGCTTAAAAAATATCCCCTCTCTGGATATTTCTGCTGCCTGTTCAGGTTTTGTATATGGAATTGAACTTGCCAAAATAATGATACAATCAGGACTTTATAATAATATATTATTGGTGGGTGCTGAAATTTTTTCAAGAAAAACAAATTGGAAAGACAAGAATACATGTGTTTTGTTCGGTGATGGTGCTGGTGCGGTAATTATAAGTAAGAGTGAGGATGATAGCAAAATATTATCTACTTTTAACTCATCAGATGGAAGTAAAGCTAATTTGCTTTTAATTGAAGCAGGTGGAAGTTTTAAAAAATTTTCAAATGAAACATTAAATGATGATTCAATTTATATTAAAATGAATGGTAAGGAAGTTTTTAAAGATGCAATAATACTGATGTATGAAGCTCTTGAAATAAGTTTAAAAAGAGCAAATATTAAATTGTCAGACATAGATTATTTAATTTTTCATCAGGCTAACAAAAGAATAATTAATGCTATTGCTGAAAAATATAATATTCCAGATGAAAAGATTATAATAAATCTTGATAAATATGGGAATACTTCTGCTGCTACTATTCCAATTGCCCTTGCCGAAGCTGTTGAACAAGGAAAAATTAAAAAAGGAGATTTAATTGCAATTTCAGCAATGGGAGCAGGATTTACATGGGGCAGTGCCGTTATTAGAATGTAATTTATAAATCTAACCTGAATATTAAAGTAAAAAATTGAAGTTTTAAGAGATATTTTGTTAAAAAAATAATACTTTTATGTTATTTTTTATTGAAAAATATGAATAAAAGCACTAGATTATAAAAATAATAATTTATTTAATAAAACAAAGCAAAAATATTTTTTAAACTAAAATCTCATTTTCATACAAGTTTTTAAAATATGAATCCTGAAAATTGTATTTAAAAATTACAATTTACTGAGAAAAAAACAAAAAATTATACTATTAAAAACAATAACATATTTGAAACAACACTTGTTCTTTATTTTAAATAAAAAGCGGTTGAATAGAAGTAATGCGCTATAAAAATAAAAATTTATTAAAAAACGCTTTTTCAAATACGTTTTTATAGTTAACCTGAAAAACGCATTAGCGTTTTTCAAGGGAAAAAAGGAAATATAAAAAAGGTTTATAAACAAATATAATTTTTAAAAGAGAACTTATTTTTAAATTAAAAAACAGGTAAATAAAAGTAATGCACTTTAA